>JBAXMW010000015.1:0-58357 GCA_037134115.1 Gemmatimonadaceae bacterium | reverse complement strand
CCGCGCCGGTTGTCTCAAGCGCCCGCCGCCCCTTACTTATGGCCATGCGCACCCCCATCTCGTTCCGATACCTCGCCGCCGCCACGCTCCTGCTGGCCGCCGCCCCCCTGCAGGGATGCCTCGTCGCCGCCGTCGGGACCGCCGCCGTCGGGGGCTACTACATCGGCAAAGACCAGCGATCGGCCGACCAGATCGCCAAAGACGCGGCCATCACCACCCAGGTCAAAAGCCTCCTGATCGCGGAACCCGGTATCCGGGCCCTCGACATCAACGTCGATACGGCCAATGGCCACGTCCGACTCGCCGGCACCGTTGCCTCCGACGCCCAGCGCGCGACCGCCGAACGCCTCGCCCACAAAGTGGCCGGCGTGAAGTCCGTCACCAACGAGCTCAAAACGAAGTAACCCGGTTTCGGTTATCTTCTCCGGCATGCCCCCCAAGCCCTCGCTCGTCCTCGACGCGCCCGCCATTGACCGCACCCTGCGGCGCATGGCAGACCAGATCGTGGAACTCAACGCCGGCACCGACAATCTCGTCCTCATTGGCATCCAGCGCCGCGGCGTCCAACTCGCCGAACGGCTCGGACGCCTCATCGAAGCGCAGGACGGACACCCGATCCCGCGCGGCTCGCTCGACATCACGCTCTACCGCGATGATGTCCAGCAAGTCGGCCCCCGACCGGTCATGGGCGCGACGCACCTCCCCTGGACGCTCGACGGGCAAAAGGTCGTCATCGTGGACGATGTCCTGTATACGGGGCGCACCATTCGCGCCGCGCTCGATGAACTCGCGGACTTCGGACGCCCGGCCCGCATCGCCCTCGCGGTCCTCATCGACCGCGGTGGCCGAGAACTCCCGATCCACGCGGACATCATTGGGCGCACGGTCGCCGTCCCCGCCGGACACCGCGTCGACGTCGCGATCACCGAACTCGATGGCCGCGACGAAGTCGTCATCGCCAGCCGCGATCAGGAGAACTGACCCATGCCCGGTACCCTCGGCAAGGACCTCCTCGGCCTCGCCCCGCTGAGCGCGGAACAGATCCGCCTCATTCTCGATACGGCCGCCCCCTTCCGCGAAATCTCGGAACGGCAGATCAAAAAGGTCCCGACGCTCCGCGGCATGACGATCGTCAACCTGTTCTTCGAAGCCTCCACCCGCACCCGCATCTCGTTTGAGTTCGCGGAAAAGCGGTTGAGCGCCGATACGGTCAACGTCGCCAGCGCGGGCTCCTCCGTCTCGAAGGGGGAAACGCTTGTGGATACGGCCCGCAATCTCGAAGCGATGAAGATCGATATGGTCGTCATTCGCCACCCGGGTTCCGGCGCCGCCCAGTTCCTCGCGGAACGCATTGAGTCGAACGTCATCAATGCCGGCGATGGCACGCACGAACACCCGACGCAGGGGCTCCTCGACCTGCTCACGCTGCGCGATCGCTTCGGAGACCTCGCCGGGCGCCGCATCTGCATTGTGGGCGATGTCCTTCATTCCCGCGTCGCCCGCTCCAACATCGCCGGTCTCACGAAGCTCGGCGCCGAAGTGGGGGTGTGCGGCCCCCGCTCGCTGTTGCCGAATGCGATCACGGAGATGGGCGTCACGATCTTCAATCGCATCGAAGAAGCGATTGAGTGGGCCGATGCACTCAACATCCTGCGCCTCCAGTTGGAACGGATGCAGGCGGGGTACATCCCGTCGCTCCGTGAATACAACCGGGTCTTTGGCGTCACCAAGGCCCGCCTCGAACGCGCCCCGCGCGATCTCTGCATCCTCCACCCGGGTCCCATGAACCGCGGCGTGGAAATTGATTCTGATGTCGCGGACGGACCGCACTCGGTGATTCTCAATCAGGTCACGAATGGCGTCGCCGTTCGCATGGCCGTGCTCTATCTCCTCGCCGGCGGCAAGCCGGAACTCGCTGACGCTGCCAAGAAGGGAGTAGCCTGATGTCGCATGTTATGGGTCGTGATCTGGTGCTCAAGGGTGGACGCATTGTGGACCCCTCGCAGCAGATGGACGTGGTGGGCGATGTGCTCGTCCGCGGGGGCGTGATTGAGTCCTGCGGTCCCTCCATCGGTATCCCCGAGGGCGCCGAGGTCGTGGACTGCGCCGGCATGGTGATCGCGCCGGGGTTCATCGATGTGCACATCCATCTGCGCGAGCCGGGACGCGAAGACGTGGAGACGGTGGCCACGGGGGCGCACGCGGCAGTCGCCGGCGGCTTCACCGGCGTCTGCGCGATGCCGAACACCAAGCCGGTCACCGACAACCAGGCCACGGTCGGGTTCGTGAAGCGGCAGGGCGAAGCGGCGGGCTTCGCGCGCGTCTATCCGTATGGCGCGATCAGCCTCGGGCAGAAGGGCGAAACGCTCGCCGAGATTGGCGAAATGGTGAGCGCCGGCGCGGTGGCCTTCAGCGATGACGGCAAGCCGGTGGAAAGTGCGCATCTCATGCGCACCGCGCTCGAATATGCGCGCACGTTCAACGTGCCGGTCGCCGAGCATTGCGAAGATATGTCGCTCGCCCGTGGCGGCGCGATGAACGAAGGGCTGATGTCGGCGAAGCTGGGGCTCAAGGGGATCCCGGCCGAAGCCGAAGAGATCTATGTCATTCGCGACATTCTCCTCGCGCGACTCACCGGCGGCCACATTCACCTCTGCCATCTGAGCACGAAGGGATCGGTCGAGCTGGTGCGGTGGGGCAAGGAACGCGGCATCAACGTGACGGCGGAAGTCTGCTCGCACCACATCTCGCTGACGGAAGATGCGGTGGACGGATACAACACCAACGCCAAGATGAACCCGCCGCTTCGCACGGCCGCCGACATCGAAGCGCTGCAGCAGGGGCTCGCTGATGGCACGATTGATCTGCTGGTCACCGACCATGCACCGCATCACTACGACGAGAAGGAACGCGAGTTCGCTGACGCCCCAAATGGTATCGTGGGCCTCGAAACGGCCCTCGGCGTGAACTGCACCTATCTGTTGCACCGCGGCGTGCTGTCGCTGTCGCAGATGATTGATGCGATGAGCTGCAAGCCGGCGAAGGTGTTCCATCTCCCCGGTGGCTCGCTCGCCCGCGGGAGCCTGGGCGACGTCTCCATCTTCGATCCGAATCGTCGCTGGAGCTGCGATCCGGCCACCTTCAAGTCGAAGGGGCGGAACACGCCGTACGGTGGCCACGAGTTCACCGGTCAGGCGCGCGTGACGGTGGTCGGTGGTCGCGTGGTGTACCGCGCCGCCGACTGACGAGCACCATGGGGCAGCAGGCGCTCAGGGCGGAACTGGCCGCTTGCTGCCGTCGGTTGCACGCCCGCGGGATTCTCGCGGGCACCGAGGGAAACTGTTCGCGGCGGCTCGAGGACGGTTCGCTGCTGGTGACGGCCTCGGGGATCGACAAAGCGACAATCGGCGAGCAGGACGTGCTGCACTGCGATCTGCAGGGGGAGCTGCTCTCGTCGCCGATGCCGGGGCAGCGGCTGTCCTCCGAAGTCGCGATGCATCTCACGCTCTACAGGGCGCGCCCGGACATTGGCGCGGTCGTTCATGCCCATCCGGTGGCCGCGACGGGTTTTGCGGCCGCCGGTGTGGGGCTTCCTGACGATGTGCTGCCGGAACTCCCGGTGGTCGTCGGAGGCGTGGCGCTCGTGCCCTATGGCCGGCCGGGAACCCCAGCGCTTGGTGCGGCGATGCACCCGTTCCTCGCGGACCACGAAGTGTTTCTCCTCGCGAACCATGGCGTGACCGTCGTTGGGCGAACGCTTACAGATGCCGTCACGCGCATGGAGAGCGTGGAGCAGTCGGCGCAGATTCTGCTGGCCGCTACCCGGCTGGGCGGCCCTCGGCCGTTGCCACCCGGCGAAGCGGAGGCGCTGCGTGCCTTGGGGCCCCGTGCCCGACGACTGATGGATCGTTCAACCGCTGACGTTCTGACTGATGGAGTCTGAGACCATGTCAATCGAAGAAGTGCGCGCCTTGGTGGCTGAGCGGCAGCGCTATGAAGGATGGCTGACGGCGTTGGAACAGCGTCGTGGCGAAACGCCCGAGCATGTCTACGCGCGCGTGCAGCAGGACTATGATGCGCGCCGAGCGGCGATCGTGACGGCGTTGCATGCGCATGCGGGGCCGCTGGCCTCGGCAGCGGATGCGCTGGAGGGGCAGGTCGAAACGCTCACCACCGAGTTGGCGACGGTACGCGATGAGCGGGCCGAAGCGATGCTGCGCACGGCGGTGGGGGAGTTCGAACCGGCGCAGTGGGACGCGTTGCGGGAGACGCTCGAGTCGCGGATCGGTGCGCTGGAGTCCGACCGATCGACGCTGGAAGCGGAGCGCGACGAACTGCGCGCGCTGCTGGTGGAGGCTGGAGGGATCGCCGCGGCGGACGCGATGGGGCAGGGGAGCGGTCTGGCCCTGGACACCGTAGTCGCTGCGCCCGAGGCGGTCGAGGATGTGGATAGTGAGCCGGTGGTTGTCGAACCGGTCACGGCTGCGGCGGTGAATGCCGTGCTCGCGGAGGACTTCGGTGTGGAGGACGTCGAGGCGGAGGTCGTCGACACGGCGATCGTCGAGCCAGCGGTCGAGTCCGACGCTGCCGACGCCGCCGACGCGGATCTGTTCGACGAACTCGCCTTCCTGCGTGCTGGCGCTCCGCCGGCAGCGGTCCCGGCGATGCACCCGGCGGTGGCGGCAGCGTCGCCGGATGACGCGCCGAGTGATCCTCGCAAGACGCTGCGCTGCGCGGAGCCGACGTGCCGGAGCTGGAATTTGCCCACCGAGTGGTACTGCGAGCGGTGCGGCGGCGAGCTCAATACGTTCTGAGCACGGCGCGCGGATCGCGCGCGCCAGAAGTGCCGGCACGCAACGAGGGCCCGGACAGCGCACTGTCCGGGCCCTCATGTTGTATCAGATCACCGCACGGGTGATCCTGCCAAACAATTACGCAGCAGCAGCGGCGGCAGCAGCCTTCGCGAGCTTGCTCTTCTGACGGGCGGCCGCATTGCGATGAATGAGCCCCTTCCGCGCGGCGCGATCGAGCAGCGACACGGCGGTCAGCTGCACATCGGCGCCACCGCCATTCTTAGCCTTCTTCACGGCGGTACGCAGTGCCGAACGCTGGGCACGGTTGCGCACGGCAGCCGCACGCGACTTCCGCAGGTCCTTCTTTGCGGACTTGATATTCGGCACGCAAAACCTCGAAGCAGAACTGGAGACGAAACAGACAGGACTCACAGCCGTCACGAAGGCGCCACAACGCCCTCGTCGCACGACATGGTCCACGACAGACTGGTAAAGGTATTCCGGTCATGGGGTTGGGTCAAGGCGAGGGGCAAGACCGCATGAGCGGCCGGCCCAACCCGGCCCTCCCAGCCAGACGATCCGGGAACCCCCGTGGAAGGCCGCCCCACGGCCTCGCTACCGCCCCGTCCGGCTTTTGACACCACCCGTGCGCCGGGCTACCTTCCAAGTCCGATTTGCTTGGAATCACCAGTCGCCCCCCGCCGAGTTGGACGCTCTTCAGCAGCTCGCCCTCGTAGCGCCCTCGTTGCTCTTTGCAATGGTCGCCCACGAGTATGCCCATGGCTATGCCGCCCTCCGGCAGGGCGACACCACCGCCTATGCGCTGGGGCGTTTGACGTGGAATCCGGCCAAGCACATCGACCCCTTCATGACGGTGCTGCTCCCGCTGCTGCTGGCGCTCATGGGCGGACCGATCTTCGGCGGCGCCAAGCCGGTCCCGGTCAATCCCCGGAATTATCGGAACTACAAGCGCGGCGACATCATCGTCTCGCTGGCCGGCGTGACCGCCAATGTGGCGATCGCCATCGCGAGCGTTCCCTTGGTCATCCTCGTCGGGGTCCTTGGCGCCTATCTCCCGGCCGCCGAACGCCCACTGGCCGTGCTGCAGATCATGCTCGAGCAGGGGATCTTCATCAATCTCATGCTCGCCGCCTTTAATCTCATGCCGATCCCTCCCCTCGATGGATCGCATGTCTTCAAGTACCTCCTCCCCCCCCAGTGGGCGCTTGGCTACCAGCGCCTCGGGAGTGTCGGGATGCTCCTCCTGTTTGCCCTCCTGAGCTTTGGCCGCCCCCTGGTCAATGCCTGGCTGGCCCCCGCGTATGCGCTCCGCCTCCTGGCCGAGCGGATCTATTATCCTTACATGCTCTCCAACCCCTTCGCCGCGTGATTGCCCCAGCCTTCCGAGTCGCAGACAGCGACGCCCCGGCGTTTGTCGTCGAACTGAGCCAGTTCACCGGCCCGCTCGATCTGCTCCTGTCGCTGATCCGCGACGAACAGGTCGACATCTATGACATTCCCATCGCCCGAGTCGCCGAGCAGTTCCTCGCGCGCATTGGCACGCTGGGGCTCGACGAAGCGGCCGATTATCTGGAGATGGCCGCCCGCCTGCTGCGCATCAAGGCGCAGATGCTGCTGCCGCGCGCCGATGGGGAAGAGAGCTGGGAGGATCCGCGCGCGGAACTCGTGCGTCGCCTGCTCGAATACCAGCAGATGCGCGAAGTGGTCGACCTCCTCGAGCATCGGGGCGAAGAGCGCCGCCATCAGTTCAACCGGCGCTGGGTCCCGCAGACCGCGGACATCACCCCGATCTCGGCGCCGCTCGCGCTCACGCTGACCGATCTGCTCGGCGCCGTGGATCGCGTCCTCCGCACCGCCAAGGAACCCGTGCTGCACGACGTCGTGCCCCGGGCCCTCGACGTGGCCGGTGCGATGTCGACGGTGCGCATGGTGCTGAGCCTTCGGCGCGAAGCGCGGTGGTCGGACTTGATCGGTCGTGACGCAGAGCCCTGGCAGATCCTGTCCGTGCTCCTCGCGCTGCTGGAAATGGCGAAGCTTGGCGAGCTGCGAATTGCGCAGCCACGCGCCTTCGGTTCTGTGGAGATCTGCCGTGACGCCATTAGCGAAGCTGCTTGAAGCGGCGCTGTTCGCGGCGTCCCGCCCGCTGTCGCTCGAGTCGCTCGCGACCCTCGATCCGGAATCCAGTCCGGCGGCGGTCTCGGCGGCCCTCGACGAATTGCGTGAGCACTACGACGTCGACGGGCACGGCGTGGAAGTGGTGGAGCAGGGTGGTGGTTGGCAGATCCTGACGCGCGCCGAGTACGCCGAAGCGATCGAACGTGCGCAGGTGGCCGTGCGTCCGCAGCGACTCTCCGCGGCCGCCCTCGAGACCATGGCCATCATCGCCTATCGGCAGCCGATTGGTCGCGCGGAAATCGAAGAGATCCGCGGCGTGGCGGTGGGCAGTGTCCTCAAGTCGCTGCATGAGCGCGGTCTGATCGACATTGTCGGTCGGAGCGAAGGGATTGGTCGGCCGCTGCTGTACGGCACCACGGCCCAGTTCTTGGAGCAGTTCGGCTTGCGGCATCTCGAAGAGCTGCCCCGCGCCGACGAGCTCGCGATTGCGCTGCGCGGGGCCGGCAGCACGGCCGTCGCGGAGTGACCCGCCCCGGACGACCCCCCGCACGAGCGAATGGCGCTGGGAAGCGGACGGCCTCGGCCGACCCCGCCACCCGTTCCTCCCGTTCCACCAAGAGCACGCCACGCGGTGCCCCACCGCGCGGCGCATCGGGTAAGGGCCCGGCCGGAAAGGGCCCCTCGGGCAAGGGTTCGGCGGGGAAGGGCCCGAAGGGACCCGCCTCCCGTGGCGCTGCCGTCAATGCGGCACCAGCGCCGGCACCCAAGACTGGTGCACCGAAGGCCGGGGCACCGAAGGCCGGGGCACCCACCAAACCCGCACGCCCCGCCAAGGGGCTACGGCCGGCCCCCGGGTCGGCAGGCAAGGGTGGCACGGTGAAGGCCGAGCCCGAAGGACCGATGCGCATTCAGCGCGCACTGGCGCGCGCGGGTGTCACGTCGCGGCGCGAGGCCGATAAGGCGGTCGCCGAAGGACGCGTCGCCGTGAATGGCGAGATCGCGACCATCGGACAGGTGGTCGATCCCACCACGGATCGCATTACCCTCGATGGCGCACCAGTGTCGGTGCAGGTCGCCACGCATCGGTGGATCGTGCTCAATAAGCCGGCCGGGGTCATGACGACGCAGCGCGATCCGGCGGGCCGACAGACGGTCTTCGATCTCGTGGACGCGGTGCCCGGGTTGGTGTATGTCGGCCGTCTGGACTACATGACCGAAGGGGTGCTGCTCCTCACCACCGACGGACGGGCGGCCCACGCGCTCACGCATCCGAGCCGCGAGGTGGAACGCACCTACGAGGCGATCGTGCGTGGTGATGCCGTGACTGCGGTCCGGACTGCCCGGCGCGGGGTACAATTGGAGGATGGGCTGGTGGTGCCGCGGGATGTCTCGGCGGAACCCCTCGGACAGCGTCGGTGGCGCTTCGAGATCACCATCGCTGAAGGGCGCACGCATGAAGTGCGTCGGTTGTGCGATGCGCTGGGGCTCGAGGTGGAACGACTCGTGCGCATTCGGTTTGGGCCCGTGCGCCTCGGCGATCTGGCGTCCGGTGAAACACGCGCGCTGACGCCCAAGGAATTCGCGGTACTGGAAGCAATTGCTCCGACGTGATCGTGGGCGCCGTGCAGGGCACGGCGCCGGCGGACGGCGGGATCGGCTGGGAACGGCGCCTGCGGGCGCGCGAAGGGGAGAGAGACCGCGATGACCACACAAAGCCACAGCGCGGATACGGCGCTCGCACAGGGCGTGCTGCGCGAAGTATCGCGGCGCATTGTCGGCCAGGAATATCTGGTGGAGCGTCTGCTCATCAGTCTCCTCACCGGCGGCCATGTGCTGCTGGAAGGGGTCCCGGGCCTCGCCAAGACGCTCACCGTGCGGACTCTCGCGGAAACGGTGCGCACCTCGTTCCAGCGCATCCAGTTCACGCCAGACTTGCTCCCCGCCGACGTGGTCGGCACGCAGATTTTCGACCAACAGACCGGGACCTTCAAGGTCAAGCACGGCCCGATCTTCGCGAACATCATTCTCGCCGACGAAATCAATCGGGCCCCCGCGAAGGTGCAGGCCGCGCTGTTGGAAGCCATGCAGGAAAAGCAGGTCACGATTGGTGGCGCCACGTATCGGCTGGCCGAGCCGTTCCTCGTACTGGCCACGCAGAATCCGATTGAGCAGGAAGGGACGTATCCGCTCCCGGAAGCACAGGTCGATCGCTTCATGATGAAGCTCCGCGTCGACTATCCGACGCGGAACGAAGAGCGCGAAATCCTGCGGCGTATGGCGGGGGGCGATCAGGTGGTCATTCAGCCTATCGCATCACCGACGGAGCTGCTGGAGGCACGCCGGCGCATCAGTGAGCTGTACATGGACGATCGGCTGGTGGACTACATCGTCGACCTTGTGCACGCCACGCGGAAACCGGGCGAAGCGGGTGCAAAGGATCTGCTGCCGTATGTGGAATTCGGGGCCAGCCCACGCGCCACGATCGCGCTTGCGCAGGCGTCCCGGGCGCATGCGTTTCTGCGCGGGCGCGCCTTCGTCACGCCGGATGATGTGAAGCACATCGCCCCTGATGTCCTCCGGCATCGCGTCCTCACCACCTTCGAGGCCGACGCCGAAGGGGTGACGAGCGATGATATCGTGACGCGGCTGCTCGCCACCGTCGAATCCCCCTGAGCCCGGCACGGTCCCTCGTGGCCACTGCCGATCCGTCACCCGCTGCGGCGATCCCTGCCGATATTCTTCGGCAGGTTCGCCGCATCGAAGTGCGCACCCGTCGGTTGGTGGATTCGCGCTTCGCCGGGGAATACCGCTCGGTCTTCAAGGGGCAGGGGATGGAGTTCGCCGAGGTCCGGGAATACCAGCCCGGTGACGAGGTGCGCACCATCGACTGGAATGTCTCGGCGCGCATGGGGCGGCCCTTCGTGAAGCGGTACGTCGAGGAACGCGAGCTCACGATCATGCTGGCGCTCGATGTCTCCGGCTCCGCCCGCTTCGGCACCCGTGCGCACTTCAAGCACGATCTCGCGATTGAACTGGCTGGGGTGTTGGGGCTCACGGCCACGCGGAACAATGATCGCGTCGGGGCGATGCTCTTTTCTGATGAGGTGGAGTATGTGCTCCCCCCGCGGAAGGGACGCAAGCATGTGCTGCGACTGATCCGCGATCTGTTGGTCACGGTACCGAAGTCCCCCCGTACCGGCTTTGATCGTGCTGTGGATCGCCTCATGCGGGTCTTGCCGCATCGATCGATCATTTTTCTCTGCTCGGATTTTCTGACGCCGGCGCTCGAGCGTCCGCTGGCCCGGCTGGCGCAGCGGCACGATGTGATCGCGGTTACGCTGGTCGATCAGGCCGATCGCGTGCTCCCGGATATCGGCGCCGCTCGGCTCGAAGATCCCGAAACAGGGGAGCGGCTGGAGATCGATACCTCGCACCCGGCCGTCCGTGCCGCGTTTGCGGCGCATGTGCAGGCGGTGGAAGCGCAGCGCATGGCATTGTTCGATCGGCTGGGGCTCGATGAAATCATCGTGCAGACCGAGCACGGCTACGTCGATCCCCTGCTCGCGTTCTTCCGGGCCCGCATGCGTCGGCCGCATGGCGCCGTCCGTACGAGGACGCAGCCCCTATGAGTCGCCGCGCCCGCTGGGGTGGGGTGCGCCACGGTGCCCTCGCCCTGCTCACCGCCCTGCTCACCGCGCTGCTCGCCACGCGGCAGGATGCCGTCGCGCAATCTCGATCAACTGCGCGGAAGCCCGCGCGCGCGATGGCTCGGGGCAAGGCGCCGACCAGTGCGAGAACCGCTGCGCAGGCACCAGCCGCCGCCCCGCAATCGCTGTTGCCCCTCGGCGTGGCGCCGCCGGCCTATGCCGTCACCGTGCGGGTGTACCCGGAGACGGTGAGCGTCGGCCAGCCATTCACGGCGACGCTCTCCATGTCCGTCTCCAGCAATGCGACGGTGACATGGGGCACCATCACCGACACCGCGGCGGTGGTGAGCCAGCGGCAGCCCCCACAGCTGCGCACGACGGCGCGTCCGGCAATGCGCATTGAGACCGCGGAGTACTCGCTGGCCGCTTGGGATCTGGGCACGCTGCCCCTTGGACTCCCCGCCGTCACGGTGCACACGCTTGCGGGGGATATCCCGGTCAGTGTCCCCATCGCCACGATTGCCGTCCGCTCAGTGTTGCCGGGTGATACGGCGCAGCGTGTCCCCAAACCGCCGCGGGCGCTCTTTCCGCGCCTCGTCCCCTGGTGGCGGCGGTGGTGGCCCGCCGGGGTGGTGCTCGTGGCGCTCGCCCTCCTCTGGTGGCTGTCGCGTCGCCGTCGCACGCCGCGTGCGCCGCGCCCCGTGGCCTCCGAACGGCGCACCCCCTACGACGAGGCGCTCCAACAGTTCGCGCATCTTGATCGACTGGCGCTCCCCGAGAGTGGCGAGCCGGGACGGGCCGTGGTGCTCGCGGTCGATGTGGTGCGCAGCTACCTCGCCGCCCGTCGCCCCGCGCTGTCGCTCGCCGGGACGAGCGCGGAGTTGCTCACGGCGGTCAGTGGTGATGCGCTGCTGCCTCGGGACCTGCTGGTGAGTCTGCTGGCGGAGGCGGATGCCGTAAAATTTGCGCAGCGGACCGTGAGCGCTGAGGCGGCCCTCGCACTGTTGGAACGCGCCCGCGCCTTTGTCGACGTCGTCGCGCAGGCCGATCGCGCTGCCGCATCGGCATCGGCGACGCTGTCGCCGTCGACGTCGACGGGGGCGAACGCATGAGTGAGCTCTCGGCTCTCTGGAACCGCCTGTCGTGGCCCGGATGGGTCTCGTGGCAGCGCGATGGCCTGACGCTCTTCGGCGTCAATCTCGCGCACCCTTCGGTGCTCCTGTTGCTCCTCCTGATTCCCGCCGCCTTCTGGTGGCGCCGTCGGCGCGCGACCACGCGGGTCGCCGCGATGCCGTTTCCGATGCTGGGTGCGCTGTTGCAGGGGCCGCGCCCGAAGGCCTCGGCGGTGCGCTATGCGCCGTGGCTGCGGGCACTCGCCGTTGCGGCGCTGATCATCGCCGCAGCGCAGCCGCGGACCGGCGCGCGTGCGAGTGCCGTGGCGAGTGAAGGGATCGACATTGCTCTCGCCGTCGACGTCTCCAGTTCCATGCTCGCCGAAGACTTTCAGCCGCAGAACCGGTTGGAGGTGGCGAAGGAAAAGGTCAAGCGGTTCGTGATGGGACGGCAGTCCGATCGGGTGGGGCTCGTGGCGTTCTCTGGGGAGGCGCTCACGCAGGTGCCACTCACGACCGATTATCCGGTGCTGCTCTCGGCGATCGATAACCTGCAGATCGGACAGCTGCAGGACGGCACGGCGATTGGTACCGCCATTGCCACGGCGGCGAATCGTCTGCGGAATGCCCCGGGGCGGTCACGGGTGATGATTGTGCTCACCGATGGCGAGAACAACCGGGGCGCGATCGATCCGCGCACCGCCGCGCACGCCGCCGGCACCTTCGGCATTCGCATTTATACGATCGGCGTCGGTACCGAAGGGATGGCGCCCGTTCCCGTCAGTCGCAGCTTGTTTGGACTGCGCTATGAGAATCGCCCGGTCAAAATCGACGAGGCGCTGCTCACGGAGATCGCGACCACCACGGGCGGCCGGTACTTCCGTGCTCGTGACGCCGAGGCGCTGCAAAGCATTTACGAGCAGATCGATAAGCTCGAACGTTCGGTTGTCGAACAGCGCGCGTATGTGCGCTACGTGGAGTGGTATCTCTGGCCGGCGGCGCTCGCCCTGCTGGCCTTGATCGGCGAGCTGTGGTTGGTCGCCCGATCGAGCGTGCTTCCATGATGCGCAGTACGGTGCGCGTATGCTGAGTCAGCTCCCGCCGCTGCTCTTCGATCTGCCGTGGCTCGCCCTCGCCGCGCTGCTCGTGCCGCTTGTGGTTTGGCGGTTGCGTCGGGTGCGGCGTCTCCGGCGTTCGGCGCGATTGGCCCGCTATGCCGATCCCACGTTGCTCGTGCGCTTGCTGCGTGGGCCGGTGGCGCCCGGTACCGCGCGCACCGTGCGCCTGATGCTGGTGACGGCGCTGACTGGGCTCGCGCTGGCCGGACCCCGTTGGGGACTCGCTCGCGGACCGCGGTCGGCGCGCGGCATCGACATGGCCATTGCCATTGATGCGTCGCTCTCCATGATGGCCCCGGATGTGCGCCCGTCGCGTCTGGAACGGGTCAAGCAGGAAGTGCGTCGGTTGCGCGCCCAAGCGCCGGCCGATCGCATTGCGCTGATTGCCTTCGCCGGCCGCAGCTATATTCTCACGCCGCTCACGACCGACGACGGCGCGATTGAGCTGTTTCTCGACAATCTCGATCCGAGTGTCGTGGGGCAGGCGGGGAGCTCGATTGCCAGTGCGGTGACGCAGGGCACGGAGTTGCTGCTCGCGAGCGATGGTTCCGCCGACCGTGCACTCGTACTCTTCAGTGATGGGGAGGCCTTCGAATCCACCGAAGAGATTGCCACGGCGTCGAAGGAAGCGGGCGAGAAAGGCATCCATGTGGTCACCGTCGGCTTCGGCACCACGCGCGGGAGCACCATCCCGGTGCGTGACGGGAATACGGTGAGTGAGAAGCGCGATGAAGAGGGTCGCGTGGTGGTGACCCGGTACCATCCTGAACTGCTGCAGCAGGTGGCGACCGACGCCGGGGGGACGTTTGTCGCCGCCGAGGCGTCAGATAAGGCCTCGCGGATTCGTGCGGCGTTACGACGGCTTCGGACCGCGGAGCGGGCGTCCTCGTCCCGCGAGGATCATGTCCCGCGCTTCCGTTGGCTCCTGTTGCCCGCGCTCTTCCTGTTGCTCTATGACTCGTGGCGCCAGCTGTGCGGCAATGGCGTGCGGTCACGAGCGCCGGGAGCGGCCACGCTGGCGGCGTCGGCCACACTCCTTGCCGGTTGCACGCTCCCCCCAGATCCCGCGGTGCGATTTGCCGAGGGGGATGTGCGCGGCGCTGTGCGCGCCTATCGCGAGGCGATGGCGGCAGGCGACAGTAGCGGCATGCTGCGGTACAACTTGGGGACGGCGCTGTTGGGCGCCGATTCCCTGACGCCGGCTGTCGACATGCTGGAAGCGGTACGCCGCGCCACCGACGGCGAGGTGCGCATGCGCGCCCGCTATAACGCGGGGCTCGCGCAGTTGCTGCTGGGGCGCACGCCGGAGAATCCGGATGCCGACGCAGCCTACGCCGCAGCCCGCGCGGCCTATCGGGCGTTGCTCACCGAACGCCCGAATGATCCCGAGGCGCAGTGGAATTACGAGCTCGCTCTGCGGCATCCGCCACCGAGTGGCGGTGGCGGGGGAGGGGGCGGTGGCGAATCGCCGCAGCAGTCGTCGCCTCCGCCGCAGGGGAACATGGATCAACGCCAGGCGGAAGCGCTCCTCAATAGTGCGGCGCGCGAGGAGCGTGATGTGCAGGGGCGAAAGCAGCCGAAGGGAAAAGTGCCGCCGAAGGGGAAGGACTGGTGACCGGCGCCCTCGTCTCGTCTTGGATCCGGTGCGTCGCGCGGTCGGTGGCGCTCATGGGGTTGGTGGCGCTCACGCAGCCCGTGGGTGCCCAGCCGTCGGCCACGGCCATTCTCGATCGTGTCCAGGTGAATCCGCGGCGCCCGATCGATTTTCATGCGGTCGCGCTGCCGGAGTCTGTTTACGTGGGGCAGCAGGTCACCTACCAAGTGGCCGTGCTGCTCAGCGCCGACGCCCGATCGAAGCTCCGTCGCAATCCGGAGTTCGTACCACCGGAACTGCGCGGCCTCATGGCCTACGATCTCGGTCCGTCCATCAAAGTCGCCGCTCGGCTCTTCGATGGCGTCCCCTATGAAGCGCACATCTTTCAGCGGGCGCTCTTTCCCGTGGAATCCGGGCTCCAAGGGATCCCCGGACCGCAGCTCACCTACAACCTTCCGGCGAGCAACAGCTACTACAGCCGCGAGGAGCAGTTTTTGGTGCGGGCTGAAAGCACCACCGTTGTCGCCAAACCGCTCCCGGTCGAGGGGCGGCCGGCCGACTACGCCGGCGCCGTGGGCGTCCTTCGCATTGCGGCCCGTCTTGACTCCACCATGGCCCGCGTGGGTGAACCGCTGGTGCTCACGGTGCGCGTGCAAGGGACGGGCAATGTGAAGCTCTTCCCGCGCCCCGCGCTCGAGCTGCCCTGGGCGACACTGGTCGCGGGGACGGAACGGGTCCAGATCGACAGCGGCGGCGTCATGGTGCGCGGCACGAAGGAATTCGAATGGATCCTCACGCCGACGCGCGATGGCCGCGACACGCTGCCCGCGCTGCGCTATCCGTATTTCGATCCCTATGCGGGGCGCTACCAAGTCGCGGAGAGTGCGCCGCTCACCTTTTCGGTCCGCTCAGGGGCGATCGCGGCACCCGGAGATAGCACCACCGACGTCACGTTGCCGCTGCGCCCACTTGCTGAGCCACTCGGTGGCACACCCACCCCGGACGGTGTCACACGGCTTTGGTGGCTGGTGCTGGCCCTCCTTCCGCTGCCGGCACTCTGGTTCCTCCGTGCGCCGCGTACCAGCACGTCGTCGGCGAGCGCCACGGGCACGTCGCGGACGGTGCGTGCGACGCGTGACGAGCCGCTCACCCCGTCGGCGCCCGTTTCCGCGCCGCGGCGCACCGCCCGGGCGGCTCGGCGTCTCCTGCTCGACGGCCTCGCGGCTCGGCTCTCTCTGCCACCGGACCGCCTCGCGTCTCGCATCGCGATGCAGCGGGCGCTTCGCCGGCATGGCGTGTCCAAACCGCTCACGCGCGAAGTGATGCAGCTGCTCGAAGCACTCGATCGGCTGGGCTTCGCTCCAGAGCGCGCTGGTGCGAGCACGGAATCGGAGCGCGCGGCGGCTCTGGCTCCAGAGCTGCTGCGTCGGGTGGAACAGGAGGCCGTCACCCCCGCAACGGGACGACGGCTGGGGGCGGTGCTGTCGCTTGTGGGGCTGCTGGTGTTTCTCGGTGGGGTGCGACCACTCCAGGCCGCCGTCGCTCTGACGGCGCCGCAAACACCCGCACCGACGATGCGGACCGATGCGCATCCGGCGTTACAGCCGGTGCTCCCAACCGTGAGCACCGAGGCGGTCGCAGCGGCGGCGGGCGCCTACGCCCGTCGCCGGTTCGCCGAGGCGGAGCGGCGGTATGCCGTGCTGGTGGCCCAACAGCCCATGAACAGCGCGCTGCTGGTGAATTGGGGGACCGCCGCATGGCAGGCGGCGGACACGGTCAGTGCCGTGGTGGCCTGGCAACGGGCCGCGCGAATTGAGCCCCTCGCGGTGGATCTGCAGGAGCGGTTGGCGCTCCTGCCGGCCGGCGCGCGTGGCGGGATCGCCGATGTGCCCTTGATTCCCGTACCGGCGCTTTGGCGAGGGGCGCAGCTGCTTTGGTGCGCGGGATGGCTGCTGCTCGCCGGATGGGGATGGCGTCGCCGTCGACAGGCCACTGGGGCCAACCTTCCGCAGGCGCCGTGGCTCGTGCGTTCGGCCGTCGGGATGGTGGTGGCAGGGCTCGCACTTGGTGGTGGCGCGTGGTGGGGCCAGCGACAACTGGATCCCACCGGGTTGGCGGTCGTCACGCGTCCCGAAACCATGCGGCTCGTGCCCGGTGCCGATGCCGATGCGCTCGGTGGGGTGACCACGGGCGATGTCGTCCGTGTGTTGGAGTCCCGCGATGGCTGGATGCGCGCCCAGCACGCCGATGGACGCCGCGGGTGGCTCCCGACGGCGCGCCTCGTCGCCGTTTCGGCGCGTCCCCTGATTCGCTAGCCTTCGGCATGTCCCGCATCGCCATTCTCCCCAGCGCTGTTGCCGATCAGATCGCCGCCGGCGAGGTCGTCGAACGCCCGGCCTCCGTGGTGAAGGAGCTGGTCGAGAACGCCCTCGATGCCGGGGCGACGACCGTCACAGTCACCGTCGAGGACGGCGGGCGGGCACTCATTCGCATCGCGGACAACGGCAGCGGCATGGAACCCGAGGATGCCGTGCTCTCCCTCGCGCGGCATGCCACCTCGAAGATCACCAGCGCGGAGCAGCTGGTCGGCGTGCGCAGCTTTGGGTTCCGCGGGGAAGCGCTCCCTGCGATTGCCTCCGTCTCCGAGCTCGAGCTGGAAACCGCGACAGCGCACGGCCGCGGCACGCTGGTGCGTGTCGCCGGTGGTGCCGTACGCGAGACCACCGAAGTCGCGCGGCGGCAGGGCACCACCGTGAGCGTCCTCCGGCTCTTTTACAACACCCCCGCGCGCCAGAAATTCCTGCGCTCGGCGCGGTCCGAGTGGCGGGGGATTCTGGAGACGATGCAGGCGATCGCCGTGCTGCGTGGCGACGTGCACTTCGTCGTCCAGCATGATGGACGCAACGTGCTCGATCTGCCCGTCGCGGCCGACTTGCGGACCCGCCTCGCCGCGCTCTGGGGCCATCGCGAGATCGAGCGGTTCGTGGCGGTGGACGATGTGCAGGGGCCCATCCATGTGAGTGGCTTGGTGGAGCGCCCCGCCGACGTGGGAACGGCGACGCGCCGCGTCCTGCTGATCGTGAATGGGCGGCTGGTGCGCGACCATGGCATCGTGCGCGCCGCGGAGTCGGCCTATCGCTCCACGATCCCGGCGGGCGTGCGACCCTCCTTGGTACTCCGGATTCAGCTGCCCGCGGGCGATCTCGATGTGAATGTGCATCCGGCGAAGGCGGAGGTGCGCTTTCGCGACCGGTGGCCAATGGAGCGGGTCGTCGCGCAGGCGGTGCAGCGTGCCCTCGGTCTCTTCGATGCCAGCGCGGGGATCGGCTGGCGCTCGTGGTCCCCCGCGGCCTCCGACACCGCGCCGCTCACGCACGGCCTCGATGTGTCGGCGCTCCGACAGGCTCCGCCGCGCGACGGGCTCTTTGCGCTTCCAGCGACCGATGCCGCCGCTGGCGACGCCGCCACCTATCACGCCAACGACGCGGCCGACGCGGCCGCCCACGGCATGGGCGATGGCGCCGCTGCGGCGTCGGTCGATGCGCCGCTTGGGGCGATCACCGTGCCGCCGCTCTGGCAGCTGCGCCGCACGTATCTCCTCTTCGAACATGAAGACGGCGTCGTGCTTATCGATCAGCATTCGGCGCATGAGCGCGTGCTCTATGAGCGCTTCTTGGGCGCCTTCGAGCGCGGGGATGCTCCCTCGCAGCGTTTGCTCTTTCCCCTCACCATGCACTTAGGGCATGACGAGGCGGAGGCGTTCGATCGCCATCGGCAGCCGCTCGCCATGCTGGGCTACGATATCGAGCCCTTTGGTGGCCATTCGTTGATTGTCCACGCCGTCCCCACGCCGCATCCGCGCTTTGATGCCGAGCGTTGTCTGCGGGATACGTTGGCCGCGCTGACGGGTGACCGTCAGGGCGCCGATGCGGCTCGGCATGAGCGATTGGCGGCCACCGTGGCGTGCAAGGCGGCTATCAAAGCGGGCGATGCGCTGTCCCCGGCCGAGATGCGGGCACTGTTCCTCGCGCTCGCCGACACGCGCCTGCCGGCGCACGACGTGCACGGGCGGTCCACCATCGTACGCCTCTCCTGGGACGAACTCGACCGTCGCTTCGGGCGCACATGAGTGCCGAGGGACCAGATCCCCTGCGCGTGATCGTGGGCCCGACCGCCGCCGGCAAGTCGGCGATCGCCATGGCGCTCGCAGAACAGATCGGCGCCACCATCATCAGTGCGGATTCTCGACAGCTCTACGCGGGCTTCGACATCGGGACCGCCAAGCCCACCGTGGCAGAGCAGGCAAAGATCCCGCACGCGGGGATCGACATCATTCCGCCAACGGAGCGCTACTCCGCGCATCGCTGGGCAGCAGACGCCGAGCACTGGATGGCGGCGGCGCGGAACGCGGGGCGCCCCTCGTTGATCGTGGGGGGTACCGGTTTTTACATCCGCGCGCTGGTGGAGCCGCTGGACGCCGTCCCGTCGCTCGATCCCGAGCGCCGTCGAGCCCTTGAGGACTACCTCGCCACGCTCGATCGGGAGGCGATCCACCGCTGGTGTGTGCGGCTGGACCCGGTCCGCGCTGCGCTTGGCCATGCCCAGCAACGGCGGGCGATCGAGACCGTGCTGCTCTCCGGCACCCGCCTCAGTCACGCCTTTGCATCAGTGGACGCGCCAACACCCGTGCGGCGTCCGGTCCACTATCTTGTGGTGGATCCGGGGCCGGTGCTTGCGTCGCGTATTGCGCTGCGGGTGCAGGCGATGGTGCAGGCGGGGTGGCCCGACGAGGTTCGGGCCCTCATGGCCACCGTCCCGGCGGATGCGCCAGCGTGGCAGGCGAGTGGCTACGGGATGATGCGGACCGCGGTGTCGGGTGGGTGTACGATGGCCCACGCGATCGAGCGGATTACCATTGAGACGCGGCAGTATGCCAAGCGGCAGCGCACCTGGTTCCGGCATCAGCTGCCGGCCGCGCAGGTGACCCTGCTCGACAGTGGCATGCCGGATGCAGCAGCGCAGGCGATGGTGTGGTGGTCGTCAACCGGAGAGGGGCGCGTATGAAAATCGGCATCACTTGCTATCCGACCTACGGGGGATCGGGGGCCGTGGCCACGGAGCTGGGCATTGCGCTCGCGGCCCGAGGCCACGAGGTGCATTTCATCACCTATCAGCAGCCCTTCCGGCTCCCCAACTTCCTGCCGCGCGTCTGGTTTCATGAAGTCGATGTCGGACGCTATCCGCTCTTTGAGTATCCGCCCTACGATTTGGCGTTGGCGGCGCGCATGCACGAAGTCGTGCGGGATCATCAGCTCGACGTGCTGCATTGTCACTATGCCATTCCCCATGCGACGAGCGCGTGGATTGCGCGGGAGATGCTCCGCGATGAAGGCCGCGACGTCCGCGTGGTGACCACGCTCCACGGCACCGACATCACCATTGTGGGCCAGGAGCGCTCCTTCTTTTCCATCACCAAGTTTTCGATCGAACGGTCGGACGCGGTGACGGCGGTGTCGGAGTATCTGCGCGACGAGACCAACCGGGCCTTCGGGTGCGTGGGGTGCGATGTGCAGGTGATCCCGAATTTCATTGATCCGGCGCTGTACGACCGGTCACGTCATCGGTTCCCCATTCCGGCGGAGACGGTGCAGGGGCGCAAGGTGCTCATGCACATCTCCAATTTCCGGCCGGTCAAGCGGGTACGGGATATCGTGCACACCTTTGCGCGCATCACGGCGGAGGTGCCGTCGCTGCTGGTGATGATCGGCGATGGTCCGGACCGCGTGGAAGCCGAGGCGGAGGCGCGGGAGCTGGGCGTGTCGGAGTGGGTGCTGTTCCTCGGCAAGATCGATGCCATCGCGCCGCTGCTGGCCGGGGCGGATCTCTTCTTGCTGACGAGCGATAAGGAGTCCTTCGGCTTGAGCGCGCTGGAGGCGTTGGCCTCGGGCGTGCCGGTGATTGGCGCGCGGGCCGGTGGATTGCCGGAAGTTGTCCAAGATGGCGTGACGGGGGTGCTGTGCGAGGTGGGTGATGTCGAGGCCATGGCCGCCGCAGGCATCGCGCTGCTGTCGGACTCGGCCCGGTGGCAGGCCATGAGCACAGCCGCCGCGGCCGACGCGCGTGTGCGTTTCTCCGAGGATGCTGTCGTCGCACAATACGAAGCGCTGTACGGGCAGGTGCTCGCGCAGACGCCCTCCCATCTCCAGCCCAACGCGCTGTGACGCTGTTCAATGCCATTCTGCTCGGGCTCGTGCAGGGCCTGTCGGAGTTTCTTCCTATCTCGAGTTCGGCGCACCTGACGCTGGCCCCGCATTTCTTTGGCTTCGCCGATCCGGGACTCGCTTTCGATGTCGCGTTGCACTTTGGCACCCTGCTGGCGTTGCTCTGGTACTTTCGCGCGGAATGGATCGAGATGGTGGGTGGGGCACTGCGCATTGTGCGCACCCGCCAAGTGGCCACGGTGCATGAGCGCCGCGTGGTCTACCTGATCGTGGCGACGATTCCGGGGGGCATTGGCGGGCTGCTGTTGAACGATTACGCCGAATCCACCTTTCGCTCGCCCACGCTGATTGCGTGCACCTTGGCCACCATGGGCGTGATCCTGTGGGCGGTCGATCGGTGGCAGCCGCGGAGCCGGTCGATCGAAGAGATCACCCTGAAGGACGCCATTCTGGTGGGGTGTGCCCAGGTGCTTGCGCTCATTCCGGGGGTCTCGCGCTCCGGGTCCACGATCACGGCTGGCCGGGCGTTGCAGCTCGATCGGGCGAGCGCGGCCCGCTTCAGCTTCCTCATGAGCATGCCGATCACCGCCGCGGCGGTCGCGCTGAAGGTGCCGGAGGCGCTTCGTACAGAAGGGCTCTCCGCGCCGTTGCTGGCCGGGGTGGCAGCCGCCGCGATCAGCAGTGCCCTCGCGATTTCCGTCCTGTTGCGCTTCGTCGGAAAGCACAGCTACGGCGTCTTCGCCGCGTATCGCCTGCTGCTCGCGGCGGCGGTCCTCGTGCTGGTGTTGCGTGGCTGAGGCGGACGCGCGGCCGACGGGGGAGGGTGATGGTGAACTCCCGTCCGCCGAGTCGCTCGGGCTGTCCGCGCTGGTTCATCGGGAGGTGGTGGCGTCCACGATGGATCTGGCGCATGACCTCGCGGCGGCCGGGGCGCCCGCTGGCACCTTGGTGCTGGCCGATCGTCAGGCGGCCGGCCGTGGCCGCGGTGGCCATTCCTGGGCATCGGCGGCAGGCGCCGGGGTCTGGATGACCTTGATCGCGCGCGGGCCGGAGCTGGCGGCGCTGGATGTCCTTGCGCTGCGCATCGGTCTCGCGGTCGCGGAGGCGCTGACGCCGTTGGTGCGTGGCACGGTGCGGGTGAAGTGGCCGAACGACGTGTTTCTCGACGATGGCAAGGTGGCCGGGATTCTTGTGGAGACGCGGTGGCGGGAGCGCGTACCCGAGTGGTTGGCGATCGGGGTCGGGATCAATCGCGTGGTGCCTGACGACCTGCCAGCCGCCGCGGCCGTCGGTCCCGCGGTGCCGCGTCACGCCCTGCTGAGCGCTGTCGTCCCTCGGCTTGTGGCCGTCACGCAGGCGGTGGGGCACTTAACCCCCGCGGAGTTGGCCGCGTGGTCGGCGCGTGATCTGGCACGTGGGCGGTGGGTGGTGGCGCCCGTGTCGGGGCAGGTGACGGGGATCTCGGCGGACGGATCGCTCACGCTCGTTGACGCGGCGGGGGTCGCAATGGCGCCGGTGCGAAGCGGGTCCCTCCGCTTCGCCTGACGGACGGCGGCGACGTCGGCGCGGCGACTGCATAGTGCCGCCGGTTTGACAGGTGGACCGCCGAAATGGCTGAGATTGACTAGGCGGGTGTGCCGTTTCGGCGGAGTTGGCAGCCTTGTAAATGCTTTTATTGCAACGCTTTACCATTTTATTGCACGACCGATTGACTCTTGACGCGTCCCGCCGGTCCCGTTAGACTCCGCCCTGCGTTAGCACTCAAATGCATGGAGTGCTAACAGCAACTGGGTAACTCGTTCGATCCTTTGACACATTCGCAGGAGTCCAGGACCTATGGCTAATCAGAGTGCCGCGAAGGTGGCGCCGCTCGCCGATCGCGTCGTCGTCAAGCCGCTCGAGGAAACCGAGCAGATGCGCGGTGGCCTTTACATCCCCGATACCGCCAAGGAAAAGCCGCAGCAGGGCGTCGTCGTGGCGGTTGGACCGGGCCGGTTTGAGAAGGAAACCCGCGTGCCGATGGACGTGAAGGTCGGTGACAAGGTGCTGTACGGGAAGTACAGCGGCACGGAAGTCACCATCGATGGGGACGCGCTCCTCATCCTCCGCGAGTCCGATGTGCTCGCGATCCTGAACTGATTCGAACCCTCGAGAACGGATAGCAATCATGGCTGCGAAGGAACTGCATTTTAACGTGGACGCGCGCGCGGCTCTCAAGCGCGGCGTCGATCAGCTCGCCGAGGCGGTCAAGGTGACGCTCGGCCCCAAGGGCCGGAATGTCGTCATCGACAAGAAGTTCGGCGCCCCGACGGTCACCAAGGACGGCGTGACGGTCGCGAAGGAAATCGAGCTCGCGGATCCGATCGAAAACATGGGCGCGCAGATGGTGAAGGAAGTCGCGACCAAGACGTCGGACCTCGCGGGTGACGGCACCACGACCGCCACGGTCCTGGCCCAGGCGATCTTCCGCGAAGGCCTCAAGAACGTCACCGCCGGCTCCAACCCGATGGCGCTGAAGCGCGGCATCGAGAAGGCCGTGGCGGGCATCGTCGAAGAGCTCCGCAAGATCTCCGTCCCGACGAGCGGCAAGAAGGAAATCGCGCAGGTCGGCACCATCTCGGCGAACAACGACCCCGAGATCGGCAACCTCATCGCGGAAGCGATGGAGAAGGTCGGCAAGGACGGCGTGATCACCGTCGAAGAGGCCAAGGGCCTCGAGACGACGCTGGAGACGGTCGACGGCATGCAGTTTGACCGCGGCTACCTCTCGCCGTACTTCGTCACGGATCCGGAAAAGATGGAGGCGGTCCTCGAGAACGCCCTCATCCTGATCCACGACAAGAAGATCTCGGCGATGAAGGACCTCCTCCCGGTCCTCGAGAAGGTCGCGCAGCTCGGCAAGCCCCTGCTCATCATCGCGGAAGACGTGGAAGGCGAAGCCCTCGCGACGCTCGTCGTGAACAAGCTCCGTGGCACGCTCCGCATCTGCGCCGTCAAGGCGCCGGGCTTCGGCGATCGCCGCAAGGCGATGCTGCAGGACATCGCGACGCTCACGAAGGGTCAGGTCGTGTCCGACGAAGTCGGCTTCAAGCTCGAGAACGCGGTCCTCACGGATCTCGGCTCGGCCAAGCGCATCGTGATCGACAAGGACAACACGACGATCATCGATGGCGCCGGTGAAGCGAAGGACATCGAAGGCCGCGTGAAGGAAATCCGCTCGGCGATCGAGAAGAGCACCTCTGATTATGATCGCGAAAAGCTCCAGGAGCGTCTCGCGAAGCTCGCCGGTGGCGTGGCCGTCATCAATGTCGGCGCCGCGACGGAAGCGGAAATGAAGGAAAAGAAGGCCCGTGTCGAAGACGCGCTGCACGCCACGCGTGCCGCCGTCGAAGAAGGCATCGTCCCGGGCGGCGGTGTCGCCCTGATCCGCGCGCAGCATGCCCTCGCGGGCGTGAAGGTCGCGGAGCGCGATGAGCAGATCGGCGTCGACATCGTGCGTCGCGCGATCGAAGAGCCGCTCCGCATGATCGTGCAGAACGCGGGCGGGGAAGGTTCCATCGTCGTCGAGAAGATCCGCACGGCGAAGGAAACCAGCTTCGGCTACAATGCGCTGACCGACACGTACGAAGACCTCGTGCAGGCCGGCGTCATTGACCCGACGAAGGTGACGCGCACGGCGCTGCAGAACGCGGCGTCCATCGCGGGCCTCCTCCTCACGACCGAAGCGCTGATCGTGGAGAAGAAGGAGCCGGCGGCGCCGGCGGCTGGTGGCCCGGGTGGCCCCGGCGGCATGGGCGGCATGTACTAAGCTGCTCCACTGGTGGGAAACGCGCCGGGGGCGCCACGTTCGCGTGGCGCCCCCGGTGTGTTTTCTGGCAGGACGCGCCGACGTCTCGCGTGAGCCGTTACTCCGCCAAATGCAGCGAGGCGGGGACCTCGACGATCTCGTGCGTCACGGCGTTGCGGAGCTCATGCGCGCGGTCCTCGCCGTCGACGCCGCTCACGAGTTCCTTGAGCAATCCGTCGTGCAGATCATAGACCATGCCATGCAGGATCGGCCGCCGGCCGCGTGCCCAGGCACGGCGCACGATGGGCGTCCGCGAGAGCTGAAATACCTGCTCCAGCACATTCAGCTCCACCAGGCGCTTGAACTGCGCTTCCTCGCTGGGGAGCGACTGCAACTCGCCCTGATGTCGGAGCTGCAGATCCCGCACCACTTGGAGCCAGTGATCCACCAGCAGGTGCCCCGGCGGCTCCATCGCCGCCCGGACCCCGCCGCAGTTGTAATGCCCGCACACGAGCACGTGCTTCACGTCGAGCACTTCAATCGCGTACTCCAACGCCGACAGCAAATTCAAGTCCGTGGGGTGGGCCTGATTCGCAATGTTCCGGTGCGTGAAAATCTCGCCGGGGTTGGCGCCGGTCAGTGTTTCCGCCGCGACCCGCGAATCGCAACACCCGACAAAGAGGAAATGCGGTTCCTGCGTGGCCGCGCGCCGCTCAAAATACGAGGGATCGGACGCCCGCATGTCGCTGGCCCATGTCCGATTGCGGGCAAAGAGGCGGAGATAGTTCTGCATAGCGGCGAGGCGGGAGAAATACGGAAAACGAGAATCAGCGGTCGGCTGGCGCCATCGCGGCGTCTGGCCAGCGATCGTCCGAGCGTGCCTGATCATACATCGCGGCGAGGCCGTCGCGTTGCTCCGCCGATAGGATAACCTGTCGGCGCGTCATCATCCGCGCAGCGGTGTCCAAAAACTTCTCGCGGGCGAACGGACCGTACGGCGCCCCGGTCCCCCACGCGAAAGGCGGCACGACCTTCGGCGGCATCTGATCCATCACGCAGGCCCCAGCGCCCACCACGGTCCCAGTGGGTAATCGCAGCCCAATCCCGGTCTTCACATGATCGCCCAGCAGGGAGCCCGCGAACTGCAATCCCGTGGACACCATGCCCCCCGGCTGCCACATGGTCACCACGCCGTAGGTGTTCTTGAGGTTGCTGGTGATGGTGCCCGCCCCAAGGTTCACCCACCGTCCCAGCACGGAGTGGCCGACAAAACCGTCGTGCCCTTTGTTCGCATGGCCAACGAGCACCGACATGGAGAGTTCGCCATGCACCCGGCACTGCTCGCCGATCGACGCGGCCGCGATGCGCCCGCCAAGGATCACGCTCTCCGGACCTACGTAGCAGGGCCCAGCAAGCCGAGTGAAGGCCTGCACGCGCACTCCGCGGTCGAGGAAAATCGGGCCGCCGCTGGTGTCACAGACCACATACGGTTCCATCACCACATCCTCTGCGCACCACACCGGCGCAGACCCCATCACCGCGGCGTGGTGCGGGTTGTCGGCTGGAAGCAACCGCGGCACACCCCACCGTTCGGCGAGGGCCGGCAGGTCGTCCGTCAATTGCGCCGGGAGATCGCGGACGAGATCCCACGGCGCCTCCAGCCACCGGCCCGCCAGCGAGAGCGTCGCACCCGCCGTCGGGGCGAGCGTCGCCAAGGCCACGGTACCATCAGCCAGCGCCTGCACCGGCAGGGCGTCCGTCAACCGGACCGCCGCGATCTCGCCGTTCACCCGGATGATGCGCACGGCTGAGGTCAGATCGTGCGGTGCCAATGACGGCAGGGCGCGGCTGTTCACGAGCCAGCATTCGGCTGGGATGACCGTATCGACGGCGCGTGGTGCGGTGAACTCCTCGAAGCCGTGCAGATGCGGCGCACTGACAAAGCCCGTGGCCTTGGCATCGAGCACCAGCTGCCAGCGCTCACGGCCCAGCAGCGCGCCAGCCCGGAGCTCACTGATCGGGCGCGTGGTCGCAAACGGTTCGAAGCGCCGAGCCCGCGCGTCATCGTACAAAACGATCATGGACCGCGCAGCTCCAGCGGCAACGCGTCGAGCAGCGTTTTGAGATCGGCCGCCTTGTCCCGTGTGGTCACCATGACCAAGCCGTTACGGACCACCACAACCAGATCCGAGACGCCATAGAGCACCACGGCGTTGTCTTCGGCATGCACGACATTCCCCTCCGCCTGCAGCAGGAAGGTCTGCCCGTGCGTGGCATTGCCGTGGGCATCATGGGCGCGGACGCGGTGCAGCGCCGCCCAGGTGCCGACATCGTCCCACCCGAATCGCCCGGGCAAGACCAGCACCCGATCACTCCGCTCCAACACACCGACGTCGATCGCCACCGACTGGACGGTGGCGAAGAAGGTCCCGAGATCGCCGCCGGCCGCCTCCAGAGCCGGGTGAACCTCCGGCGTATGGGCGCGGATTTCGTCGAGCAAATCACCCACCCGCCACGCGAAAATCCCGGAATTCCAGAGATACCCCTCGGCAACCATGGTGGCCGCTCGCGTCCGGTCCGGCTTCTCCACGAAGCGCAGCACCTGATGCACGGCCCCATGCAGCGGCGCACCCACTTGGATGTAGCCGAAACCCGGATCGGGCCGGGTGGGAACAATGCCAACGGTCACCAGCGCCTGCTCACGCGATGCCACCGCTGCGGCCTCCGCGAGCGTGCGCTGGAATTCCTCCACCTCCGCGATCGCCCAGTCGGCGTGCACACACACCATGACCGCCTCCGGCCCATCTCGCTCCGCGACCTCCCGGGCGGCCCACGCGAGTGCCGCGCAGGTCCCCGCTGGGCGCGGCTCGGCGATCACATTCTCCGGCGGCAGCCCCGGGGTCATCGCGAGGACGGCCTCGCGAAGCGACGCGTTGGTGAGCACCAAGGTCCGTTCCAGCGGCGCCAAGGGCTCGAGCCGCTGCAGCGTCTCCAGCAGCATCGGCTCCGACCCGACGAGCGGGAGCAGCTGCTTGGGACGATCGGGCGTCGAGAGTGGCCAGAATCGCGAGCCCACGCCCCCGGCGAGGACAACGGTCCACACAGTCATAGAGTCACGCAGAGAGGAGAGAGGGCGACCGGTCAGGCCAGTGCCGTAATCTGATGCCGGTAGCGCCGGAGGTCCTGTAGCAGCGTGGCGAGGGGCCCCTGAGGGTGTACCAACACGAGCAGCCAGACATCGGGGGACATCTGGCTCACGATCGCCGAGCCGCGCTCATACTCGAGGACGGCCATCGAGAGCCCGCCGCGGCCCACTGGTGCCCCGGTCGCCACCGCTGCCGCGACCAACGCAGGGACTCTGGCCGCCAGGCCGTCGGCATGAACGGCGGTGTCCGCCGCGCTGTCAATAAGGAGGCCATCGCGGCCGACTACGACGGCGGCTTCCACACCAGACTGGCGACGGAGCGCCTGCACGAATTCCCGAAGGGTGACCATGGGGGAACGGTGTGCCAGCCCCAGAGTGAAGTCAAGCAGCGGAAGCGCTTGCCCGGACACGAGTTGAGCGGTAACCTCAAAGGTCGCTTTCTCACGGAGAATTCCGCGTTGTCACGATTCGCTGGTGTTTCATCCTTCAGGCACGGCGTGCGCGCCCTGTCGTCCCGCCTGCTCCTCGCCGGGCTGCTGATCTCGGCCGCTGCGTGCGGAGACACCACGTCCTCGCTGCAGCCGGCGACTTCGGAGAATGTGAGCCGAATGTTCACCGCGTACGCGATGACCGGCTCCTCGAACAGTCTCCCCGCCGGCTATCAGTTTTCCACGGAATCGCTGGTGCGCCCGCAGCTCCTGACCACGGGGGCGGTGAATTTCGATGTGGCCTTTGATATCGGGGCGGATGGCAAGGTCATTATCCTGCCGGCCAAGAAGGTGGTGCCTCAGGCGCCGGTCACCTCGGCGCCCGTCGGCTTCCTCAAGCTCACGGCCGTCTACGACCAGCTCGCGCTCGCGCCAGACAAGGGATACGTCGACGATAGCACGCACACCGTGGCCGTTGGCGAGGCGCTGTTGGTCCGCGTGGTCGGCGCGAGCTGCTACTACGGCGAGCCGTATTACGCCAAGCTCGGCATCGACAGTATCGACGTGACGCGCCGCCGGATTGTCTTCCGGTCGCTCATCAATCGCAACTGCGGCTACCGCTCCCTCGCCCCCGGCGTTCCTACGAACTGATCGCCGCTCGCGCGATCTTCCGCTGTTCCCTTTCGACATCGCTATGCACGACATTCGCCTGCTGCGTGATCAGTTGGACGCCCTTCGTGATGCCATGCAGCGGCGTGGCAAGCTCGACGATCTGGGCCCGGTCCTCGCACGCGCCGAATCGCTGGAACGCGACCGGCGGAGTGCCATCACGGAGCTCGAGTCGCAGCAGGCCCGCCGCAACAAGGTGACGCAGGACGTGGCGCAGCGCCGGAAAGCCGGCGAGGACGCCACCGCCCAGATCGCAGAAGGACGGGCTATCGGGGAGATCATCAGTGGCTTGGAGCATCGCCGCTCCGAAGCGGAAGCGGCGGTGCAGCAGCTGCTCTATGAGTTGCCGAACATCACGGTCCCCGAGGTGCCGGCCGGCGGTGAGGAGCACAACACGGTCGTTCACAGCTGGGGGACGCCGCGTGCAGATGGCGAGACGCTCGTCCCGCACTGGGACCTCGGCGCCACCCTTGGCCTCTTCGATATTCCGCGCGGCGCGAAAATCAGTGGCTCCGGCTTCATCGTCTATCGGGGGCTCGGCGCGCGACTGGTACGCAGTCTCATGAACTTCATGCTCGACATTCACACTACCGAGCATGGGTATGAGGAGTGCTGGGTGCCGTTGGTGGTGAATCGGGCGTCCATGACCGGGACGGGACAGCTCCCAAAGTTCGAGGACGATGCCTACGCCGTCAAAGACGACGAGCTCTTCCTGATCCCGACCGCGGAAGTGCCGGTCACCAACCTCTACCGGGACGAGATCCTCGACCCGGCCGACCTGCCGAAGGGGCTTTGCGCCTATAGCGCCTGCTTCCGTCGGGAAGCGGGCGCCGCCGGCAAAGACACGCGCGGCCTGTTGCGGGTCCATCAGTTCGACAAGGTCGAGTTGGTGCGCTATGCCACGCCCGAGACCTCGCGCGAGGAATTGGAACGCCTCACGGGGCAGGCCGAGGTGATCCTGCAGCGGCTCGAGCTGCCGTACCGTCGGATTCTGCTGGCCGCCGGTGACACGGGCTTCTCCAGCGCCATGACGTATGACCTGGAAGTCTTCGCCCCTGCCGTCGGGAAGTGGCTCGAGGTCTCCAGCTGCAGTCTCTTTACCGATTTCCAGGCGCGCCGCGCCAACATTCGGTATCGCCCCGCGCCGGGGGAGAAGCCACGCTTTGTGCACACGCTCAACGGCTCCGCGCTCGCCTTCTCGCGGATCATCGCCGCCCTGCTGGAGCATGGGCAGCAGCCGGATGGCAGTGTGCGACTCCCCGAAGCGCTGCAGCCGTACGTGGGACGCGCGGAGCTGCGGTGAGCCGGCGGGGCGCATGAGCCGCCGAGCCCTCGCGCGCTAATCACTCGGCGTCGTTCCATGCGCCGTCGACGGTGGTCGGTCCTGTTTGTCGGGATTGGCGTGCTGGTGTTGCTGGCGTGGTACGTCGGCTACACCCAGCACGTGGTCACGCAGCTCCGCGCGGCGGCTGGGACCCAGGGGCGGATGTATTCCCGGATCTATCGCGCCCTGATCGACACCAGTGCGGCTGGCGACGATAAAACCGCCGCCCTGCTCGAACTGGCCGACGAAGTGCGGCAGTCCGGCTTGCCGCTCGTACTCACCGATGCCGACGGGCGCGTGTCGGCCGTGGCGAATCTCCCGGAATCGATCGGGGCCGACACCGTCGCCTATCTCCGCCAACTGGATCGACGGAATCCCCCGATCCTGCAACCTGGGGTGGGCGGCGTCCACTACGGCGACAGCCCAATCGTGCAAGGGCTGCGGGTCATCCCGGTCCTGCAGGCCGCCGGGATTGGCTTGCTCCTCGCCTTCGGGTTGTACGGGCTCATTGAACGGGGGCGCGCGGAGCGAGAAAAGGTCTGGGCGGGCATGGCGCGGGAAGCCGCCCATCAGTTGGGCACCCCCCTGTCCTCTCTGGCCGGCTGGATCGAGTTGCTGCGCGATGACGTGACCAGCGCCACGGGGACCCGCGCGGTGGAGGCGATGGCGCAGGACTTGGTGCGCCTTGAGCGCGTGTCGCATCGTTTTGAGCGGATCGGTCGGCCCTCCCGCACGGAAGTCGTTGAATGCACGGCGCTGGTGGATCGCTTGGCCGCGTATTTCGCCGCACGCGCGCCGTCGCTGGCCCGGCGCGTCACGATTCGGAGTGAGCACGAGGCCGCACCACTCGCCACCCGCGGGGATGCTGTCCTGTTGGAGTGGGTGCTCGAAGTGCTGATCAAAAACGGCATGGACGCCCTCGGTGGCCGCGATGGCGAGATCGTGGTGTCTGCGACGGCGCTGCCGGAAGGTGGCGTGCGCATTCGGGTGGCCGATAACGGCCCTGGCATTCCGCGGGCGCTCCGCACGCGCATCTTCGAGGCGGGATTCACCACCAAGGAACGTGGGTGGGGGATCGGATTATCGCTGGCCCGGCGGATCGTCGAAGAGAATCACGGCGGAAAACTGGTGCTCGCCGACGTGAGTCAGGGCGCGGCCTTTGACGTTATCTTGCCCGCATGACGACGACGGGATGGACGGGTTCGCTCTTTGATGCGCCCGCAGGAATCGATAGGGCCGCCCTCCGGCGCGGACTCAATCCCGCCCAGCGTGAGGCGGTCGAGCACAACGAAGGCCCCATGCTCGTGCTCGCCGGTGCGGGATCTGGCAAAACCCGCGTGCTCACGACGCGAATTGCGCGCTTGATTGCCGAACGCGGGGTAGCGGCCCACGAGATCCTCGCCGTCACCTTCACGAATAAAGCCGCAGGCGAAATGCGCAGCCGCATTGGGGCTCTGCTCGGTCAGGAGCCGCGGGGGATGTGGTGCGGCACCTTTCACGCCCTCGGCGCTCGGCTTCTGCGTGGCGTGGCCCCGTTGGTGGGACGACAGCCGAACTTCACGATCTACGACGAAGGCGATACGCTCTCGGCGTGCAAACGGGTCATGGAACGGCGGCAGATCAGCCCCAAGCAGTGGAGTCCCAACGCGGTCCTCGCGGCGATCTCGGAGGCGAAAAATGCACTCGTCTCGGCGAGCAGCTATGCCAGCTCGGCGCGTGATCCATTCGCCCAAGCGGTGGCCACGATTTACGCCGATTTGGAAACGGCGCTCGAGCAGGCCAATGCCGTCACCTTCGATGACCTGCTGGTATTGCCCGTCCGCGCCATGGAGCGTGACGCGGCGCTGCGCGAGCACTACCAGCGGCGTTTTCGCTTTGTGCTGGTGGATGAGTATCAGGATACGAACGCTGCCCAGTATCGCTTTGTCTCCCTGATGGGCGGTGGGTATCGCAACGTCATGGTCGTTGGTGATGACGATCAGTCCATCTACGGGTGGCGCGGTGCGGATATTCGGAACATTCTTGATTTCGAGCGGGATTTTCCGGGCGCGCAGGTCGTGCGCCTCGAAGAGAATTACCGATCCACGCCGAATGTGCTCGCCCTCGCGAATGCGGTTATCGCCGACAACACCGAGCGGCGTGGCAAGACCCTGCGGGCCACGCGTCCCGCCGGGGAACCGGTCACGCTCATTGAAACGCTTGATGAGCGCGATGAGGCGGAGGTGATCGCGGATATCGTGCTCCATCGGACGGGTGGCGGCTCCTGGGCGCGGCGCGACTGTGCGGTGCTCTATCGGACCAACGCGCAAAGCCGCGCGATGGAAGATGCCTTTCGCCGTCGCGCCATCCCGTATCGGCTGATTGGCGCGGTGCGCTTCTACGATCGGCGGGAAATCCGCGATCTCATGGGCTATCTCAAGCTGGTCGCCAATCCAGCTGACGACGAAGCTTTTCTGCGCACCGTGAACGTCCCCAAGCGCGGACTCGGGGATGCCACCCTCGCGGTCTTGGCGGAACGGGCCACGCAGGACGGCGTCACCCTGTTGGAGGTGGCCGGACGTCCGGAGGTGCTCGCCACGCTCCGTCCCGCCGCGCGGGCGGCGCTTGAGGAATTCGTACAGCTCATTCACCAACTGCGAACGCTTGCGGTCGACGCCGCCGTCGATGAGTTACTCCGCACAGTGGTGAACGCGGTGCGTTATGCAGAACATCTTCGCGCCGAAGGCCCAGAAGGACTCGAGCGCATCGAGAACGTGCGAGAAATGATTGCCGGTGCCGCCGAAGTGGTCGCCGATGATGGTGGCGAAGTCGGCCTGACTCCGCTGGATCACTTCCTGCAGTCTGCGACCTTGGTCTCCGGTGCCGATCGCCTCGATCCCGATGCCGATGCGGTTACGATGATGACCATGCATAACGCGAAGGGGTTGGAGTTCCCGCTGGTCTTTGTCTCCGGGCTCGAGGACGGGCTCTTCCCACTCGCCCGCGCCGCAGAGGATCCAAAGCAGCTCGAAGAAGAGCGTCGCCTCTTTTACGTCGGCATCACCCGGGCGGAGCGGAAGCTGTATTTGACCTGTGCCGAGCAGCGCCGTCGGAACGGCGAGTTCATGATGTCGGTCCCCTCGCGCTTCCTGCGGCGCATTCCGGCAGGGCTGGCTGAACGCCAGCAGTCGGCGCGACTGCGCATGGAAGGGCGGGGGAGTGTCGGCGGGTATCGCGCGACGCCATCGAACGATGGATGGGGCAAGAGCAGCTACGATCGCGGCAGCAGTGCCGGGTCCGGCGCGGGTCGGCGCCCAACAGGCCCCTATGGCAGTGCGGCACCACGCAGCGGCAGTACGGCCCGGGAAGTGCCTTTCGGTGGCGCCACCGTGCGTTGGTCGGACAAGAACCCGGCGCCCCGCGCGCCGGAGCCGGAAGATGAATCGCAGGACCTGCCGCGGCTCGTCGCAGGGGCGCGCGTGCGGCACGGCAAATTCGGGAGTGGTACCATCGCTGAGCTGGTGGGCACCGGCCGTGATGCCAAGGTGCGTATTGATTTCGATGATGCCGAGGTGGGTCGGAAGACCCTCGTGATCGCGCAGGCGAAACTCGAACCGGAGTGGGAATAGTGGCCATCGCACCCGAGGACATCCGCCATCTCGCCGCGCTCGCCCGATTGGGCGTCGACGACGCACAGCTTCCGGCACTCGTCGCGGAGCTCAATGGCATCCTCGGACACATGGACGTGCTGGCGCAGGTGCCGCTCCGTGACGAGGAGGCAACGGCGCCGGACAATGGCGCCATGCCCCTCCGCGACGACCTGCCGAGTGCCGATCCACTGCACCGCGAGCGGGCCGCGTTCGCGCCAGCCATGCGCGACGGCTTCTTCTTGGTGCCTCGGCTCGCCACGCACGGCGCCGCCGGGGCCTCCGCCGATGAAGAGGATCATTCGGCATGAGCACGACGACGCAGGCGGTGCTGGCCGACTCACTGCTTGATCAGGGCGTTGCCCGTATTGTGGAGGCGGTCCATCAGGATGCCACCATGGCGATGGCGGTGGTGTCGGCGGCGCAGTCGCGCATCGCCACGCGCGAAGCAGATGCCCTCGGGCTCAACGCGGTGGTCGCCACCGATTGGATGCAGACGCAGCGTGCGACGGCCGACCGCATCGCCGAGCATCAGCAGGGTGCGGGTACCCTTCGCGGTGCGCTGGCCGGCGTGCCCGTGCTGATCAAGGACAACATCGCGACACTGGGATTGCCCACCACCTGTGCGTCCCGCATACTCGCCGGTTACGTCAGTCCCTTTGAGGCGACCGCGGTCCGTCGCCTGGTGGAAGCCGGGGCGGTGGTGCTCGGGAAGACCAACATGGACGAATTCGCGATGGGATCGTCCACGGAGCACAGCGCATTTGGTCCCACCTGTAATCCGCATGATCGGACGCGCGTCCCCGGCGGTTCGTCCGGGGGATCGGCTGCAGCCGTGGCCGCCGGTGTGACGCCTGTCGCGTTGGGTTCGGAGACCGGTGGATCGGTGCGACAGCCAGCCGCCTTCTGCGGCGTGGTCGGGGTGAAACCCACCTATGGTCGCGTGAGTCGCTACGGCCTCGTTGCCTACGCGTCCTCACTCGATCACATCGGCGTCTTCGGTCGCTCCGTCAACGATGCCGCCCGAGTCCTTGAGGTCATTTCGGGGGGCGACCCTCGGGATGCGACGGCGGCCACACAGCCGGTGCCCCCGCTGCAACATACCGTGACGGGATCGCTTGCCGGCGTGGTGATCGGGAAGCCCATCGAATATTTCCCGGACACCCTCGATCCGCAGATTCGTGCGCGAAGTGAGGCGGCCCTCGCACGGATGGCGGCGCTCGGCGCCGAGATCCGAGAGGTCTCGCTGCCGCATACGGCGTTGGCTATCCCGGTCTACTACATCGTCGCGCCAGCGGAAGCTTCAAGCAATCTCGCGCGCTTCGATGGCGTCCGGTTCGGCCAGCGGCAGCCCGGTGCCGGCTTGCGCGAGATGTATGAAGCCACGCGCTCCACAGGGTTTGGTGCGGAAGTCCAGCGACGCATCCTGCTCGGCACCTACGTGCTGAGCGCTGGCTATTACGACGCCTATTACCGACGGGCCCAGGCCGTGCGCCAACGCATCACCGAGGACTTTGCCGCTGTCTTCCGGTCGGGGGTGCATCTGCTCTTTACGCCGACGACGCCGACGACAGCGTTCCCCATTGGGGCGGTCACTGATCCCTACGAGATGTACCTGAGCGACATCTTCACGGTCACGGCGAATTTGGCCGGGATTCCCGCAATGTCGTTGCCGATCGGGCGCGTGGATGGCCTGCCCGTGGGCGGCCAGTTGCTGGCAGCGCACTTTGACGAAGCCACCATGCTCCGCGTCGCCGCGGAATTGGAAGCGGCCTTTGGTGCGGAGGCCCATCAATGACGACGGGCATCGTCGCGCACGCGGGCGACATGGAGCTCGTGGTCGGACTGGAGGTGCATTGCCAGTTAGCGACGACCACGAAGATTTTCTGCGGGTGCAGCACGTCGTTTGGTGCTGCGCCGAATGTGAACACCTGCCCGGTGTGCCTCGGATTGCCGGGGGCCTTGCCCGTGATGAATGCGCAGGCGGTGGAATTGGCCACACGGGCATCGCTGGCGTTGGGGTGCACGGTGCACACCACCTCCATCTTTGCGCGCAAGAATTATTTCTATCCGGACCTGCCCAAAGGCTATCAGATCTCGCAGTTCGATCGGCCGCTCGCGACAGCGGGGGTGATCGAGGTGGACCCAAGCGCCACCGGCACGCCGCGCCCCATTCGCATCACGCGCGTGCACATGGAGGAAGATGCCGGGAAGTCCATTCATGATCGCTTTGCCGGGTGGACGGCCATCGATCTCAACCGGACAGGCACACCGCTCATCGAGATTGTGTCCGAACCGGATATTCGATCGGCCGCCGAGGCGGGATCGTACCTGCGGCAGTTGAAGCAGATCCTCGAATATACAGAGGTGTCAGACGCCAACATGGAGGAAGGCTCCCTCCGCGTCGACGTGAACATTTCGGTGCGTCCGGTCGGCAGTAGCACGCTCGGCACCAAAACGGAGATCAAGAATCTCAATACCTTCTCGGGCGTCGAGCGGGCGATTGAGGTTGAGTACGAACGCCAATGTGCACTGCTCCGGGCTGGGGAAGCCATCCAGCAGCAAACCCTCCTGTGGGATAGCGCGCGCAATAGCATCCGGCCGGCCCGCAGCAAGGAAGGGAGTCACGATTACCGGTATTTCCCGGATCCGGATCTCCCACCGCTGGTGCTGTATGCCACGACGATCGAGGCACAGCGCCAATCGCTTCCCGAAGCGCCTGGGGAACGCCGGTCTCGCTTTGTCACGAGCTTCGGCATCACCGCAACGGATGCGGAGCAGCTCACTGCATCGCGCCGGTTGGCAGATTACTTCGAAGCCGTGGTGACGGCCTCCGGGGATGCCCGGCGGGCGGCCAACTGGGTCTGCGGCACCGTGCTCGCCGCGATCAACGCCGGACATGGCACCGGTGATGCGCCGCCGGTGTCGGCGGAACGCGTCGGCGCCGTCATTCGTCTGGAGGCTGAGGGGATCGTCTCCAACACGGCCGCGCGCCAGCTGTTCGCGCTGTTGTTGCAAGAGGATGCGGACCCCATGGCGTTGGCCGAGCGCGAGGGGCTTCTCAAGGTGAGTGATGACGCAGCGCTGGTGGCCTGGATCGATGCCGTCTTCGCTGAGCGACCCGCCGAAGCCCAGCGGTTCCTCGCCGGAGAGACGAAGTTGCAAGGGGTGCTCGTCGGCCTTGTCATGAAGAAATCACAGGGGGCTGCTGACCCCCGTCGGTTGAATCAGCTGCTCGCCGCGCGGCTCGGCTGAAACAACGGCTCCGGCAGCGACGCGGCATGCCGGAGCGGTGAGGCCGGCAGGCCAAACAGACGGTCCGCTTCCATCGCGGCCCGCATGTCGCCCCCCTCGCGTCGAGCCTGCCGGCGGACCGACTTGGCGGTGCGGAGTGGCGCATCGCCAGACGGATCAAAGCCGTATGGCTCGCTCTGGTCCCATCGCGAGAGCAGGTCGATCACGTAGTCAAAGGAGCGGACGAGATATCGACCCACGTCCGCGTCCGACAGATCCCAGCGACTGTTTTCGGCAATCAACTGAAAGATCCGCTGCCACGAGTCCGTGTCGGTCACGTACACCATGCCGCGGAACAGGCGACGATTGGTGGGCGTGCCAAACAGCGTCGGGCTCAAGATCCGGTCGAGATGCTGGTCCGCCGCTCCATGATCCAGTAGCAGGAGCTCCCGCGCTCGGCGTGGCCAGAGATCGCCGATGTGCGTGTCAATGCGCGACTCCCAGTAGCTGTGCCCGATGGCCGCGGTGCTCGAGGTGACGGCGAGTTGCCGCGGCACATAGAAATTGTGCGCCACCACATCCGCAGCGAGATGCGAGAGATAGCCCAGCGCGAACGCCTTGAGGCTCGCATTGTCAGCATCGTCATGGATCTCGAGCCCCACATGCCACGCGTGGCAGTGTCGACCGACTTCGGCATACTTCTTCGCGATACTGGTATCGGCCGCGATCGAGCCATAGAGGAAACTCGATGGAAAGGCTGACAGCAGTTCCGCGATGTGCGGCGGGACGAGATTGAGATTGCGCAACACGGCATCACCCAGAAAGACATGGGTGCCCGGGGTCCAGGCATACGCCGTGGAGGGGAGCGCGACGATCACCAGCAGCGCGATGAGGAGCAGCGCGCCGAGGGTCCGTTTAGGCATCCGGCGGCGGTGTGGAGGGACGCGGCCGGCGCGGCCGGCGCATGAATCGGCGGCTGAGTCCCCGTAGCACCCGGAGCCAGGAGGCCACCGACAAGGCGATGTCCTCGAGTTCGTTCTGCAGGACATCGAGGACCGCATTCACCTCATCCACGCGGCGGCGCGTGGTGTCGGTCGCGTCCACCAGCGCATCGCCAATAGCCCCGCCAGCGGCACTCAAGCGTTCCACGTCGCGGCGCACGGTGGCGCCCATCGCAGCGGCTTCATCTGCCAACCCGGTGACCCGCTGCAGGATCCCGCGCGTGTCGGTTTCGACCCGTTCCACGAGCAGTTGGCTGCGTTCCACCAAGCGACGCAGGCCGAGCAGCAGGAGCAGGAACTGGACCAGCAAGACCGCACCAAGCAGCAGAACCGCCAGCTCCATGATGCCAGTAATCCACTCCAGCACCCCGTGCGACGGAATGACCCGGGCGACCACCGTGTCCGTGGCCGCAGCCGCCGAGATGAACGGCAGGACAACCATTTGGGGACTTGCCATAGATGGGATCTAAGGGTTGCCAGGAGTGGGGTCAAGCAACCCGCACGGTGCCATGCGCCGGTGTCGTGGCGAGCACTATGCGATGCCGTCCTCGTGAACGCCCCCGGGAATGCCCCTGGGAACGCCCCGCATGAATGCCTCGGCTCGCCTTGACGTTGCTCACCGTTCTCGGTGATCCTTCGGAGATGCCCGCGACGGGCGCCGGTGCTCGCCGGCGCGGTCGCCGCGTCTTCGCGTTCGTTTCCCGCACTCCGTTACCGCGCATGGCTGCTATTCAGTATCTCGTCGAAGGGGGGCATCAGCTCTCCGGAACCATCCGCCCCGCGGGCAACAAGAACGCGGCGCTGCCGATTGTCGCGGCGGCCCTGCTCACCGATCAGCCGGTCCAACTGCTCAACGTGCCGCGCATTCGCGACATTGAGACCTTGGTGGAGCTGATTCGCACGACCGGGGTCGACTGTGCATGGACGGGGCCGAATGCCCTCCGCATGCACGCCGCCACCATCACCTCGCCGGATCTGGATCCCGTGCTCTGCGCGCGGATTCGCGCGTCAATTCTGCTCGCGGCACCGCTGCTGGCGCGCTGCGGCAGTGTCACCCTGTCCCCCCCGGGGGGCGATGTGATCGGTCGCCGCCGGCTCGATACACACTTCCATGTGCTGCAAGCCCTCGGGGCGGACTACGTGTTGGGGGAGCGCTTTCGCTTCACCACCCGCGGGCTCGTCGGCGCGGAAGTCTTTCTCGATGAGCCCAGTGTGACTGCCACGGAGAACGCGCTCGTGGCGGCGGTGGCGGCGAAGGGGCGCACCGTGCTGCGGAACGCTGCCAGTGAGCCGCATGTGCAGGACCTCGCGCGCTTTCTGGTGGCGCTGGGCGCCCGCATCGAGGGGATCGGCTCGAACGTGTACACCATTGAGGGCGGTCTCCCCCTGAGCGGTGCCACGCACACCATCGGACCGGACCATATCGAAGTTGGCTCATTCATTGGGCTCGCGGCCGTCACGCGCTCCTCGCTCCGCATCGCCGATGCCGGTGTGGAGCATCTGCGCAGCACGCTGATGGGCTTTGAACGGCTCGGGATCACCTGCCGCGTCGACGGCGACGATCTCTTGGTTGACGCCGAGCAGTCCCGCCGGATTCAAAGCGACCTCGGCGGGCATGTCCCCAAGCTCGAAGATCAACCGTGGCCGGCCTTTCCCGCCGACGTCATGTCCATTGCGATCGTGACCGCCACCCAGTGCGATGGCATGATCCTGATGCACGAGAAGATGTTCGAGTCCCGCATGTTCTTTGTGGACAAGCTCGTGGCGATGGGTGCGCGGATTGTCCTGTGCGATCCGCATCGCGCGATCGTCTCGGGGCCGACGCAACTTCGGGGAAGCACGGTGGAGTCCCCGGATATCCGGGCCGGGATGGCCATGCTCCTCGCGGCCCTCTGCGCCGACGGCACCAGCCGCATCAACAATGCGCAGCAGATCGAACGCGGCTACGAACATATCGATACCCGGCTGGCCGCCTTGGGCGCCCGCATCCAACGGGTCGAATTTGGCGATCGATAGGGCAGGGATGGCAGCCCCCGCGTCAGGCGACCTGGCCGGACCCGTGGTCACCGCGGAGGGCCTCCTGGGGACCGTGACCCCGGTCGCCGGTTGGCCGGAGCAGCTGCTGGCCTTCACGACCACCCGACGTACCGGATCCTTCGGGTTGACGGATGATGCGCCGGTCGGCGCGGTGATCGGTCGCTGGCACGCCCTGGCGGATGCCCTGCGCGCGCGCGGTGTCACGCGGCTGGCCTGTGCCGAACAGGTGCACGGGGCGCAGCTCGCGGGGCATGGTCCCGGGTGGCAGGGGTGGTTGCGACTCCGTGGGGTGGATGGCCATGTCTCTGTGGTGCCTGGGACGGCGCTCGCGGTGACCGTGGCCGACTGCACCCCCGTGCTCATTGCACACCCACGGGGGGCGATTGCGGCGGTGCACGCTGGGTGGCGCGGCACGGCCGCCGGGATCCTCCCCCGCGCGTTCGATGCGCTCGATGCTCTGGGCTTCCCCGCGGCGGAATGCCTGGTCCATCTCGGCCCCTCGATTTGCGGCCCGTGCTACGAGGTCGGGCCGGAGGTCTTCCGGGCGATGGGGCAGACCGCCCCGCCTGGCGGTCACGGCTGTTTGGAGGTCCGCGCGGTGCTGGCCGAGCAGGCCCGAGCCGCTGGCGTCGGACAGGTGAGTGGTGCTCCCGGCACGGCAGCATCGGCGTGCACCCGCTGTGAGCCGGATCGGTATTACAGCCACCGCGGCGGGGATACCGGCCGCCAACTTGGGGTCATCGCGCTACTTCCACCCCCCTAATTCCCCGGCGGGGCAGCCCGTGCGCACGTGCCGGTCGTCTTGACCTGACCCGCGACGGTCCGTACTTTGTTGCTGTTGGGAGTTCATCTCGCGCCCTGCGCGCGACGTTGCCCGGACGGGTCGGGCTTCTGAAGTGTGGGGATGGCCCCCACACTTTTTTGTTCTCTGCAGGTTTTTCGTGGGTGAGGTCGACAGATGGGCGAGACAATCGAACCCATTGTCGTGCAAGAGCTTGACACGTTGGGTTTTGATCTCGTGGAGCTCCGGCGCGGCGGATCACGGTCGCGTCCGGTCTATGAGATCCGGATCGATCGGCGTGACGGTACGAAGGTGACGGTCGATGACTGTGCCCGCGCCTCGCGTGCCCTGGAGGCACGGTTGGAAGCGGGCGCTTTAGTCAGTGAACAGTATGTGCTCGAGGTGTCGTCGCCAGGGGCCGATCGGCCGCTGCGCACGATCGCGGATTGGCGGCGGTTCGTTGGACGCCATGCCACCGTCACCTCCGGGGCACTGTTGGGTGGGAAGCAAGAAGTTGAAATCCTCGCCGTGGAAGGCGAGGACGGCGCGGCAGTCGTGCACGTGCGTGATGGCAAAGGACGGGAAACGCATCTCCCGTTCGCCGAAATCACGCAGGCTCGGCTGGCGTTTCACTGGAAACGATAGGGAGGGCGGATGGTCGGATCGGCGGAGATTCTCGCAGCGTTCCGTGACTTATCCAATTCGAAGCAGCTGGACCGGACGGAACTGCACGGGCTCCTGCAGGACGGCATTCATGCCGCCCTGGCCAAGAAGCACGGGGCCAACGTGCAGGCCGAGGTCGAGATCAATGAGGACAAGGGCGCCATCCGCATCGTGCTCCTGAAGACGGTGGTGGAGGAAGTCACCGACCCCTCGCGCGAAATGCTGCTCGAAGAGGCCCGGTTTGAGGATCCGGAATTCCAGGTCGGTGACGTCATGGAAATCCCGGTGGACTTCGCCGAGTTCGGCCGCACCGCGGTGCAGGCCGCGAAGCAGCGTATCCTTCAGCGGGTTCGTGAAGGAGAGCGCTCGCGCATTCGTGACGAGTTCGCTGGGCGCGTCGGCGACTTGCTTTCCGGCGAGGTGCAGCAGATCGAGCGCGGGAAGCTCGTGGTCATGCTGAACAAGTTCCGGGAAGCGGAAGCGATCATTCCCTACCGCGAGCAGAACCATCGCGAGCACTACCATCAAGGCGAGCCGGTGCGCGCCGTGCTGAAGCGCGTGGAGGACACCCCCAAGGGGCCGCGTCTCATCCTGAGCCGCTCGGATGCGCTCTTCGTGCAGGCGCTCTTCAAGTTGGAAGTGCCCGAAATTCAGCAGGGCATCGTGGAGATCAAGGCGGCCGCCCGTGAAGTGGGGAGCCGGACCAAGATCGCGGTGACGTCGCGCGATGACGCCGTTGATCCGGTCGGTGCCTGCGTCGGGCTCAAGGGCGCCCGTGTCCAGGCGGTGGTCAACGAACTGGGCGGCGAGCGCATCGACATCGTGCCCTGGTCGCCCGATCCGGAACGGTTTGCGAAGCTGGCGCTTGCGCCGGCGCGCGTCGCGCGCGTCTTCAGCGATGCCATGGCCCGCACCATTCAGGCGGTGGTGGATGAAGACCAGCTGTCGCTCGCCATTGGCCGCAACGGCCAGAACGTGCGGTTGGCGTCCGAGTTGACCGGGTGGAAGATCGATCTCTATTCGAGCCGGGAATGGATCGAGAAGAGCGATGGCCCGCTGTTCGCACCGCTCCCCGATGAAGCGGACGTGCCCCTCAGTGAGATCGATGGGCTCGAGACGGCCACGGTGGCCGTCCTCGCCGAAGCTGGGTACAAGATGCTGAACGACATCATCGATCTGGATCGCGAGGACCTCCTGCGACTGCCGGGGATCGCGCCGGAAGAGGCCGATCGGATCATGGCGGTGCTGGACGAACTGGCGCCGGAAGAGGACGCGGACGCCGGATCAGCGGCCAGCGGCGAGTAAGATGACCCTCGTCGTCGGCTCAGAGCTGGATGCGGCCGTGCGGCGGAAGATCCTCGGATTGCTGGGGTTGGGCGTCCGGGGACGGTTGGTGGTGGTAGGGGCGGATCGGGTACGGCAGGAAGCGCAAAAGGGGGCCGTGCAGTTGGCCTTCGTCGCGACCGATGTGTCGCGACACAGCGTGGAGAAGGTGCTTCCGGTCCTTCGGGCCCGGGGGATCGCCGTAATCGAATGGCCCAGTGGGGCCGAGTTGGGAGACGCGGTGGGACGGGAGACCACTGCAGCAGTTGGAATCGTTGATCAAGCGCTGGCGCACGGTATCCGTGGCGCCGTAGCTGGGGCAGCCCCAGCGGGCGACGCGACGCGCGTTTCGCGGTAGGAGGACGGGTTGAGCAAGCTTCGTGTACATGACATGGCGGGTGAGTTCGGGATCTCGGCAGACGAGGTCATCGCGCTACTGCGCCAGATGGATGTTCCGGTTCGCAGCCATTTGTCGCTGCTGACTGAGGATCAGGTCTCCCGCATTCGCGCCCGATGGGAGCGGGAAAAGCGTGTGCGCGCCGAAAAGGCGCAGCCCGCCCCCGCTGCCGCGCCGGCGCGGCGTCGCCGGACCGGTGCCGCTCCGGAAGCGGCGGCGCCAGAACCGCAGCCAGAGGCATCGGCGGCGGCGGTTCGGCGTCGTCGGCGCCCTGAGGATATGCCGGATGCCGGCGGTCCTGACGGCGAGGCGCACAGCGCGCATGAGGAATCGGCCGCGCCGGTCGCCGCCGAGGCCCCCGTCGCGGTGCCGGAACCTGCTGCGCCGGCGCCTGTCGCCGCGCCAGTGGTCGCACCCATCGTGACGGCGCCAGCAGCCGTGGTCGAGGCGCCGGCGAAGGTCGCCGCGACGGCCCCGGTCCCGACGCCGTCGGTCGACGTCGTCGCGCCAGTCGCTGCGGAACCCGCGGTCGTCGCGGAGGCCCCGCGTCCCGCGGCGCCCGTGGTGGTGCCGCCCGCAGTGACCGCTCCGGTCGTCGCGCCAGCGCCAGCGCCCGTGGCTCCGGCTCCGGTGGCATCGGCGCCGGCCGCTCCGGTCGCGTCCGCACCCGCGGCCCCAGCAGCACCAGCCGCGCCAGCAACGCCATCCGCCGCCTTGCCGCCGGATCGCCCGCGCCCTCGGCCGGTCGTGCCCGGTGCGCCGCGTCCGCGTCCCGGCAGCGGTGGCAGCCCCAGCTTCAGTTCCGCCCGGCCGATCGCCTCGGCGGCGCCAGGCGGTGGTCTCAACCAGGGCCAGCGGCGTGATGATCGCCGGCCCGCACCGACGTCCGGTGGTGGAACGGCGACCCCGAGCGGCAACCCGCCAGCGGGAGGCGCCGGCCTTGGCCAGGGTCCGCGGCGTGGCAAGAAGGGCAAGCGGGGCGCTGTCGATCAGGAAGCGGTGACCGCGAACATCTCCAAGACCATGACCGCCATGCGTGGGGCGCCGTCCCGCCGTGGCGGCGGCCGCCGCTTTGGCGCGGACATGCGTGAGGAGATGGAAGCCGAACGCGTGGCCGCAGCCGAGCGGGAACGCAAAACGGTCCGCGTCAACGAATTCATTACGGTCTCCGAGCTCGCCCAGATCCTTGGGATCTCCGCGACCCAGATCGTGGGCTTTGCGTTCAAGACGCTCGGCCTCATGGTCACCATCAATCAGCGCCTCGACTTCGACCAGATCGAGTTGATCGCCAGCGAGTTCGGCTTCCAGGCGGTCAAGGAAAGCGATTACGCCGCCGATCTCACCGACGAAATCGAAGTGGACGCGCAGGAAGATCTGCGCCCGCGACCGCCGGTGGTCACGATCATGGGGCACGTTGACCATGGCAAGACCTCGCTCCTCGACTACATCCGCAAGGCGAATGTGGTTGCCGGGGAAGCCGGTGGGATCACGCAGCACATCGGCGCCTATCATGTGGAGGTCGGCGACAAGCGGACCATCACGTTCCTTGACACCCCGGGTCACGAAGCCTTTACGGCCATGCGAGCCCGTGGGGCGCAGGTGACGGATATCGTCGTCATCGTCATCGCGGCCGATGACCAGGTCATGCCGCAAACGGTGGAAGCGATCTCGCACGCCAAGAGTGCCGGTGTGCCGATCATCATCGCGATCAACAAGTGCGATCTGCCGACGGCGAACATCGCCAAGGTGAAGCAGGATCTCCTGCAGCATGAGGTCGTCCTCGAAGAGTACGGCGGCACGGTGCTGCACTCCGAGATCTCGGCGAAGAAGGGGAGCGGCGTTGACGGACTCCTCGACCAGATTCTGCTGCAGGCCGACATCCTCGAGCTCAAGGCCAATCCCAACCGCCGCGCCGTGGGTTCGGTCGTGGAAGCCCAGCTCGACCAAGGAAAGGGACCCGTGGCGACGGTGCTGGTGCAGAATGGCACCCTGCGCGTTGGCGACGACTACATCTGTGGCATCCACTCTGGTCGCGTGCGCGCCATGCTCGATGAGCGTGGCAAGCAGGTCAAGGAGGCGGGACCGGCGATCCCCGTCCAGATCCTTGGTCTGACCGGTGTGCCGATGGCGGGCGACCAGCTGCTGGTGGTCGATGACGCCACCGCCGCACGCGAAATCGCCCAGCGGCGTGAACGCCTCGATCGTGAGGCCAAGAGCCGCCGGACGACGCGCGGGGTTGTGTCGCTGGAAGACTTCATGTCGCAAGCGGCCGCGGGCCAGAAGCGGCAGCTGCGCCTCGTGATCAAGGCCGACCAGGGCGGTCCAGCGGAAGCGCTGGCCGATGCGCTGGGTCAGCTGTCCAACCCCGAAGTGCAGGTCGAAATCCTGCATCGCGGTGTCGGGGCGATTGCCGAGACGGACATCCTGTTGGCCAAGGCGTCGGGCGCCATCATCATTGGCTTCCACGTGCGCCCGGACAACAACGCCCGAGCTGCCGCCGAGCGCGAAGGGGTCGACATCAAGCTGTATCGCATCATCTACGAAGCGGTTGCCGATGTGAAGGCGGCCCTCGAAGGGATGCTCCGCCCGGAAGAGCGCGAAGTCGTCTACGGCGAAGCGCAAGTCCGCGAGACGTTCAAGGTGGCGCGGGTCGGTACCATTGCCGGCTGCATCGTCCGCTCCGGCACGATCAACCGGAAGGGGCGCCTCCGAGTCATCCGCGACGGCGTCGAACTGTACGACGGCGCGATCGCGTCGCTGCGCCGGTTCAAGGACGACGTCAACGAAGTCAAGGACGGGTACGAGTGCGGTATTGGGGTCGAGAACTTCAACGATCTCAAGATCGGCGACGTGCTGGAGTGCTACCGGACCGAGGAGGTCGCGCGGACCCTCGATCAGGCCTCCAAGTCCTGAGGAGGACGTATGGGCGAACCGCGGCGTCCTGACCGCGTCGCCGAAGCGATCCGTGAAGAGGTCGCGACCTTCCTGTCGGAAGGCGCGAAGGATCCACGGATCCGCGGGTTCGTCACCGTCACCGCGGTTGACGTTACCCGCGACCTTCGGCACGCAACGGTCTTTGTCAGTGTGATGGGAGAGCCCAAGGACGTGGCGGATACGTTCGAAGGGCTCGCCAGCGTGGCCACGCATCTGCGGTCACGGCTGGGGAAGTCGTTGCGTCTGCGCTCGGCCCCGGAGATCCATTTCAAGGCCGATCAGAGCATTACGTACGCCACCCGTATCGAGCAGCTGCTGGCGCAAATCCGCCAGGATCAGGAGCCCGGCCCTACGGAGTGATCGGCGGATGATGGGCTTTCTGTACGTCGACAAGCCGGTGGGCATCACCTCGCACGACGTCGTCGCCGTCGTCCGTCGCGGCGCACGCACGCGACGCGTGGGCCACGCGGGGACCCTCGATCCTTTCGCCACCGGGCTGGTCGTGGTGGCGGTCGGGATGGCCACGCGACTGCTGCCGTATATCGCGGCCGAGCCGAAGGTGTACGACGCGGAGATCGTCTTCGGTACGGAAACCGATACCGACGACCGGACCGGTGAGATCATTCGGGAAGCCCCACTTCCCGACTGGTCGGGGCTCCCCGCAGCCATGCAATCGCTCACCGGCGTCATCAATCAGGTGCCGCCGGCCTTCTCGGCCAAGCATGTGGATGGGCAGCGGGCCTACGCCCTCGCGCGCCGTGGCGCCGCCGTCTCGCTCGCGCCCGTGGCTGTGACCGTACATGGCTGGGAGTTGCTGGAGCAAGGCCCCGACCGGGTGCGCGTGCGCATCCGCTGTGCCGGTGGCACCTACATTCGGGCGTTAGCGCGTGATCTCGGGGTGGCGCTCCACAGTGCAGCCCATTGCACCACCTTGCGGCGCCTGGCGAGTGGGCCGGCGCATGTCGCGGCGGCCGTTCCCTTGGCGGATGTCACACCGGGATCGATCGCCGAGGGGCAGCATGCACTGCGCTCGCCGCTGGAACTCCTCCCGCACTTGACCCCCGTGGCGCTCGATGAGGCCGGGGTGACCGCGCTCTCGTATGGTCGCGCGATTCCGGCGCACGACGCCGGGGCGTGGGCGACCCTGCTTGCCGGACTCGACGTCGTCGCGATTGCGGAGCGGCAGGTGGACGCGGTCCACGGGGATCGCTGGCAGCCGCGGGTTGTGCTGCTGGGAGAATCCGCCTGATGCCCCCGCTGACGCTGAACGCCCCCGGGCTGCCGGTCGATGCCGGTGGGACGGTGGTGACAGTCGGCACCTTCGATGGCATGCATCGTGGCCATCAAGACGTCCTGGCTCACCTGGTCTCGCACGCGGAACACCGAGGCGTACCCAGCGTCGTGGTCACCTTTGATCCGCATCCCCTGCAAGTCGTGAATCCAGCGGCTGCGCCGCCGCTCCTCACCACTTTTGAGGAGAAGCTGGAGATCATTGCCCAGACGGGGGTGAACTACGTGGCGGTGGTACCGTTCACGCCGGCCCTCGCGGCGCTCGACGCCGACGCCTTTGTCCGAACGATCCTCCAAGAGCGCTTCGGCATGGCCGAATTGTTGGTGGGGCACGATCACGGATTTGGACGCGGGCGGATGGGTGATGCGTCGGTCCTGCAGGCCTTGGGGGAACGCGAAGGCTTCGGGGTGACAGTGCTGCCTCCCGTCTTCGGTGCTGGCGGGCAAGCGGTGTCGTCGACCGCGATTCGGCGGGCGGTGGCCGGCGGGGATCTGTCGCGGGCCGCCGAGGGGCTCGGGCGGTTGTATTCCGTCAGTGGCGTGGTGGTCGGGGGCGACCAGCGCGGTCGGCTGCTGGGCTATCCGACCCTGAACCTCGAGATCCCGCCGCACAAACTGCTCCCGCCGGACGGGGTGTACGCAGTCCGGGTCCAAACGCCACAAGGGGCTTTCGGTGGCATGATGAATCTGGGCCCACGGCCGACCTTCGGGCACGCAGACCGTCGGCTCGAGGCGCACGTGTTCGACGCCCGGCAGAACTGGTACGGCGCGCGGATCCGGCTCGACTTTGTGGCGCGCTTGCGGGAAACCCGCCCCTTTGCCGGTATGGAGGCGCTCGTGGCGCAGCTGGGGGAGGACGAACGGGCCGCCAGAGGGCATCTCGGGCTCCCGAATGCCCCCGGTGGCGGCGAATCGCACGCCGAGGGGCCTGGTCCGCTTCCGTCACGCCCACGCACCCTCTAAGTTCCGCCGCTTGGTGTCCCTTTGGGGCACCCTGTGTGTTGATCCTCCCTTCGTTCACCCCTGGCCACCGGCTTCGATGGCGAACCTGAAGTACCGCCTCCTGCTCATCGTGGGTCTCCTCGCGGCCTCCGCGACGGCCCTCTTTCCGCGCACCGTTGTGGAGCGCGTCAAGCGCAACGGCATCTTCGTCTCGGACACCGTGCGCCGTGTCCCGCTCAAGCGGGGCCTCGACCTGCAGGGCGGTATGCACCTGACGCTCGAGATAGACGACTCCAAGCAGGCCGTCGCGAACAAGTCCGAAGCGTTGGATCGCGCGCTCAAGGTCGTACGCCAGCGCATCGACGAATTCGGCGTGGCCGAGCCGGTCGTGCAGAAGGTCGGTGAAGACCGCATCATCGTCGAACTGCCGGGTATCGATGACGCGGAACGCGCCCAGGATCTCGTGCAGAAGGCCGCGTTCCTGCAGTTCCAGATCGTCGATAAGAGCCAGTCGTTGGACCGCGTGCTCGCGCGCTTGGACGAAGTGGCCAAGGCCAATGGCATTTCGACGTCGTCCACGAAGGCCAGCGCTGGCGATTCCAGCGCGGCGAAGACGGCGGGCATGTCGTCCCTGTTGACCCAGAAGGCCGATTCCACGGCGAAGAAGGACAGCACGGGGAAGGCCGTCGCGTCGACGACGGCCGACAGCACGGCGGTCGGGAAGGGGCTCTTCAGCACGAACCTTCAGCAGGGGCAGATCCCCGGGCAGTACATCGTGCCGGAAGCCGCGTATCCGGCGATTGATCGGGCGCTGTCGCTGCCCGCCATTCAGGATGCCATGCCGCCGGGGAAGGTCGTCCGGTGGGGCGTGGACTCGCTGGCGTCCGGTGCGCAGCGGTTCTACGCGCTGTACGTGATGGACGCGCGCCCGATCATCACGGGTGAAGCGCTCACGGATGCGCGCCCCTCCACGGATCCCGTGGAAGGGAACGTGGTGCAGTTCACGCTCAACAACGAAGGCGCGCGCCGCTTCAAGTCCGAGACCGGGAAGCACGTCAAGGACAACATGGCCATCGTGCTCGATCAGCGCGTCGTGACGGCCCCCGTGCTCAACAGCGCGATCGGCCGGAATGGCCAGATCACCCTCGGCGGTGGCTCCTTGCAGGCCGCGCAGGATCTGGCGCTGGTGCTTCGCGCGGGTGCCCTGCCGGTGCCGCTGAAGGTGGCGGAAGTCCGGACCATCGGCGCGAGCCTTGGGGCGGACTCGATCAACAAGGGGATGCTCGCCCTGGCGATCGCCATGGGCCTCGTGGTCGTGATCATGATCGGCTACTACCGGTTCTCTGGCGTGCTCGCGGTGCTCGCGCTGGTGCTCTACCTCGTGTACACCCTGGCCATCCTGGCGGGCTTCCACGCGGTGCTGACGCTCCCCGGGCTTGCTGGCTTCGTCCTCTCCGTGGGTATCGCTGTTGACGCGAACGTGCTGATCTTCGAGCGCATTCGGGAAGAACTTGATCACGGCAAGTCGGTGCGCCTCGCGATCGAGGAGGGCTTCCGGCATGCGCTGAGCGCCATCATCGATACGTCCGCGACGACGATTCTCTCGGGCATGGTGTTGTACCAGTACGGCACGGGCCCCGTGCGCGGCTTTGCCGTCACGCTGGTGGCCGGTCTCGTCGCGTCGCTCTTCACGGCGATCTTCGTCAGCAAGACTTTCTTCCTGCTCTGGCTCAACCGCTCGCGCGGTGTCCAGACGCTGAGCATCTGAGGCCGCCATGATTCGCATTTTTCACAACACGTCGTACCAGTTCCTCAAGCACTGGCGTCTCGCGGCCATCCTGACTGCGCTCTTCATCGGGTTGGGGTTGGCCACCTATGCCACCACCGGCGCGCCGAATTACAGCATTGAGTTCACCGGTGGCACCATGATGCAGTTGCAGTTCAAGGCCAAGCCGGATGTGGCCGTCATGCGTGCAACGATGGACGCCGCCGGCATCACCGGCGCGGAAATTCAGCAGTTCGGCACGGACCTGGACTACACAATCCGGGCCCGTGAAGAATCGCAGGTCGCGCAGCAGGCCAAGGGCGCGGAAGGCATTTCCAAGCGGATCGAAGCCGCCCTCACCCAGAAGTTTGGGGCGGGCGCGGTGACGGTGGTGCGGACGGAAGCGGTCGGCCCCAAGGTGGGTAGCGAGCTTCGCAGCGGCGCGATCAACGCGATGCTGCTCGCGTCGCTCTTCACGCTGATCTACCTCGCCATTCGCTTCGACTGGCGCTTCGGCCTCGCCGCGGTGCTCTCCACGGCGCACGATATTCTCGTAACGCTGGCCTTCATCAAGCTGCTCCACGTTGAGGTCTCCCTCACGGTGGTTGCCGCGATCCTGACGCTGCTCGGATACTCAGCCAACGACACCATTATCATCTTCGACCGGGTCCGCGAGAATCTGCGGAAGGGGCGGAAGGGTGAGTCGCTGGCGGCGGTGCTTGATCGCTCGATCAACGAAACGCTGCCGCGCTCCATCATGACGCACGCGACGGTGCTGGCGGCCACGCTGGCGCTCCTGCTCGTCGCCGGCGAAGTCATCCAGCCCTTCGCCGTCGTCATGACCTTCGGCGTCTTTGTGGCGACCTTCTCGTCGATCTACGTGGCCGGTCCGCTGCTCCTGTACATCGAATCGCGGTATCCACGCGCCGTGACCGAGGCCGCTGGTCGGGCCGTCCGTTCGGGCGCTGAGGCCGCGCCGGCTAAGGCCCGTCCCGCGGCGCGCTGAGGCGCGTCGCATCAGTTCAGTGCGTGCCTCCGTGGTGCCGTTCGCCGATAGCCATGTGCATCTGGCCGACGCGGCCTTCACGGAGGATGTAGACGAGGTCGTCGCGAGGGCTCGTGCCGCTGGGGCGCGGGCCCTCGTATGCATTGGGGAGTCCGCCGCTGCGGCCGCGCGGGCCCAACAGGTGGCTGCGCGGCATCCGTCCTTGGTGTTTCACACCTGTGGGGTGCATCCGTACGATGCCAACCACTGGGATGCGAGCCGGGACACCGACGCCATTCGGCATGCGGTGGCAGCCGGTGCCGTCGCCGTGGGCGAATGTGGGCTCGATTATCAGTACGAGAACGCGGTCCCCGAGGTCCAGCGGGCGGTGCTCCGCGAACAACTGACACTGGCCGCTGAATTGGCTCGCCCCGTGATCGTGCACACCCGGGGCGCGGAGGCCGATACCATCGCGATGCTGCAGGATGCCGGCGCGCAGGGAATCCGCGGCGTGCTCCACTGCTTCACCGGGAGTCTGGCCATGGCGACGGCGGCTCTGGAGGCCGGGTGGTACATCTCATACAGTGGCATCGTCACGTTCAAAAAGTGGACCGATGACGACCTGATGCGCCTCGTGCCGCTCGATCGGCTGTTGGTGGAATCCGATGCCCCGTATCTCGCGCCGGTACCCCATCGCGGCACCCGGAACGAGTCGGCCTGGGTGGCGCTGACGTTGGCGCGCGTGGCGCAGGTGCACGGCCTGTCGCCCGAATGGCTGGGACCCCGTACGTTACAGAACACGCAGTGCCTGTTTTCTCTGCCGGAATCCGTTTGCGCGGATGCGCCGGTTGCCACGATTTCCCCGATCAACTGAGCGTCTCGATGTCTGTGCACACCATCCATACCGACGCGGCCCCGAAGGCCATTGGGCCCTACGCGCAGGCCGTGCAGGCCAATGGCTTCGTCTATACCGCCGGACAGATCCCGTTGCATCCGAACACCATGGAGGTCGTCGCGGGCGACGTGGCGGCACAGGCCGAACAGGTGCTGGCGAATCTGACCGCAGTGTTGCAGGCAGCGGGCACGGATTGGGCCCACGTGGTGAAGACCACCGTCTTCCTGCGGGACATGGCGGATTTCGCCGCCGTGAACGCGGTCTACGCGCGCGTGCTGGGTGATGCCCGTCCGGCGCGCTCCACCGTCGCCGTGGCTGGGTTGCCGCGTGACGTGCGCGTCGAGATTGAGGCCGTTGCGGCCCTTCCGTAACCGCACGGCCATGCACGGGCGACGCTCGCCACGTTGGCCGGTCGGGGCCGTCGGTGTGGCGTTGCTCCGCATTGTGGGCGTTACCGTCGGCCTTACTGTAGGCGCCACCGTGGCTCAGGCGCAGGGGGCGGGGGGGCAGACGACTGCGCCCACCCGGCCCGTTGCGAAGGATTCGGTCCGGTCGCCGGCAACGGCGCCGATCGCCCGCGTGCGGATCCCCGCCCGCATGAATCCGCCGCTGACACCGGCGCGGGCCTTCGCCTACTCGGCGCTCGTGCCGGGGCTTGGACAGTCGCGTCTCGATCGAGGGATCTCCGGAGCACTCTTCGCCAGCATTGAGCTGGCAGCGTTTGCCATGGTGCGCCAGAGTGCCGCCGACCTCCGGGAAGTGCGCCGCTACCGGATTGACACCTTGCCGTCCGACTTTACCGTCTCTGGCAGCACGGTGACCAAGACCGGCGCATACACCAATAAGTTCACCGCCGATCTGGAGCGGGCGCGAAAACTGCATGTCGAAGATTGGTTGGCCGTGATCGCCTTCAACCATCTCTTCGCGGGCGCCGATGCCTTCGTCTCCGCGCAACTCTGGGATGTGCCGGTCTCCATGTCCGTCCTGCCGAGCCGGACCGGCGCCGTCGCGACGCTGTCAGTGCGCTGGTAGCACCGTCGTCGGCACTGCCGCGTCACCCGCGGCCGTCAGCCCCTGCGTAGACGCCAGCTGCTCACCATGCCCGGCCTCCGTCCACCGCAGGCGTGCAATGCCATCATCGGTGATGCGGAGATACTGCTGATCCAGATACCACGCGCCGGCATTGGCGTACCAACCACGACCGGCAGCCGTCAGCGTCGGCACGTGGGAATGCCCGTGAATCACCAGCGACGGACCGTCGGGCGCGGAGAGCGATTGCGTAGCCACCGCCAGCAGCCCGCGCCCCTCGTCGCCGGCGCGCCGGTGTCGGCTCGTGTCCGACGAGGACAGCGCCAGACGCGTGGCGAGGTCGGGGTGCAGCCAGCGAAACGCCCGGATGCTCAGGGGATGTCGCAAGACGGTGCGTAAACGCCGATACGGGGCATCCTCGCGCTCGCGCAGCCCGTCGCCATGCTGCAGGAGGGTTGACCAGGGCCCGATGGCCCCGCGCCACGGATCGAGCGTGTACTGGGCGCCCGTCTCGCGGGCGAGGACGTCGCCGCCCCAGCAGTCGTGATTGCCCCCAATCCAGACGACCTCAACACCCGCCTCCCGGACATCGGCGAGGGCGGCAAGCACCCGGAAGCCGCTCCGCGGCATCACATGTCCCCAGGCAAACCAGAAGTCGAACAGGTCGCCCATGATGACCAACGAGCGCGCCTCAGTCGGGACGCGGCGCAGGAAGGCCAACAACGCCTGCTCAGAGGCCGGTGAGGCCACTCCGAGATGGGCGTCGCCAAGGACAAGGCAGGGCGTTGGGAGCACGAGGGGAGTCTAACCCGTCGACCGAATGCCGACAAACGGCCGGTGCCTTGAGCCGGCCCCCGGCACCGGGCATCTTGCACCATGCCCAGCCCTTCCGCAGGTCACGAAACGGTCAGTGAAGTCCGTGTACGGTACGCCGAGACCGACCAAATGGGCGTGGTCTATCACGCCAATTATCTGATCTGGTGTGAAATCGGCCGGACGGACTTTATTCGGACGCTTGGCCCCTCGTACGCGGAAATGGAGGCGATGGGGGTCCGGCTGGCCGTCTCGGACGCCACCGTCCGCTACCACGGCTCGGCCCGCTACGACGACCCGATTCGCATCCGGACCACGCTCGTGTCCGTTCGCTCTCGGGCGCTGCGCTTTGCCTATCGAATCGAGCAGGCCCAGTCCGGCGCGCTGCTCGTGACGGCGTCGACCGATCTGGTGTCATTGGGGGCCGACAACCGTCCGGCCATGCTGCCGCCGGAAATCCGGGCCGCGCTCGCGTCGGTCGTGACGGCGGAACCCAACGGTCCGCGCGGGTGACCCAACAGAAACGGCCGCGTCGCACCCACCGGGTCGCGGCTTGGATGCTGGGCGCGACCGTTCTGTGCTCGGCATGCCTGCCACCACGGGTGCAACCGTTGCGCGGGACGCCGTCCGCCGAGCCGCTCCCCGTCGCGGGGCTCCCCACGCACGCGCAACAATGGCGTTTCCGCTGGCAGTATGCCGACCGGGTGTTCTCGGCGGCTGGCGACGGCGTGGTCCGGAGCCTCCCCCCGGATTCCGCCCGCCTGGATTTCTTTCTGGCCGACGGAAGTGCCGGCGGCGTGGCATGGCTCCTCGGCGACACCCTCTCAGCCGGTGATGGGGCCCTGGCCCCCGAACTCTTGCCGTCGATGCCCCTCCTGTGGGCGGCCGTGGGGCGGCTCGTCATCCCTGCGTCGCCACAGCAGACCGTGCACCGCCAGGGCGATACCGTGTTCGCCGAGATCCCCGAGCGCCAGGTGGCCGGCACACCAGGAGGGGCGCGATCGGTGTGGCGCCTGACGGTGGTGCCGGACGCCTTGCTGCGTCTCGAAGAATTGATCGATCATCGGGTGGTCGCGTCGGTGGAGCGGGGGCGCGCGTCGACGGGGCAATGGGTGGTGCACTATGTTGCGACGCGCGCACGACGGCGCCTGCGGCTCGATATTCAGGACACCTTTTCGGTGGAGAGATTTGATGACGCTATCTGGCGCCGACCGTAATCGCCGGGCGCGACGCGCGCTGCTGCGGCGTGCTGTGCGGGGCAGCGTGCTGCTGGTGCCGCTGGTGCTTGCGGGATGCCTGTACGGCTTCTCCGGCGGCGGCGGGTTGCCGCGCAACCTGCGGACCGTGGCCGTGCAGCCGTTTGATAATCAGACGGCGTCTGCGGAGATCCAGCGCGAAGTGCTGGACGAAACGCGCAACGGGATGCGTGACAAGCTCAATTTGCGCGAGGCGCCCGAGGCCCGGGCGGATGTGCTCGTGCGCGGTACGATCGTGCGGTATGAGGTCGACCTGCAGGCTGGCGTCAGCGCCGATCCCCGACAGACGACGTCGACCCGCCGGCGTCTGCAGTTGGTGATTGATATCGAGATTCTCGAGCAGGCCACGGGGCGCACGCTGTTCAAGAAGCAAGCGTTGCAGACGGAAGGACAATATCCCGAAGGCGGCGAGGCGACCGGTCGCAAGTACGCCATCGAGAGCTACATCACGCAGGTGATCGAAGGGATGCAATCGCAATGGTGACCGCGCGGCCGCTTCGCCATCCAGCCGAGAAGATCATGACGTGGGATGGCGCGCAGACGTGGCGCGCCGCCGTGCACGGCACCGTGGTCTTCACGAACGGCGTCTTTGATCTGCTGCACCCTGGCCACATTGATGTGTTGCACGGGGCGCGACAGCAGGGGGACTCCCTGATCGTCGGGATCAACAGCGACGCGTCGGTCACGCGACTCAAGGGACCGACGCGGCCCGTGCGCACGGCGGTGGATCGCGCCTATGTGTTGGCGGCGCTCGAGTGTGTCGACGCCGTGGTGATCTTCCCGGAGGATACACCGCGGGCGCTGGTTGAACGGTTGGGTCCAGATGTCATTGTCAAAGGGGGCGACTACGCCCCAGAGACCATCGTGGGCGCCGACGTGGTCGTGGCGCGGGGCGGTCGCGTCGTGGTGATTCCGCTCACGCCGGGCCAATCCACAACTTCCATCATCGAGAAACTTCGTGGCTGAGACTGCAGTGGGGAGCGCGCGTCAGGGGCGCACAGATCGGGAGCTCCGTCCCGTGACGATGGAGCGTGGGGCCGTCCGCAATGCGGAGGGCTCGTGTCTCGTCAGCTTCGGGGGCACGCGCGTCCTCTGTGCGGCGTCCGTTGAGGATGGGGTGCCGGGCTGGCGACGCGGCAGCGGGGAAGGGTGGTTAACGGCGGAGTATGCCATGCTGCCGCGCGCGACGCGCACGCGCTCCTCGCGCGAACGACAGCAGGTGGGGGGGCGTACCCAAGAGATTCAGCGCCTCATTGGGCGCAGTGTGCGGGCGATGCTCGATGATTTCCGCTTCGGGGAATTCACGATCAAGCTCGACTGTGATGTGCTGGAAGCTGATGGTGGAACGCGCACGGCGGCGATCACTGGGGCCTGCGTCGCGGTCGTGGACGCGTTTAGCTGGATGGTGCAGACCGGGCGTTTGGCGACCACCCCAGTACGTCGGCGCGTGGCGGCGGTGAGTGTGGGGGTGGTGGATGGCGCACCACGGCTTGATCTCGATTACGAAGAAGATGTGCGGGCCGGGGTGGACATGAACGTGGTCATGAGCAGTGAAGGCCGCTTTGTCGAAGTGCAGGGGACGGGCGAGCATGGCACGTTCGCGCGCGAGGAACTGTCGACGCTCCTCGATCTGGCGGTGGCCGGCATTGTGTCGTTGGATGCGGCGCAGCAGGCCGTGTTGACGGCGGTGCGGAGCGCATGACGACCGGCCTCCGGCCGCTCCTGGTGGCGACCCGGAGTATCGGGAAAGTGCGCGAGCTGCTGCCGCTGTTGGCCGCGCATGGGTGGGCCGCGGAATCGCTGGCGTCGGCGGGGATTCCGGAGACTGTCGAGGAAGAGGCGCTGGAGTGCTTTCCCACGTTTGAAGCGAATGCGCTGGCGAAGGCGCGCTGGTTTGCCGCGCGCAGTGGCGGACGGGTGGTGCTGGCCGATGACTCGGGGCTGGAAGTGGACGCCTTGGGTGGCGCCCCCGGGGTGCGGAGTAAGCGGTGGTCGGAGCGACCGGAGCTGACGGGTGAGGCATTGGATGCCGCGAACAACGCGCGGCTGCGACAGGCCCTGGAGGCGGTGGGGGCCAACGCGCCATCGGCGCGGCGGGCGCGATACGTCTGTGCGGCGGCGTGTGTCTGGCCGGGTGGCGAGCTGGTGCGGCGTGGGGAGACGGCGGGCGTGGTGCTGGCTGCGCCCGTGGGCACGGGGGGCTTCGGCTACGACCCGTACATTTGGTCGAGTGAATTGGGGGCCACCTTTGCGCAGGTGGACCAGTCGGCGAAGGCGGCCGTGAGTCATCGGGGGCGCGCTGTCCGGGCGATGTTGGCGGCGATGGCTGGGGTGGTGCCATCGATCGAAACTTTTCTGCGGCCCCCCGTTGACCGATAAGACCAGCTCGGCTATGTTCTGAGGCTCTGGCGGACCTCGGCCTTGAATGGCGAGAGGTGCCGGAGTGAAAAGTTCGGTAGGGAAGGGCAGGGCCGTATGCAGCGTGCAGGACCAACGGGGCGTAGCGTAGCCCGGTATCGCGCCTGCTTTGGGAGCAGGAGGTCGCCGGTTCGAATCCGGCCGCCCCGATTGCGACCGGCGGGAGCAGGGCCGCGAACGACGTAGGAGGCCTCGTAGCAGGGGCAGGCGCCAGTAGCTCAGGTGGATAGAGCGGCAGCCTTCTAAGCTGCGGGTCGGGGGTTCGATTCCCTCCTGGCGCGCTGACCGAGACCGTGCAGGTGGCGGTATCGGAGACGGGGCCTGGTTGGGCCGAACGAGGTGGAGGTGCAGGTGCAGGTGGAGTCGACGCACCCTTAGCTCAATGGTAGAGCAGCTGACTCTTAATCAGTAGGTTCTAGGTTCGAGTCCTAGAGGGTGCACTGCAGGACATAGCTGGTTGAGTCGCGAGCAGTAGGACGCTCGGTCCAGACTGACGGTGAAGAAACGGGTGCGATTTGTTACGCACCTCTTGCGCAATCGTGATTCGCGCGATAACTTCGCCACCCCTTCGATAAGCGGACGGCGACCTGACGGGTTCGCCAAGCGATCGAAGCGGACGCAGAAAAGAGCGGCGCGGACGAAAAAAGTTGACCGACGCCACTTGACGAACGAAGGACAGCAGGTTAAATAGTAAGTCTGCCGCCGAAACAGCGGCGCAGCAAAAAAGAGTAAGTGACGCAGCCGCAAGCGGTTGCGAGACTATAGAAGGAAGCAACAACGCTGTTTGACAATCGAATTCGAGATCAAAGGATGTGCGGGGCGGTTTCTATGACCTGCGGCTTCTTCAGGGCTGCAGCGAGAAATCAACCTGATGATTCTGTGATTCCGCGTGCCGAGCTACGGCTTGAGCGCGCAGGAAGAGCCTATCTTTACTTTCCATTGGAGAGTTTGATCCTGGCTCAGGACGAACGCTGGCGGCGTGCTTAACACATGC
>JBAXMW010000014.1:0-60444 GCA_037134115.1 Gemmatimonadaceae bacterium | reverse complement strand
CCGAACGGCGCCACCGAACGGCGCCACCGAACGGCGCCACCGAACGGCGCCACCGAACGGCGCCACCGTTCGGCGCCGCCGGCGACGGGACCGTTGAGGCTGTCCGACGCGCTTGGTTTCCCGTAGCTTTTGGCGTGCGTCGCGCTGCAATTGTCACCGGCCTGGTGACCGGACTGATGGTGGCCCTCAGTGGCTGCCGCCCCCTCACACCCATTGTGAGTGCGGGGGCGCCGGCGTCCGTCGTGCGCGCCCCGTCACCGTCGGGAACGGCGGCAGGGGCATCCACTGCCGCCGTGGTGCCGCCAAGTGGCTCGCCCCGACCTTCGGCCAGCGTGATCCCGCCCACGACGACGCCGGATGAGGTCGTGCGGACGGCCATGGCAGTCTTTGGTGAGTCACCAGCGGCCGTGCTCGAGGGGAATGGCGCCGGAGCCCCTGCGGCGGTCGGTGGTCCGGAGCCGGTCTGGGACATTGAGGTACGCTCGTTTGAGACGCATGCGCGCGTGACGCGCTACGTCCAGCTCTTCACCAGCAGCTCGCGCGATTATTTCACGACGCGGCTCCGTCGGGGAACGCGCTATGACGCGATGATCCGCACCAAGCTACGCGCCGCCGGAATGCCCGAGGATCTGACCTATCTCGCGTTGGTGGAAAGCGGCTACGACCCGAATGCGTATTCGCGGGCGGCGGCCGTCGGGTTGTGGCAGTTCATGAGCGGGACCGCCCGCACGGTGGGCTTGCGGGTGGACTGGTGGATGGATGAGCGGCGGGATCCGGTGCGGTCGACCGACGCCGCGATCCGGATGTTGGCCTATCTCCAGCGGCAGTTTGGCTCGTTGTATCTCGCGGCGGCGGCCTATAACGGCGGCGAGGGACGCGTGACCCGCGGGCTCACTCGGCATGCGACGGCACTGGCGGGGACTGAGGGCGAGGAACGGTTCTTTGTGCTGGCCGATCAGGGCTATCTGCGGAACGAGACCGTCAACTATGTGCCGCAGTTGATTGCCGCGGCGCTCGTCGGGAAGGTTCCGGCGCGCTTTGGCATTGTGATCGACTCATTGCCGCCGTTCTCCTACGATTCCGTCCGCGCGGGACCGGGCACGAGTCTGGCCGCCGTGGCCGCCGTGGTTGGGGCGACGCCGGCGGTCATGGCCGAGTTCAACCCGGCACTGCTCCGGGGGATTGTCCCCCCGGATTCGAGTCACTGGGTGCGGGTCCCGAGCGGGAGCGCGATGCAGGTGCAGGCGGTTCTCGACAGTATGCCGCCGGACGACCGGGTGGGGTATCGCATGGTGCCGGTCACGAAGCGGGCCGGGACGATCGCTGCACTCGCGGCGGCCGAAGGGATCAGCGCGAAGCAGCTCGCCTGGTTCAATCCAAGGCTCAAGACCACACGCAGTGGCCGACTGCCGAGCGGCACCATGGTGCGCGTGCCGAAGCGCGAGGTGCTGGCATTTGTCCGGGTCGTCCCGGACCCGGCGATTGAGCGGTACGGACCGGCGCCGCGTCGGTCCACCACCAAGTCCGCCGCAGCGAAGAAGTCGTCGGCCAAGACGTCGGCGGCCAAGAAAACGTCGGCGAAAAAGTCGCCGGCGAAGAAAACGTCGGCGAAGACGTCGTCGGCCAAGAAGCCGTCGGCGAAAAAGGCGTCCGCGAAGCCGTCGGCGGTAAAGCAGGGGGCGGCGAAGCCGTCGTCGGGAAAGAAAACGTCCGCGAAGACGTCGTCAGGGAAGAAGCCGACCGGGAAGACGTCGACCGGGAAGAAGCCGACCGGGAAGACGTCGACCGGCCGGTAGTCGAACCGGCCGTCAGTCCAGGACGCCGCGGCCCCGGTAGCCGCGCATGATCTGGCTGTCGTACCCATTCGCCGGATCCGCGCCGGCGCTCAGCGCCTGCTGTACCGCCACGGGCCCGCGATTGTACATGAGCAGTGCCATCCGCAGATCGCCCTTGTTCTCGCGAATCAGCACTCGGAGATACCGCAGGCCGATCCGCAGGTTGGTGTCCGGATCGAGCAACGCGTCCCGGGTGATGTGCGGCTCGAATTCGCGCGCGGTCGACGGCATGAGTTGGGTCAGGCCAACGGCGCCGACCCTGCTGATCGCGCGGGGATTGAATTCGCTCTCGGCCCGGACCACCCGAAAGGCCAGATCCGGCTCAATCCCGGCGGCCACCGCGGCATCATAGATCCGACGGGTGAGATCGGGCTTCACGCGGTAGCGCACCGAGAACGTATAGATCTGGTGCCAGCGGTCGAGCGATTCCAAGGCCCCGGCTTTACGGGCGCTCAGGCCAAAGGGCATCGCAGACGATGCTGCCTTCCGGTTGAAGACCGTGCCGGCCGGCCGCCAGAGCGGCTGCAACGGCAAGGAAGCGGACGGCACAGCGCCCGCAACCGAGGCCAACGGCCCCCGGGGATCCGGCGCCGCCGAGGGCCGCACACGATCCGGGGTGAGCACCACCGTTAACAGCACTAACACCGCGGCAGCCCCCAACACCCGCTGGACTTTCCGCGAAACATGCCGTCTGCGCATTCGCCGGTGCCGAACCACCGCATCGCGGTCGGCTGACCCATGGCGCACACTGGGCAAGGATTGTGACATGGTCCCTCCTGAAAGAGCTACCCCTTCACGAACCGCTGGTGTAATCCCCCCGCGTGCCGCCGCGCTTCTCACGCAGCACGATGTCGGATAACACCATGGTCCGGTCAATCGCTTTGGCCATGTCGTACACCGTCAACAGCGCAACGGTCACGGCGGTCAAAGCTTCCATCTCTACACCGGTTTGCCCGGTGGTTCGTACCGTCCCTTCCACCACGACGCCCGGAAGGGATTCTTGGAGAGTAATCAGCACCTCGACGCCGGACAACGCTAACGGGTGACAGAGCGGGATGAGGTCGGCCGTCCGTTTGGCCGCCTGAATCCCTGCCAGACGGGCCACGGGGACGACATCACCCTTGGCTAACGTGTTGTCACGTATAGCGTTGTACGTTTCTTGCTGCATCCGCAGGGAACCGGTCGCCCGAGCCGTCCGCACGGACAGTGGCTTGTCCCCCACATCGACCATCCGGAAGGTCCCGGTCCGATCAATATGGCTGAGCTCGCTTGTGGGCGGAAGCGCCGCCGAGTCGGGGCCGGAAGGGGGGGCGGGATGATCGGCCATGGACGTGGTCTGAGAAGCGGGAAGGGCGGGCGTGCTCATGCGCGGAGCGCCCGTTGCATGGCGTCGAGGAGCGCGGCGGTGATGAGCTGCGGACTGATGTTGTTGTAGGCGCGGCGCTTCGCCTGCTCCACCTCGAGCAGGGCACGCGCGGTGCGGCGCGCGTCGGCCTCGTGGCCGGCATGCACCAGCGCCTTGGTGCGTTCATGGAGGAGCGTGGTGGTGGCGTCGAGCATATCGCTGAAGGCCCCACGGGCCCCCGCGTTGCCTTGCTTCGCCGCCACCTTCACCCGGGTCGCCGTCCCATCGGCCGAGGCGGGGAGCAGGGCGGCCGCGACCAGCTCGCGGGCCCGCGTGACCACCTCCTCGGAGTGCCCGGCGGCCAAGAGGATCCCCGGGGCGCCGCCGGCTGCGGCGATGGCGTCATCTTCCCGGAGCGTCCCAAGCTTGCGCTGCATGGCGGGGTCGCGAACCATCGCGATCATCTCGTCCGGGCTCAGCGGCGCCATGCGCAGGGTGACGACACGCGAACGGATCGTGGGGAGCAGGGCCCCCTTCTCGCTGGTGGTCAGGATGAGGGTCATCCCCGCTGGCGGCTCTTCCAGCAACTTCAAAAACGCATTGGCGGCCATGTCGGCCCCTTCCTGGGCCACCATCCGTTCGGCGTTGCCGACGACAAAGACGGACCGGCGGGCCATTGCGGGCCGCTTACTGGCGGCGTCGATGAGGGCCCGGATCGTGTCCACGAAAATGGCGTCGCTCCCAGAGCTGGGCGCCCACAGGCCATCGGCCTCCACCCGCTCCGTCGCGGCCTCTTTCAGATCCTGCCAGAACTCGGCCGGCTTGGCGTCCGACTTTTTGAGCTTCGGACGTGGGAAGACCCAGTGGAGGTCGGGGTGCACCAGCCCTTCCGCATAGCGACACTGGGGGCAGCTCCCGCAGGGGGCTGGGAGCTGTTCCGCAACGGCCCGGTCGCAAAGCAGGAGCTGCCCCAGCCAGAGCGCCAGTCGCTGCTTCCCCACGCCCAGGGGCCCCTCCAGCAGCAGGCTGGCCGGCAGTTGATCGGAGCCGGCCGCTGCGGCAAGGCGCGCGCGAAGTCGTTCGTGGCCATAGACGGGACGTAATGCCATGTAGCCAATATGCCGGGCGCCGGGCGTGGCGTGAAGCGATGCGGGAAAGTGGTACGCGACGGTACTTTTGCGCCTATGCTCCGATCCCGCCACCACCGTCTCCTCGCCGTCGCGTCTGCGATGGCCGTCGCCACCTCCCCGCTGACCGCGCAGCCCACCCGGGCCCGGGCGATGGGCCTCGCCCCCGGCATCTTCACCCCCGGTCGCTGGAATGCGATTACCGATGTGGCGGGGGTCCGCGTTGGGCACGCGACCGTGAGCGAGGGCGATTCGCTGCGCACCGGCGTGACGGTGGTGCTGCCGCATGAGGGCGATCTCTTTCGGGACCGGGTGCCGGCCGCGCTGCATGTCGGGAATGGCTTCGGCAAGCTGTTGGGCGTCACGCAGCTCCGGGAACTTGGCGAGCTCGAAACGCCGATCGCGCTCACCTGCACGCTCTGCATCTGGCAGGTGGGGGATGCGATGGCGCAGTGGATGCTGCAGAAGCCCGAGAATGCCGGCGTTCGCTCCATCAATCCCGTGGTGGGTGAGACGAATGACGGTGGCCTCAATGGCACTCGGCTTCGTCCCGGAATTGGGGGTGCCCTGCGGCGCGCGCTCGACGTCGCCGCCTCCGGCCCCGTGGCTGAAGGCAGCGTGGGCGCGGGCCACGGCACCCTGATGTTCGGCTGGAAGGGCGGGATCGGCACCGCGTCGCGCGTGCTCCCGGCCTCACAGGGGGGCTACACGATTGGGATTCTGGTGCAGGGGAACTACGGCGGCGTGCTGCAGATGGCCGGCGTCCCCGTTGGGCCGCTGCTTGGGCGCTACGCGTTTCAGCGCGATGTCGAACCGATCCGTCGTCCCGGCGGCGGCGACGGGGCCGCCGAGCATGGTGATGGATCGTGCATGATCGTGATCGCCACCGATGCCCCGCTGTTGTCACGGAATCTCGAGCGGCTGGCGGCGCGCGCGGTGATGGGGCTCGCGCGGACGGGATCGAGTGCGTCCAACGGCTCAGGCGATTACGTGCTGGCCTTCTCAACGGCGTCGTCGGTGCGCCGGTCTCCTGACGCCGCCACCGCGACCGCGACCGAAGTCGGCAACGAGGCGATGTCTGCGCTCTTTCAGGCGGTGACTGAAGCGACCGAAGAAGCGCTGTATGATGCCATGCTCATGGCGACGCCGGTCGTGAGTCGTGGCGGACGCGGGATACCGTTGCCAGTGGACTCGGTGCGCCTCCTGTTGCGTGCGCGGGGCATCGGCGCCCCGCGCTGATGCCCCGCGCGACCGACGGGCCGCGTCAGGGGGCGTGCGGGCGATCTCGAAGGAGGTCGCCCAGCACGGCACCTGCGGTGGCCCGGCCGCCGGCACCAGCGCCCTGGAAGGCCAGGGCACCAGCGGAAAGGCTGGTAATGACGATCCGATTGTCTGGCCCCACCACTTGGCTCCACGCATCCGTTGCGGTGACGCGCGTGGGGGTGATCGTCGCCGTCACCACGTCGCCGTCTTTGGAACAGGACGCCAGCAATTTGACGCGATCGCCTTCAGCAACGACCTGCGCGGTCCATGCGGCGGTCTCAGCGTCGATGCCTCGACGGTTCACTTGCAGCGTACGCGGATCGACCCCAAAAAGGAGCCAAGCCAGCACGCGGAGCTTGTCTTCGGCGTCTTCACCGGAGAGATCGCGGGTCGGATCGGCTTCGGCATACCCCAGCGCCTGCGCGGTCGCGACCGCCGCGTCGAGCGTGTCGCCCTGCGCGAGGCGGTCGAAGACGAAGTTGCTGGTGCCATTCAGAATGCCGTGAATGCCGGTGGGCCCCACGCCGGCCGCGCCACTGCGAATACTGCGGACAATGGGAATGGCGCCACCGACGGCGGCCTCGAAGTCGAGACGCGCCCCCGTGGTCGTCGCCAACGCCTGCAACGCCGGCCCATCAATGGCAAGCAACGCCTTGTTGGCGGTAACAACATCGATCCCGCGCGCCAACGCGGCTTCCACGAGACTCCGCGCGGTGGCGGTCCCACCAATCACCTCAATGAGAACGTCGATCTCGCCAGTGAGCAGCTGCGCCGGATCGGTGCAGCAGGCGTCGGCGGGGGCGATCCCCTGCGCGATGGCCCGATCGAGCCCGGGACGGTCCCGGTCCTTATCACGCACCAGCACACGCTCCACCTGCACCCGCTCGGCCGCACGCGGGAGCCCCGCCAGCAACTCGAGCAACGCGCCGCCAACGTGCCCGCAGCCCGCGAGCGCGATGCGCAGCGGGCGGAGCGTCGGCGACTGGGCGGTCGCGGTGCGATCAGCGAGCCGAGACGCGAAGGCGGAGGCCTGCGTGTTGGTCGCGGCGGTGGATGTTGATGGGGTCACGACCTTGGCGCGACGGATGGCGTCGCGCAGGATGGCACTCACCTGCGTCGGCTCCAGCAGAAATGCATCATGCCCGTGGATCGAGGTGAGCTCGGCGTAGCGGGTATGCGCCATCTCCGTCCACTGCTGCACACTGCCGGCGGGGTAGAGCAGATCGCCCGGGATGCCGACGCCAATGAGCCGGTCGGCGACCGGTGCCAACGCCGCGGCAACGCCACCGCGTCCACGCCCCACGTCATGGCTGTCCATGATGTCGAGCAGCTGCACGTAGCTGTCCGCGGCAAAGCGGGCGACAAGCATGTCGCCATGCACACCGAGCCATTCCTGCATGCGGAAGATGCCGCGTTCGTTGCGGTTCGCGCCGAAGCGCTGTTCAAGCCCCTCGGGCGTACGATAGCTCAGCATCCCTACCATGCGGGCGAGGGCCAGCCCCTGCTCGGGGCCACCGACGGCGACCGCTTGCCGCATGATGGCGTTCCACGCGATCCCCTGCGCCGTTTGAACGGCGGGGGCTGCGAGCACCACGGCGGAGCGCACGCGGTGCGGAAAGGAGGCCGCGAACTCGAGCGTGACCTGACCGCCGAGTGAGCCGCCGCACACGAGCAGCGGCGCGTCGATGTCGAGCGCGTCGAGAACCCGCGCGAGTACGGTCGCCTGATCGCGTGTGGTGATGCGTGGCGCAGGGACCGGAGGGCCGCCGGGAATCGCGGTGCCGTCGCATCCGCCCAGCAAATTCGCAGTCAGGATCGCATGCCGTGTGGGATCGATCGCGCCGCCAACCTCCACCACGCCCTTCCACCATTCCGTGGCGCGCACGGTCCCGGTGAGGGCATGGGCGATGAGGACGACATTGTCACGCGCCGGAGCGATAGTCCCTTCCACGCGGACGTGCACCTCGAGGGTGTCGAGGTGCGTGCCATGCTCCAGGCGGATGTCGTGCAGCGTCAGGATCTCATCGCGCACGGGCCACGCGGCGGCCGTTGTGGCGGGGCGCTTCAACGCGGCAGCGGACCGCCAGGCGGCGGTGCGGAGGACTTCGGTCATCGTGGCACTCTCCAAACAACGGGTGAGTGCCGCCAACGCACACAGCGCCCGGCAGACAAGGGGGCCGCCGGGCGCTGTCGCGGTTTAGCTCCTTATTTTGCGTGGCGGCAATCGGCGGCAAATCACCACGGGGGCCGCCGAAGCGGCCAACCAGACCTTCAGTTGTCAGACGGCGTCGCCGCCGTCTCCGTAACAGTATCGACCGCCGGGCCCAAAGGTCAAGCGGGGGTGTCCACCGGGGCGTCAGCCGGGTCAGATGGGCTTGTAGACCGCCATGTAGACGGCGAGCCCAGCCAGGAGCGGCAACAGGATCGCAAACGGCTTGGCGAGGGCGGGCTTCCGGTAGGGCACGAGCACGATGGCAGACAGCACCAGCCAGATCACCATCTTCACCAGAATCCAACCGGGGGGCATGCCGCGCACGATCCCCAGCCGCGCCATCATGCCGAAGCCACCCAACAGAATCAGAAACGAGCCGGTGCCAAAGAGCGCGGCCATGAAACCCCGCGTGCTGGTGTTGGCTTTGCTGCCCCCATTGGCGGCGTGGATGGCCACCCCGCCGATCGCCGCGAAGAGCATGGCGATGCCAATGATGTGAATGATCTCGTAGATATCGCGCGGAATCATGCTCAGGAATTAGTGAGGGTCAGGTCGGCTTAGTGGCCGTGGCTTTGCAACTGCGGAACGGTCACATCAAAATCGTCGACCGGCGTGGGCGAGAGCCGATGATAACTGGTCAGGGCCTGCTGCAGCGCCTCTTGGGCATTGTCGCCGACCGCCGAGAGATGCCCCATCTTGCGTCCGGCACGAGCCCCCGCCTTTCCATACAAGTGCACGCGAGCGCCTGGCACGGAGAGTGCCGCGGTGATGTCCGGTGGGGTCTCTTGCAGCCAGACATGGCCCAGCAGGTTCACAATCGCCGACGGCGCATGGATGGCCGTGCTCCCGAGTGGCACATCGCAAACGGCGCGGATGAGCTGCTCGAACTGACTGGTGGCGACGCCGCGCATCGAATGGTGAAAGGTGTTGTGCGGACGCGGTGCGAGCTCATTTACCAGCAGCGTGCCATCGCGCGTGATGAAACATTCCACCGCCAGCAGCCCCACCATTCCCAACCGTTCGGCAATCGCCACGCCGAGCGCCTGTGTTTCGGCGGCGAGCGCGCTGGTGATGACGGCGGGTGTGACCGCCCACGTCAGAATGCCATTCGTGTGATGATTGCGGGATGGTGGATAGACCGCCACCTCTCCGCTGGGCCGTCGCGCCACGAGCACGCTGATTTCGTAGTCGATGTCGACACGCTGCTCCACGAGGCACGGGCGGCCGCCCAACGCCTCCCACGCGCCCTCGGCCTGATCGGGGGTCGAGAGGCGGGCCTGTCCGCGGCCATCGTAGCCGCCCTGGGTCGCCTTCGCGATGCAGGGGCCGAACTGCCGCACCGCCTCGGCGAGATCACTGGCTGACTGCGCCGCCGTGAAGGCGCCCAATGGAAAGCCTTGCGCGGCGAGCCATTCCTTTTGGCGGAGCCGTTCCTGAATGATGTAGACCGGATCGCGGCCAGGACGCACCGGCGCGTGGTCGGCGACCGCCGCGAGGACGTCCGGATGAATCTGCTCGATCTCCAGTGTGATCACGTCACACTGCCGAGCGAGTTCGACCGCGGCCTCGACATCGTGAAACGGGGCGGTAATCGTCCGCGACGCGACCGCGCGAGCTGCGCAGGTGGGGTCCGGATCCAGCACCTGCACGTCGTACCCCATGTCGCGCGCGGCCATGGCGGCCATGCGTCCGAGCTGGCCACCGCCGAGAAAGCCGATGGTCGCGCCGGGGAGGATGGGGGATGGGACCGGATGCGTCACGGCAGAATCGCGTTGGGCGCGTTGAGCGGACGGGCCAGCGCTTCGGCGGCTTTGGCCGCTCGGCGGGTGGTCAGTCGGGTTTCGAGGGCGGGCTGGTGCGCGGCCAAGAGCTGCGCGGCAAAAAGCGCGGCGTTGGCGGCACCTGGCTTTCCGACGGCAAAGGTCGCCACGGGGACCCCGGCGGGCATCTGCACGATGCTCAACAAGGCATCCATCCCATTGAGCGACGTGGCCACCACGGGGACCCCGAGGACCGGCACCAGCGTCTTGGCGGCGAGCATCCCCGGGAGGTGAGCGGCGCCGCCGGCGCCAGCGATAATGGCCCGGAGGCCGCGCCCGGCGGCGGACTCAGCGTACTCGAAGAGCCAGTCCGGGGTCCGATGCGCGGAGACAACGCGTGCCTCGTAGGGGATCCCCAGCTCGGAGAGGATCTCGCAGGCCGGGGCGAGGGTGTCGTAATCGCTGGCGCTGCCCATCACGACCCCAACGAGCGGGGTCACGGCGGTAGCGTCGGGCGCAGCAGGTGGCGATGCAGGTGCCGATGCAGCGTCAGGCGCGGCGGCAGAGGCGGACACGTCAGGCTCCGGATGCGGGGAAATCGCGAGGAAACCGAAAGGTACCGCGAAGCAGGGAGCTGGCACAATTTCCATAGATGACCAAGTCGACACATGCTTCCGTGGTCGCGCCGATCCCATTGTCCCGTTCTATTCGGATCATTGGGGTGCCATTGGACCTTGGGGCATCGCGGCGCGGGGTCGACATGGGGCCGTCGGCGCTCCGGATTGCCCAGCTGGCGCCGGCGCTCACTGCGATCGGCCATACCGTCGTCGATGACGGCAATCTCATGGTGCCGCAGCGGGAAACCCTGCCGTCCGGGCACTCAGAATTGCCGGCCATTACGGCGGTTTGCCAGACGCTGGCGGCCCACACCGCCGAGGTCGTGGCCCGTGGGGAGTTTCCGCTGGTCTTGGGCGGTGACCACTCGGTCTCCATGGGATCGGTGGCGGGGGCAGTGACCGCGATGGCCCGGGAGGGGCGTAGGCTGGGGCTGCTCTGGCTGGATGCCCATGCTGATATCAACACCCCCGACAGCTCCATCTCGGGGAACGTGCATGGGATGCCGGTGGCGCACCTACTGGGTGAGGGGGACGCGACGCTGGCGGCGCTCGCCGTCCCTGCGCCGGCGCTGCAGCCCAGCCGGATGGCGTATGTCGGGCTTCGGGACCTCGATCCCCGCGAGCGACTCGCTATTCGTCGGCATGGCATCCTTGCGTTCACCATGCGCGACATCGATGAGCGTGGACTTCCGGCCGTGATGCGAGAAGCGATCGCCCATGTCAGTCGCGATACCGACGGGATCTATGTGTCCTGTGATGCGGACTGGATTGATCCAAGTGAAGCGCCGGGCGTCGGTACGCCAGTCCCCGGCGGTGCCACGTATCGCGAGGCACACTTGGCGATGGAGTTGCTCGCCGACACGGGACGCCTGATTGGGATGGATCTGGTCGAAATCAATCCCGTCCTGGACCGGGCCAATCGGACAGCGGAGTTAGCGGTAGAGCTGATCGCCAGTGCGCTGGGACGCCGCACGCTGTAGTTGCGGACGGCGTCAGCGCACTGGCGATCACTTCGCGCCGGGCGGTGCCACCACGGGCAAGCGCGCCGTCCCGCTCCACTCTTGGAACGACCCGTCAAACATCCGGGCTTCGTAGCCGAGCAGCGTGGCGACAAACCACAGGACCGTGGCTTGCTGGCCGATATGGCAGTACGTGATGATCGGGGTGTCGCCGCGAACGCCTGCGGCAGTGAAGAGCGTCTTGAGTTCCGACGCCGGCTTCATGAAGCCGTTCGTGCTCACTGTATTGAGTGGCACGTTGACGGCGGTGGGAATGTGGCCCGGCCGCGGATAGCCGCCGCCGTCACCGTTGTAGAAGCGCGCCAGTCGCGCATCGATGAGCGCGGTGCGCCCAGAGTCCTTGGCGACCGCCTCCACTTGGCTCAGCGTGGCGATGAGCTGCGGAATGGGCCGCGCGGTGAAGGTGGCCGGCACCGCCGCCGCTGGTGCCGCCGTGGTGGTCGCGCGCCCCTCGGCCTTCCACGCCTTGAAGCTGCCATTCACCACCGAGGCCCGGTCGAATGCGCCAAGGTACGCGAGGGTGAAGAAGACACGCGTCGCCGACTGGAGGTTCTCATCGTGCGGCACTATGATGACGCGCGTCCGATCGCCAATGCCGTTCGCCTGCGCCCACGCCACGAGTTGCGGCACGGGGGCCATCTGCAGTGTGAGGCCGTTCGGAACGGGCGGTTCGGCGATTTCACTCAGCGCGACAAAGCGGGCGCCCGCCACATGGCCACTGTCGTATTGCGCCTTCGTGCCGACCTGCAGGACGACCACATCGGCATCATTGCGATGCGAGTCGAGCCACGCCGTGCTGACCAGCATCTGGCTGGACGGTGGGGTGCCGACGGGCGCGCCGAGCGTGGTGCGTGGTGCCTGATGGCAGGCCGTGAGCAGGGCGACTGTTGCCAAGGTGCCGATGCGGCCGAATGCCCGGTGGGAGCGCAGAAGCGTGATGGGGATCATGGTGATGGCAGGGTCAGGGCGTGATAATCGGGCGGCCGCGTGCATCGCGGGCGGTAACGGGAGCGACGTTGAGGGCGCGCAGCGCCGGTGCCAGGCTGGTTGTGTCACCGGCAATCACAATGACCAGCGATGCCGGATTGAGATGACGCTGTGCCACCCGTTGCACGTCACGGCGGGTGACGGCGGCCATGCGCGATTGATACTGCCGAAGCGAACTGAGGGGGATGCCCACGGGCACCAGCGCGGCAATTTCCCGGGCCAGATCGCCTGACGTCTCGAAGCGCTCCGCGTAGCTGAGCTGCAGATACGTCTTCGTCTTCGTTAGTTCGGCCGCTGGCATTGGCGTGCGAATGGCCGTGAGCTCGTGCAGGAACTCCAGCAGCGCGGAGTCGGTTTTGGCGGCCACGACTTCGGCGCGGGCGGTGAAGGGACCGGCCTCGCGGCGCATGGCAAAGCCAGAGGACGCGCCGTAGGTGTAGCCCTTGGTTTCGCGCAGATTCTGATTGAGCCGACTCGTGAAAGAGCCACCGAGCGCGGTGTTCATGACCTGCAACGCGTAGTAGTCCGGCGTGTTCCGGGCGACGCCGATACCACCGATGCGGAACGACGACTGGGCGGCGCGCGGCTTGTCGATGAGCGTGATGGTCGTGGGGGACGCCGCTGGTGCCGTCACCGAGCGAATCGCCGGCAGCGTGCCGCGTGACCAGGATCCGAAGGCGGCGGTGGCTTTCGCCAGCGCCTCGGGCACGGTCAGATCGCCAGCGATGATCAGCGTGGCGTTATTCGGGCGGTACCAGGTGCGCCAGAAGCTGCGGACGTCGTTCGCCGTGATACGCTCCACATCCTCACGCGTCCCGGAGGGCATGCGTCCGTAGGGGTGATCAGGGCCGTAGGCCAACGCCGCAAAGGCACGGTCGGCCATCGACGGACCGCGATCACTCTCCTGGAGCAAGGAGGTCACACGCACGCTGCGCAGACGCGTGATGTCGGCGTCGGACAGGCGTGGCCGCAGGACCATGTCCGCCATCAACGCGAGTCCGCTGTCGAGTGTCGCGCGCGTGCTGTGGAGCGAGACCGTGCTTTGCTCGAGACCCGCGGAGGCATTCAGACGAATGGCGAGAAATCCGATGTGGTCGGCGAGGGCAACTGCATCACGCGAGCCAGCCCCTTCACTCAGGAGGCTCGCGGTGAGGGTGGCCAGTCCCGACCGACCCGGTGGATCAGCCTCGGCGCCCCGCCGGACGACGAGCACCATGTCCACCACCGGCACGTCATGCTGCTCCACGATCGCGACGCGCAGGCCATTGGGCAGTGTGCGCTCGGTGATCGCCGGAATGCGGAGGGGTGTGGGCGCCGCCAACGTCGGTGGCGTGGTGCTCGCGGGTTGCTGCGCGCCAATCGGCGTGGTGCGGATGCCAAGAGGGAGCAGGGCACCGGCGCAGGCGAGGCGCCTCAGGCGCTGGGATGAGATGTGCATCAGTGTGATCCTCCGGCCGGCATTGCCAGCTCGCGCTTGCCTTCAGGGACGACGGTCAGGGTGATGCGTGGGGCCGTCGTGAGGTATCGTGACGCTGCCCGTTGCACATCGGCGACGGTGAGGGCGTCATAGCGGGCCAGATCCTGCGATACGTAATCCGGCGTGCCCACAAAGTAGTTGTAGTAATTCAGGCGATCCGCCTTCCCGAGCACGGAGGCGAGTTCATCGAGGAGCTGGGCGCGCATGCTATTCTTGACGCGCTGCAATTCCCGCTCGGTGATCCCCTGCGCCGCGATCTCGCGGATGGCGTTGTTGATCTCGGTCGCCAGCTGCTGTGGGTGCACACCGGGCTTCGCCGTGGCCGAGAGGAGCAACAGCCCATCCAGCTTGTTCGCGCTGTTCCGGAAATTCACATCTTGGGCAATCTGCCGGTCGTAGACGAGCCGCTGATAGAGGCGCGAACTTTTGCCGCCGGCCAGGATGTCACTGAGGGCATCGAGGGCCGGTTCGTCGGGGCTAAAGGCCTTCACGCCATGCCAGGCGAAATAGAGCCGCGGCAGTTGTACGCGATCCTCGAGAACCAGCGTGGTATCACGCACCAAGGCGGAGGTCGGCACCGCAGGACGCACTGGCGCCTGCGAGTTTCGCGGAATGCCGCCGAAATACTTCGTGATCCAGACCTTCGCGGAGTCCGGATTGAAGTCACCCGCGATGGTGATGCTGGCGTTATTGGGTGCGTAATAGCGGCGGAAAAAGGCCTTCACGTCATCGACCGAGGCGGCGGCGAGGTCGGCGAGGGACCCGATCACCGGCCACGAATACGGATGCGTGGCCGGAAACATTACCGGGAGCAACGTTTCGTAGGCGCGGCCGTACGGGACGTTGTCATAACTCTGTCGCCGCTCGTTTTGTACGACGTCGCGCTGCAGGTCCACCTTGGGTTTGTCCATGGTGGGCAGGAGCCAGCCCATGCGATCGGCGTCGAGCCAGAGCATGAGGGGGAGTGCATTGGACGGACCCGTTTCGTAGTAGTTGGTGCGATCTTCCGTGGTGGAGCCGTTGTTGTTGGCGCCGGCCGCCTCCAACCACTGGTCGAATTGCCCGACGGGCACATGCTCCGAGCCCATGAACATGATGTGCTCGAACAGATGTGCGAAGCCGGTGCGTCCCGGCTGTTCGTCACCAGAGCCCACCTTGTACCAACTGTTGACGGCTACGATCGGCACGGAGCGATCCACATGCAGGATCACTTCGAGGCCGTTGGGCAGGGTGAATTTCTCATGCGCGATGCGCATTGAGACCGGCGTCTCTGCCTTTGCCGGTGCCTTCGCCTGCGCCGCGGCACGCGTCGGCGCGACAAGGGGCAACGACCAGAACGCCAGCAGGCCGTACAGGGCAACCTGCCGGGGCCAATGAAAACGGGGCATGGAGCGACTCGCAAAAGACCAGTCGGAGTGGCGGACGGCCCGGTCTGGGGGTACCGCCATGGTAGCGAGCGAAATGTACCGCCTGCATGTTGGCGGCATGGAGACGCCCCCGCATTCCCGACCGGCACCCACGGTGGTGGGGTACGCCCCGCGCTTGGGGCTCTTTTCCGGCACCATGCTGGTGGTGGGGGGCATTATCGGCGCCGGCATCTTCCTGTCGCCGGCGATTGTCGCGCAGCGGGTGGGGAGCGCTTCGCTCACCCTCGGGGCGTGGGGGCTCGGGGCCGTCATCGCCATCATTGGGGGCTTTGTGTACGCGGAGTTGGGCGCCCGACGTCCGCAGGCTGGCGGCACCTATGTGTATTTGCGGGAGGCCTGGGGTCCCCTGCCGGCGTTCCTGTACGGGTGGGCGCTTTTCCTGATTATGGCGACGGGGGCGATCGCGGCGGTGGCGATGACCGGCGCCAGCTATGTGGTCGCGTTGCTCGGGTGGCCGGTCGGCGCCGCAACACCCGTGGCTATTGGGTGCATTGTCCTCCTCACCCTGCTCAACATGGTTGGGGTGCAGGTCGGGGCGATGGCCGGCAACATCCTGACCGTGCTCAAACTGGCGGCCATCGCCTCGCTCATTGGTTGTGGACTGTGGCTCGCCCCATTGGCGGGGGGGCTTCCAGCGGCCGCGACGCCCCCGGCGCTCCACCCACCCGTCGGTCTCCTCGCGACCGTGACCACCATGGGGGCGGCGCTGGTGCCCGTGCTCTTTTCGTATGGCGGCTGGCAGCAGACCAACGCGGTGGCCGAGGAGCTGCGGGATGCAGCGCGACAGCTGCCGCGGGCGTTGGTGGGTGGGGTGTTGCTGGTGGTCGCGACCTATCTGTTGGTGAACACCGCGTATCTCCGAGCGCTTGGCGTGGCGGGGTTGGCAGCGTCCAGCACCCCGGCGGCGGATACCATGGCGGTGTATCTCGGGCCCCTTGGCCGCACGGTGATTTCCGTGGGGATCGTGGCGTCCACCATCGGCTTTTTGGGGATGGTGATTCTGCTGTCGGCGCGCGTCTATCAGGCGATGGCTGCGGATGGGCTGTTCTTTGGATCGATGGCGCGCCTGCATCCCCGCACGCGCACGCCGATCGCCGCGTTAGCGGGACAGGGGATCGTCGCGCTGGTCCTGCTGCTCACGCGCAGCTACGGACAGTTGCTGGATTATGTCGTCTTTGCCGACTGGATCTTTTTCGGCCTCACCGCGGCCAGCCTCTTTGCCATTCGAGCGCAGGACCGTCGGACGGGACACACCGTAACCGTGCGGGCGCCAGGACACCCGGTGACGACGCTGCTTTTTGTGGCGGCCGCGGCGTACGTGGTGTTGGGCTCCGTGGTCTCCAATCCGGCGAACGCGCTCCGCGGGGCCTTGCTGCTGGCGCTTGGCGTGCCCGTGTACGCCTACTGGCGCCGCCGTTAAAAGCGCTGCACCCAGCTCCGCTGGGACACGCGCGAGACCGCCGGGGGGACCCCGAGGACCGCGTCGAGCGCACACGTTGAATAGGTCAGCGTTACGTTGCCTTGCAGTTCCGTTTCATTCCGGCTGGTATTCCGGTTCAGGATCGCCCCGGTGAGGCTGAACGGACCATTCTCTTGGTCCAACTCTTGGCGTACGACGATAAGTCCAACCCACGTGAAGTTGCCCTTCACCTTGAGCTTCCCATTAACGAGCAATATTCCCTGACCGCGGCCACTGGGGATTTCGACATCACCGGTCACATACACCACCGGAAAGTACCGTTCACACCCGACTACGGATCCGCTGGCGCGGCGGGGCTCTCCCCAATTGGAGCTCGTCGGGGTACAGGTGGAGGCCGACCCCACCGGTGACGGGCTTCGGGTGCCGCCAGCGATCGTCACGTTGGCTCGTGCCACCAATGCCGCCCACGTGATGCCGCCAAACACGGTGTACGTGCTGCTGTCTGCGGCACTGGCTGTTTGCACGGTGCCACCCGTGACATTCTGTGGCTTCTGAATCTCAGGGCTACTTCCCGCGGGATAGGCAATGGCGAAGGTGCTGGCGGGGTCTGCTGGCGGGCAATCGGTCCACCCGCTGGGTGCGCTGTTGGTCCCTGAAATCGAAGCGCTCCCCTCGACCTTCACCCTGCCGTTTACGCTCATGACTGCCGGTGGACGCAAGGTCGTGGTCGTCGCCGCCACCACCTTCATGAGCAGCTGCGTCTGTCGCTGCGCTTCCAACTGCGCGTTGCCGATCCCTGCGCGACCGACGGCCGAGACCAGATAGTTGATCGTGGAGAGCCGCGTGACGTACACCCGCGCGCTGTCGCCGTTGACGGCGTAGCGGCTGCTGGAGTCGATACCCCCGACCGTCAGCGCGGTGATCCTCGCCAGGGTGCTCGGATCAGTCCACCCGGCGACCTGTTGGTTCAAGCCGTATTCGGCGACGGCCATCGCCCGCTGCTCCACCAACGAATTCCGTCCGGCCCGGAACTCCTGCGTGGCGCTCATCACAGCGCCCGTCGACAGAATCGCCAGCACCACGAGGGCCACCAAGGCGATGAGAATCGCGGTGCCACGGCGCGGGGCCGTACCGGGATGCCTGTTCATTGCCGGTTGCGGAGCGCGATGCGCAGCCGAAGAGAATCGTTGCTGCTGCTCGTGCCGGCAACAGCCCCGGAGGCCCGTGCCCCAGCACCACGCAGCATGATGTCGATCCGCGAGACGGCGCGCGTGTTCCCCGTGGTGGCGATTGCCGCACCCGTGCTGTCGAACATGGTAAAGCCGATGCCGCCCATCCCGAGGGTGTCACCCGCCGTAAATGGGCCCGCGACCACATTCGCGGCCGTCCAGGCATCCTGCTGCAATTCCGCACGCTCGAGATACCAACGCCCGCTGGCCTGCAGCGTCAGGGCATAGCGTGTCGGCCGGGTAAAGCGCACCACGCTCCCGGGGGCGACGAGGCTGGGCAATCCCGGCGTCACCGAGAGGCGCCAACGATCCTTGCCGCCATCGAGACTGTTGTCGATGAACGCGGAGCCCGCGCAGAGCCCGGTGCTTGTTGTGACGGCGGTCAAGCGGTGCGCCGTCCAGCTCTCGGCGCCACCCGCGGTCGTGCTGAACACAAATACGGTATCCCCAATCAGCGGGGCCGTGACCCACCCCGTCAGGTTGGCGCGCACGGCGTTCTTCGGCGGCAGGTCGAGCGTCAGCGAATCCGGCGTGGCACAGACGACCGCCGAGCCATACGTCATCCGAAAGGTGACCTGCGTGCTACTGAAGGAGAGCAGATCACCGCCCACGGAGGAGATGCTCCGCAAATCCGCCGGCAACAGTGACGCGGCGCTGCGCAGTTCGCGTCGGACGCCGAGTTGCTCATTGGTGCGAAAGAAGAACCGCTGCTGGTCGAGCATCAGGCGAGCCACGGCGCTGCCGATGATCCCGAGGATCGCCAGCCCTACGAGCAGCTCCGCGAGAGTAAATCCGCGGCGCGACCGGGGCAGGAGTGCGGGTCGCGCGATGCCCCCGCGTGATGCGCGGGTCAGTCCTGACACGGGACCACGGTCGAGTAGGCCAACGCCTGCGAACGCCGTGGGACCGTCAGCGTATCGGTCAGGATCTTGATATGGGTTCCGTCGACCACGCTCCACTTCTCGCTAATGCCCAGCGTCGTGGCGCTCCCACTGCTCATCGCGCTCAGTTGGGCACAGGAGAGGCTGGCAAGCGAGTCCAGTCGTGACTGCGCCACGGACGCCGCCACCGTCTGGCTCATGCCGCCTCCCATTTCCCGAGCCACAGCGCCGGAGGTGGTCAGTACGGAGCCGATGGCCACGGTGAGCAGGACCATGGCGACGATGGTTTCAATGAGCGTCCCGCCGCGCCGAGGGGTGTGGTGACGGTGGGCGCTGCCTACCCGGTGACGGCGACCGGCGGCCGTGCGATGCGTTGGGCGGGTCACAGGACGCATCCCCGGGGCATCAGCATGCCGAGCGCCGTGAGGCAGAGGGTATCCTTGAGGCTCCCGACGGTGATCTCGTACTTCAGGGTGCCGCTGGCGACCGGCGTCAGGAGGCCCCGCGCATCATAGGTCAGCTCCAGCGGCGCCGCATCCAACGGCGTGACCGTGCTCGGCACCGGGTCGCGGAAGGTCATGGGGCCCCAGACTGCCACCGCCGAATCCGATGGCGCGCTGAGCGCGGAGACGGCGGCGCTGGAGTCGGTGAGCGTCAGGGTGGCCGACGTGCCCTTCTGGACCGCTGCGGCGCGTGCCGCGCTGAATGCCGCTTGCAGCTGCTGCCGGGCCGCCAATCGTCCCGAGCTGTCACGCGAGCCCGAGAAGCGCGGGATCGTGATGCCGACGATGATCCCCAGAATGGTGATCACCACGAGCACTTCCGGGAGGGTCATGCCTCGGCGGGGCGCAGTCGGCAGCGGCACAGGGCGTAACAGAGTGGCGGTTCGATGCAGGGGGACATGCGTGAGACCGCTGGGCGCGCGTTTCGTCACGGGATATCACCCAATCGGCCAGCTCTGTTACCCTGCCGGCACGAGTATCACACCGTCCGGTACCCCCGACCACGGACGGCCGCCAAGACCACCTGGACCACGAGCAACGTGATGGGGGTGGAGAGGGCGAGCCCCCCGATGACGGCGAGGGCCAACGGCTTTTGTAACTCACTCCCGGCGCCCCAACCCATCGCCAGGGGCAGGAGACCGAAGAGCGTGCAGAGGGTGGTCATCAGAATCGGGCGCAGCCGGACCGTGGCCGCATCGCGGAGTCCGGTCTCCAGATCGACGCCGTCCACCTGCATCCGATGGCGGGTAAAGTCGAGCAGGATGATGCCATTCTTGACGACGAGGCCAACCAGCAGGATCAGCCCCATGAAGCTCGAGACATTGAGCGTCGTGCCGGTAAGATGCAGCATGAGCGTCGCCCCGACGAACGACAGGGGGGCCGCCAATAACACGACCAGTGGCTCCACGAACGACCGGAACTGCACGAGCATAACCGCGAGCACGCTGAGCGCCGCGAGCCCCAACACGAGGAGCAGCGAGCGGAATGCTTGCTGCTGCCCTGCATAGCGACCACCGAGTTCCATGCGAATGCCCGCCGGCGGCGGCGTACGGGCCAGGATCGCGCGCACGTCAGCCATGACGTCGCTGAGCGGGCGCGTCTCGACGCCCGCCGTCAACATCACCACCTGTTGCTGATTCTCCCGCAGATGTTCACTGCGCACTTCTTGTGGCGTGAACGTGGCGAGTGAGGCGAGAGGCACCGCTTGCATGCCGCCAGCCGGAACCGGCAGCGTCCCAATGCGGGTCGCATCAAAGCGCAGCGAGTCCGGTGCCCGGACGCGGACGCCGATCGCTCGATCGTCCAAGCGAATCTCCCCAGCCTCCACGCCAAGCAGCGCGCCGGCGACGGCACCGCTGACCTGCGACGCGGTGAGGCCGGCGCGCGCGGCATCAGCGGTCCGAATGGTCATGGCCAGCTCAGCGCTCGGCTCCGCAATGCCATTGTAGAAGTCCTCGAGTCCATCGACTTTCTCCAGCGCAGGCGCTAACTGCTGCGCATACGTCTCGAGCGCCCGCAGATCGGCGCCGAAGAGCTTGATCTCCACGGGCTTGCCGGCGCCGGACAGGTCATCGAGGACGTCGGACAAAATTTGCACGAACTCCACACGCAGGCGCGGGACAGCGGCCTCGATCTTCTGGCGCACGTCGTCAATGACTTCAACGATCGAACGTTCCCGGGCGGCGCGCCGGGTCAGCCGTACGGACACGTCGCCGCGATTTTGCTCGGTGGCAAAGAGCCCCAGCTCCGCCCCGGTGCGTCGCGACGTGCCGGCCACCTCCGGGGTTTCGGCCAGAATCTTCTCGGCGATGTGCAGCTCCCGATCGGTCTCGGTCAACGCCGTCCCACCAGGCGTCCAGTAATCGAGGATAAACGAGCCCTCGTCCATTTCCGGAAGGAAGCCGGTCCCCAACGTCTGGTAGCTGATCACGCCACCCACCACGAGGAGGAGCGCCGTGGCCAGCACCACCCGAGGACGATGCAGCAGGGAGGTCAGCAGTCGTACGTACCACGTGGTGAGGCGACCAATCCCCCGATTGAGCGCCGCGACCGGCCCTCGGGTGGCGGCGGCCTCGTCTGCGGTGGTGTGGGCGCCGAGCCACTGCTGACTGAAGAGTGGGATCAGGGTGAGCGCCAGGAGCAGGGAGACTAACACGCTGATCGTGAGCGTGATCGAGAGCGCTGAGAAGAATTGTCCGGTCACGCCTTCCAGCAGCCCAAGCGGCAGGAAGACCACGACCGTGGTGAGTGTGGAGGAGGTGACGGGCCAGAGTAATTCCTGCAGCGCATTCCGGATCGCCAGACGCCGGTGCGGCTCGAACCCCAGATGGCGGACGATGTTCTCGGTGACCACCACGGCGTCGTCGATCACGAGCCCAATGGCAATCGCCATGGCCCCGAGCGTCATCAGGTTGAACGACTGGCCCAACAGTCGCATGCACAGCACAGTAATGAGCAGCGTCAGCGGAATGGCAGAGGCGCTGATCGCCGTGATGCGCCACTGTTGCAGAAAGAGCAGCAGGACGATGACGGCCAACACCGCGCCAATGAGCATGGCATCCCGCACCGCAGCCACGGCGTCCCGCACCAGTTCCGCCTGATCATACACCGGCACGATGCGCACACCGGCCGGGAGCGTCGGACGAAGCGACGCAACCGCCTTCGCGACGCTGTCGGCGATCGCCACCGTGTTCCCGCCCACCTGCCGCGTGATATTCAACAAGGCGGCCGGATGGCCATTGCCGGAGATCAGGCGCACATGGTCTTCGGTGCCCAGCACCACGGAGGCCAGATCGCGCACACGCACCCCGGGGGCCACCAAGACATTGGCCACATCCTCAACCGAATGCGCCTCCTGAGCCGCTATCACCAGGTACTGCTTGTAGTCCTGCGCCACACGACCCACCGCATGCACAGTGATGTTGTCCCGAATCGCCGCAGCAAACTGGTCGTAGGTGAGGTGGGCTGCCGCGAGGCGCGCCGGATCGGCGACCACTTCGATCTCGCGAACGTCGGTACCCTGAACCTCCACGCGCCCTACGCCCGGCACACGGGACAGCACGGGGCGAATCTGATAGCGGGCGATGTCATACAGTGTGGCGGCGTCTCCACCTTCCAGGTTGTATGACACAATGGGGAAGAGCGATGGCGTCAGACGCTCCACCTCGATCTGCAGCCCCGCTGGAAGATCGCCGCGAATCTGCTCGACACGGGTCCGCACCAACTGCAGTGCGTACGCCATGTCGGTAGTTTCCGAGAAGGTGATGTTGATTTCTGACGCGCCCCGGATGGAGCGCGACTTCACACGCTCCACCCCGGGGACAATGCTGACGGCCTCTTCGATGGGCCGCGTGATGGCAAAGACCACCTGTCGCGCGCCGAGCGAGGAGCCTTCCGCGACGATCGTGATCCGTGAGAACGCCAGCTCCGGATAGATCGCGGACGGTAGCAGCTGCAGAAACCAGAGCCCCGCCACACTCAGTAACGCGATCACCAAGTAGATGAAGCGTCGCTGTGTGGTCAGGAGATCAAAGAGCGCGACAGGCCGGTGATGGACGGACTTCGGAGGCACGACCTCCCGCATCACCGCTTCCCGCCAACGACGCGCGCCCCTTCATCCATGCCAAAGGCGCCGGTGGTGACCACGCGTTCGCCCGCGCTGAGCCCTTTGGTGATCCAGAGCTGATGCGCCGCACGCCCGCCCACGGTCACCTCGCGGCTGTGGGCCACACCGGCCGAATCGACGACAAAGACATGATAGGCTTCCCCCGAGGGGACGAGCGCCTCGTCGGGAATCACCACCACATTCCGGTGCTCCGCCACCAAGATGCGGGCAAAGACCGACTCGCCGATGCGTAACGGGCGTGTCCCCGACTGCACCATCAGTCGTACCGGTACCCCTCGGCTGGCGCTGTCGACGACCGCCGACACATCCGCCACGCGCGACCGTCCAATCGGTGTCCCCGCGGCACCGTTCCCTTCATAGAGCTCGGCGCTTTGCCCAGAACGAATCCCACTGGCCTCGGCTGGCGCGACGGGCACGACGACATCGAGCACGGAGGGATCCGTGATTTCCACCAGCGGCTGCCCCACGTCGACGTTCGCACCGACCGCGGCCACGAGCCGTGTGACCACGCCGGCGAATGGCGCGCGCACATGGGAGAGCTCGCGTGCCCGACGGGCCGTGATCGCGTTGAGGCGGGCGTTTTCCAATTCGGCCGTGGCCAGTTCCGCGTCCTTTCGCGGGACAATGCCCGCGTCCACCAAGCGCGTGGCCCGTGTGGCGGCTTGCTCAGCGGTCCGAAGGGCGGCTTCGGCGCTGTTGACCGCGGCATCGTAGGTGGTCTGCTCGAAGTCCACGAGCGCCGCGCCCGCGGCCACGTGATCGCCCACGGCGACGTGGATATTGGTGATCCGGGTTGGTGACGGGGCGGCGAGCAATGCCACGTGGCCGATCCGTGGCACGATCGCGCCGACGGCATCGACCGTTTCGCTGAATCCGGCCAGTCGGACCGTGTCCACCTGGGCCGTGACCGCCGCAGCCGCGTGTGCGGCGGGCGCGTCATCGCCGTCCCTGTCCTTCGCACAGGCTGTGAGCAGCATGACCACACCGCAAGCCGCCAGAAGTGAACGCGAGGGCATCACGGGTGTGTATCCGAAGTCGAAGTGATCACGAGACGCAGCAGCCCCACAGCCGTATAGGCCGCAGCGATGTCGTCATAGAATTGTGCCAGCGTTTCCCGGGCGGAGCGCTGCGCATCCAGCACGGTTGCGAGGGGCGAGGCCCCTTCGCGATAGGCCAACAGCGACAGCGAGGCGATGCGGTCGGCGGCGGCCACTAACGAGGCGCTCCGTTCCGCGCGCGCACGCGTTGCGGCCGCTTCGCGTTCCGCCGCCACGACCGTCGCGGCGCTGCCATAGGCCGTCGCCGCTCGGAGCGCCTCGGCGCGCGTCAGATCAGCCCGGGCGAGCGCGACGCTGGCCTCGTTGCGATTCAAAACCGGTAATGGGATCGAGACGCCGGCCACGGCCATGGCGCCGACTGGACCGCCCGGCGACATCGCCTCCATCCCGACTTGTACCGAGGGAGTGCCGAAGCGCTTGGCGCGCTCGGCGTTCACTCGCGCAGAGGCCGCGTCGACATCGCGTCCAGCGGCCGCAACCAACAGGCGCGAGGCGTTGGCGGCGCTCGCGGCCGTCGACGTGGCGACGGTCGTGACAGCGGGCACCGTTGCCAGCGATAACGAATCCGTTAAGCGGAGCTCAACCGAGTCCGACGGCACCCCCATCAGCGTCAGGAGTGTGAGCCGTGCGGTGAGCACCGCCATGGAATCCATGCTCGCCGTGTTGTGGGACTGTCCCGCAAACACACCGGCCAACTCCACGTCGAGGGTGCTGGCATCGCCGGCATCACGACGCACCCGCGCGAGGGTGAGGAGACTGTCGGCGTCACGCGCCGAGCGGGCGGAGAGCTGACTGCGAGCCGCGGCGAGTTGCACCCGGGTATAGGCCGTGTCGACGTCGAACGCGATCGCGGCCCGAACGAAGGCGGCGCGCAGGCGCGCGGCATCACGCGAGGCTTGCGCAGCGGCGATTCGGGGGGAACGGATCCAACTCGGATCGAGTGCCCAGTCGAGCGTGTAGTGCCGTTGCGGATCGGACTTGGTCGCGCTGATGGTCGCCGTGGGGTTTTCCCACTGCCGGGCCAGCAGCACGCTCGCGGCCGCGCTTGCCGTATCGGCAGCGGCTAACGCCGACTGCGGACTGCGCACCAGCGCGACCTCCGCCGCGGCGGTGCGACTGAGCGGCATGGTCGGCCGTACCACGCGGCCCTGCGCCCCGGCGGTGGCGGTGCTCAGGACGATGGACACCACCACCGGCGACCACACGGCCAAAAGCCGCACCGCCTGCGAGTGCAGACGATGCGGCCAATCACGGTGCGTTTGCCCGCGATGTCCCCGCGATGCGGAGTTACGGCGCACGCAGCACCAGAATCGCGAACGATCCCGGCACAACGGCCGGGCGCGGACGCGGCTGCTGCGCCGTGGGCGCGGGCGTCGGGCCATACTCCACGCTGGCGAGGTAGACCGTGTGGGTGGATGGATCGAGCGCCATGGTGCGCGAGCCGCGCATGGTGGCAGCGGTGCCCAGCGACTGATACGTATCGGCACCGGTCTGTCGGATGACGGAGAGCGTGCCGTCGCCGCCATTCGAGGCAAAGACGAGCCCTCGGGCTGCGTCATAGGCCGCTGCATCCACGCCGGGGCCGATCTTGATGGTGGTGACGAGCGCGCCGGCGGTGGGATTGCTGACCGCCATGGTGTTATTGCCGCACACCGAAAAGAGGCGGTCATGGCCGGCATCGTAGGCAAGCCCCGATGGGCCTTCACATCCCGGCAGCGCGTAGGTCTTCGTCACGCGCAGCGCCTTGGTGTCGACCACCTGAATCTGTCCCGTCTCGGTTTCGATGTTCACGAACAATCGGCCCTTCCCGTCGGTCTGGGCAAACTCCGGCTTGCCGGCCAGGGCAATCGTCCCGATCACCGTCCCCGTCTTCGCATCAATCGCGGTGGCGTTGCTGCTCCGGCCATTGAAGGTGAAGACTCGCTGGCTGGCCTCGTCGTACCAGATGGCGTCCGGGTTGGCCCCGGTCACGGTGATGCGCTGGATGGGGGCCAGGGTCTTCAGATCAAAGACCGTAACAGTCGAGTCACGTCCATTGCTGGTGAAGCCCCGGTTAAACGCCCGCGCCACCGCGATGCCGTGAATACCAGGGGTGTCCCGCACTTCACCGACCACGCTATCGCCCACGAGATCAATCACGACGGCCTTTGTGGCGTGGGAGACGTACAAGCGGCGTCCCACCGGGTCGACGAGGGCGTAGTCCCAGCCTCCCTCGCCGCCGACGGGAATCTTCTTCGCCAGCGCATAGCCGCCGGCGTTCTGGGGTGCCGGTTGGGCTGGCACCGCGCGCCCCAACAGGGCGGCGGTCAAGGACAACGTCGACAGAGCGGCGGAGACGCGCATGCAGGGTACCGGCAGAAGGAGGACAAACACAAAGATCCGGAGCAAGATGGTCCCCGGATCCTTGCCATACGATTACAACGGGTGCCGGCTCTAGAGCGTTGGCCGCTTCGTGTGGAAATCCGTCGCCTGCTGGAACTGATGCGCCACCGACAAGATCTTGTCGTCATTGAACAGGGCGCCCGTGATCACCCCACAGATCGGCTGCGGCTTGTACGTCGGCGCGGGCGTTGCCGGATCGCCACCACGGCCACCGCCACCACCGAACTGCGGCACGTCGAAGGCATACGGCACCACCGCGCACGGATGACCGGTCTGCGCGTTCGGGGCCACATCGGCGTTCGGGCCGCCAATGAAAAGGTCCAAGTCCTTCATGTATTCGCCCCACTTCGCCACCAGCACCATGCGCCGCCGCTGATTCTGCACAAACTCGAACGCGCGGGCCGTCCGTCCGCCCACGAAGCGCGGGTTCCAGTCAGCCGGCGCCATCGGGCTCGTGCTTGCTGGCGCATTGCCAAAGGGGCCAGGCTGACGCCCCGGCGTCGGCTCCGGCAGCGTGGTGAGATCCAAACCAATCTCCTTCGCCTTCCGCTGCACATACGAATCGAACGCTGCCGCATACTCGACGTTGAGCCCGCCCCCACCAATCCCTGGGACCGTCGGACGCGGTCCCACATCCTTTGGCGTCATCCCGAGCTGCTTCAGCTTCTCGACCAGCGCCTTCGGTGCCTGGCTGTCCACGCCAATGCGGAGCGTCGACAAGCGGATGTTCCGTTCAAAGTGAAATGGCGTCGTCAACGTGGACGGATCCTTCTCATCGGCGCCGTGATAGGCGTTGAAGACCATCGCGCAGTCTTCAATCGTGCGGCAAATGGGCCCGACGCGATCCTGCGACCACGCCAGCACCATGCCACCATGCCGCGTGGAGCGGCCAAAGGTGGGACGCAGCGCACTCAAGCCACAGCGGATCGACGGCGACACAATCGACCCCTGCGTTTCGGTCCCAATGCTGAACGCCACGCACCCGGCCGCCGTCGCCGACGCCGGTCCCGCCGAGGAGCCACTCGCGCCAATGTTCAGATTCCACGGATTGTTGGTGCGCCCGCGGAACCACTGATCGTTCTGCGCAAAGAGCCCCGTGGCGAGCTTCGCCACCAACACCGCGCCCGCATTCCGCAGCCGCACGACAATCTCCGCATCTTCATCGATGATGCGGTTCTCGAAATCGGCCGCACCCCAGGTGGTCGGCACGCCCTTCGTGGAGAACAGATCCTTGAGCCCGTAGGGCAACCCGTGCAGCGGACCGCGATACTTGCCCGCCGCAATCTCGGCGTCCGCCTGCTTCGCCTCGGCCCGCGCCGACTCTTCCATAATCGTCACAGCGCAGAGCAGGGTGGGGTTCAGGCGCTTGAGCCGCTCGAGATAAATGTCGGTCAGTTTCGTTGACGTCAGCTTGCGCGACTGAATGAGCGCGGCCAGTCGGTGCGCGGGCAGGAACGCAATGTCCTCCGCCGACGTGGGCACTGCCCCCGCAAACTTTTCCACGCTGAAGATACTGCGCTCGAAGGCCGCTCGGCCCCGCTCGCGCGCGAGCTTCTCCATCAGCGCGCCGGTGCCGCCCGGGTACGCCTGAAACTGCAGCGCCGGCGCCTCGCCGTTCCCCAGCGCGAGCGGTGGGACCGTCTGCGGCTGAAACAGGCTCAGCGGCAGATCCGCCGCCGGCATCCAGGCATCGAGCGACGGCATCGGCGCGCCTTGGGCCCGCGCCCCCTCGGCGCCAAAGGTCCCCGCGGCCGCCGCCACGAGCGAGTAGAACATGAACTGGCGACGATCAATGCCCGTTTGCTCGGCGACCGCATCGGCAGTCTCGGCCAGCATTGGTTCGTGGGCGTCCAGGCGATCTTCGGGGCGGCTCATCATAAGGCGGGGAACTCCGTGGAGGGCGAGCGCAACGCAGGGGAGGGGAGAACGACGCCCCCGCCGATCCGGAGATCAACGGGGGCGTCCATAACATTACGGCCAAGTCACGCCGAACGCTCAGCCCGGGTGGAACCGCACCACGAGCGGGACGATCAGCAGCGCCACGATGTTGATGATCTTGATGAGCGGGTTGATCGCCGGGCCCGCCGTATCCTTGTACGGGTCACCCACGGTATCGCCGGTCACCGCCGCCTTGTGCGCGTCGGAGCCCTTCCCGCCGAAGTGTCCGTCTTCGATGTACTTCTTGGCGTTGTCCCACGCCCCGCCGCCCGTGCACATCGAAATGGCCACGAACAGCCCCGTCACGATCGTGCCCATGAGCAGGCCACCGAGCGCCTTGGGGCCAAGGAGGAGGCCCACCGCCACCGGCGCGATGACCGGCAGGATCGAGGGCTGCACCATTTCCTTGATGGCCGCGACGGTCAGCATGTCGACCGCCTTGCCGTATTCCGGCTTCGACTTGCCCGTCATGATGCCCGGGATCTCCTTGAACTGGCGGCGCACTTCCACCACCACCGCGCCGGCGGCGCGACCCACGGCTTCCATCGCCATGGCGCCAAAGAGGTACGGGATCAGCCCGCCGATGAAGAGGCCGACGATCACCATCGGATCGGAGAGGTCAAAGCTGACCGTCTGCCCGTTCCGTTCCAGCGTGTGCGTGTAGTCCGCGAAGAGCACGAGCGCCGCGAGACCGGCCGAGCCGATCGCATAGCCCTTCGTGACGGCCTTCGTCGTGTTGCCGACGGCGTCGAGCGGATCCGTCACGGCGCGCACGCTCGACGGCAGCTCCGCCATTTCGGCGATCCCACCCGCGTTGTCCGTGATCGGGCCGTACGCGTCAAGCGCCACCACGATCCCCGCCATCGACAGCATCGACATCGCGGCCACGGCGATGCCGTAGAGGCCCGCCAGCTTGAACGCCACGCCGATCGCGATGCAGACGAAGATCACGGGCCACGCCGTGGAGCGCATGGAGACGCCGAGGCCGGCGATGATGTTCGTGCCATGACCCGTGGTCGAGGCCTGCGCGATGTGCTGTACCGGCTTGTACTGCGTGCCGGTGTAGTACTCCGTGATCCACACCAGCGCCGCGGTGAGCACGAGGCCCACGGTGCAGGCGCCGAAGAGCTTCATCTGGCTACCCATGGCGCCGAGGGCGTCATCGGGCACGACCAGCGTGGTGATGCCGTAGAACGCCACCCACGAGAGCACGCCGGCGACGGCGAGGCCCTTGTACAGCGCGGGCATCACGTTCGTCATACCGGGCGTGGCGCGCACGAAGAAGCAGCCAATGATCGACGCAATCACCGATGCGCCGCCGAGGGCGAGCGGATACATCACCGCTTCCTTGGCCGCGGCCGGCACCATGAGGGCGCCGAGCACCATCGTGGCGATGAGCGTGACGGCGTAGGTCTCGAACAGGTCGGCGGCCATCCCGGCGCAGTCGCCGACATTGTCCCCGACGTTGTCGGCGATCACCGCCGGGTTCCGCGGATCGTCTTCTGGGATACCGGCTTCGACCTTGCCGACGAGGTCCGCGCCGACGTCGGCACCCTTCGTGAAGATGCCGCCACCGAGGCGCGCGAAGATCGAGATCAGCGAGGAACCAAAGGCAAAACCGATCAGCGGCGCGAGCGTCGTATCGAGCGTGGCGCCTTCCGTTCCGAAGTGCATCAGGTACATCGCGAAGCCGGCGACGCCGAGGAGGCCGAGGCCAACGACGAGCATGCCGGTGATCGCGCCGCCGCGGAACGCCATGGTGAGCGCCGGGGCGATGCCGTTCGTGGCCGCCTGTGCGGTGCGCACGTTGGCGCGCACCGAGACGTTCATCCCGATGAAGCCGCAAGCGCCGGAGAGCACGGCGCCGAGCACGAAGCCGATGGCGGTCTGCAGATCGAGCGCCACGGCGATCACGCCGGCGAGCACCACGCCAACCATGGCGATGGTCTTGTACTGGCGGGCCAGATAGGCGGCGGCCCCAGCCTGAATGGCGCCAGCGATTTCCTGCATGCGCGCGTTGCCGGCGTCCTGCGCCAGAATCCAGCTCCGGGCCCATACCCCGTAGAGGACTGCGACTACACCACCAATGAGCGCCAACAGCAGCGCCGTATTCCCTGTCATAGGGGTCTCCCGACCGAAATGTGGGGGTGGGGAGCAACGCCTGGGTGTGCTCCCCGTTTGGGCGTTGCTTCCTCTCTCCCAGACTGCCGGGATTGATTGGCCAACGCGCCAAAAATGAGGGGGCGCACCGTCGCGGGCAATCCCCGGGGGGAACTCGAAGCATGCCCCTCGCGCCCGTATCTTTTCCCCCGTCCGGGCGCGCCTTCCGCTGGTCCGGTCATCGCCCACCGCTGCCCCTTGGGGATTCCCCTCGTGACCACGCGATCCCACCGCCCCGAATGACGGCCCACCTCCGCTCCGTGCTCTGGGGCTGGGGCCTTGGGCTCGTGACCCTTGTCCTGCCTCTGTCGCAGGGCCTCGCGCAGCGTGTGCGCGAGGCATCGCCCCCCAACATCATCGTTTTTCTGGTCGATGATCTGGGGTGGCAGGATACGCAGCTTCCGCTGGCGGAGGCTCCCTCGGCGCTGAACCGACGCTACCGCACCCCGAACCAACTGGCGCTCGCCGCCGGTGGGATGCGCTTCACCGACTTTTATGCCGCGGCGCCGGTCTGCTCCCCCACCCGCGTCACGCTCATCACGGGACAGTCGCCGCTCCGCACCCGCGTGACCAACTGGACGCAGCGGGAGAACGAAGAGACCTCGGAGCCCTATCCGCTCGTGCTACCTCCGGACTGGAACCGCAACGGCATCAGCCCGCATCCGGCGGCGCATGCGTTCACGGGCCCAATGTTGCCGCAGCTTCTGCACGACGCGGGCTACCGCACGATCCACGTGGGGAAGGCGCATTGGGGGGCGGTTGGCACGGCGGGCGCGGACCCGTTGCAGCTGGGCTTTGATGTCAACATCGGGGGTAGTGGCGCCGGGCAGCCGGGCTCGTACCTCGGGACGCGCAACTACAGCGAGGGGACGGTGTCGGCGCGCTTTCGGGATGTGCCCGGGCTCGAGCGGTACCACGGCACCGACACGTTCCTGACCGAGGCGCTGACACTCGAAGCCAACCGCGCGATCGACGAGGCGGTCGTTCGGCGTCAGCCCTTCTTTCTGCATCTGGCCCACTTCGCGGTGCATACCCCGATCGAGGCCGATCCCCGCTTTGTGCAGCGCTATCTGGATGCGGGGCTGCCGCCGGTCGAAGCCCGGTATGCGTCGTTGATTGAAGGCGTGGACAAGAGCCTCGGTGATGTCTTGGCGAACGTCGAGCGGCACGGCCTGACCGCCAATACGATCGTGCTCTTTCTGTCGGATAACGGGGGCCTCGCCGCCCACACCCGCGCGGCCCCGCTGCATGTCCAGAACGCCCCGCTGCGCAGTGGCAAAGGGTCGGCGTACGAGGGGGGCATTCGCGTCCCACTCGTGGTGAAGTGGCCAGACCACGTTACCGCAGGCGCGGTTACGCACGCCCCCACGATCACCGACGACATCTTCCCCACGCTGCTCGACGTGGCGGGGGTTCCCGACGCCGCGAAGCAGACCCGTGGGATGATCGGCCGGAATCTGCGCGGGCTGCTCACCGGGACGGCCCGCGACACGCTGCCGGCGGCGGCGCATCGGCCCCTCCTCTGGCATTACCCGCATTTCTGGGGGGTGAATGGCCCCGGAATTGAACCGTTCAGCGCGATCCGCGAGGGGCCGTACAAGCTGATCTACTTCTACGGCACGCAGCGCTTCGAGCTGTACAATCTCTCCACGGACCTTGGCGAGACGACCGATCTGATCGCCTCGCACCGCGCCGAGGCGGCGCGACTCGCCACGCAGCTGCGTACGGCGCTCCATCGGACCGGTGCGCAGATGCCAATCGATGCGCGGACCCACCGCGCGCTCGACATCCCGGCGCTCCGCTGAGCCTCGCTACGTGATTCGCTCCCACGCCAGCGCGCCCCTGCCGGGGCGTCAGGGAGGGGCTGGTTTTAGTTGACTCATGAGCATGAGTCAGATAGGCTCATCGGATGACTGTTCGGCTGCAGGTCCTCCTCGACGATGACGAACTCGCGGATGTCAAGGCGACCGCGGCGAGCCAGCGACTGACCGTGGCCGAATGGGTACGGCAGGCGCTCCGTCGCGCCAGGCTGGAGGAGCCCCGTTATGCAACCGAGCAGAAGCTGCTGGTCATTCGGGAGGCGGTGCAGGGGCACTATCCGACTGGCGACATCGAGGAACTGTTGCGTGACACCGCACGCGGTCGCGCCTTGGGCGGCGATGCGACGGGTGAGCCCTGATGGCGGGGCCCGTCTTCCTTGATGCGAACATCCCCCTGTATCTGATTGGCGCCCCGCACCCGAACCGGGAGCGGGCGCAATCCGTGTTGGAGCTGTGCGTGCGTCGAGGCGATCGGCTCGTGACCGACGCGGAGGTGCTGCAGGAGATTCTGCATCGCTATCTGGCCATCAATCGCCGGGATGCGATCAGCCCCTGTCTCGACGCGCTGCGGGGGCTGGTGGACGAGATCCTGCCCATCACCGGCGACGATGTGCTGCAGGCGCGGCAGCTGCTGCTGGAGCACCCGGCGTTATCGGCGCGTGATGCGATCCACGTGGCAGTCATGCGGGGACGTGGGGTGCGGTGCATTCTCAGTTTCGACCGCGGCTTTGACCTCGTGCCGGGCGTTGAGCGGCTGGCGTAGCGGCCGGTCACGTGCGCGGCGGGAGCTATCTCTCTGACTGTGTGGTACCCTGGACCGCCCGCCAAATCGCTGAGCGATATCCGATGTTCGGTGCACGTGATCGCATTGCAACCCGCCCTCCGACTAGGAGTACCTCGGTTGATTGTACGCTGCGTTCATTGTTAAGAACGATGGAGTCTGGCCGTAGTTTCATCGCCAGCAATTGACGCCTTTCCGTTGGAGAGGGATTCCGCAACAGAACCAGCCGCACTGATAGACGGTCGTCGGATGCACGCGCTTTCCAGCTACCTATAGCTTCTCCACACGAGAAGAGGTCAGTCGGGTCGTACATGAGAACGACTAAAGTGTCTGCGTTGACGCTTTGCACCGTGGACTGGACCAGTTCGTCAACCGATCGCCTATGGCCGTCGTTGAATCGGATGCGCAAGAGCATGCCAGTTACCGCACAGCAAATGCATGCAAAGACGACACCGGTCCAGGGTGGAGCATTAAATCTTCTGAACATGGTTCCAAGGGCAAACGCTTTGGTCGATGGAATACCGGACCAGATATGTCCCGTCATATCGGTCGTTTGACACATGTTGCACTAATGCAAACACAGTGTCGCCGACGATCTGTATCCGTGGAAGAGGATCTGTTGGAAGCGTAAGCGGTATGTCGAGGCACACACGGTAGCGCCGAATGTCGAGCAGGCTGAGAAAGTACCGACCACGAAATAGGTTTCGGTCCAACGTTACGTCCGAATGTACCAGTGCCACGATGGAGTCATTGAGAATGCGGACGTGCATGGGAATGGAACTGCCGAACAGCGCCTCTTTCCCGCGGGCCGTGTCCACTGCTACCTTCCGTAACAGAGCGGTTTGCGCCCCTTTTCTCCGTAGTATTGGGAGATTGATACTGTCTGCCGAGGCCGAGGCCACCGTAAAGAACAGAAAGTTGCTGGCTTCAAAGGCCTCGACGAGCAATCCGCCTCGCCGGTCGTGTGTGACTGTGCCAAAGGGTCCGACCAAGATCGGATACTCTTGATAGATCGATGGGACAATGCCAGTGAACGCACCGGATGAGTCGCCCGCGGCAAAGGAGAACACCGACGACCGACCATCAGCGGTGATAGCACCGCCTGAGATGTGCCCATTGTCGGCCACGAGGTCGTAGAGACGTGACGGCACCCGCACGCGCCGTAAGAATCGCGCGGTCTTTCGATCAAAGAGGTCGATTGAGGCGCTGGCGAGGTTCTTGATGGCCAGCAGGGAGTCGTTGACCACTACGATTGCACCGACCGACTCGAATTCGCCTGGTCCTTTGCCGCGACGACCAAAGTGCCGAATGAGGTGACCGTCGCGTCCGAATTCGCTGACCTGCTTGGTGGCGTTATCGGTCACGTAGATGGCATCCGCCGTAATTACCAAGCCAGCAGGGCGGGCTAAGGTCACCGAATCATTTTCGGCGAGGCGTACCGAATCCACGACCTTAACACCGAGCGGGCCCTCAGGCTGCATCTCCGAGCGTTCACTCCGGGAGCCACACGCAAGCGTCCATGAGGCAAGAAATCCAAAGCGCAAGAAGCGATGAGCGCTACTGGCCGAAATATTCACTTAAGTCTCCTGCTTTCTTTTGGTGTAAACTGGGAGCGCCGGAATCCCGGCGCTCCCAATGTCGACTTATTCGCCGCTGCCTCCAACATTGCACCAGCACGTATGCATCCACGTGGGGGCACAGACCTCCGGATCTGCGGGATGGTGAAGGCAGACGAATTTCAGTTCGTCCGCCATCGATCCATTGGTTGCCTCGGCTCGTGAAATTGGGAGGGCGAAGCCGAATGCCGTGGCCGCAACAAGCACAGCTAACACTTTGAGACGACTTTTCATTGCAGAACTCCTCAGAGCAAGGTTGGTATTCGAGATTCACGATGATCATGTGATCCCACACCGGAGAGTTCTAGGCGTCACGGTGCGCGACAATCATGCTGCTGAGGGGGGGGGCTGTCAATACCGAGAAACTGGGTAGCGAATGCATCCCAGATGCTGCGACCTCCCTAGGTACTCACAGAACGGATCTAGGGCCGCCAATGGAACTTTGACCCTACTCAAGTACTGTGGACCTCGGATTTGGAATGGGGCTATGCTCCGCGTGCCGCAAAGCGCTCATTGCTCGCAGGATGTGCGGCGATCCACGCAGTGGCCGGCCACCGCGTCCCCCCGAATGCCGCGACTTAGGAGGCCTTCGCCATCGCGGCCTGCTGCCGCGCGCGGAAGCGCGCCGCGACCATCTTGCCGCGCTCGCAGTGGGTGGCGACCCACTCTGCGTTGGCGAACGCGAACGGGCCGGTCTTCTCCCGGAGCTGCGCGAGCCATGGTTCCACGCGCGAGTAGATGAGCAGCCCTTCGCCGTTGGTCTCCATCATGTAGTCGCCATGCACGATGCCATGCTTCACCAGGCCATAGGCCATTTCCCAGTAGGTGGAGCACTGGCGGAAGGCCGCGTTGAGTGGATGGTCGCCCGCCGTCACGGCGATGCATTCCTCAAGCGTGGTCGGGACCCAGCCAGCGATGAGTGACTTGCGGGCCTCGCGCATGACCGTTTCGCGGCGCATTTCGTACAGACGCAGGACAAGATCGGCGTCCTGGTAATCGGGGGCGGTTTTGAGGGTCATACGGAGTCACCGGTGAGGGAAAGGGGCGGGGCTGGTGGAGGCTATTACCGACGCCGGACGAAGTCCAGCAGACACGAGGAGGCGAGGCCGATATGTTCTCACCATGAACGTACGCACTGTCGCGAGTGGAGTCTGCGCATTCGGACTGGCCCACCTGCTGACGCCAGCCATCGCAACCGCCCAACAGGTTCCGCTGCCGGTCGCCGCGGTCGATTCGGCCGCCGTGGCGCGTCGATCCGCGAAGGTCGGCACGCCACCACGTGGGTCACGCTTCTACACGGGTCTCGCGTGGGGATCGGAATCGCAATTCAATCCGCTATCGCACCTGCTCAACGAGGGCTTCAACGACCTCATCATCCAGTCGTCAGACCAGCGGCTGTCCAAGCAACCGTGGGCGGCGTCGTGGCGAAACCTGTTGCACAATATCGGTCACGCGCGCGGGGCATTCGAACGCTACGGGTGGCCGCGTGCCGTCCGCAATGAGTTGCTCCCACTGTCCGCCGCGGAAGGGGGGCAGTGGCTCCCCAACTACACGGACCATTTGATTGGCAACGGGATGGTGTCCGTGCGTCTTGAAGAATGGTTTATCCGCCATGGCTATCCCATGCCGAGCATCCTGGCGGCCACCACCGTCATGGCGGGCCATGTGCTGAATGAAGTCGTGGAGCGTCCGCAATACTGGGCCGTGGATCCCCTCGCGGACCTGCTCCTTTTTGACTGGGCCGGGATCGCACTCTTTCGCTCCGATCGCGTGCAGCGGGCGTTGAGCGGACGGGTTCGGCTGACGAACTGGACAGGGCAGCCAATGATTGGCCTGCCGACCGGCACGATGGAAAACGCGAGTCAATCGTTCGTCTTCTCCATTCCACTCCCGCGCACGGAGCGATGGCGCGCCTTTGCGATGACGGGCGTGACGTATCTCGCGGGCGTGACCCATGTCGACGAACAGGCGCGAGGGATTTCCGTCGGCATTGGGCAGGGGGCCGACGTCGTCGCGGTCACGGACCAAGCGACGGACACCCGCACGGTCCGACTGGGCTTTCGGGCCGGCCTGTTTTACGACCGCCGCGGGTCCCTCTTGATGTCCCTGGTCCACAATCCGAGCCGCAATGGACTCGTGACGCTGAACGTGTATCCCGGCATCCTGCGGGTCCACGGTGTCTCGCCAGGGCTCTGGCTCGATGTGCGCCGGAACGGGGTGCGTTTCGGGCTCGCCGCCCCCTTTGGGTTTGGTGCCGCAGTTGGCCCGGCGATGCACTGAGTGCTGTGCCACCATTAACAACAAAGGCCCCGGCGTCATCCGCCGGGGCCTTCGCGTGTTCAGAATGTCTTACCAGCTCCCGGAGAGGGACTCGAACCCCCGACAGGGTGATTAACAGTCACCTGCTCTACCACCTGAGCTATCCGGGAATATCAGGGCCAGCCTCTAAGAATCGTCGGACTCGCCGGACAAGTCAAGCGGCGGACGCCACTCGCATGGGGTTCCCTTACGCGCCGTCCTGCATTCCCGGGAGCACGGTCCGGAGCCAGCGCCCCGTGTGGCTCCCAGGCACCGCCGCCACCGCCTCTGGACGCCCCGCCGCCACCACGCGCCCGCCGCCGCTCCCCCCCTCAGGGCCCAAATCCACCACCCAGTCGGCCAGCTTGATCACATCCAGGTTGTGCTCAATCAGCAGCACCGTGTGCCCCTGATCCAGCAGCCGCTCAAAGACCGTCGCCAACCGCCGGATATCCTCCAGATGGAGCCCGGTCGTGGGCTCGTCCATCAAATAGAGCTTCCGCGCCGCCCCCTTCGCCGTCACGGCCAGCTCCCGTGCGATCTTGAGCCGCTGGGCCTCGCCCCCCGACAACGTCGTGGCCGGCTGCCCCAGCCGCAGATACCCCAGCCCCACCTGCTGCACATGCCAGAGCGCCTGCGCCAGCTTGTCCTCGCGCGGGAAAAAGGTGATCGCCTCGTCCACCGTCAGGTTGAGGACATCGGCAATCGACCGGTTCCGCACCCGCACCTCGAGCACATCCGGCCGGAACCGCTTCCCGCCGCACGCTTCACAGGGGACAAAGACGTCCGCCATGAAGACCATCTCCACCTCCAACGCGCCCGCCCCTTCGCACGTCTCACACCGGCCACCCGCGACGTTGAACGAAAAATGCCCCGGGCCATAGCCGCGCGTTCGCGCGAGCGGCGTCTCACTGAAGAGCCGCCGGATTTCATCATACGCCTTCACATACGTCACCGGATTCGATCGCGGTGATTTCCCAATGGGGCTCTGATCCACCAGCACGACATCATCGAAGGCGTCATCGCCGGTGAGCGACGTGAAGGTCCCCACCGTCTCCCCGAGATGTTCCTTCGCGGAATGCTCGCCGTGAATCCGCGACTCAATCGCACGGAAGAGAATGTCATGCACGAGCGTGCTCTTCCCCGACCCCGACACGCCGGTGATCACGGTCATCGCGCCAATCGGAATGCGCACATCCACGTTGAAGACGTTGTGCGCCGAGGCCCCCCGCAGATCAATCCAGCGCGGCCCCAACGCACGGCGCGATTTCGGTAGCGCAATGGTGCGCCCACCGGTGAGATACTGCCCGGTCAGCGGACTCGCCGCCGCCTCCGCCATGGGGCCCGCGAAGACCACGCGACCACCATGCTCGCCGGCACCAGGCCCCAGCTCGACCATGTAGTCGGCCACACGCATCGCATCGAGATCGTGCTCCACCATGATCACGGTGTTGCCGCCATCGCGCAGCGCCGTCAGCAACGTCAACAAGCGACTCAGATCCCGCGGGTGCAGTCCAATGCTCGGCTCATCCAGCACGTACGTCGCATCCACCAGCGCGGCGCCGAGCGCGTTCGCCAAGGTGATACGCTGCGCTTCGCCGCCGGAGAGCGTCCGCGTCGCGCGATCGAGGGTGAGATAGGTCAGCCCGACGTCATCGAGGAAGCGGGTCCGCGACCGTGCCTCACGCAGCACCGTATCCGCCACCTGCCGATCAAGCGCCGCCACCTCCAACGTCTCCAGCCACTGCCGCAACGCCCCGACCGACAGCTGACTCACCTCGGCGATCGTGCGATCGGCGACGCGCACCTGCAAGGCCTCCGGCTGCAGCTTGCTGCCCCCACAGGATCCACAGGGGAGCGCCCGCTGGTATTTCCGCAGAAAGACGCGGATGTATTGCTTGTACTTCTTTTCCTCAAGCGCTTCAAGGAAGGGGAACATCCCCGTGTAGGCCCGCGTCTTCGCGTGCAGCAGCTGATGTCGAGCCGCCTCAGGGAGCGACGACCAGGGCGCATCGGGGGAGACGCCGAGCGATCGGGCGAATTCCACCACCATGCGGCGCTGCTTCTCGTAGCGCGGGGCCGTCCACGGATCGATCGCGCCATCGCGCACCGACCGGTCGCGGTTCGGAACGATCAGCGATTCGTCGTAGGTGAGCGTGGCGCCAAAGCCATTGCAGCTGGGGCAGGCGCCACGCGGATTGTTGAAGGAAAACAGCTGCGGCGTCGGCTGCGGGGCGCGCGTGCCGTCGTCGGGACATTCGAAGCGCTCGGTGAACGCGAGTCGCGAGACGGTGACCGACGTGTCCGCCACACCGGCGCCCCGCACCTGTGCCGCCACCGCCGGCGGCAGCAGCACCGGCGAGGGAAAGAGCAGCCAAACGTCGCCGTCCCCTTCTTGGAAAGCGGTCTGCACCGCTTCGGCGATGCGCCCGTGGGTCGCGGGGTCCACCTGCAACCGGTCCACCACGATCGCCACACCATCAGCGGCGGCGAGATCGGTGCCGTCCATCACGTCATCGAGATGCAGCAGCCGGTCACCGATGGCGATCCGTACGAACCCGCGCGCCCGCAGGTTCTCGACGATCACCGCATGCGTCACTTCCGCCGACCGGATGAGCGGGCAGGCGACCGCGAGTCGCGTCCCCGGCGGCAGTGCCATGATCACATCGGTGACGGACTGCACCGTGTCGGGGCGCAGCTCCCGATCACAGACGCGGCAATAGCTGCGCCCAATCCGGGCCCAGAGCAGCCGCAAATAGTCGTAGATCTCCGTGGCGGTCCCCACGGTGGAGCGGGAGGTGCGTGTCGGGTTCGACTGCTCGATCGCCACCGCCGGAGAGAGCCCATCGATGCGATCGACCAGCGGCTTCTCCATCCGCTCCAGAAACTGCCGTGCGTAGGCCGAGAGCGACTCCACGTACCGACGCTGTCCTTCCGCGTAAATCGTATCGAAGGCGAGGGACGATTTCCCCGAGCCCGACACACCGGTCACGACGGTGATGGCTTGGCGGGGAATATCCAGGTCGATCCCCTGGAGGTTGTGCTGGCGGGCGCCGCGGATACTGATGCAATCCTTCATGCCGTGAAAAGTACCTACCCCCGCCACTAGATTCCCCATCACATGGCGGCCACGGCGACCACTTCCGGGACTCCCGACGACGACGCGACGGGCGCAGCGCTGGACGCGCGCCTCGTTCGGCGGCTCTTGCGGTACGTCCGCCCCTACCGGCGGCTGATGACGCTGGCGCTCGCCTTCATTGCTGTCGACGCGGCCATGCAGCTGGCTGGCCCGCTCCTGACCCGGTGGGTGATCGATCGGGCGCTCCCCGCCCGCGATGTCACCCTGATTGGGGAGGTGGCGCTGGCCTTTGTGGGACTCCTCGTGCTGCAATTCGGGGCCGCGTACGGCGAAACGGTCGCAACGAGCCTGCTGGGGCAGCGGGTGATGCGCGATTTGCGCGCCGAGCTGTTCGTGCATGTGCAGCGCCTCCCGATCACCTTTTTCGATCGGACGCCGGTGGGGCGGTTGGTGACGCGCCTCACCAGCGACGTGGAAGCGCTGAATGAGCTGTTCACCTCGGGGGTGGTCTCCGGGCTCGGCGACCTCTGTACGCTCCTCGCGATCAGCGTGGTGATGCTGACGATTGACTGGCGCTTGGCGTTGGCCGCCTTCGTGGTGATCCCCGCGGTGGTGGTGGCCTCGCGGCTCTTTCAGTCCCGGGTGCGCGTGGCCTATCGCGACATCCGGACGCGTATTGCCCAGCTCAATGCCTTTCTGCAGGAGCGGCTCACGGGGCTGCGCATTGTGCAGCTCTTTGGGCAGGGGGCGGGTGAGCTGGCGCGCTTTGACCGGCTGAACGCGGCGCATCTCGAGGCGCATCTGCGTTCGATTACCGTCTACGCGCTGTACTTCCCCGTCATTGAGCTGCTGACGACGGTGGCGCTGGCGAGTTTGCTGGTCGCGAGCGGGGTGCGGGTGGGGAGCGGTGCGCTCACCGTGGGCACCGTCGCGGCCTTCCTGCAACTGGTCCGTCGCTTTTTTCAGCCGCTGCAGGATCTATCGGAGAAGTACAACATCCTGCAGCAGGCGATGGCCTCCTCGGAACGGATTTTTGGGCTGCTTGACACGCCTGAGGCGCCGGGTGGGCAGCCAACGCCCGATCGCGCCGACCAGGTGGCGGCGCTGCGCGCGGCGGGGGTGACGATCACCTTCGACGGCGTCTGGTTCCATTATGGAGAGGCACCCGCCCCCGGGAGGCCCGCCGGTGCAGCACCCACCGCGGACGACGAGGCGGCGGCCCCGGCGTGGATCCTGCGGGATGTGTCGTTCGCGGTGCGACCAGGGCAGACCGTGGCGCTCGTGGGGCATACCGGCGCCGGCAAGACGACCATCGTGAACCTGTTGCTGCGCTTCTATGAACCGCAGCGCGGCCGCATCCTGCTGAATGGCCAGGATCTCCGCACCATCCCCGTTGACGTGCTGCGCGCGGTCATGGGGTATGTGCAGCAGGACATCTTCCTCTTCGCCGGGGACGTCGCCGATAACATTCGGCTCGGGGCGCCACTGGACGACGCGGCGCTGGCGCGTGCGGCCGAACGGGTGGGGGCGGACCGTGTGATTGCGCGGTTGCCGGAGGGGTGGCATCACCGGTTGGGCGAGCGCGGCGCCAGTGTGAGTGTGGGGGAGCGGCAGCTGCTGGCCTTCGCGCGGGCGGTGGCGGCGGATCCGGCGTTACTGGTCCTTGATGAGGCCACCAGCGCCGTCGATTCGGAGATCGAGGCCGACATTCAGGCGGCGGTGGCGGCGCTCATGCAGGGACGCACCACCATCGCCATCGCCCACCGACTCAGCACCATTATGGGTGCCGACGAGATTCTGGTGCTCCACCATGGCATGGTCCTGGAGCGAGGCACGCATCAGACGCTCCGGGCGGCCGGTGGCCTCTACGATCGGCTCTTCCGGTTGCAGGTGGGCGCCTCCAACGGCGCCTCCGACGGCGGTGCCGACGGCGTCGTGGCCCCTTCGGCGACCCGCGCCGAATCCTGAACCCAGCTTGCCAACCGCCGTGACCGGCGGGTAGCTTCGACCTCCACGCTATGGCCGTCTTTTCTCAGATCCCCCGCCTTCGGTGCAACTGACCGTCGCCGCTGGCACCGACATCGGGCGCGTCCGGACGCACAACGAGGACAGCCTCTTTGCGGATGCCGATGCGCACCGCGGGCTGTTCATCGTGGCCGATGGAATGGGGGGCCATGCCGCCGGCGAAGTGGCGAGCGCGATGGCGGTGGAATTGGTGGCGCAGGCGCTCGACGGCGGCGACGATGTCGATGCCCCGTCGTCCCCCACGCGGATGGGCGATGCCCTCCGGATGGCGAACGCCGCGATTTACGCCCACGCCAAGGTCGAGACCGACAAGAAGGGGATGGGGACGACCGCGACCTGTCTGTGGATCGGACAGGGGCGCTGGGTGATTGGGCATATCGGCGATTCCCGCGTCTATCGCTATCGGCGCGGGGAATTCCGGCAGATCACCAAGGACCACTCCTATGTGCAGGAGCAGGTCGATGCGGGGTTTCTGACCCCCGAACAGGCCCGCTACCACCCCTACAGCAACGTGATCGTGCGCTGTGTGGGCGCCAACGCGGCGGTGGAACCCGACCTGTTCGAAGGGCCCTTGGAGGACGGCGATCTCTACTTGCTCTGCTCCGACGGGCTCTCCGGGATGCTTGAGGATGGCCAGCTCCGGAAGATCATGGAGACGCGCGGGACGCCTGGGCGGATGGTCGATGCGCTGATCACCGAGGCCAATCGTCGCGGTGGGCTCGACAACATCACGGCGATCGTCGTCCACGTCGTATCGGTGCACCGGATGCCCACCGGCACCACCGGCGAGCACCCCGCGGCGACCCATGGATGAGCCACACCCCGGGGCGGGGGTGACGCAGGCCAGTGGGGACGATCCGGTCGGCGCGGTCGCTCGCCTGTATCTCGGGAACCTGTTCTACGCGCTCGAGCGGTGCGCCCTGTCGCTGGACCAGGACGAGAAGCCGCTCGATGCCGCCTTCTACCGCGGGATCGGCCGTGCGCTCGCCGAGGCCCATCGCGCGTCGTCGGCCGGCCCGTTGACCCCTCCGGCGAGCCCCCCGTCAGGCCAGTAACGCCAGGCCGCGGTCGAGACGCTCCCGGACGGTGGCGGCGTCCTGCCGCAGCGCCGCGAGCACCCGCTCCGCCGGAATGGCGGCCCGGTCACTGGTGAAGACCCGAAGCCGTCGGGCGCTCCGATAGAACTCGTCGCTCAACCGGGGGAGGTGGATCGCCCCCTCCCACCCGGCGGCGGTGAGCCACTCCACCCGGCCGTCGCGACGGCGGACGGGGAGATCGAGCCCCAGCATCTGCGTCTTGGCCGGGTAGTCCAACAGGATCGCGCCGGGGGCGTAGCCCAGTTCCGCGGCGAGGGCGTTCTCCACCCGCCGGGTGAGGTCGTAATCTGAGGCGATCCATTCGCCCACCTCGTCGCCGAGCGTGGCGGCCGGGCATTCGTAGGCCCGTTTATGCAAATGCCGTTGCCGGAGGCCGGCGAGGAGTGCGCGGGCCTCGGCCGGAAGGGCCGGGGTGTCGACGCGCACCAGCAGCTCTTCATCCGTGCACCGGGCCACGGCCGCCGGGGTGAGGAGTCCGGCGTCGAGAATGACGGCGACCATGCGCTTGTACATCGCCGTGGCGCTTCGGACGGCATGGTGCCAGTACACGTTCCGGTACATCTGGTACTTCGCAAACAGCAACGACTCCAAAGCGGAGAGCCCCTTTTCGTGGACCCCAATCACCTCATGGCCTGTATCGGGGTGGGTGAGGAGGACCAGCGAATTGAGGAGCCGGTCGACGTCGATCTCGCCGTAGGGGACGCCGCACATGGTGGCGTCGCGTTTCAGATATTCGATCTTGTCGAGATCAATGGAGCCCGAAATCAGCCCCTGCAGGGGGGCGTCACTGCTACCAGTGATCAGGGCGAAGACCTCCGCGGGCGCTGTTGGCCCCAGGGTGCGCGTCAGGACCTCGGCGATGGGGCCGTCGAGGAGGAGCGGACGCGCGACTTCTTCGTGGTGGGTGACCCCGATTTCCTCGAGGGCATGGGAGAACGGGTAATGTCCCACGTCGTGGAGGAGGGCGGCCGCGCGGACGATGGCGGTGTCGCGCGGCGCCGTGGGGGGCGCGCCCTGGTCCTCCAGGAGGCGGATGGCCATCCCGGCCAGATGGTAGGCGCCGACGGCGTGCTCGAAGCGGGAGTGCGTGGCGCCGGGGTAGACCAGGAAGGCCAGCCCAAGCTGGCGGACGTAGCGCAGCCGCTGGACCACGGGGGTGTCCATGAGGGCCAGCGCGAGGGGGTCCAGCCGGACGTTGTTCCAGATTGGGTCGCGGAGAATGTCCATGCCGGAGAAAGTACCACCCCCCTCCGTCAACGGAACCAGCGGAATCCGCGTTATCCAAGCATTCCGTTGCCAATCAGGCCCAGTCGGGCACGGTTGGGTGGCGGTTCCCGTTCAGTCCGGAGTGGTTTCCGGCATACCGGGCACCCCTGTAGGCTCGAGCAGGTTCCTCGTCTCCGTCTTACGTGACTATTCGTCTGATTCTGCGCCGCCTTGCGGCGATGTGCGGTCTGCTGCTGGTGGGGGCCATGACGGCCCAGGCCCAGGCTGTGGATATCATCCGCGGCCGGGTGACCGGTCCGGATTCGCTGGCGGTGCAAAATGTGCTGGTGACAGCGACCACCCTGAGTGGCAACGTCAGCCGGACCGCCCGCACCGACAAGAATGGCCGCTATACCATTTCGTTTCCCGGGGCCGAAGGCAACTACTGGGTCACCTTTACGTCGCTGGGCTTCACGCCGCGCCGGTATCAGGTGCTGCGGACAGCCGATCAGGAAATCCTGATCGCCGACGCGCGCATGAGCGCCGCCACCGTGACGCTCGACGCGATTCAGGTGACCGAGCGCGCGGCGGCGTCGCGCAGCGATACCGTCTCGGACGTGAGCGGCAGCGAGAAGGCGCTGGGGAACGACCCGGGCTTCCTCTCGGCGGAACAGATGGGGGATCTCGCGGCGATGGCGTCGTCGATTCCTGGGGTCCAGCTGTTGTTGGGGGCCGATGGCGGGGCCGATCAGTTCTCCGTCTTTGGGCTGGGCGGTGACCAGAACAACACGCAGCTCAACGGCCTGAACTTTGGCGATTCGAATGTGCCGCGTGATGCGCAGGTGAGCACGTCGCTCTCCACCTCGCCGTACGATGTCTCCCGCGGCGGCTTCTCGGGGGGGCAGTTGCAGGTGCGCACGCGCTCCGGTTCCAATTTCCGGACGCGGAATCTGAGCGCGAACTTCGTGGCACCGCCGATGCAGTGGGTCGACAAGGCGGGGCAGGCGACGGCACAGCAGTACACCAATTTGTCGCTCGGTGGATCGGCGTCGGGCCCCTTCTCGCCGGACAAGGCCTTCTACAACACGTCGTTCCAGTATGATCGGCGCATGCAGGATCTGCAGACGCTGCTCAACAGTGATGCGTTGGGCTTCCAGACGGTGGGCGTCGCCCCCGATTCTGTGGCGCGCCTGCTGCGTATCCTCAACAGCCAGAAGATCCCGTACGACTACGCGGGCTACACCAACCAGCGCGTGAACGACCGCCTCTCCGGGTTGGGGAGCTTTGATTTTGTGCCGCAGAATTCCACGCGGGGGAGCACCTATACGGTGACGCTCTCGGGGAACGTGAGCCAGACGGCGCCGACCGGCAATGGCCAGACGGCGCTGTTCACGCCGTCGCGCGATGGGACGCGGTTGTCGTACAGCGGCAGCGGCCAGCTGCGGCACAGCGGGCAAGTGGGGCTCTTTGGGCTCTTCTCCGAAACCACGCTGGGGTATTCGGTGTCGAACAACTCCGCCGACCCGTATGTGAGTCTCCCCAGCGGCACGGTGCGTGTGAACTCCGCGCTGGCCGATGGATCGGCCTCCGTGCGCACGCTCTCCTTCGCGGGGAGCACGAATCTGAATACGGCGGGCGCCAACACCTCGCTCGCGGGAAACAACACCCTCTCGTGGTTCAGTGCCGACAACCGGCATCGCGTGAAGTTCACCTCGGAGCTGCGGCAGGACGGCTACTGGCAGGATTTCACGCAGAACCAGCTGGGATCGTTCAGCTACAACTCGCTCGCGGATCTGGAGAACCGGATCCCGGCGTCGTTCAGCCGGCAGCTGTCGCCGCGTCGGCGCACGGGCAGTCAGGTGGTCGGCGCGCTGTCGCTCGGCGATGCCTGGCGTCCGACGAACGACGTGCAGATCCAGTACGGCGTGCGGATGGACGGCAATCATTACACGGCGACGCCACAGGCGAACCCGGCGGTGCTCGCGGGCTTCAATCGGGACAATGCTTTTGTCCCGAACCGGCTGTACGTCAGCCCGCGTATCGGCTTCTCCTGGACCTACGGGCAGGCGGATCAGTTGACGCTGGTGCCGGGGATGGTGCGCGCGCCGCGCGCCGTGGTGCGCGGTGGCTTCGGTGTCTTCCAGAACACGCCGGGGCTCCAACTGGTGCAGGGCGCGGTGGATAACACCGGCTTGCCCACCGGCTTGCAGTCGCTGACCTGCTTGGGTGGGGCGGCGCCGATTCCCAACTGGTCCAATTATGCCGCCGATGTGGGGAGCATCCCGACGGTGTGCGCCGATGGTTCCGCGGGGACAGTCTTCGCCAACAGCGCGCCGAACGTCACGCTGTTCAGCCCGGATTATCTCGCGCAGCGCTCCATGCGGTCGAACCTGCAGTGGAGTGGTGCGATTCTGAACAACCGCTTCCAGGCGACCGTTGACGCGACCTGGTCGCGGAACCAGTTCCAGCCCGGCACCATCGACATCAACTTCCCCGGCATTCAGCGGTTCGCCCTGGCAAACGAAGGGAATCGCCCGATCTACGTCCCCACGACCTCCATCGTTCCGACGACGGGGGCGATTGCGTGGCGCGGCTCCCGGTTGGTGGAAGCCTATGGTCGCGTGAGCGAACAACGTTCGGATGTGGAGTCGGAGAGCAAGCAGCTGACCTTCAGCCTGCGCCCGGTGCAGTTCAGCTCCGCCTTCACCTGGAACCTGTCGTATGTGCTCGCCGATGTGCGCGAACAGTTCCTTGGCTTCAACAGCACGGTTGGTGATCCGCGCTCGAAGGAGTGGTCGCCGGGGCAGAACTTCTCGCGCCATCAGATTCAGTACCAGCTCACGTACAACATCGTCAACGTGATGCGCATCTCCTGGTCGGGTGGCTTCCGCTCCGGGGTGCTGTACACGCCGCTCGTGAATGGCGACGTGAACGGCGACAGCTATGGTAATGACCGCGCCTTCATCTTCGATCCGTCGAAGGGTGGGGATGCTGCGGTGGCGGCAGGCATCCAGTCGTTGCTCACCAATGGCACGAAGGAAGCCTCGGACTGTCTGCGGTCGCAGCTGGGAACGCTTGCCGGTCGGAACTCCTGCCGCGGGCCATGGACGATGAGCGGGAATCTCAGCCTGTCGATCAACTCGTTGCGCATCGGCTTGCCGCAGCGCGCGAACCTGTCCTTCCAGATTACCAATCCGCTGGGCGGCCTGGATCGCCTCATCAATGGCGATGCCAATCTGAAGGGCTGGGGGATGGCGATCCAGCCGGACCAGCAGCTCCTCTACGTGCGCGGCTTCGATCCGAACACCGGCACGTTCAAGTACGACGTTAACCAGCGCTTTGGTTCGACGCGGCCGTCGCAGAACGCGATGCGCACGCCGGTCGCCATCACCGCGCTGCTGCGCTACGACCTGGGCCCGACGCGTGAACAGGAACAGTTGTTGCAGCAGCTGGATCGTGGGCGCACGCGTCCCGGAAACAAGCCCTCGTTGCAGCAGCTCCGTGGCACGGCGAACGTGGGGATCATCAATCCGATGCAGCAGCTGCTGCAGCAGGCAGATTCGCTCAAGCTGACGCGCCGCCAGGCCGACAGCCTCGCCACGCTCAACTATGCGTACGTGATCAAGTCCGATTCGATCTGGACGCCGGTGGCCAAGTTCTTGTCGGAGCTGCCGGATCACTATGACCGCGACGCGGCGTACGATAAGTACCGCCGGGCCCGCGAACAGACGGTGGATCTGCTGATCAAGCTGGCCCCGGATCTGCGGAGCCTCGTCACCAACGTGCAGTTCCGCATGCTCCCGACGCAGTTGGCCGGCTTCCTGGATAAGCGCACGCTCCTCGGCATTCGCTCTGGCACGGCCGGTGGTGGCGGCTTTGGCGGCGGGATGGGTGGCGGTGGCTTTGGTGGTGGTGGTGGCGGTGGTGGTGGCTTTGGTGGTGGCGGACGTGGGCGATAAGCGGATGCAGATCGATCACCCGTCGCGGGTCCCTGAGCTCCTCGTTTCTCGTCTCTTTCGGGATTATCCCATGCAGCAGATATCGCGAATTGTTCGAGTCGGATGCCTGAGCGCCGGTGCGGCGCTCGGCGCTGGCGGCACGCTGGCGTCCCCTCTGTGGGCGCAGGACTCCGCCAGCACGGCGGCCAAGGTCCCGCTCAAGCAGGTGGCGCCGGTGGACGGGCGTTCACCGAAGTCACTCGGCGCGGTGTCGTCGGTCCGTGGCCTCCCCGATGGGGGCGTGTATGTGAATGACAATCAGCGCCGCCAAGTGATCCAGTTTGATGGATCGCTCAAGACCATGCGGGTGATTGCGGACACGGCGCCTGGCGCCCCGTTGCCCTACGGCCAGCGCCCTGCCGGGCTGCTGCCGTACGTTGGCGATTCCACGATTCTCGTGGATCCCAACACCATGGCGATGTTGATCCTCAACCCGCAGGGGAAAGTGGCGCGCATCATGGCGTCGCCGCGTCCCAACGACATCAACACGCTGTCCAATGTGAACCTGGGCTCGCACGCCTTCGACTCGAAGGGGCAGTTGGTGTATCGGCAGGGGAATGCCGGCGGCGGTGGTGGCATGGCTGCCATGTTTGGTTCTGGCATGGACCGTGGCGGCGGCGGACGCGGTGGCCAGCCTGGCGGCCAGCAGGGGCAGCAAGGGCGTGGCAATCAGGGCGGACAGCCGGGCCGCGGTGGCGACATGGGCGGCTTCGGTGGTTTCGGTGGGGATATGGGTGGACGAGGAGGCCAGCCCGGCGGCCAGCAGGGCGGCCCCGGTGGCCGCGGCTTCAATCCCCAGAACCAGCCGGATTCTGTGCCGATTGTCCGCGTCAATTTCGATACGCGGAAGGCCGATAGCGTCGCGTGGGTGAAGGTGCCCAAGAACGAAACGGCCACCACGCGCGGCGAAGATGGGAGCGTGCGCTTCACCTCCAAGATCAATCCGCTGCCGCAAGGTGATGATTGGGTGCTCATGAGCGACGGCACCGTCGCCGTCGTCCGCGTGCTTGACTATCACGTGGACTTCTATACCGTCGATGGCAAGCACGAGGCGACGCCGCGGTTGCCCTTCGACTGGAAGCGGATCAGCGACGAGGAGAAGACCAAGATGGTCGACTCGTTGAAGACGCTGACCAAGCAGATTTCTGATCGGGCGGCGGCGGCCGGCGGTGCCACCGGTGGTGCATTCCGGATGAACTTCGATGTCATCGGTGCCGACAAGCTCCCCGACTACTATCCGCCGGTGCGCGCGGGCTCGAGCATTGCCGACTATGACGGCAACCTCTGGATTCTGCCGTCGACCTCCAACCTCTCCGCGCAATTGGCGCAGCAGATGATGATGGGGGGCGGTGGACGCGGTGGCATGGGTGGACCACCGGGCGGAGGCGCTCCGGGTGCGCCGGGTGCGCCTGGTGGTGCCCCGGGCGGTTTTGCGGGGCGCGGCGGTCGTGACAGCACGCAGCGGGCGCCAGGTGATACCACGGGCCGCGGCGGTCGTGGTGGGGACCGGGGGGGGGCGATGGGCGGGTTTGCGGGGATGATGCCGAACATGCCGCCGGCGGCGCCGCTCGTGTACGACGTCGTGAACCGGAAGGGTGAGCTCGTGCATCGCGTGCAGCTCCCGGCCGGCCGGCAGCTGGTGGGCTTCGGCCCGAAGGGGGCGATCTACATGACGGCGCGCGAGGGCCGCGAGATCTTCTTGGAGAAGACGCACCTCGTGAACTGAGGCGTGTTCCGGGTCGACCCACCAGCGGTCGGCCCTCCAGAAACGAGAACCGCCGGCACCTCATCGTGAGGCGCCGGCGGTTTTCTCTTGCTGGTCACACCGGACGGCCCGTGGGCGCGCCCGGTGTTTCCCGTCGTGCGTTATCCCTGCGGGCCGGCGGCGAGGATCGAGGCCGGGACCGCCTCGCCAAACTTGGTGATGTTCTCGCGGAACATCGCGGCCAACTTCTGCGCCTGCGCATCGTACGCCGCCGCGTCCTGCCAGGTGCGGCGCGGATCCAGCACTTCAGGCGGCACGCCAGCCACGTCGGTCGGCATCGCCAGGCCGAAGATCGGATGCGTGACCGTCGGGGCCTCCTGCAGCGACCCGTTCAGCAGGGCATGCACCATGGCCCGCGTGTAGGAGAGCTTCATCCGCTTGCCGGTGCCGTACGCCCCACCGCTCCATCCCGTGTTCACCAGCCAGACCTGGGCGTCATGCTGTTGCAGCAGCTCGCCCAGCATGGTGGCGTACTTCGTGGGATGCCACACCAAGAAGACCGCGCCAAAGCAGGCGCTGAAGGTGGCCTGCGGTTCCGTCACGCCGCGTTCCGTACCGGCGACCTTTGCCGTGTAACCGGACAGGAAATAGTACATCGCCTGTTCGGGGGTGAGCTTCGCGATCGGCGGCAACACGCCAAAGGCATCGGCCGTCAGAAACACCACGTTGCGCGGGTGGCCACCGCGGCCGCTCGGCACATGGTTCTTGATATAGTGCAACGGATACGACGCGCGCGTGTTCTCCGTGATCGACTGCTCGGCGAAATCCACCGTGCGATTCGGGTGGCGCAGCACCACGTTCTCCAGCACCGTCCCAAACATCTGCGTGGTGGCGTAGATGTCCGGCTCGCTCTCCGCCGACAGGTTGATCACCTTCGCGTAGCAGCCGCCTTCAAAATTGAAGGTGCCGTCGGGGGACCAGCCATGCTCGTCGTCGCCAATCAGACCGCGCGATGGATCGGCCGAGAGGGTCGTCTTCCCCGTACCCGACAGCCCAAAGAAGAGGGCCGTGTCGCCATGCTCGCCGATGTTGGCCGAGCAGTGCATGGAGAGCACGCCCTGCTTCGGCAGCAGGTAGTTCATCACGGTGAACATCGCCTTCTTCAGCTCACCGGCGTAGCGCGTGCCACCAATCAGGATGACGCGCTCGGCGAGGTTGAGCACAATGAACGTCCCCGTGCGGGTGCCGTGCCGGGCCGGATCCGCCTGATACTCCGGGGCATGATAGACCGTGAAGTTCGGCGCAAAGGTGGACAGCGCCTCGAGCTCCGGCCGGATGAACATGTTCCGCACGAAATTCGCATGCCACGCATTCGGCAGGATGTAGCGCACACTCAGCCGCGTGGCCGGATCGGCGCCACAAAAGAGATCCTGCACGAACAGTTCGCCGAGGCCGTTCAGATACTGCTGGACATCGCCCTTCAGCAGTGCGTAGTGCTCTGGCGAAAGGGGTTGGTTCACCTTCCCCCAGTCGATGTCCGCTTCACTCGACGGTTCACGCACCACGAACTTGTCATTCGGTGAGCGCCCGGTGTGCGGGGTCGTGACCGCCACGAACGGTCCCATGTCCGCAAGGACACCTTCCTGCCGACGCACGGCCGCTTCCACCAGCTCGGGGGCGACCAGATTCCAGTGCACGCGTCCCGTGGGGGCGAGCCCCTGCGGGGCAAGGCCGTCAACTCGCTCACGGACGTCGGTGGCACGCGATTCAACCGTTGTCGCCATGGTCGCGACCCCTCCAAAAAAGGACAGCGACCACCAGCTACTTATGGGGGAGGTCGCAGGATAAACAGTGGGTATTTCGGTTTTTGTACGGTCGGTACCGCAACCGAATACGGAAGATCGTCAATCTGTCCGGCTGGCTCAAGCGCTGTGGCGGAATCCATCGTGCCAGTGGTGCCGCCCCGTGGCCCACGTTACTCTTCCGCGCGTTGACGGGTACTACCGTTCAGGGCCACCGTGGCCCTGCTGCTTTTCGCCATCGTCCCCAGTTCATGCGTTTGACGCACAAGCCGCGTCTGTTGCGGCTGCTGGCCCTGCTCACGCTGCTGCAGATCGTCGCGCCCTCGGTGGCGGCGATCGCGGATGCGTGGCGGCTGGACCAGCGCACGGCGTCTGCGCACATCGAATCCGAGACGTCGTCCTCGTGCGTGGTCGTCCACGCCCACGACTGTCTGCTCTGCTCCGTGGCCACGGCGCCCAACGGCACCGTTCCCCCCGCCGGGACGATCCCCATGGCCCGCCGCGGCCTGCACCGACTGCCAGCGACGGCTTCGCTGGCGCGGTCCGCCCGCCAGTGTGCCCCGGGATCGCCGCGCGCTCCTCCTGCTCGCACCGTCTGATCGATTCGGCGCACCGATGGTCGGTGCGCAGCCAACACCGGGGAACGTCCCCGGCCAGACTTTTGCGTCGCAGGGAGTACATCACGACATGTCGGAAACAAAAGAGCGCCGCTCGACGGCGCATAGGTGGATCGTGCCAGTCGTTCTCCTGGCGGTGGCGAGCCTAACGACCGTGGCCCCGGCCCAGACCCCGGCAGCGAGTCGCACGGCGCCGCAGGGGCGCAACCTGATCGGCATCGTGCGGGATACCGCCGGGAAGCCGATCGGGAACGTCCAAGTGGTCGTCAGCAGCTTACATCGGGTCGCGTTAACAGACGATCGGGGCGAATTTTTTCTGCGGGCACTCCCCGCGGGAACGTACCATCTCGACATGGTGCGCATTGGCTTTGCCGCGGAGCATCGGGTGGTCACCGTACCCGCAACGGGCGAGGATGTGCGGCTGACGGTGACCATGCGCGTCGCGACCGTGCGACTCGCGAGTGTGAACGTGACGGCCGCCCCCTCGGGCGCCGATCCACTCGATGTAACGCAGGCGACCGTGCAACTCTCCGGCAAGGAGCTTCAGCGCACGGTGAGCTCGAGCCTGGGCCAAACGCTGTCCAGTGAGCCCGGCATGGCCGCGCGTTTCAATGGTCCGCTGGCATCCACGCCGGTCATTCGTGGTCTGACCGGTGAACGGGTCCTTGTGTTACAGGACGGTGATCGGACGGGTGATCTCTCCTCGGCGTCCGCCGATCATATGAACGCGGTCGATCCCAGCGCCGCCGAGCGGATTGAGGTGATTCGTGGGCCGGCATCGTTGCTGTATGGCAACAATGCGCTGGGTGGCGTGGTGAATGTGATTTCCAGCGACATTCCCACGACCATTCCGTCACGCGTGTCAGGCTCCGTGAGTGGGCAGGGGGAATCCGTGACGCCCGGCGGTACCATGTCCGCGAGTCTTACCGTCCCGGTCGGCACGACCGTCGCGCTCACCGCGCGCGGGGGCTTCCGGAACTTCCAAGACATGCGGGTTGGTGGGGGGCTGATTCAAGCCAACACTGGCGGCCGTACCGATAATCTCACGCTGGGCGCCGGGTATGTGGGGAAACAGGGGACGGTCGGGGTGGTCTATCGGCAGATGGGCTTCAATTACGGACTGCCCCATCCCGCGGAGGACGACGGCATTCGCATTGAGGGCGATCGCAAAATGGTCGCCCTGCAGTCGACGTGGGACGTGGGGCAGGGCCTTCTGCATTCGGTGAAGCTCGATGCCACGGCGCAGCAGTACTCGCACAACGAGGTGGAGTCGGATGGAGCCATCGGCACGACCTTCTCCTTGAGCACCCACACGGCGAACATCACCGCCAAGACGCAGATGGGGGCGCTCACGGGATCGGTCGGGGTGCAGGGACTCTTCCGTGGCTACACGCCGAGTGGTGATGAAGCGTTTACCCCCGGGGCGCAGAACAACAACGTCGCGGCCTTTGTGTACCAGGAGCTGCCACTGACGCGCGGCCCGGCCGATGGCCATGCACCGAGTCTGCAGTTCGGGGCGCGCTTCGATCACTTCACGCTGACGACCCGGCCGGGCGATGCAGTGGATCGGTTCGGACCGGCGACCTCCGTCGCCTTCAACAACCTTGCGAGCTCTCTGGGACTCAGTCTGCCGGTCGCCTCGGACGTGTCGTTAACGGCCAACGTCTCGCACGGATTTCGCGCGCCCACGGTGGAAGAACTGTTCGCGAACGGATTCCATGCGGCGGTGGGCACCTTTGATCTCGGGAATCCCAATATTCGCCCGGAGCAGAGCACGGGGTTTGAGGCGGGACTCCGGGCGCAGACACCACACACCTTTGCGCAGCTCAGCACGTACTACAACCTTATCGACGGCTACATCCGTCCGGTGGCCGAAGGGATCCGCAAGGTGGATGGCGCCCCCGTCCCGCTCGTGCGCTATCGCCAGAACGATGCGGTGATGTACGGCGTCGAAGGGCAGGTGGAGACCAAGCTGCCGCGCCACTTTGTTGGAGGGCTGATGGGCGATCTCACGCGCGCGGAATTGCGCGGCCTGTCGCTGCCGCTCCCGTACATTCCGGCGGGGCGCCTGGGCGGCTCGATCCGCTACGATGATGGCGGCACCGCCGTGGGTGTGGAAGTGCGGCGCGTCTTCGCGCAGTCGCGAGTCAGCGGCGATGCTCTCGACATCGCCACCGATCCCTACACGTTGTTCAATCTCAGTGCCTCGCGCATCATCACCCGTGCCGGGCGCTACGTGCACGCCATCACGCTGCGCGCCGACAATCTGTTGGATGCGCAGTATCGTGATGCCACCAGCCGCATCAAGAGCTACGCGTTCAACCCCGGCCGGAACCTGAGTGTCGTGTATAAGCTGATGTTCTGACCGGCCTCAGGCCGACCGCAGCAGCCGGAGCATACGCCCGTCGTTCTCGGCGGGCGTATCGCCTTTGGGCGTCTCAAGAATCTTGGGGACATGCGCCAGTCGTGGATCATGCATGATGCGGCGGAACGCCTCGGCGCCGATCCGCCCTTCGCCAATGAGTTCATGGCGGTCGAGATGCGAGCCCAGCGCCGCCTTGGAGTCATTCAGGTGCAGGCAACCCAGTCGCTCAAAGCCAATGTGGTCCGCAAACTGCTGCCAGACGCCCTCGTAATCCTGCACGAGATCGTACCCCGCCGCCCAGATGTGCGCCGTGTCCAGACAGACACCCAGACGGTGGTGATACTCGGCGGGGATGCGGGCGAGGAGATCGGCCATCTCCGCGAAGGTGGACCCCAGCACGGTCCCTTGGCCCGCGGTGAGCTCCATGAGCAGGCGAGTGGGCCCGGGCTCGGCGGCGAGGGCTTCGCCGATCGCGGACGCATTGCGCGCGAGGCCCGCGTCGCGGTCGTCCATGTAGTTGCCAGGATGACTCACGAGGGCATCAAGGCCGAGCGCATGACACCGCCGCAGTTCGGCGCGGAAACTCTCAATCGACCGGGCGCGCAGCTCCGGATCGGGTGAGGCGAGGTTGATGAGGTAAGAGTCATGGGCACAGATCCAGCGCACGTGCGTGGCCTGCATCGCCGAGCGAAAGCGCGTGGCTTCCTCGTCGGTGATCTCCCGTTCGAGCCACCGGTTCGCCTGTTTGGTGAACAGTTGAGCGCCCGTCGCACTGATCTCACGCGCCCGGGCCGCGGCCTCCCAGGTCCCCCCCGCAATGGAGACATGCGCGCCCATCGGGGCCACGTCCTGCGTCCAGTCACCGGCATCGACCAGAATGGGGGCGTCAATCGGCGGCGCTTTCGGGGCGGCCGCTTTGCGGGTCGAAGGCTTCGGAGCGGGCATGGATACGATCAGCGTGAGGTGGGGCGCCGTGCCCGCAGCCACTCGAGCGGATCGACCGCGCGGCCGTTGGGACGGACTTCAAAGTGCAAATGCGGGGGGAGCTCAGGATCCGCCGCGCCGACACCGCCGATGCGTTGCGTCTTGGCCACGGCCTGTCCCTTCTGGACATCGATGCGTGCCAAGGAGCCATACACCGAGTAGTCGCCACCGCCGTGCTGAATAATGACGGTGGGACCATAGGTCCCGACATTTTCCGCGAGGACGACGGTGCCGGCGGCAATCGCGCGCACCGCCGTACCAGCGGCGGCACCAATGCCAATGCCGTTCCAGCGCGTTGTGGTGTTGTTGGGATTCACCACTTTGCCAAATCGATAGAGAATGTCACCATCGACGGGCCAGTCGAGCGTGCCCAGATCCGCGGTGCGTATCGTCGACGCGATGGGTTTGGCGGAGCTTGAGGCGGCCGCTTTGCGTCGGGCGGTTTCGATCGCCGCAATCACGCTCGCCACCCGGGCTTCGTCGCGCACGAGCTGCGCAAGCCGTTCCTGCGTCTGCACCGTCTTTTCTCGCACACCGGTCAGGCTCCGCTGGCGCTGCGCCTCCAGCGAACGCAGGCGTTGGACTTCCTGCGCCTTTTCCTGGCGATTGCCCTCGATTTGATGCTGCAACCGTTCCAGCAGTGCCCGTTGATCGATGATGCGGTTGCGCAGGGCTTCGACGCCGCGCACCATGCGGCGATCATGCAGCGCGACCTCATGCAGGTATTTGTAGCGCGCCACCAACGCCGCGAACGACTGAGACGAGAGCAGCACCTCGGCATCAAACAGTTGGCCGCGTTTGTAAATACTGGTCAGCCGCTGTTGCAGGTCCCCGCGTTTTTCCGTCAGCTCCGCTTCGGTTTGCCGCAGGCGGGCTTCCGCGACCGTGATGTTTTCTTCGATCGTTTCGAGCTGCCGATCGAGCGCCGCCACCAATCGCGCTGTGGTGGCCCGCTGCGCCTCAATGTTGGCCACCTCGGCCCGCAGCGACTGCGCGTTCTTTTTCAACTCCGTCATGCGCGACTCGAGATCGGCGCGTTCTTTTCGGAGCTGATTCAGCTCGTTTTGCCGCTGCAACAGATTCTGTTCCGGCGTGCCGGTGCCCTTGGCCGGCGTGGTTGGCGAGCCAGCGGGCTGGGTCGCGGCGGCTGCGGGCTTTGTCGGTGTTTGGGACGGCCGTACACCGCCCGACGTCGGGCGCTGCCCGTCCGCAGTCGACGCCACACTGAGCAACAGGCCGAGCAGGAGGCTGCTGGCCGTTCGGGTCGATGCGGTCAGTCGGGCCACACGCGTCGAAGTTGCCGACTCACCGCCACCCAACTTGCGCCGGCGCCCATCATCACCCCAGCGACCAGTCCCAGGGCAATCTGGTCGATGCGGAAGAAGGTGAGCTGAAAGACGGCGCGCGAGAGGACCGTGTGGACGATCGCGGTCAGGCCGAGTGCCAGGAGCCCACCGACCAGCCCTTTGAGGGCACCATCCAAAACGTATGGAAGACGTACAAAGGCGTTCGTGGCGCCGACGAGTCGCATGATTTCCAGTTCGCGCGCCCGCGCGAGGATGGCCAAGCGAATCGTGGCGCCGCTGATGATGAGGGCGACGAGCGCAAAGGTGCCTCCCAGAATGAGCCCCGCGAGGCTGGCCAGCGTGCGTAGGCGATAGAGCTTGTCGATCCATTCGTCGCCGTAGCGGACGTCCTCCACGAGGGGTGAGGCGGTCAGCTGTGTCGCGAGCCGTCGCACATCGCCCGGGGTGCGGGCGTCGGGGCGGAGGCGGACTTCCACCGACGCCGGCAGCGTGGTACCCGCCATGACATCGCGAAATTCCGCCAGCTCCCACTGGGCGCGTCGCAACGCGGAGTCGCTGCTCACATAGCCAACGACGGCCACGGTGGGGCGTTTTTTCAGATCGTCCATGAGTGCGCGAACGGCCGTCGGAGCGCTCGCAGACTTCAGGAACGCGCGCACCTCCACACGATCCTCGATGGCACGGAGCGCCGTGCGGATGTTCACCGACACCAATCCGAATAATCCGACGGACAGGAGGGCGAAGGTCATCGTGGTGATGTGCAGGGCCGACAACAACGGCGCGCGTTGCAGCGACCGCCAGACTTCACGCAGCGCGAGCCTCATGGGAGACTGCCTCCGCGCATGTCGGCGCGCAGGGCGAGTACATCGGTGCCATCCCGCACCACGCGCCCCTGCTCGAGGTGAATGAATCGAAGGCCGGCGCGCTCGATCAATGGGACGTCGTGCGTGGCCATGAGGACCGTCGTGCCCGCATCGCTGAGCTCCCGCAGCAACCGGAACACCATCTGCGTCGCCTTGTCATCCAAGTTGCCGGTGGGTTCGTCCGCCAGCACGATCGCGGGCGCGTTGACCAGCGCGCGGGCCACGGCGACCCGCTGCTGCTCACCGCCTGAGAGTTCCTGCGGCAGGGCCGTGGCTTTGTCCGCGAGCCCGACGCGCTCCAGCATCCGCTCGACGGTCGGCGCAATCGTGGCATGCGCCGCGCCGGTGACTTCGAGGGCGAAGGCCACATTGGCGAAGACGGAGCGATCGGTCAGCAGACGGTAGTCTTGAAAGACGATCCCGAGGCGCCGACGCAGGGCTGGCAGCTCGCGCGGCCGGATGGTGGCTGACGAGAACCCCGCGATGTCGACCGTGCCGCGCGTGGGGAGCACGGCCATGGCGAGGAGGCGCAGCAAGGTGCTTTTGCCCGCGCCACTGCGCCCCACGAGAAACGTAAATTCCCCTGGGGCGACGTCCACGGAGAGATCGCGCAGGATGTCGGTGGTGCGCGGATACGACAGCGACACCCCACGCAGGCGTATAGAACCGGTCACGATGCCACGCTCACGTCAGACGATCCGTGGACCGTCGAGATCCAGTTTGATAACGCGGATGATTTCGGAGGGTGAGGCGCCCACCACATCACGCAGGACCACGCCGCCGCGCGGCAGGCTGTCGTCAATTTGCAGGACGGCAAGCTCAGACCGGCGCGACGTGACCACGCGCACCAACTCGCCATCGGAGACGAGGCGGATGAGCGCATCATCCGGGCGCATGCGGACCAACGGGCCACGGTCGGCATCACCAGCCCGGGAGGCGATAAACCCCACCACCTGCAACGCCGGAGAAAATCCACTGAACGGCGGCATAGGTTAGTGCATGCCCGGGGTATCCCCGGGGATGAGGACGCGCGTCGCCTGACGCATGAGGACCCGTCGACCGCAGAGCTGCTGCACCAGCACGTCGATGTCACTGAGCGGCATCCCCAGCGCGTGGGCCAGCTCCGCGCTGTTCATGGGGCCGGCGTCGCGCACCTGCTCCCACACGAGTCGCTCCTCGTCGGTCACGGCGCCAAAGAGTTCAGCGTGCCCATCGTACCACGCCACGAGGGCGAGGGCATGGCGCTCCAGCACCGCTTCCACCGGATCCAGATGTCCCTCATGAATGCCCCGAAAGAGGACATACCCGTCGGGCCCATCCGGATGGGCATAGCGGAGCAGGAGCTTGGCCACGATCTCATCCGCGCAGGAGAAATCGAGCAGCATGACCTGGGAGAAATCGATGGTGGTGACGGCGGGCGCCCCAATCTCGGCGACCTGCTGTTCGATGGCCGTCCGGACCGCCGCGCCCGTCGGTCGCGTCACCAGATTCGAATACAGATCGCAGACCGTGCCGCGCAGCACCGAGCTCACATCGATGTGATGCGTCGGGTGTGCCATCATCGGGGCCCGCCGGGTCCGCCCGTGCGACTGCGGGGCCGCGGAACGGTGTTGCTGGCCCGTGGCGTGGGCTCGCCGATGTGTTCCGGGATGGTGATCTGCACCTGCGCCCCCGGGAACGGCGCCAGCGCCTCCGTCATCGGCATATCGTCATCCCACTCGGGAACGAGGGCGATGCGTGCCGTGCCACTGCGCACACTCAGCTTGGCCTTCCAGCGGCCAATGAAGCGACGGATCCCCGCGAGCCCCTGTCCACGACCGGCATCGCCATGGCGGAATCGACTCACGGCACGCATGACGGCTTCGTCGAGCGCCATCGCATCGCCCCACCGGTCACTGCGCCGATGATTCGGCGCACTCTCGAGCGACCGCCGAAAGCCGATGCCGGCGTCGCAAACGGCAATGACGACAACCCGACGGCCAAGACGCCGTTGGTAGTTGTACGTCTGCACCGCGACCCAGCCACCCTGTCCGGCATGCTCGACGATGTTTTGACAGGCCTCGCTCAGCGTCATGCCGAAGGCGCCAGTGATCGCCGTGTCGAGGCCGAGCTGGCCATGCAAAATCTCGGCGGCTTTCTGCTGAATGCGCCCAACGACGCCGTGCACATCATCGCTTTGCACGATAGGCGTGATCTCGAGCAGCACATCCGAGCCATGCGCCTCGCGCGCCCGCGGCACCGTGCCATGGAGGTCGAACAACTCATCGGCGTGCCGGAAGAACGCGGTGCGCGACCAGTAGGAGCAGGTCTCCGGCGCCTCGGGGACGGCAAAGGCCATGCGCTCGGTTCGCGACTGCGCGAGGCAGAGCAGGCCGGTCAATCCGTAGGGCGAGGCCCAGCGGACATGACGGGCATCCACCAGGATCTTCTGCCCGTCCGGGATCGGCGCGATCTGCTCGAGGACCTGTTCGAAGGTCTGTTCGTCAAGCGATGGCGGCACGCTGATCACGGTGGTCACGACGTGCTGAGCTCTCCCCGGAGGTGATGCGCGAGTCCCGATGCCCCACGATGCTCCACATTGCGGGACGCGGCGCGATTCGCCGCGCGAATCGCCTC
>JBAXMW010000013.1:0-61175 GCA_037134115.1 Gemmatimonadaceae bacterium | reverse complement strand
CGTGCGGCGGGTCAGCGTGCGGCGGGTCAGCGTGCGGCGGGTCAGCGTGCGGCGGAGCGACCGCACGGGGGTGGCGACCCGCCGCCTTCGCGCGGGCGGCCCGCGCGGCGTCGAGGATCCGCGTCACCAGCCAATCGCTGACGGGTGGATAGGCGGCGGGCGCCGGTGGCTCACTGGCCAGCCATGCGGGCAACAGCGGCAAAAACTCTGACAAGGAGGGCGCCACCCAGGCCCCGACCTGTGCCGCTGCGGCGGCGTTGCACGCTTGCTCGTATTGCCCGCGGATCGGAATAACGGCCAACCGTTTGCCATGATGCAACGCTTCGGCGGGGAGTTCAAAGCCCGCCGCGCAGAGGACCGCCGAGGCCTGTGCGAACGCCTCCAGGAAGTGCGTGGTGTGAATGGGCTGCACCTCTACGGCACCGCGGCGTCGCGGGGCGAAGGTCCCCTGCGTGAACGCGATCACGGGCACCGGCGCCTCAGCGAAGGCCTGCAGGAGGGCGTCCGGACCGTGCGCTGGGAGATAGACCAACAGGCGACCGTCCGGGGATTGCGGCATCAGCCGGATCTCGTCACGGATGACGGGAGGGAGCACGTCGTCGGCGACCGGAGTGAAGTGCAGCCCGATGGCTTCGCGCGACGGCGCATACCAGCGCAGCAGCGCTTCCATGCCGGTGCGACGCCGGGGTGGCCGAGGAGCCGACGCATGCCGGACGCCGGCCTGATGGCTGATCTCGAGCAAGGGCGCCTGTCGCAGTCGCGCCGCCCACGCGCTGACCGGTTCGAAATCGTTGATGATGAGATCAAAGCCGTGCACCGGGGCCCGGCAGACGTCCCGCACGAACCGCAGCCACGGATTCCGGCGGAGTGTTCGGCTGTAGCTCAGGCCACCATGCCGATTGTACAACAGGGAAATCCCTGGGAACTGCTCGGCGGGTTGGACGGGGAGCGTCACCTCGCTTTGCGTGCCAGACAGCCAGACCGTGACATCGAGTTCCGGATGCGCGGTAAGCCGCGGAATCAGATCCCGGGCGCGCGCGACGTGGCCATTCCCGGTCCCCTGCACCGCATAGAGGATACGCAGGGGCGCGGAGGCCCCGGTGGTTGCGTCAGGTGGTGCGGATGGCGCCATGGCGACACACAGGCTCCCGGCCGTCACGGGCTGAGCACAACGGGATGACATTTTCGTAACGGCCATCCCTGAGGGACCACGGACTGAAGCAGTGCGGGGGCGATCCGGCGCTGCCGGACCGCCCCCGTGACCTGCGAGGCTCCTGCTTAGAACCGGATGTCCACGCGGCTGTACAGATAGCCACCATCGGTGCTGTACGGCGAGTTCCGGGAGTAAATCAGACCACGGAACGCCTGGTACTGGGACTTCTCGGGGTACACATCGAAGACGTTCTCCGCCCCGACGCGCAGGTCGATGTTCTTCCGCACGGCGTAGGTGGCCACGAGGTCCACGAAATTCATCGGGGCAAAGCGCTGCGGGTTGTACGTCGGATACGTGGTCCCCGGGGCCGCCGATGCCGGGAAGGCGTCCGTCCAGTCGGACCACGTGCCGTAATGCCGCAGACGGGCCGTCAGATCGATTCCGCCAATGCGGTATTCCGTGGAGATGGTCGCGCGCTGCATTGGCAACGATTCCTCGGTCATCTGCTTGCTGTACGGGTTGAGCGCCCGCGATCCGCCGGTGATGCGCGTTTCCAAGTAACTGAGCGCTGCCGTGAGTGTGAGCGTCCCCGGGCCCGCCCGGTGCGTGTAGACCGACACGAGGTCCAACCCACGATTCCGCGTGTCGTAGTCGTTCTGGAGGAAGTTCGCGGAATAGATGTCCTGCAAATTCGGGATCTGCATCGCCGTCAGGGCCGCGTTTTCCGCCGAGGTCAGAACGTACGACGTGCTGGTGTTCAGGCGGTGCTTAATTGCGATCTGATAGGCATCGAGCGTGGTCTGGAGGCCAAAACCGCTTTCCCAGACAATGCCCAACGAGGCATTCTGCGAGGTCTCGGGCTCCAGCGGCTTGATGCTCACCCCACTGCGCTTGTTCAGGATCTCCGCGACCGGCCCCACGGGGCTGAAGCGGCCCGTGGTGGTGATCGACGCGGTGGCGTTCGGCAGGAACTGCGACAGCCCTTCGCTGTACAGCTGGGCCGTGGTTGGGGCCCGGAACCCGGTGGACCAGGTACCACGGAGCGCGAGCTCCCGGGTGAGGGCCAGACGGCTGGCCACCTTGTACGTCAGCGCCTGTCCGAACGTCGAGAAATTCTCGAATCGCGTCGCGGCTCCAACCGTCCACGCCGACGTGACCGGCAGATCCAGATCAACATACGCCGCGGTGCTGGACTGGCTGTGCGCGCCGGCATTCACCGGTGCATAACCCGGAAAACCACTGGAGCAGCAGGGAAGCGCCGGCGTGCCGCGGGCGCCGGGCCCGAAGGCATAGGAGGCCGGCTCGCCCGCGAAGATCGTGAACGTTTCGCTCCGGCGCTCAGCGCCGAAGGAGAGCGCGCCGGGGGCCGCCGACGGGATCCAATGCAAGGGCAGCACACCGTCCACATTGAACAGCAACTCCTGCTGCCGGACTGCGCCATCATCGAACGAGGTGGGGCTGTTGGGCCCCAGCGAGGCATTGATGGAGTTCGTCATGACATACTTGATGTCATTGCGCCCCGTGTTCACGCTCGCATCCAGCGTGAGGCCATTTTCGAACGTTGTCTTGGCACCGGCCACCAAGCTCATGTCCGTGTCCCGACTGCCGAAATGCGGCGTGAAGCCCGCCGGATAGAGGGAGAGCAGATTCCAGCCGGGGAAGACTGGGCTCGTCTTGAAGACGTTCGCGTACGATCCGACCGGGCCACGATAGTTGAAATCGCCGGTGCCCGAGCCGAAGCCGTACGTGCCGAAGGTGTACAGCGACACCTTGCCCACATCATGGCCGGCGGTCATCGCGAAGCGCGTGGCCTCACGATCGGGCTTGCCCCACTGCACGGCCGGATCCGGGAAGGTGACCGAGGGATTGGCCGCCTGCGACTGCGCGGCGTTCGTGCCCTGCACGGCCCGTGAGGTGTACCCCGACTTGGCATATTCACCCGTGAGCGCAAAGAAGCTGCTCCCCGAGCGCAGGCCTCCATGGAGACCGACGCGCGGTCCCTGGCCATCGCGCAGATACTGCTGGCCGTATTGGGCGAAGGACCGGAAACCCGGGCTCGCATCGAGATTCATATTGATCACACCCGCGATCGCGTCAGAGCCATACTGCGCCGATGCGCCATCACGGAGGACGTCGACGGAGCTGAGTGCGGAGTTCGCGATCTGATCCAGATCGGGCGCCTGAAAAGCGCTTCCGTAGCTGGGGTTCATCATCATGGCCGACCGGTGGACGCGCTTGCCATTGAGCAGCACGAGCGTCTGGTCGGGCGAGAGATTCCGCAGGCGAGCAGGACGGACAAAGATCGTGGCATCGAGTGCCGGCAACGTCTGCACATTGAACGACGGGACCAAGCTCGCGAGCGTTTCGACCAACTCGGCGGAGCCTGTTCGGTCGATCGCCTCGCGCGAGATGACATCCACCGGCGCCAGGCTGGTGAGTGAGGTGCGCGGTTCAGCGCGCGAGCCCACCACCGTCAGCTGCTCGAGGGTCCGCGTCTCCGCCGTCCGCAACGTCACATTCACCGTTGTGGTCGTCTTCGCGGTGACCATGATACTGTCCACCGTGACCGGCTGATAACCAATGCGCCGAGCCGTCACCCGATACGGACCGCCAACGCGTACGCTCAATTGATAGCGGCCGTTGGAGCCCGTCGTGGCGCCGTACACGGTACCAGTCGGCACGTGGACCGCCGTGACACGCGCCGTGGACATGGGCGCGGCATCAGCGCCGGTAACCACGCCGGCCAGCGTGCCCGTGGCCACAGCGGCGGTGGGGGTTTGGGCCATCGCCACGGTGGGGGCCGTGATGGCGCACAAGATCCCGATGAGACGGGTAACGGACGAGCGGAATGACATACGGGTGGTGTTGGAGGTGGAGAGAAACACGTTCCAACGTCCCGCACGAGCATGACAGTCTGGCGACGGTCGAATGCGTGGCGGGTAACGAACCCACCACGAATGCCGCCATGCCGCCTACGCGATCGCCGCCTACGCGATCGCCGTCGGCTGCGGGCCCATGACGTAGAACATCACGCCGCGCGGCGAGACGATGCCGGCCAACCGGCCCACGGTCGGCAGCTCAGTGGCGTCCATACAGATCGTACCCCCCGCCTGCACCGCCGCGGCCACGGCGGCGTCGACGTCACGCACCTGCATATAAGTGGCCCAGAAGGGCGGAAACGACGGCATGTGCGGCAGGTATGGCATGATCCCGGCGATGCTCCGCCCCGCATGCTGCAGCACAGTGTAGGTGAAATCCGGCATCGGCTGCGGCACCGTGGTCCAGCCGAACAGCTCGTGATAAAACGCGGCCGATCGCGCGACATCATGCGACACGAGTTCGTACCAGAAGGGAGCCCCATGCGCCGTGAGGTCGTGCTGCGCACTCGCCTCCGCCCCGGACTGCCAGAGATCGATCCCAGCCCCGTCTGGATCCGCCGCGTCCACCATAATCCCGTTCGGGCCAATGGCCATCGGCGGTGCGGCGCGCCCGCCCAGCGCGCGCATCCGCTCGGCGGAAGCGGTTGCATCGGCCACCTGCACCATCACGCCGATACCCGGGGGAAACACCCGCCCGTCTGGTGTGTGATTCGGGAAAATGCCGCCCGCCTGCTTCCCGTCGACCAGAATGCGCCACCCCATGCCGGGAATTTCGGCATAGCGCCAGTCGAGCACCGCGGTGAAGAAGGCGCGGTCGCCATCGGGGTCCGGGGTGATGACGTTGATCCAGCAGAAATCACCAGGGGTGCGGTGCATGCGCGAACTCCGGGGGCCGTTGAGGATGACGGATTCGATAGGGGTGGCGATATGATACGGGGTTGCTGCCTCCTCCGCTGCGGCGCGCCCGACCGCACCGGTTTCCCTGCCGACTTGGAGTGCCTGATGTCGTCTGTGCTCAATCCCCGCGATCTGGCGTTCCACCTGTACGAACTGCTGGACACCGATGCCCTCGCGACGCGGCCGCGCTTTGCCGGACAGGACCGTGAAGTCTGGGATGCCGCGCTGGCGACAGCGCAACAGGTGGCGGAGACGCATTTCCGGCCGAGCCGGAGCCGCAACGACGCGGACGAGCCCCAGTATCTCAATGGGCGCGTCGTGACCAACGACGCGGTCGCACCGGCATATCAGGCCGCCGCCGAGGCGGGGATCATTGCCGCGACGCATGATGCTGATCGCGGTGGGGTACAGCTGCCGCACACGATTGCGTCCGCGATGATCGCCTGGCTCGAGGCCGCCAACGTCGGGTCATCGAGTTATGCGATGCTCACCGCGGGGGCGGCGAATCTGCTCGCAGCGTTTGGATCGGCAGAACAACAGGCGACGTGGTTGCCGCCAATGCTGGAGGGGCGCTTCAGTGGCACAATGGCCTTGACCGAACCCGATGCTGGGTCCGCGCTGGCGGATCTGCGCACGCAGGCGATCCCGCAGGCGGATGGCAGCTATCACCTCGTGGGGACGAAGATCTGGATCTCCGGCGGCGATCATGATCTGACCGAGAACATCGTGCATCTGGTGCTGGCGCGGATTGCCGGTGCGCCCCCGGGCACGAAGGGCATCTCCCTCTTTCTCGTCCCGCGGCAGCAGCTCGCGGCGGATGGATCCGTTGGTGCGTGGAATCATGTGACCGTCGGCGGGATCATTCACAAGATGGGATGGCGCGGCACCGTCTCGACGGTGCTCAATTTCGGTGAGTCCGGGCCCTGTGTGGGGTGGCTCGTGGGGGAGCCCCATCGCGGCCTGACCTACATGTTCCACATGATGAACGAGGCGCGGATCGCGGTGGGGCGTTCCGCAGCGGCGATGGGGAGCTCGGCGTATCGCGCGGCGTTGGAGTACGCGCAGACGCGCACGCAGGGACGGCTGCCGTCGGAGAAGGATCCGACTACGCCGCCAGTGCCCCTCGTGGCCCACGCGGACATCCGGCGCCTGTTGCTTCAGGCGAAGTGTGCGACGGAAGGTTCGATGGCGCTTGTCCTGACCTGCGCGCGGTTGGTGGACGACGAGCAGACGGCCACAACGGAGGCCGAGCGGGTGCGCGCAACGCGGCTATTGGATTTGCTGACGCCGATTGCGAAGTCGTGGCCCTCGATCAGCTGTCAGGAGGCGATTTCGCAGGCGATGCAGGTGATGGGCGGGTATGGGTACGCGCGCGAGTATGATGTCGAGCAGCTGTATCGCGACAATCGCCTCAATCAAATTCATGAAGGGACGAATGGCATTCAGGCGATCGACCTGTTGGGGCGGAAGGTACCGCAGCATGGCGGTGCGGCGTTGCAGGCCTTTGCGGCGTGGGTACAGGCGGATTGCGCCGCCGCGCGGGCGGCTGGACTGACGGATCTCGCCGAGGGGGTGGAGGGGGCGCTCACCGCCTTGGGCGCGGTCACGGGATCGCTGGTGGCCGAGCTGCAGGCGGATGCGACGCGCGGCCTCGCGAATGCGTCGGTTTATCTCGAGGTCGCGTCGCGGGTGGTGTTTGCCTGGATTTGGCTGCGGCAAGCGACGGTGGCGCAGCGCGCGCTCGAGGCTGGTGCGTCCGGTCCTGACGCGGATTTCTATCTGGGCAAAGTGGCCGCGGCGCGCTTCTACGTGCGGTGTGAACTCCCGCTCAACACCCCGGCCCTCGCGCTGCTCCGTCGGAACGATGCCACGGTCCTGGAGCTGCCGCCGGCGTGGCTCTAGCTGAAGCTGACCAAAAGGTTATTCACTGGGGCTAATCGCTGTACACCCACGCCGCGAGATCGAGCACATAAAACTGCCCCAGCCCTCGAGAATATCCACGCGATTGCTTATCGCCGCTAAGATGATTCCTTCGTTCCTTTTCGACCTACGTTTGAACCTAGTGTGGCAGAAGTGTTTTGACGAAATAAAGGCTCAGATTGTAGAGCGGCTACGTCAATCCGTTCGCGATATGCTGGAACAATCGGGACGACGTTGACGTGACTCACTCAGCTCCCACTGCCCCATCGTTCTATTCCACTTCGGATCCGACGCCTTGACAGAATTCACAATCACCCGCACCTTGAAAATGCCTTGGATAATTGAAGGCAAGATGGCTGTTCGAAATCGACGGTCGTCGGCATAGCCCATTGCATGGAGGTTGTATGCGATTCGTGAAGATTGTGCAGGCGCTTTCCCTTGGTGTCCTCGCTTTATCCGTGATGAGCGAGCGATCTGATGCCAGCGAAGTGGTTGATTCTTGCTTAATCTGCGTGTCCAATGGCGGTATCTGTCCCGGCGAGCAGCAGTTAAAGGATTTATGCAGAGCTGCCGGCTGCTCCGATGGACTCCCAGGTTGCACCGAGAATTTTGGAAGCTGTAATCCTGGCTACTCGGTGGGCTGCAACGATCCGTCGTAGATCTTGAGCATTTGTCTGGAGGGGCCAGAAGGGCGCGTTTGTTTTCCCCTGGCCCTCGCCAGAATTTGGTTTGCTTGGTGGGATTTTTATCCATCACCTTTGACCATGATGCAAAATGTCCTCACGAGTGGAAACATTTGCGACGATTGTAATGGCCGCTGTCGCCATAGTCGTCGGAATCAAGGTGCTTTCTGAGCCCAAGTCGGGTGTTCGGCAGGTTACTGTAGCACAGGGAAAACCGAAACTGACCCCGATTGCTGACACTGGTGACGTTTACCGATTTGCGATGGAGTCCGAAACGGGAGTTCAATCGGGTTCGAGTCAAGTTGACCTCGTTGAATTTTTCGATATTGAATGCCCTTTCTGTGCCAACTACTCAGAAGTTCTTGATTCCGCACAGGCTATTTTAAGGGACACTCTTTTTGTCCGCTTTGCTCACATGCCGCTTCGCATTCATCGTTTCGCTCGGCAAGGTGCGATGGCCGCTGAATGTGCGCATCAGCAAGGTGTCGCAGCCCGGTATGTTCGTGCGATTTATCAGAATCAGGACTCTATCGGAATTCGTTCATGGGCGCATTTCGGCAATGATGCAGGTGTACGTGACACGGTCGCGTTTGAGTCGTGCCGAACTTCTGCGGCAGTAGCCGCAAGGATTGACAGTGCGCGTGACGCTGCAAGCGCACTGGGCATTCCTGGTACTCCAACCATTTGGCTCAACGGCTGGCAATACAGCTCCCCACCGGATCTAGCGACCTTACTCAGAGATATTCGACGGTTTGCAGCGGAAAGGAGGCAAACTAAATGAGACGAAATCCGCATCCAATTTGTTGTAGCGCCCTGACTTGGATCTCGCTCGTCGTCTGCGTCAACCAGCGTGTTTTCGCGTATCAACCGCTTCCGCCACACGCCGCAATTTCGTTCGGAATGGTCGTTGAACGCCGCTATGCCGTGACCGCGACAGAGGTGCGTGGCGTCAGGGAACTTTCTGATGGTCGGTTGATTGTCTTGGTGCGTGAGCCACGGGCCGTGCTTCTCATTGATTCAACCGGGGTCATGCAGCGTCAGATCGGCCGGCTCGGCGATGGTCCTGGAGAGTACCGTAGTCCCGCGCATGTGTTCGCGCTCGGAGGGGACTCGTCACTTGTGATTGACGATACCAATCGGAAGTGGTATCTGATCGACCGAGACCGGTTTGTCTCACTGCCGCCATTGCTCGAAAGTTGGCGCCTGCGGCAGTTTGTTACCGTGCATGGAGCCGATGCGAAGGGCTCACTGCTTCAGATGCTTGGATTGATAGACCGTCATTCACGCGAGGTCTGGCAGACGAGTCCCGAACCGCAATGGGCAAAGCGCATCGCTCTCCTCATTCGGCTCCCCAGCGGCGCGATCCGCACGCTCGATACGCTGACCGGTCAATATGCGGGAGCATTCGCTCGCGAGGTGATCATCAATCGGCGCGCCTTGCGCTTTTTTGGCATCACCAATCCTTTGCTTTCGTACGAACAAGCCGTCCTGTTTCCTACGGGCGACGTTGCTGTTGCCCGACTCGCACCGTACCGGATCGACTGGATATCGCGTGAGGGTACGATACGACGGGGGCCGGTGGTGCAAGATGCACCGGAACCGGTGACGGCAGCCGTGAAAGATCGTTATGCCGAAGATTGGAAACGGAACGACGATGGAAGTCCCGTCCTTCGGTCAAGGGACTTTACCGCGTGGCCCTCTGTGGTCCCCCCATTTTTAGCGAGAGCCCTCGTAGCTGGTGGAGATGGCTGGCTGTATGTCACTAGGTCGCGTAGCGCCGTAAGGCGGCAGCTTGTGGTAGATGTCTTCGACGCGAGAGGACTGCGGGTAGGCACAGCGATGCTTCCGGAGGGAAGTCGCCTTTTGGCAGTCACGAAGCGTGGTTGGTACGTCACGCAACGCGATGAGAATGATGAGGAAACACTAGTGCGTATGAAGCGCCGCACGTGAATCGTGCTGTGGATTGCAGCAAGCAGCCCTTGGCTACGGCCGCGACCGCGCAGGCCAGAGCGCGCGGATCCCGAAATAGGCCACCGCGTCCTTCACGGTGGAGATCACCCGCTGCAGCGCGCCCATGCGGCGATCGGTGACGTACTCCATCGAGAGGACGATCCGGTCGTCGCCCGCGCCGCTCGGGGTGACGCAGTGCCAGCACTGATCCCCATTGAACACCACCAGCGTCCCCGGGTGCGTGGTGGTACGCACCTCCACGTCGTCGCGTGCGGGATCTTTGTGATACAGCTGAGCCACGAGCTCGCTCTGGGACCGCTGCACCAACCCAAGCAGCACCGTGAAGCGCTTGCCGCGATAGAACGAGGTGTCGTAGTGCCAGCCAATGTGGTCGCCCGCCTCGGTGTAGTAATACAGCGCGCAGGCGTGCGGATCATGCTCCGGGCAGGTAAGGAGCGTTTCCCCAGTCACGGTTTCCAGCCAGCGGATGACCGCAGGATCATGATAGAGCGCATGGATGGCGGGCGCGTGCGCCCGTACATCGAAGTAGCTGACGCTGCCCCCCTTCTTGATCCCGGGGACGAAGTTGCGATTGATCCGGGGCCGCAAGGCGTTCGCTTCGGCAGCGAGTGGCGCGACGGCATCGACAGGGAGCCATCCGTCGATGGCGACGAATTCATCCTGCGCCCGATAGGTCGTGGCGACGGCAGTGGGATCAGTATGCATCTCAGGGGCACCTGGGGCGAAATCACGGCGCATCAGAAACTCCAATTGACCCCGATGGAGGGCAAGACACCAAGACTCTCCTGCCGCTCGGTCTGGCGCAACCGAGGATTCCACGTGATTTGACTGACGTTGTTGCGACCGGTGGCGTTTTGTACGTCCAGATAGGTGATGAGCTGTCCGCGCCGGAACTGCCAGCGTCGGTCCACCCGGAGATCGAGCGAGGCAAAGGTCGGGAGGCGTCCCCCGGCGTTGTAGCGGGCAAAATCGAGCGTGCCCTGCATCGAACCGTCCGTGATAAACGGGGTGATCGGGCGGCCGGACGAGCCGCGCACACGCCCGGAAGCCTCCCATCGGGCATTCGGGCGCCATCCCAGCAGCAGATTCGCGACCACGGGGACGTCAAACGCCCCGCGGCGGGATACCCCGTCCAGCCCAGTGAATGCCGTGCGATTGGCGCTGATCGTCAGGAGCCCATAGACGGGGATGATCGACAGCTTCTTTTGCACCAGCAACTCTGCCCCGATGACGTGCCCGGTCCCCACACCGGCCAGCGGTTCGAGACCAAAGGGGATATCGTTGGTGACATCGTCGAAACCCGTCGGTTGCAGCACGGCTTGTGGCCGGAAGGCCCGGGCGGGATAGCCGCGATACTGTTTCGCGAAGACCTCGACTTGCACCTTGGTATCTTCGCGCACCTCCCGCGTGAATCCGGCAACCACTTGGTCGGCCGCGAAGGGACGGAGCTGCCCGGCATTCGTGGCGTCGCCCACGAGCCAGATAAACGGCGGGGCCTGCCAATAGCGTCCGGCACTGAAGGAGGCCGAGGTAACAGGATTGAGCTGCCACGTGGCGCTGACCCGTGGTGCGACCCGCACGGCATCCTGCAGATGACCATACCAATCGCCACGCACACCGGCGGTCATGCGCAGGGCACCGGTGAGCTGCCGGGTGACCTGCAGATAGCTGCCTCCGCGCATCGCGTGGAAATTCGTGTCCGCTCGGAGCGGCCGCGGCGTGAACGCGGCATCACGCCGATAGGCCCCAGGCAGCATGACGTCGTACGCCAGCTGCGAGGCATAGCGGAGGACATGCCCCAGTTCCCACTCCACCTGGGGGCTACTGCGCCATTGCCATTCCGTGCGCAGACTGTTGTCGCCCTCGGCACTGTTGGCGCGAAAGAGGACGGCCGGTGCCGCCGTGGTCGACCCCGAATCGTTCTGCGTGGTACGATAGCGGGTCCAGGTCCGTCCAAGCGTTGCCGTGAACAACCCTCGGGCAAGGGTGCGTTGCCAGATCAACCCCGAGAAGTATTGCTGCTGCTGGGGCGCGGCCACCCGCGAGTTCTCGAAGCGTTGTTCCTCGGTGCTGTTGTTGAACGTCACCGTGCCATCGGCGCCGATGAGCAGGGCCGACAGTTGATCCCGTGCGGTGGGACGGACGACGGCCTTGGCGGTGAGGTCGGTGTAGGCCGGGATGAAGCCGAAACCGGCGGCCTTAAAGAGCAGATCGAGATAGCTGCGTCGCACGCCAACCATGACGGAGCCGGTGCGGCCGAGGGGGCCTTCGGCGATGAGGCCGCCACCGGTGGCGGAGAGATTTGCCTCGGCGGTGAAGCGGTCGCGGGCACCGTCTCGCAGACGAATTGCGGTGACGCTGGAGGTCCGGTCACCGTAGCGGACCCCGAAGCCACCCGCAGAGAGGGCGGCGTCGGCGACGAAGGCGAGGTTGATGAGCGAGAGGGGACCCCCGGTGGAGCCTTGGGTGCCGAAGTGGTTGATGTTCGGCACCTCAATCCCGTCCACCGTAAACAGGTTCTCGAACGGTGCGCCGCCTCGGACGACCAGATCATTGCGACCGGCCTCGGTGACACCAACGCCGGGGAGGACGCTCACGGCGCGGACCACGTCTTCTTGGACACCGGGGGCGCGTCGGACTTCCTCGGCGCTGAACCGTTGGGTGGAGACGGGGAGGGCGGGGGCCGGGAGCACGGGGAAATAGCCGGGGCGCACGGCGACCGCCGCCAGCGTGGTGGCGACCGGCGTCAGCTCGAGGACGAGTTCCGTCGTCCGTGCGGCGCTGACGACGATGTCGGTGCGGACCTCTGGCCGATAGCCAACGCGGCGGAGCTCGAGGCGCACGACCCCGACGGGGACAGCGCGGAGCGTGAACCGGCCGAGACTGTCCGACAGCGTGCTGACGCCGGAGGTCGCCGGGCTCGTCGTGGGGGGCACGGCGAGGGCGACGCCGATGAGCGGTTCGCGGGTGGCGGCGCTCACGACTCGGCCGGAGATGGTCCCGGTGGTCGTGGCCGACGGCGCCGCCGCCTGCGCGGCGAGTGGGGTTCGGGAGAGCACCAGGACGCCGCATGCGACCACGGCTCGCTGCCAATATGAGGTCATGTCCGCTTAACGGCCGGAGGCGGTGCGGGTTCCCGCGGCGAGCGCCCGTCGGAACGGGCAGGCGCACGCTTATTCATCGATATTCTCAATGCATTGCACAAACAATTCGTATTCGCCTATGTGCCGAGGGTGCACTACGCTGCATGGATCCCATGCACGCCGTGCGCCCCGCGCGGCGGCGGATCCACAGTTGACCGGAAGGTTCATGCCCCTCTGTACCGCCCCACTGGACGGACGGCGCCAACGGCGCCTCGTCGGCCTCCTGCTCCTCGGCGTGGGCGGCCCCGCCTCGATGCTCTCGGCGCAGACGGCGTCCTCGACCGATTGGATCACCCGCGAACAGGAGGCCATGTGGGTGGGGGCGTTTGTTGACCAGCCCGTGACGCCTCGCGTGGCGCTCTGGTTCGATGGCTCCTGGCGGCGGATGGACCTCGGACAGCGCCCCCAGCAGCTCCTTCTGCGCCCCGGGGTGCAGATCACGCTGGCGCCTGGGGTGCGGTTGGGTGGCGGCTATGGGTACGTGGCGTCGGCGCCGTACGGGCGCCTGCCGGGGCCGTCGCCGCTGCGGGAACACCGGACGTGGCAGCAGCTCGCGCTCACCCACGCCGCCGGGCCGGTGACGGTGAGCCATCGCTTCCGGCTGGAGCAGCGCTGGATCACCCCACTGGTGAGCGGCCTCGACGGTTCAACCCCGGGGCCGTCGACCTACCAGAACCGGTTCCGGTACCAAGGGCGCGGGCAGTGGCCGATTCCCGGGGTGCGGCTGGCCGGTCGGCCGGTCCTCGCCCTCGCCTGGGACGAGCTCCTCATGCCACTCGGGGGGCCAACCCAGCGCTTCACCCTCGGCCAAAACCGGGCGACGGCCGGCGTGGGGCTCCCGCTCAGTGATCGGATGCGGGTGGAAGTGGCCTACATGAACCTGTACAACGCGTACCCGAGCCGCCGTGCCAACGAGGTGAACCACACCGTGTGGCTCTCGCTCCACTGGACCGGGGCGCCCGTTCCCAAGTGACGGTCTCGACGGTGCGGGAGGCCTTCCCGCGGTTTGACAAGCCCTGTCCCGAACCGTATCGTTTCCCCTCGGTATTCCCCGTGCCAGCGCAATGAACTGGCACCTTCAATGTCGCGTGTTTCTACCAACGCTCCATATGCAGTTGCGGGCCCGCAGGTCGCGGCCATCAGCCGCGAAGACCACCATCACCCGGAACCCTTCATGATGACCCAACGCATTCTCACGGCGTTGATGGGCATGGCCTTGTGTGCAACACAGGGTTTTGCCCAGCCCAAAACCGTGACCGGCAAAGTGACGAGCGAAGCCGGCGCTCCCCTGCCCGGCATTTCTGTCGTCATTAAAGGCACGAGTCAGGGGACGCAGACCAACAGCACCGGCGACTACTCGGTCCGTGCCTCCGCCGGCCAGGTGCTCCAGTTCCGGCGCATCGGCTACACGCCGCAGGAAAAGACGGTTGGCACCGACAACGTGATCAACGTCCGTCTCGTAGCGTCGGCGGCGAGCCTCGATGCCGTGGTAGTCACGGCGCTGGGCCAAACCACCGTGCAGCGTAACCTCGGCACCTCGCAACAGAGCGTGACGGGCGCCGACATCGCGGCCACGACCCGCGAGAACTTCGTGAATGCGCTGCAGGGCCGAGTGGCCGGCGTGGAAGTCACCAGCAGCTCCGGCGTGCCGGGCGCGTCGACCTCCATCACGATCCGCGGCGTCAGCTCGATCTCCAGCAGCAATCAGCCGCTGATGATCATCGACGGCTTGCCGATGGATAACAAGACGATGAACACCGGGCAGCTGGCGTCGGATGCGCCGGGCTCGCTCACGGCGTTCAGCAACCGCGGCGTGGACTTCACGAACCGGTCGGCCGACATCAACCCGGACGACATCGAGAGCCTCGTGGTGCTGAAGGGCCCGGAAGCCTCGGCGCTCTACGGCATTGACGCGGCGAACGGCGCGATTGTCATCACGACGAAGCGCGGCAAGCCGGGGACCGGTGGGCTGGAATACAGCAACAACTTCCGCATCGAAAGCACCCGCGCGCGCCCCGAACTGCAGCAGGTCTACGGGCCGACGTCGCAGGCCGCCGGTGGGGCGCTGGGCTCGTTCTCGTACTTCGGTGCGCCCTACGCGGCCAACACGACGTTTTACGATAACATCGACGGGTTTTTCCAGACCGCGCTGACGCAGCGGCATGCGCTGTCGTTCAGCGGGGCCGCGCCGGACAATAAGGTGAACTACCGCGTGGCGACGTCGGTGGACAAGCAGGCCGGCGTGGTGCCGAACTCGATGTACACGCGCATCAACCTGACCGGCGCGACGCAGGCGCAGGTCACGTCGTGGCTCAAGACGGACCTGTCGATGCAGTATGCGATTGCCGACAACACGCAGCCATTCAAGGGCGACAACGGGCCGCTCATCGGCCTGATGCTCTGGCCGCAGACGGACAACGCCAAGGATTACCTGACCCCGTCGGGGAACCGGCGCCGGATCACCTTGCTGGCGGCGAATTCCGAAACGGACAATCCGTACTTCAACGTCAACAAGAACAACATCAACTCGAAGAACGTCCGCCTGATCTCGAACCTCGGGATCATCCTGACGCCCTTCAAGTGGGGCAACATCAAGTCCAACCTGGGTGTCGATAACTACACGAACGACAACCTCCTGCTGCGGCATCCGGAGAGCGTGTACGGCAACACCTACAACGGTATCCTGGACGTGGCCACGGATGTGACGCGCAACATTACGTCGCAGACGCTGCTGAATGTGAACCCCGTGCGGATCACGAACGACCTCTCGATCAGCGCGTTGGCCGGTAACCAGATCTCCGATTTCCGGTCAAACACGAACGCCCTCAAGGGCCAGGACTTCCTGGACCCGAACTTCGTGTCGATCAACAACACGAACCTCCGCATGAACCGGACGGTGCTCTCGCAGCGTCGGCTGGTGAGTGCCTTCGCGCAGGCCTCCATCAACTGGCGCGACTACCTCTACCTCAATCTGACGGGCCGGAATGACTGGACCTCGACGATCCCGGTGGAGCGGAACTCGTTCTTCTACCCCTCGGTCTCGACCTCCTTCATCTTCTCCGACGCCTTCCCGTCGATTGGGAAGTTCATGACGGGCAAGCTGCGCGCTGGCTATGCGGAAGTGGGTAAGGACGCCCGTCCGTACGCCTACCGGCCGTCGCTGGAGTACAAGACGACGTCGAACGGTGGCTACGGCTTCGGCTTCACCGGCCCGAACTTCAACCTGAAGCCGGAATTCGCGCGGTCGACGGAAATCGGGACGGAACTGAGCTTCCTCAACAATCGGTTGGGGCTCGATGTCACGGTCTACCGGAAGCAGACGAAGGACCAGATCGTCAACGACATCCGGAGCAGCTATGCGACGGGCTTCATCCTGCTCAACCTGAATGGCGCCGTCACGCGCAATCAGGGGTTGGAAGTGACGCTGCGCGGCACGCCGGTGCTCACGCGGAACTTCTCGTGGGACATGCTCGCGAACTTTGAAAGCGCCCGCGGCAAGGTGCTGGCCCTACCGAACGCACTCCCGGAATCGTACGTCTCCGACACGTGGCTCTTCGGCAACGTCCGCAACGGCACGGCGCCGGGGATGTCGACGCGCTCCATGACGGGGCTCTTCTACCTCCGCAACACCAAGGGGCAGCTGCTGATCGATCCGACCACGGGGCTGCCGCTGCGGTCGACGTCGTTTATCGACGCGGGCTATGATCGCCAGCCGAAGTGGACGATGGGTCTGACGAACACGTTCCGCTACAAGGCCGTGTCGCTCAACTTCCTGCTCGACTTCCGGGTGGGCGGCGATGTCTTCAACGCCACGGAGCAGTTCCTGACGTCCCGCGGGCTGAGCACGCGGACGCTGGACCGTGACAAGCCGCGGGTGATCGCCGGCGTGCTGCGCGACGGCAAGGAAAACACCGACACGCCGACGCCCAACAACATCGTCGTGATTCCGGCGGTGCAGACGTCGTATTACACGGGCATCAGCGAAGAGCTGTTCATCGAAAAGAACATCAACTGGGTCCGCCTGCGTGACGTTACGCTCCGCGTGAACCTCCCGGGCAAGTGGCTGAAGGCGCGGAACGCCAGCGCCTACGTCACCGGCACGGATCTGTTTGTGCTCACGAACTATTCGGGGCTGGATCCGATCGTCAACGGCAACACGGCTGCCGTGGGTGGCTCCGGTGCCGCCGGCATCGACTACGGCAACTTCCCGATGCCGCGTGGGTTCAGCTTCGGCCTCAAGATGGGGTACTGATCATGCGCCGATATTCTGATTCCGCCGAGCGTATGCCTGCGCCGGCCTCCCTGCTCTCCGGTCGAACCATGACGCGCCTCCGCACCACTCTGTTGGCCAGCGCCCTTGTGCTGTCCGCCGGGTGCAAGAATTTCCTCGACGTCAACGACAACCCGAACGCCCCCCAGACGGTCACGGCCAATCTGTACCTTGCGCCGATGCTCCACTGGATGGCGACGTCTCCGCAGTATGACGGCCGCTTCGTGGGCCGGTATGCTCAGGAATGGACGCTGCCGGGCTCGAGCCTCAGCACGTGGGATCGTATGGGCTATGATCCCTCCAGCGACAACGGCGCCCAGCAGTACCGCGACGTGTACTGGACGCTCGGCCAGAACCTGGTGGATATGATGACCAAGGCCGAAGCCGAACAGCGGTGGGATCTGCTGGGCGTCGGCTACGTCCTGAAGGCGTGGGGCTGGCAGGTGCTCACCGACCTCCATGGCGAGATCATCATCAAGGAAGCGATTGATCCCACCAAGTCGGTGTTCAACTTCGACACGCAGGAGTTCGCGTATCAGGAGGTCCAGCGCCTGCTGGGTGAGGCGATCAAGAATCTCCAGCGGACCGATGGCGCGGTGGATGCGACCTATCTGGGGCGCACCGACAAGATGTACAACGGCGATCGCACGAAGTGGCTCAAGCTGGCGTATGGCATGCTGGCGCTTAACCTGAACCACTTCTCCAACAAGTCCACGTACAAGCCGGCGGATGTCATTGCGGCGGTGGACAAGTCGCTGTTGAGCAACGCCGATGATCCGCTGCTGGCGTATCCGGGCACGCAGAACGACGACATCAACTTCTGGGGACGGACGCGGAACAACCTGACGTCCTACCGGCAGACGCAATTTGTCGTGAATCTGATGAACGGCACGCAATTCGGTGGCGTGGTGGATCCGCGGATGAGCCGGATGCTCTCCCCGTCGCCGGATGGGCTGTACCGCGGCCTCGACATCAATGTCGTGGGCTTCGGTGCGCTCACGACGGCGCAGCAGCCGAACAACTTCAACGGCTATGCGGGCACGGGTGGGTTGCAGCTCCCCGGGCGCTACCTCTTCGACGACAAGGCGAAGATCCCGGTGATGACCTACGCGCAGCTGCAGTTCATCAAGGCCGAAGCGGCGTATCGTCTGGGTGATAAGGCCACGGCGCTCACGGCGTACACCAATGGCGTGTCGGCGCACATCGACTGGGTGAATGCGCGGAACCTGGACAATGGCCAGGCCGTCGCGCAGATCACCGCGGCGGAAAAGGCGGCGTTCTTGGCGTCGGCGGCGATCATTCCGACCACGCCGGCGGCGCTGACGCTCACCCAGATCATGTCCCAGAAGTACATCGCCCAGTTCGGGTGGGGACATAACGAAATCTGGATGGATCTGCGGCGCTATCACTACACCGATATCGATCCGGCCAGCGGGAAGCAGGTGTTCCCGGGGTTCACCCCGCCCACGAGCCTGTACGCCGACAACGGCGGCCAGATCGTGCAGCGCATCCGGGCCCGCTACAACTCCGAGTACGTGTGGAATCGGGCATCGCTCGACAAGATCGGCGGCCTCGCCCTCGATTTCCATACGAAGCCTCTCTGGATCACTCAACCGTAATCCGCGATGACTCTTTTTCGATCACTCGCGTTGCTCGCCACGGCCGTCGCCCTGACGGCCTGTGAAAAGAACGCGGTCCAAGACATCACCGGGACGCTGCCAGGGTCCCGGATCAAGTTCTTCAACTTTGGGGTGAACGCCCCAAGCGTGAACTTCTACGCGAACGACACGAAGGTGACGGCCACGTCGTCCGCCACGGGCGTTGAGGCCACCACCGGCGTCTCCTACGGGAGCGTCAGTGCCAGTGGCTTCTACTCGGCGCTCACGCCGGGGCAGTACAGCTTCAAGGGGAAGATCGCGGCCACGGTCGACAAGGATCTGGTCGTCGCCACGATCCCCGGCACGCTGGCTGATGGGAAGGCCTATTCGCTCTACATCAGCGGCGCGTATGATGCGACGGCGAAGACGGCGGAAGGGTTCATCGTTGAAGATGCTTTCGACGGCGCCATTGACTGGACGCAGGCGTATGTGCGGTTCGTCAATGCCATTCCGAACTCCAGCCCGATGACGCTGTACGCCAAGAACACCACCACGCTCACCGAAGTCCCGATTGGGACGAGCGTCGCGTATAAGGCGGGCGGCAAGTTCACCGTGGTCCCGGCAGGGGTGTACGATCTCGGCACGCGCGTCGATGGGTCCACGACGAATGCCATCAGCCGGACGGCTGTCTCCTTCGTAGCCGGGAAGGTGTACACGATCAGCGGACGGGGCGACATGACGATCGTCTCCACGACCGCGACCAACCGACCGTTCCTCGACAACACCGCGAACCGGTAAGTCGACGGTCCTGTGGCAACAGAACGGCCCCGGCGCAGTGCGCCGGGGCCGTTCTGCGTTTCAGCAGCTCGCTGCGAGGAGCCTATCCCCGAACCGTCCTCAGCGACCGCGCCACAGCACCCCGACCGCCACGGCCGGACCGGCGATCGGCACACCGCTCGCATCAAGGGCGCGGGCGCGACCCAGATTCGTCAGGTCGAGCGTGACCGTGGCCGCACGCACCCGCACACCCGCACGTGCCGCAGCCGTCACATAGCCCGTCTCGCCCCGCCGGCGCGCTTGGGTGACATCCAGCAGCACCCACGCCTGCTCTTCACGCCCCATGCGGGCCGTCACCCCAAACGCTTGTGTGATGGGACGGAGCGCGTACTTCCCTTCCACCCCAGGCACCACGTCGGCCCGGACGTTCAGCACAGTCCCTCGCGCTGTCCAGGTGATACCGGCCAACGCCGGCGTGCTCGCCAACAGCTCCGTCCCCACCGTCCGAACCGTCCCCACATTCGTCGCCACCCACGGCTCGGCCGCGACGCCCGCCGAGGCGATCCGACGAACCCAGTCCAAGGTGTTGCGGCCAGTCCGGGTGAAAGCGGAACCATCCACCCGATAGCCGGACGACGGGGCCCACGTGAGCCCAAGATCGCCCGACTGGAAAAGCTCCGGCTGCAACGTCGGCGTGCCACGGCTCGCCGGATCGACGTAATAGCGATCGGTCCACGTGGGCTGTCGCCAACCGCTGGCATAGGCGAGGCGCGCGGTCAGGTCCCGAGCGAGTGAGGCCGAAAGTCCTGCCGATGGCATCAGCCGCGTTCCGACGCCAGTGCCCCCATCGAGCCGCGCGCCGATCGTCCCCTGCATCCGCGCGCCAAACGGCTGTTGCAGCTCGGCGAACGCCGCCGCCCGCAACTGTTGCCGGTTGCCGAGTCGGGCCGAGCGCAGCTGGGCAAACAGTGCTTCCGCGCCGGCGGCGAGCACCGTGCCACCCCCCAGTGCCACGCGGGTACTGGCTTCCAGCTCCCCCTGCGTGGAGCGATGCTGATTGCGATAGCGCGCCGGATCCGTCCGCACGAGGATGAAATCATCGGTGTGTGAGCGGAGCCCGGCGCGCAGCGTGACGGACTGGCGTGCCGACGGAAAGAGTTCCAGCTGCGACCCAGCCGTCAGCGTGCGGGTCCGTTCATAGGAGTTGTAGGGGGCATAGAACGTGGCCGCCCCAAAGTCCCGACTCCCAAATCCGAGATCGGTCCGCCACCGTTGGCGGCCACTCCGCTGTTCCATCGAGGCGCGGAGCTGGGTGATGTCGGCATCGGTGCCCGGACGATGGCCATCAGTGCGCAGCCGGTCGACATGCACGCCGGCTGTCGTCGATCCATTCAGGCGCGTGCCAGCGGAGAGGGCGGCATCAACGAGCCCGCGACTGCCAGCGCGCAGGCGCACCGCCTTACCGGTCGCCCGAGTCACGATGTTCACCGCGCCGCCTACGGCGTCGGCCCCGAACTGCGCGGCCGCCGGGCCACGGACAATTTCAATCCGCTCGATCGACTCCCACGGGACCGCGAGATCGAGGGCGAAATGCCCCGTTTGGAGATCCCGCATCCGCTGGCCGTCCACCAGAATCAGCGTCTGTTCGTACGACCCGCCGCGGAGGGCAAGCTCCCCCTGTGCCGGCGAGCGGAGCTGGAGGTCGCCCCCGAGCGCCCACGCCAGGGCGGCCTGCACGGAGGCGCCCGGAAGCTGGTCCAGCATGGCCCGGGTGATGACCTGTGTGGCCCGACTGGCGTCACCCCCCACGCGTGATGCTACGGTCACCGGGGGCAACGTGGTGGATTGGGCGCGGCCAATCGCTGGCCACAGGGCGAGAAGGCACGGCAGAACCGCACGGATCGGGAACGCCGCCGGGTGCTGGAATCGGGAGCTGGGCATGCGGGCAATGTAGTGACCGACTGGCCGGAACCAGCACTCCCGATACATTCCAAACAGTATGCCGTTGTGGCGTTCCCCGCAGGAATTCTCTCCCCCTTTGCTTTCGCCAGATTCATGCGACGCCTTCGCACCTCCCCGCGCCCATCGACCGGTGTCACGGTACGTCGTGGCGCCCTGGCCCTCGCCCTGCTGACGGCCTGTCAGAAGCCGGCATCGACCACCGCGACGCAACTGTTCACTGGGGGGTCGATTCTCACGATGGCCGGTGACTCGGCCCAGTATGCTGAAGCGGTTGCCGTGCGGGACGGCAAAATTTTGGCCGTGGGACGTCGGGCCGATGTCTCGGCGGCGGCCGGCGCATCGGCTACGGTCATTGATCTGCATGGGCAGACGATGCTGCCTGGCTTCATTGATGGACACAGCCATTTGTTCAATTACGCGGAAGGGTTGGCGCAGGCGAACCTGAATCCGCCGCCCGTTGGCACCGTGGCCTCGATCAAGGACATTGTGCGCGCGCTGCAGGCGCTGGCCGCCGCACGCCCAGCGGGCGATTCCTCGTGGCTTGTCGGCTCTGGCTATGACGCCGATCAACTCGCCGAACATCGGCACCCGACCGCCGCCGATCTCGACGAAGCCTTCCCCACGACGCCCGTGGTCCTCATCCATGCCTCCAGCCACATGCTGGTCGCGAACTCGGCCGCGCTTCGGAAAGCCGGAGTGACCGAGACCACTGCGGATCCGCCGGGGGGCACCATTGTACGCAAGCCTGGCACCCGCGTCCCGGAAGGGCTGGTGCAGGAAACGGCCGGGATGATGTTCATCCCCTTCGTGATGGCCCCCAAGCCCCCAGCGGTCGAAGTGGATCTGGTGAAGCGCGCCGTCGCGCACTACGCCTCCTACGGGATCACGACCGCCGCCGAACATGTCGTGATGCCGGAGAAGATGGCACTGCTCCGCCGAGCCGCCGACTCTGGCGCGTACACCATTGATTTGGTGGCCGCGCTGTCGAGCACCATGATCAACCGCGCCTTTACCGACGATAGCATTGTGTGGGGGCGATACGCCAAGGGCTTGAAGTTCGGCGGCATCAAGGTGGTGTTGGATGGGTCACCGCAGGGAAAGACCGCGTTCGTCACGAAACCGTTCCTGACGCCGGTCCCCGGCTGCACCCATGATTGCCGCGGCCTTCCCAGCATGACGCAGGCCGATGCGGACTCCTTGTTTTTACAAGCGTATCGGAAGAAGGTGCAGATCTTCACGCACGCGAATGGCGACGCGGCGGTGGACATCGCCATTGCGGCGCATCGGAAGGCGGAGGCCACGCTGGGTGATTCCACGGCGGACCGTCGGACGGTGATCATTCATTCGCAGATCATGCGTCCGGACCAGATGGCGGCCTACCAGCGGAACCATCTGCTCCCCTCGTTCTTCACGAATCACGTCTTCTTCTGGGGAGACGTGCACGCCGCCAACCTCGGGTCGGCGCGGGCGAACTATTTGAGCCCGCTGAAGAGCGCATTGGCCGCCGGTATCAAAGCGACGAATCACACCGACGAACCAGTCACGCCGATCAATCCGCTCTTCCTGCTGTGGACGTCGGTGAATCGGGTCTCCCGCAGCGGTGTTCTGCTTGGGGCCGACGAACGGGTCACGCCGTATCAGGGGCTGCAGGCGCTGACCACGAATGGCGCCTACGAGTACTTCGAAGAGGGCACGAAGGGGACGATCGCCGTCGGCAAGGATGCGGATCTCGTCATTCTGGACAAGAACCCGCTGACCGTGGATCCGATGGCCATCAAGGATATTCGCGTGATGACCACCATCAAGCGGGGCACGACGGTGTTTACGCGGACGTCGGAACGCTGAGGTCCCCGGCCGGACGGTCTTCGAGTCGCATCCCGAACTCGAAGGCCGTCCCGCTCGGCGTGGAAGACACCACGTACACAAAGCCACGGTGATGCTGCGCGATGCTGTACACCGTGGCGAGGCCCACGCCGCCTTGCCCTTCGCCGGTCGTGGCCACAAAGGGCTGAAAGACGGAGGCCACCTGGTCCGGCGCGATCCCTTGGCCGGAATCCTCCACCCGCAAGATCGCATACGTCCCGGGGCGCATCGTCCAACGCCCTGAGGCCCGTGTCGCCAGCGCCGCCGCATCCAGCTCGGCCGACAGGAGCGTCACGCGGATGGTGCCACTGCCCGCCACGGCATCGCGCGCATGGATGACCAGATTCATCACGACCTGCTCCAACATGGTGGGATCGCCACGCACCCACAGCGGGTTCGTTGACGGCGTGACCGTGAGGTCGACCCCGGCCGGCATCAGGCGTCGCAGCAGGCGTGTCAGGCCGACGGCCATCTCGCTGAGGTCAGTCCGCCGCTCGACACTCGTGCCCCGTCGGGCGAAGAGCAACAGTCGACGCGTGAGCGTCGCACCGTGCCGCACCGACTCCTCGAGATTTGCGAGCGTGCGCTGATGCGCGGGCGACAACCCTTCGCCCCCTTCGAACTCCGACAGTTCCAGCATGATGGCGGAGAGCACATTGTTGAAGTCGGAGGCCATATCGGCGGCGAGTTGTCCCACCACTTCAAGCTTCTGGCTCTGTCGCATCTGTCGCTCGCTGTCGAGCAGCTTCTTCGCCGCGCGCGCTTGCGCAAAGACGGCCTCCCGCTGTTCGGCTAAGACCGCGCTGAGCAACAATCCCACGATCGTCATGATCCCGACAAAGAGCTGCAACCGCAGCAGGCGGACATCGGACGTCTCACCGCCGAGCGCCATGGCAAAGGCATGCACCTGCAGCGGGGAGGCCAAGACCGTGATCAGCAGCACGGTGGTCATCACCCCGGGCAACCCAAAGCGCATGGCAGCCCACAACACGGGGAGAAAGAGGAGATAGGGGGGCACGTTCAGCGATCCTGCCAGCATCACGTCGCGAAAGACCAACTCGGTCAGCACGATCACAACGGCGCCAAGGGCGACGGCCTCCACCATGCGCTCGCCACCGGTATGGCGCTCCGCCGTTGCTTGATTGGTGGCGCTGACGGTGGTCGTCGTCGGTGCGGGGCGCAACCAGGCGACAGCCAAGGGGACAAGCACGGCGATCCCCAAAAAGCCGCCAACCCACGCGGTCTGCGCGCCCTGCCAGAAGTTCCGGCCCATCGACCATTCCGTCCCACCGGCCACAAGCGCATTCACCGTGACCGCGACCGTTGTCCCCGCCAACAGGACGATCACTTCCCGGACGCGGGTGAGGTGAAGAGGCCCAGCCCCAAAGCGTCGCATCAGCGAGGCGACGATCGACGCCTCAACGCAGGCGCCGGCGAAGAACATGAGGCTCATGGTGGTGGGCAATCCCACCGAAGGCCCTGCCACGCGTCCGGCGAGGAACGACAGCAGGAAGATCATCCAGACCGGCGTCGTGTCCAGCAGGAGCAGACCGGCGACCATCACACCGGCCGGCGGCCAGAGAGGCGCCAGCGGATTGTCCTCCGTCACCAATCGCGTGGCCACCGCATACATCGCGGCGTAGGCGAGCGTATACCAGAACAGCCCGATCCATCGACGACGAATCGGCGATGGCGTGATCATCGGGACGGCGACCGGGGTGCTCTCCGACCCCGTCAGGGGAGGCTCAATGGCCACGAATGATTCTTAGTCAATCGGCGTATGCCGTTCATGCCCGAGCACGGTTTCGGCGCGGTGTGAACGAACGAGGGGGAACAGCCACTGATGGGACCAGCGCTCTGGTCCATGCCGACGATCGTCATTCAAGCCAAAGGCCGGCGGATACTGCCGCGTGATGCGGGCGGTCCCAAAGAGGACATCCCAGAGAAAGAGCAGGTTCCCGTAGTTCCCCATATAGTGCCCGATGCCATCGTCTTGCGTCAGGGCATGATGCGCGTAGTGCGTGGCAGGGGTGGAGATCGTGCGCTCCAGCACCCACGCCACAGGCCGAAGGACCCGGTAGCGATACAACCACTGATCCCAGCGCACTGCAGAGTGCGCGCCAATGATGACGGCGAGCTTCACAATGCTGTAGCCGACAAACACCCAGCCAAAGCCGAGATAGAGCAGTACCCCGCTGAGCCACAGCCCCGGCATCAGCGCGTAGTAGAAGGCGTTGTTGCGGTAGACCACGCGCACGCTCATGTACGCCGCTGAATGATGCGCCCGGTGCAACGGCCACATGATGGACGTGTGCGAGAGCCGATGCCACCAATATTGCGTGAGATCATCGGCAACCAGCAGCGTCAGCACCATCGCCCACCACGGCCAGTGCGCCCAAGCGTCCCGCATGGTGGGGAGCGCCAGGGCGGCGAGCGCCTTGGAGACCGCGAACACGGTACCAGAAATCACCGGGAAGGTGACGCCCACGGCGACATCCAGCCGATTGTCTTCCGTCGAGGCCTCCGGCGCGAAGAACCGCCCCATGATCAGTTCGGCCACGGCGAACAGGCCAAAAATGACCGTGACCGCGATGAGCTGCGCCTGTTGTTGATCCATTAGCGAATCAGGTAGTAACGGTCCTGACGCGGCCGAAAGAAGCGATAGCCATCCGCGGTGAGATAGGCATCATCTTCCATCATGACGAACACTTTCTTCCCGCCCCACTCGGGGACGGGTGTGGCGGTATTGAGCTCGATCGACTGATACGTATCGACGCGCAACCGGGCGCTTTGCGCGGCGGTATCGGCACGGGCCACACTGCGGAAATCAATGGAGGCCCCGAGGCCATGGCCCTGCACGCCGATGGGGTGCGAATAAATCATCGCCTCAATGCCACGCGCCTGCATGTCGTTCATCGTGGCGGTGAAGACCGATCCGCCGGTCATCCCGGGGCGCGCGTGCTGCTGCATCAACGCGTCCTGCAGCGTATTCGTGTTGCGCATCGCTGCCCGCAGCCCCGCCGGCGCGTCCTGTTCACCGGGCTTGAGGACATAGGCCATTTTCTGCCAATCCGTGTCAAAGCCCATGTAGCTGATGCCAAAGTCGACATGGACGACATCGCCATGCCGGATCACCAGCGATTCGGGCGCCACGGCCAGGAAGCCGCGCGAGGTGGCATTCGCGCCGCCGGCCCGTTGCACGCGCAGATCCGGCTGAAACCAGGTCCGCACCCCGGCGGCTCCCATCATGTCATAGAGCGCATTCCGCACATCGCGCACCGTGGTCACCCCAGGCGTGATCACGGCGTTGGATAAGGCGCGCTTGACCATCGCTTCGGTGACCGTCACTGCGGTGCGATAGTGCGCCTGTTCGTCTGGCAACCGCGTGGTGAGATACTCCTCGATCAGCGGCTCCGCGCTGATCACCCGCGCCTGCGCCCCAGATCCAATGGCGTCCATGACAAACTGCCAGCTATCATGGCCGAGCGAGCGCGTCATCCCGCGCCGTCCGCCCATGCCGAGGGCGATCGTGGCGGGTTGCCACTGCGCCACGAGATCGCGCAGCGTTTCCGCCGCCGGGCGTGGCTCCGTGAACGGTGCGTCGAAAAAGCGCCCGAGATTCTCCTCGGTGTAGCCCGTGATGGCATACTTCTGCAGCCCCTTCGCGCCCCCATCGATGAACACGAACAGATCACGGTTGCCGGTGTAGGGCCTCGGCGGCGCCACATACGGGGTGAGTGGGTCATCATGGAATTCCTCCGTGACGATCACCCACATGCCGACGCCATGCCGACGCATCATGGGGAGCAGCAGCGCGTGGCGTTTGGCGAGCCACGCTTCGCGGATCGCGATCTGCTGCGACCAGGGGAGCAACGCCTTCGCTTCCGGCACCAACACGGCCGCCGTGGGGATGCGGCGGGCGGCTGCTGCGGACGGACGGGCGGGCTGTGCCTGTAGCACGGCGGTCGACAGGCAGGCGGCGATGGCACCGGACAGCACGCGCTGTCGCATCGGGCGCCGCATCGAAGGTGTGCTCATCACTGAATCCGCACAATGGCGAGGCGCAGGGTGGTCGGGAGTGCGGTGCCGTTCAGCCCCGTGAGCTCGAGCAGCTGCGCGCCCCCGGTCCCCCCCGACAACTCGATCGCCGAATACGCGCTCACGCTGATGGGATCGACGTTCACCGTGAACCGCCCCAGCGTGGCGGTGCGCGGGACGATCGGATACGGCTTCGGGAACTGCGTGAGCGGATTCAGCGGATTCTTGCACGGGCCAAAATCATCGCAGAGGCTCTGATACTGCTCTTTCAGATTCCACGACGGAAAACGCAGCGCGGCGGCCGTGCCCGCGATCGGCGTGCGCCCTGCCAGCACCAGCGCCAGCGAATACTCGCCAAGAATGCGCTCCCAGCTCTTCCCCGTGCGCGCCTCCAGATTCGCGACCCCCAGATCCCCAGACAGGGTGAGGCCACGCAGGAAGGCCGCTTCATCGGGGGCCTGATCGGCTGCCCAGCGGAGGAGGGCCCATGTGGTGGAATACCAGAAGCTGTCCAAGGGGTCAACGAGCGCCAACGGGGCGTAGAGTTCGTTTTGCTGCCACGCGTAGTTGTTCTCACCGAAATGGCGCGTCACACCATACGGTTTGCCCAGGCACGCCGGCACGGCCGCGTTGCCCCCGTTGATTTCACAATACAGGCTCTGCGCGTACGTGCTGCCGCCTTTCCACGCGGTGCCAAAAATCGGTCGCGTATAGAGCTCTTCCGCGATACGCGCCATGCCTTCTTCCAGATAGCGCTGCTCAAAGGGGAGGTCGCGCGCACGCCGCTCGGCGAGCGAGACAATGTGCTTGCCTTCATGCGCCAGCGTGGCGCGATAGAAGCGGTGCCAGTCCCCCGGCACATCGGCGGGCTTGCCATCGCCAGCGCCAAGGGCCACCTGCACGTACATCACCGCCCCTTCATTGCTGCTCGGCTGCTCACTGCGCAGATACTGATCGCAGGCGACAACAAAGCCACCGACGACGCCACTGCGGACGCCATTCACTTGCGGCGTGAACAGCAGCACCACCCGGCCCCGATTTTGCAACCGCCGGTCCATGGCGAAGATGTCGCCAAAGTAGGTCGTCAACATGGGCAGGCTGTTCGTCTCAACCTCGGCACCCATCTGCCGAAGGAGCGAATCCAATTGCCCGGCATTGGTCGGCCGGTTGCCAAATTTGGTGGCTACGTCTTCGAGGACCACAACCTTGGCGCCGCTGTACACGGTGCGGGCCGAGATGGTGGTGTAGTTCGTGCAGGAATTCGTGGAGTTGAGATCTGGCACCCGCCACGAGGAGACCGCTCCCACGTCGGTGTAGCTCTCGAGTGCGGGGATGCCGGCTGTGCCGGTGCGCGTCGGGCGCACCGGCGGGACGGTCGTTCGGTGCGTCCGCAGGAAGTCCACTTGCGCGTCCATGATCGCTGCGTGCGCCCGGTCGTCGCGAGCGGTCGTGACGCTTGGCTGTCCCGTACCGAGCGCGCGAGCCGTAAAGGGGGAGGCCATCGCGAGCGCCGACCGCACCGACGGGGCCTGCACGGCACCGATGGTGGGGAGCGGCGTGGCCGTGGTCGGCGCGCTCGCCACCAGCGCCGCGGACGCCGTCACGGGCACCCCGCGGATCGTGAACCCGGCTTTGGTGCCGGTCAGATAGGCACCCGTATTGACCACGCTCACCAGATACCGACTCCCACCACTCCAGCCGGTGCATTGTGCTGTCGCGGTTTGATCGAGTACCAGATGCTCACCGAGCGCAAGCGTACGCGGCGCGGCGGCACGGAGGGTTGCCGTGGCTGCACCGGCCTCGGCCCCCACGGTGACCTGCACGGCGACCGATCGATCTGATTCACAGAGAAATCCCGTCTCTGGGAGTTTCACGGTGAGCTGCGTGGCCGAGGCTGCGGTGACGGTGGCGGGGACGCCATCGATCATCACCACGTTGCCGGCGGCGGTGGCGGCGAAATTACTGCCGGTCACCGTGGCGGTTCCGCCCGCCAGGATGGGCGAAGGCGTCACCGTGGTGATTTTCGGGGCGGTGGCGCTCTCGCGGACGCGCACCGAGAGGCGCGCCGTGCCGGAGACGGTGGTATTTGCGCTCCCGGTGTAGGACGCGATCAGTTGCGCGTCGCCGGCGGCAACGGCGGTCACCTTCCCTTGGGCGTCCACGGTCGCGATGCGTGTGGCGGTGGAGCGCCAGACGAGTGGCGGATTCGTGAGCACTCGGCCGGAGGCGTCCTTGACCGTTGGCCGGAGTTGCACCGTACCCGCCGGGGCAAACACACTGGCGGTATCAGGGGTGAACACAATCGATGCCGGAATCGCGGGCCCCACCTGAATAAACAGGTCCCCACTCGCGGCCCCGGCGGTGGCGCGTACGACCGAGCCGCCGGCGGCGAGGGTCGTCACGAGCCCACTGCTATTGACCGTCAGGACGGCGGGATTGATGGCGCTCCAGGTGACGACCGCCGATGGCACAGGTCGTCCGCGATCATCCGTGACCGACGCGGCGACCCGAACGGTGTCGCCTGCGACCGGCGCCGGTCCCAACAGGGAGAGTTCAATGCGCGCCGGTGTGGAAGGCCCGGCGCTGCTGTCGCCGGAACAGGCGGCCACAACGCTGAGCGTGAGTACCGTCTGGGCGAGTACGATCAGCGGTGATGATCGGAAGATTCGCATAGGCAGAAGCTACGGTCCAACACGGACGGCATCAACGCAATGACGTGCCATGGCCCCCCGGAAACGTCAACGCCCCCGCACCGTTGACGATGCGGGGGCGTTGAGGCTAAGCGAGCTCAGCTATGGCTACGGGTTCCGGTCGGCGCAACCCTTGAAGTTCGGGTTGTTCTGCTCGTCCGTCACGATCGGTGAATGTCCAGTCCTCGCTATGTTTCCGGTATGCCGATTGCATTCACCCTCTGGCTCGCCCTGCTCATCGGGCCACCCGCCGAGCAACCTGCCGTGCACTTCCCCACGGTCACCAGCGTCAACCTCGAAGGCAAAGCCTTCACCATGCCCGCCGACTTCGCGGGCACCCGAAACATCGTCTTTGTCGCCTTCCAGATGGCGCAGCAGGCGGACGTGGACACGTGGGTCCCCACCGTCAAGCAGCTCATTGGCCGAACCCCGGGGCTTGAGTACTACGAACTCCCCACCATCAAGAAGATGGTCGCGCCGATGCGCTGGATGATCAATTCGGGGATGAAGTCCGGGATCAACGATCGGAATGCACGCGATCGGACCATCACGCTGTACATCGACAAGACGCCGTTCAAGGACGCCCTCGGCATCACCGACGAGAGTGCGATTCAGGTCCTGCTGGTGGAGCGCAGTGGCGCGATTCTCTGGCGCTCCACCGGTCGCTTTACCGCAGAGAAAGGCGCCGCCCTCACCGCCGCCGTCAGCGCGAAGTAGCGGACGGCAAGCGCAGGGCGCGCACCACGGCGTCGAACACGGCCAGGTCATTCACCACATCGCCGCCTGTCGGCTGCGGCTGCGCGCTCCACACCACCACCACGACCTGCGCCGCCGGGTTCACATACAGGAACTGCCCGTGAATCCCCTGGGCGGTGTAGGCGTGATCGCGGCGGGCCTCGGCGGTCGTGGCGGTCCACCACATGTAGCCGTAGTCGATCGCCGTCCCATTCCGCAGCATCTGCGGTGACGTGGCCTCCGCCATCCACCCCGGCGGCAGCAGCGTATCGCGCCCCACGATCCCCTGGTCGAGCAGGAAGAGCCCCAACCGGCCGTAGTCGCGCAGGGTAGCGCTGAGCCCACTGCCGCCAATCTCGAGGCCATTGGGCGACGCCAGCCACCACACCGCGGGCGCCTCCATTCCCGCCGGCCGCCAGATCTTCTCCGACAGATAGTCGGCCAAGGGCCGCTGAATCGCCCCATGCAGCACTTCGGCCAGCACCTGGGTCTCGCCGGTGCTGTACGTATGCACCGTCCCCGGAGGCGCCGCCCGTGGCAGCGCCCGCATCACCGCCAACAAGCCGCCAGGCTGCTGCGCGATTTGCGCCTCCAGCAGCCGACGGCGATCACTGGTGGGATCGGTATACCGTTCCGTCCACCGCACGCCAGACGCCATCATCAACAGCTCGCGGATCGACACGCCGTCATACGCACTGCCGATCAACGCCGGGACGTACTGGGTGACGGGATCCTGCAGCGAGTGAATCGCGCCGTCGCGGAGCGCCGCGCCGACGAGGGTCGCGGTGATCGACTTCGCCATCGACATGCTCATCCAGCGCGTCTGCGGGCCGTTCCCCTGCCCATAGAACTCATACGCCACGCGGCCGCGATCGAGCACCAACAGGCCCGTGACACGGTTTGCGGCGATATACCGCGCGAGCAGATCGGTCGTATCCCCCGCCGTCAGCGCCACGCGGGTCAGTGGCTGCGGCGCAGCGTACAGCGCACGGGGGACGGCCGCCGGTGCCACCATGCGCGTGGGAAAGAGCCGGTGAATGTTGCGGAAGGTGTGCACCGCCAGGGTATCGGAGAGGCGGCCATCGTAACTCTCCCGCACCGTCCCGATCGGCTCCTGCTCGTGCGGATACGCGCCAGCAGCCGTCGCCACCATCGGCGCGGTTCGGCAGGCTGACACCACGAGCACGGCAAGGAGGCGCACAGTCAGGAGGCTCCGCATGTCGCGAACATAACGCCGGCGACCGGAAGGACCAGAGGGGCCCGCGTTGCTGGCGGAGCGGCGCCCAGCGCTGTCTCTTTGGGGCATCCTTGCCCCTCCCGCTGACTCTGGAGCCTTGCCCATGCCCCCGCGCCCAAACTGGTACGACGAACTGGATCTGTTGGATACTGCCGAAGCGGAGGCGTGGGCCGACGCGGAACGACGCCCCTTTGCCAGTGAAGTGGACCGTCGGCAGTTCGTCTTTCTGTCGCTCGCGGCCGCCGCCGCCTCGACATTCGGCTTCGGCGCGACGGCGATCGCGCAGCCCGCTGGGGCACAACCGCCGATGCAGCCCCCCGTACCGCCAGCGCCGCTCGACAACATGGAGCCGGTCTCCTGGACCTTTCAGCCGTACCCCGGCGGCATCGGGACGCTGCTCGAACAGACGTACCGCGAGAAGGGCGTTGGCGCCTTCACGCGTCAGGCGTTTGCCTGGGGGAACGCGCCAGTCACGGCGTTCCGGATCGCGCCGTGGGGGAACGCCCCGTTCCCCACCAACGATGAAGACATCGCCTTTCTCCCCGTCCATCGGCTCGCGGCGGCGATGCACGCCGGCAAACTGACGTCGGTCCGCCTCACGACGATCTATCTCGAGCGGCTCAAGAAGCTCAATCCGACGCTCTTCTGCGCCGTCACCATCCTTGAAGCGCGTGCGCTGGCCGAAGCCGCCGCGCGCGATGCCGAACGCAAGGCCGGCAAGGTGCGGGGGCCGCTCCACGGCATCCCCTATGGCGTGAAGGATCTCTTCGCCGTGAAGGGCACGCCGACCACCTGGGGGGCGGCGGACTTCGCCACCCGCGTCATTGATGACGATGCCGAAGTGGTGGTGCGACTCCGCGAGGCGGGGGCCGTGCTGATCGCGAAGCTCTCGACGGGGCAGTTCGCGCAAGGTGGGGTCTGGTTTGGCGGCAGCACCAAGAACCCGTGGAACATTGGGCAGAGCTCCAGCGGATCCTCGGCGGGCCCGGGCTCCGCCACGGCCGCCGGCTGCGTCGCCTTTGGCATTGGCACGGAGACCTCCGGCTCGATTGTCAGCCCGGCCACCACCTGCGGCATCAGCGCGCTGCGCCCCACGTTCGGCCGAGTGAGCCGACATGGCGGCATGGTGCTGGCGTGGTCGCAGGACCGCGTCGGACCGCTGACCCGTACGGCGGAAGATGCCGCACTCGTCTTCAACGTGATTCATGGAGCGGATGCGAAAGATCCCGGCTCCATCACGATGCCGTTCCATTTCAACGACCGGATCGACCTGAAGGGGCTCCGGATTGGCGTCCGCAAACAAACCACGGCCGATCCCACCTTTGATGCCTTCGTGCAACGCCTGCGCGACCTTGGCGCCACCCCGCAGCCCCTCGGTGATCCTCCAACAATTGCCGGCGCCGAAGGCGGGCTCGGCGCGGAATCCGCCGCCGCCTTCGATCACTATGTCCAAGTGAAGGCCAAGGAGCTGGGGATGGATATGGCGACCGTGCTGTCGGTGTATGGCCGTCAGGGCGGCGGCCGCGGGGGCGCGCCGGGCAGTGGCGCACCAGGTGGTGCACCGGGTGGTGCACCGGGTGGTGCACCGGGTGGTGGTGCCGCGGCCACCAACAGCGCGGCCACCAACCCGGCAGCGGCCAATCCGGCAGCGGCCAGCGCGCAGCTCAATCGGTGGGTCCCGGGACGCACCCCGACGGCGATGGACTTCATCAACAGCCAGCGGCGGCGGCAGTTGCTGATCACCGCGTGGCAGCAGTATCTGGTCCAAACCGATTGCTACATCGGCGCGGCCGATACGGGCGTGCATGCGCAAACCGGACATCCGGTGGTGGTCGTCCCCATTGGCTTCGGACAGCGCCCCACCGGCTTTGGTGGACGGGGCGGCGGGGGAGCCGCGGGAGCTGGGGGTGCCGCACCGGCCGCGCCGCTCAACCCGCAGCCGCTCTGCGCGCAGATCGCCGGGAACCTCTACCTCGACGACGTCATTCTGTCCGTCGCCCACCGGTATCAGGCAAGCACTGACTGGCTGGCCAAGCGCCCCACTTTCACCTGACCCCGCCCCCCACCATGACCGTCGCCCGCTGGAAGCTCGTGAATCTGGTCACGCTCGTGGTGGTGATCGCGCTGAATGGACTGGCCGCCTCCGGTGGCATGAGCGGCCAGTCGATTGGAGCAATTGCGAATCAGTACAGTTCGCTCTTTCTCCCGGCCAACTATGTCTTCGGCATCTGGAGCCTGATCTACCTCGGGCAGTTCGTTGCTGCCGGGTATCAATTGCTCCGCGGTGACGGCAGCGCGCAGTACATCGAGCGACTCGGTCCGTGGTGGCTGGTCGCCGGTGTCCTGAACGTTGCGTGGATCTCGCTCTTTTCTTTCGCGCAATTCGCGCTCGCCCTCGTGGTGATGCTCGTCTTTCTGGTGTCGCTCATCATCGTCACGGAGCGCCTGCGGACACCGGCCTCCGGACCGCCCCCACGGCGGAGCGTCGTGGAGCGCGCGGTGCGCGGGGCCGTGGAGCGGTGGCCCTTCGACATCTATCTCGCGTGGATCTCGGTCGCGGTCATCGCCAACACGTTTCAGTTCGCGCATGTCGTGAACTTCGGGGGCTTTGGCATCCCTGAGGCCACCTGGTCCGTAAGCATGATGGGCGTGGCCACACTCCTTGGGCTGCTGATGGCCTTTCGCCGAGGCAATTGGCTCTTCCCCATGGTGGTGGCGTGGGCCGTGCGCGGCATCGGCGCGCGTTTCATCGATCTCCCCGCCATCGCCTCCGTGACGGTGTGGCTGGCCCCCGTGGGCGCCGCGCTGGGCCTCGTCCTCTGGTTCCTCGGCCGATCCCACCGGCGGCGTCAGGTATTCCCTGAATAATTCGGGGGAAGCGCCTGCTGTCCATGCATCGGACGGCGGGCCAGCTTGCCCTCATGTTGTTCGCTCCCGCCTCGCGCGTCCGTCTTGCCACGCCGTGGCGCCGCACCGTCGGCGCGCGGCTCATGCGATGCGCGTTGGCGGTGAGTGCGTGGGCACCGTCGGCCGCCGCGCAGGAACCGACGCTCCCCTTCCGCCCTGGGGAAGCCCTCGAGTATCAGGTGCAGATCCATCATCTCGGGACCGTCGGTCACGGCCGGATGTGGGTGGAGGGCCCTTCGGTGGACCGCAGCGTGCCCACCTGGCTGCTTCACCTCGATGTCAGCGCCGGGACCGGACCGCTGGGGATGCAGGGTCACACCACCTCGTGGCTCGATCCGGTCCGGTTTGGAATCACCCGCTTTGAAAAGCAGGAACGCCGATTCATGCGCACGGCGCAGGAGAGGGTCACCATCCTCGACCAACCACGCCGCTGGGTCGATGTGATGGGGCCCGCCGGCATGCTCGGCCCAGAGCCCCCACTCGACGAGCTCTCGTTCCTCTACTTTCTGCGCACGCTGCCGCTCACGTCTGATTCCATCCTCCGCTTTGAGCGGCACTTCGATGCAGCACGCAATCCCGTGCTGATCCGCAACCTCGGCATGGCACGCATCGAAACCCCTGTCGGCCGATTCCGGGCCCACCTGATCGAGATGGAAGTGCGCGATCCGAAGCATTACGACGGCGCCGGGATCGTCCGCGTGTACTTCGATGAGGGTCGCTGCCATGTGCCGCTGCGGATTGAAAGCCGCGTGCCGCTTGTCGGCGTGACGGTGATGGTGTTGGAGAGCTGGTCGCAAGTCACTCGCCAACCCAACGGCGCGTTCTGCTAACGCCCGGCATGCCGGCGTCAGGGAAACCCTGAACGTCTGCGCCAATTCTCCCCACGGAAGTTCCGGCAGTACCTGACTGGTTCAGACTGGTCCAACGATGACTCTGCAGTGTGTCGCACTCATGCCGAGTGCGCGCCTGTACTCACGGAGTCTGGTGCCTATGAACAGTCGCATGCGCTCCACGCTCGGTCTCTGCCTGCTGCTGGTGACCGCCGCCTGGCACCCCAGCAGAGGGCGTCCTACCACGCCCGCTGATGACCTCACGCTCCTCAGCGAGAGCACGCTCTGGTTTGAGGGGAGCTCGACGCTGCGGGATTGGTCGTGCAAAGCCACCGCCATGTCCGCACACATCGAAGCGCGCGATGGGGCCACGGCCGCCGTGATCGCCGGCAACAAAGCCGTCCGCGCGGTGGAGTTCACGGTGCCAGCGGGGACGCTGGAGTGCGGCAATGCGATCATGAACGAGCACATGATGAAGGCGCTCGATGGGGACACCTATCCCACGATCACCTTCACTTTGCAGGACTACACCCTCACGCCCGGTACGCCGCTCACCGGCACCCTGCGCGGGACGCTGCTGCTGCGCGGGCAGACGAAGCCCGTGGCGATCCCTGCGGAGTTCAAGGCCGCCCCCGGCGGGGCGTTACGCGTGACCGGCGCGTATCCACTGCGCATGACCGATTGGTCGGTCAAGCCGCCCACCCTCATGATGGGCTCCATCAAGGTGGGCCCATTGGTGACCGTGAAATTCTCGCTGCTTCTCAAGTAGCCCCTGGTGGTCTGTCCGTACGATGCTGGTCCCCGGTGCAGTGTGCCGGGATTCACTCACAGCCGAGTTTTCTCATGAAATCCATTGCCACGCTCTCGCTCGCCATTGCAGCTGTTTCGTTGACGCAACCCGCATACGCGCAGGAGGCGAAGGCCACGCAGGAGCAGCTGTCACAGCCGGTGGTGATTCAGTATTCCCGCCCGAATGATCAACGCGGCATCAATGTGTTTGAGACGCCGAAGGTGGCGGGTGCGACGTACGACGGATTCAAAATTCAGTGGGGGGCGGCCTTCACGCAGCAGTTTCAGAGCCTCGCGCACAGCAACACGGCCGATTCCGTGCCCACGGCCGGGCCCACCAATCTGGTGAATAAGAACCGGCTCAAGAGCATCGGCAGTGGCTTCAACAATGCCGTGGCCAATCTGTATTTGAATGCGCAACTCGCCAAAGGCATTCGGGTGCAGCTGACGAGCTACCTGTCCTCACGGCATCACAACGAAACGTGGGTGAAAGATGGCTTTGTCCAGATCGACGAATCGCCGATCGACGTCCCCTTCCTCAATGATCTGATGAAGTACACCACGCTGAAGGTTGGTCACTTCCAGGTGAACTACGGGGACATGCAGTTCCGTCGCACCGATAATGGGCAGGCGATCTACAACCCGTTTGTCGGCAACGCCATCATGGACGCCTTCACGACGGAGATCGGCGCGGAAGCGATCTTCCAGCGGCATGGGCTGCTGGGTGTCGTCGCGATGAGCAACGGGGAAAGCCGTGGCCGCGTGGACATGCCGAAGGAGCGGTCCCACACGCTCATGGCGAAGGCGGGCTTCGATAAGCAGCTCAACAGTGACCTGCGCGTGCGGCTCACGGGCTCCTATCGGGCGCAGCCCACGGCCGTGAGCAACATTCTGTATGCCGGGGACCGGGCGGGTTCACGCTACTACATGGTGCTGGAAAACAGTGCGGCCACAGAATCCGCGCAGCCCTACTCCGGGAACATCAATCCCGGCTTCAGCTACCGCAGCACGTCGTTCGTGGTGAACCCGTTCATCAAGTTCCGCGGCCTGGAGTTCTTCGGCATGGCGGAGACGGCCACGGGGCGGAGCGCGGCGGAAACATCGGAGCGCACCGTGAAGCAATACATGGCGGAAGGACTCTACCGGTTTGCCGCCAACGACAAATTCTACGTCGGCGCGCGCTGGAACAGCGTCCAAGGGGACCTCGGCGCGGCCGCTGGCTCGGACGTCACAGTGGACCGCGTGAATGTCGGCGGTGGCTGGTTTGTAACGCCGACGCTGATGGCCAAGGTGGAACTGGTGAAGCAGAGCTACAGCGGCTTCCTGCGCACCGATATCCGCAATGGGGCGAAGTTTGCCGGGCTCATGATGGAAGGGGTGGTGGCGTTCTGACCCGCGGTGCGACGACACTCGGCACAGGGGGCGCTCTGTCGACGCCCCCTGTTGTCAGGTGCCCGGAGCCGACGACGTGCGCTTCTGCCGGAACGGATGTACCAACTGCGCCGCGAACCCATCCGGGACGTGTGCATCATCCAATCCATACGCCGCCGGCCACTGCCCTGGGGGCCCGTAGTAGCTCCCGAACAGCCGATCAATCCAGGGGAAGTGCACCGCGAAGTTGCGGTCGTGTGCCTCCACTTCGCGGGCATGGTGCCAATGATGAAAGCGTGGCGTGACGACCAGTGCTTCCACCCAGCGCGGGAACGCCCACGAAACATTGGCGTGAATGAACACTGCGTGCAGCGAGACAAAGACCAGATACGCCATCAGTGGCCCCTGATCGAAGCCGAGCACAAAGAGCGGGACGAACGTCACGCCCCGCGTCAGCACCACATCCACGACATGCAACCGTGACCCAGCGAGCCAGTCCATGGCCTCACTCGAATGATGGATCGCGTGGAAGGGCCAGAGCCAACGGGTCCGATGGAAGAGGCGATGGATGGCATACTCGGTGCCATCCGCGATCACCGCACAGAGCAGAAACTGGACCACGCTCGGCAGCGCCTGCACCGCCCCCTGCACCGCGGGATGTACAGCCCACCGGAAGAAGACCGTGGCGGGCATCAGCGTCAGCAGCGTGGAGCCCTGCACGAGCAGGTGACTGACAAAGAAGTACACGCCGTCCGTCGTCCAACCGGGACGGAAGACGGTCCGACGATGCAAGGGCCACAGCCGCTCCAGGGGAATGAAGAGCAGCGCCAGCAGGAAGACATTGAGCAGGAACCAGTCCAGCCCGAGATATGCGCGCGTGGTTGGCACGCCGGTTGGGACCGGCACCTGACCACCTCCGGCCGCTCCTGCCAGTAACGCCACCACCATGCCAGTAAAGCCAAGCACCTTCCGGCGGCGCATCAAGGTGCTCAGAAGCCCCAACAGAAAGGCGAGACCGATGACCAGTTCGATGACGGCCCGCACCATTGGCAGTGGCAGCCGCGCCCGGACGTCCGGGCTGGTGAGCAGCTGCGGAAACCAGAGGCAGGCCACCGCACCGGCGCCGACGACCGCAAGAAAAACCGAGACGGTCCCCGAGAGCCACCCGGAACCAAGGTGGTCCGGCTCATGGTCGCCAAAAAGCGTTTCAAGGAGTCGATCAAAGGCCATCGGATTCCCTTGGACCTGTCCTGTCGGGTGTTTTCCGCGCGGCGCGCTTACGCCAGAATATTGCCCGGCGCCAGAATCCTCTGGGGGTCGAGCTCATGCTTGAGCGCCCGCATCAATGCGACCTGCAGGGGCCCCATCTGCAACGGTAGCCAGCGCGCCTTGAGCTTGCCGATCCCATGTTCGGCGGCCACCGTCCCGCCCATGGCGATCACATCGCGGAGCGTCCGCTCCACGACCTGTTCATGCCGGCGCACTTCGTCGGCATCGCGCGCAACGAAATTCTGATGCGGATGTCCGTTGCCGACATGCCCGTAAATCACGCCGGGCGCCAATCCGGCCTCGCGCGCATGCCCACGCGCCATCGCGATCGCATCCGGCAGCAGATGAAAAGGCACCGCCCAATCAGTGGAAATGCGTCGGCCACCCTGCGACAGATAGGGCGCCACCCGTTCATGCATCGTCGCGGGCACGGCATGCCGCAGTCGGCGCGCCTCGTAAATCGCCGTATCCCCTTCGAAGACCCGAATCTCGTCGGTGTCGGCGCCATGCTGCTCCGCCAGCTCCAACCACGCCTCCAGCGGCGGTTCCGCATCGCCGAGCGTGGTCTCCTCCGTGTAGACCATGGCCCCGGCGTTCGGTGCCCACGACGCCTCGCCACGACCGGCGCGGGCGATCGCAAAACATTCGGCGTCGAAGTACTCGAGGCAGCGCGGACGCACCGTTGACGATTCCCGCGCCGCCAACACAAACGCGAGCGCCTGTGCCTCCGAGGGAAACGGGACCGCGAGGCCAATCTCCTGCGACGGCTTGGGCAACAGCGCCAACTCGGCGGAGACAATAATCCCCAGGATCCCCTCACTGCCGACAAACCAGTCGACCGGATCCTGCGCCGGATACAGCCCCACCGTGTTCTTCTCCGCGCCCTGCCGACGGAACGTGGTCACGTCGCCATTGGCCATCGCGACGGTGACACTTTGCACATGCGCCCGCGTGGCGCCGTAGCGCAGCGTGCGCGGACCACTGGCGTTGCAGGCAATCGCGCCGCCGACCGTACACTCTTGGTCACTCGTGGGGTCCGGGGCGAAAAAGAGCCCCTCGGGCGCGAGCGCGCGGTTGAGGTCCCCCAGCAGGACGCCAGGCTCGACCTGCACCGTGCGCCGGGCATGGTCCACGGGACCAATCCCTTGTAGCGATCGCAGCGACAGCACGAGGCCACGATCACAGATGCTGGCGCCGGTCGTGGAGGTCTGCGACCCTGCCGCCGTCACCGGCGTGCCGTCACGGTGCGCTTCGCGCAGGAGCTCCACGACCTCGGCCGTGGAGGTCGGTCGCGCCACCGCCTCTGGCACGCGCCACAGGCCACTGGCATCTCGGGCGAAACCTTCGCGGACCGACAAGTCGGTGTTCATGGCGGTCATCGGGTGCCGGTCACGCGACGGGATAGTGCGCGGTCGCGCTCAGTGGCCCAGCAGATAGAACGACGTGCCAACCTGCACGCGGGTGCCCGTCGACGAGAAGCTGCTCTTCCCGGAGATGAGTGAGTTGGAGCTGGTCAGGTTGCCGAAGGTCCAAAGCGCCGTGGCAAAGACCGAGAGCCCGGGAAGCTGGACGGTCACGCCACCACCGGCCGTGGGCGCCTTCCCCTGAAAGTCGCTCGTCCCCTTGGCGGTCCGTGCGGTGACACCCGCGGTGAGATACGGCCGCATCACCGAGTTCGCCCCGGAGAAGACATGGATACGCGCCAGCGCATCAACCTGCGTGAGCTTGGTGCTGCTGCTCCCGGAGGTCGGCAACTTGTTGCTGTCGTAATTCACCACGAGCGACAGCGTCTGGCCGAGCCCAACACCGGCATGCACGCCGAATCCGCTCCCAAACTTTACCGTCTTGGCGGCGCCAGCGAGATCGAGGGCGGCCCCAGTGTACTGCACGCCGGCAAAGATGCCGGCCGTGGACCCGACCTGCGCCGTCATCGGCCGGGCGACCAGCGTCAGCAGCGCAACGAACGCGAGGGAGAGACGTGCGATGGACATGGCAGACAGGGGCAGAAGAGGAACACAAACGCCCTGCCTGTCAGCGGACAGGACAGGGCGTGGTGACACCACAGCAGCGCCGGGGCTACTTGTGCGCGGGGCCCATGATGTTGCGGGCATACAGCGCAATGATGATCGCGATGAGCGCCACGTTCCCGATGGGACCGATCATCCGGATGAAATCAAAGACCAGCGAGATCACCGTGAGGGGGATCTTCACGATGGGCAGAACCCAGTCCGCGTTCGCGGGATGATCGAAAAACGGCATGAGAGACGTGGCGAAAGGTCAAAACGACAGGGCCAACCCCTGAATTTAGCCCGACCGGCTCAGCGCCGGAAGCGCTGGAGGTACTGCAGGTCGTCACTGTCGGTCCGAATGGTGTAGACCGCCCCGCCGTTCCCGAACCCCACGACCCGGGTCCTGGGGGGGAGCGCGACCTGTCCCGTCAGGGTGCCCGTCGCCGAGAAGACGTCGTACACCGCCGCCGGCTCCGAGGCTGAGCGATACCGCTGTACCCACACCTCCCCCGTGGGGGTGGCCAGCACCCGGGTGGCGTCGAAGGGGGGCTTGGTGGCAGGCCAGCTGTCCGGCTCCTGAAATGGCGGCGGTGCCGTACTCACTTGCGACCGGGTCCCCCCGGGCCCGCGCTCTTCATTGCGCGAGATGGAGATTCCAGGCGAGCTCCGCACCGCATCCCGGTACTCCTGCTTCTCCGCCGAGCCGACCGGCACCGGGGTGAACCGTACTGCAGGACCCCGCGTGCTGCTTCCCGGTGCCGCGATCACGTCGAGGTGATAGTCCTTCACCCGCGCCACCACGACCGTCCCATTCGGGAGCACCGTCCAGCCGTCGCGGGCCGGATACGGCGTGCGCCCCCCGATCCGGACCTCCATGCTGCGCGCATTCCCACTCCCGCTGGACTTCACACTCGCCGAGTTGCTCGGCAGATGGACCCACGTGAGGGTGTCGGCGCGACGGGTCTCCCGATCGTAGCGCATCACGGGCACGGAGTCGGCGGCCATCGGCCCATTCGGGCCCATCGCGAGCGGCGGCCCCTCGAAATAGAGCCGTCCGCGGACATCGACGGCTTTGGGCATCCCCAACCCCAAACCGCCCACCATGATCACCGGACCTCGGCCGCCCGCGGGCCCCGCCTCTTTCGGCCCGTCATCACCCACCCGGAAGGTGGCCCCCGGCTTGCCCGAGGGGAGAATCACCAGATAGCGCGAATTGAGCGGATCGAAGACGACGCTGCTGTCGCCAGGGAGCGCGAACAGCTGCGCCGGCAGCCCATACTCACCGGGTCCCGCCCCTTCGCGTCCCACCTTGCTCGCGCGACCGGCCTTGAGATCCACGACCTGGACGATCTTGTCCTTGGAGTCGGAGACCAGCACCCGACCATCGGCGAGCTCGCGGATAGCGACCACGGCCGAGAACGGCTCGGCGAACTCCGTCTCCGGCTTGCTCAGCGTCCGCGCCACGGGGGCGTTTTGGGCAGCCACTGGGGAGAGCGGCATGGCCACGGGGACCAGCAGCGTCGCGGTGAGCAACAGGATCAGCTTCGGCAGGCGCATTGGGTGCGACGTTGGACGTATGGGGAAAGGCGGCATCGGCACCGCCGTTGGCAGCGCCCTAGGCCTGCAATGTGCGGCGGCGGCGCGACCGGCTCAACGGGCGCGCCACCAACAGGAGCGGGAGCACCACCAGCGCCCCGACCGTGCCGGCCACGGTCCCGCCGGCGGTGGCAAGGGCAATCGCCCCAAACAAACTGTCCGCCGGGGTCCCCACCGAGAGTGGAATAAGTGAGGCGAGTGAGGCGACTGTGATCAGCAGAATCATGCCACTGCGATCGGCGGCCGCCCGCAGCACCTGCCCGGCGGAGAGCCCCGGACGCATCCCGCGCTCCACTTGCTGGCGTCGTCGCGCCACCGCCGCATCGATCAGCAGAATCGCCTGATGCACCGCGAGCCCGACGACGAGTATGACCCCGACCGCCGCTTCCCGGGTAAAGGCCGATCCGGTGACCCAAAAAGCCGCGGCAACGCCCGCCACGGCCAGCGGCAGACTCAGAAAGACCATGGCGGCGCTCCACACGGAATCAAAGACCAGTGCCACCGTGAGGACGACCAGCGTGACCCCAACGGCAAAGACGAGCCAGAGCCCTTTCGCGCTGTCGTCCTGCTCCCACGGCGTGCCCAGCGTGACATCAATCACACGGTATCCCGGCAGCACGGCCAACGTCTTCATGAACGCCGCATGGGTGCGCTCCGCCAGCTTTGGCGGACCACGAAAATCGTAGCTCACCTGGCGGAGATACTGCTGATCCTCCCGATCGACCGAACTCAGCGCGTCGCGCGTCCCTACCGTCGCGACATCCCGGATACGCACCGGTGCCCGTGTCGCGGTCGGGAGCAACGCCTCCTGCAATTCGTCCATGCTCCGATCGCGGGCCCCAGCCGCTTTCACCGTGACCGGCAATTCATCGCCGCCAATCTCCAGCAACTGCCGGCCAGCCGCCCCGCGCACTTCCCGGGCAACCCCCTGCGCCAGATGCGCCGCCGTCAAGCGATAACGCGCCAGCGCGGGCCGATCGGGCTCGAGGACGACCTGCGACCCATTCTCTCCGCCGAAAAATCCGGCCGACGTGATGCGCACATCACGGACGCGCGTGATCTGCTGTAACCGCGCCTTCAAATCCTCGGCAATGCGCTCCACGCCGGCATACGAGTAGCCCAGGACCTGCAATCGATAGGTGGCCATACTGCCGCTCCCTCCACCAGAGGAAAAGCCGGGCCCGTTGCCAAAGACATGGACCTGCGCACCACCAATCAGCACGGCGCGCTGCGTCAACAGCTCCTGAATGGTGAGCGGGACCCCGGTGAGCCCACCGGCCCGCGTGAAGAGCACCGAGAGCTGCCCACCGGTCGTCCCATTGGAATACGCGCGGACCTGCTCCACCGCCGGATCCCCCACCACGATCGCTTCAAACTCGCGCATCGCGCGGTCGATCGTTTCCGGGTCCGAACCGCGCGGGAAACTCACACCAGCGCTGAGCGTGGTACGCCGCTCGCCAAACCCACTGAACGATGAGCGCGGCACTTTTTCCACGAATCCCCAGGTGAGCACCCCCAGCACCACCACCGTGACGGCGAGGGTGGCCGCGCGCCAGCGCAACAGGCGAATCAGCCCCCGCACATACGCGCGCTGCAGCCGCGCCCACGGCGCACGCGTTTGGTGCAGGGCATGGCCGAGCGCCGGCACCATGAGGAGCGCGGTGATCAGACTCCAAGCGAGCGCACAGACGAAGGCGGCCGCAAAGGGAACGAAGGCCCGACGACTGTCGCCCTGCAGATACAGGAACGGCACCAGCACGACCGCCGTGGTGAGCGTGCTGCCGATCACCGCCGGGGCGATACGCTCGGCGGCGGACGCGCGCTGATCGGCGGAGTCCTCCTCCAATTGGGTCCGACGTGCCAACCGGTTGACCACGATCAGCGCGTCCTGGACGAGAACCCCGACGCCCATGCCCAAACCGGCGAGCGTGAGCAGATTGGCCGGGATGTGCAGGAGATAGAGCGTCAGCGCCGTCGCCGTGATCGCCACGAGCGTGCTCCCCAGCACCAGCGCCACGGGGCGACCACGCCGCAGCGCGACGACCAGTACGAGGAGCACTGCCATCACCGCCCACGCGCCGCGCGTGGCAAGGTCACCCAGCTCGGCAGCGAGATCCACACTCTCATCATTCGCCACCGTCAGTACGATCCCCGGTGGCATCCCGGGGCGCAGCTGCTCGACGGCCTGCCGGACCGCCGCGGCCGTCTGGATCGCATCGGCGTTGGGCTGCCGCGTCACCTCAACGGCGACCGCCGGTTGCCCATTGATGCGAAAGAAACGCCCCCGCACATCTTCATCGGCGCGCACCGTCGCGAGCTCCCCCACCGTAAAGACGCGCCCAGCCGGCCCGCGCACCGGCAACGCGGCGACCGCCTCCAACGAGGCCGGTTGATCCCGCAGCGTCACGCCACGCTCGGTGGTCCCTCGCCGTTGGACCCCAAGGGACTGCACGAGGCGCGCACTGGTGATCGCCTCACTCACGGCAAGCGGCGACATGCCGAGCCGTCGGAGTTGGACCGCGTCGTACGTGACGGCGACGCCGAGATCGGTGCCGCCGCGGACCGCCACGCCGGCGACGCCGGCGACCGAGGCGAGCCGCGGCCCCACGCGTTCGTTGAGCAGCTTCTGCAGAGCGCCGGGGGTGTACGGCCCGCCAATCGTGACGGTCAGGAGCGGAGCCTCTTCGAGCCCCTGCGGGACATAATTGTCGACAGAGGGCGGAGCGACACCCGGCGGGAGATCCCGGCGCAGCAGTTCCAGCCGTTCCAAGATCGCGAGCCGAGTCATTTGGACGTCGGCCGTTGGCTGGAGCGACACGGTGAGCATCGCCATGTCATCGGTCGAGGTGCTGGAGACGCGGCGGACGCCACGCACCCCCTGCACCGCCGCTTCAATCGGTGACGTGAGATAGGTCTCAATCACCTCGGGGGCGGCGCCCGGCCAGGTGGCCATCACTTGAAGGCGCGGCAGCTCCACGGCGGTGCGAGTCGCCAGCGGGAGCCGCGTGAAGGCGATGGCGCCGGCGACGAGCAGCGCGATGCACGCCGACCAGACCACCGCTGGCCGGTGGGCCACGGCCCGGATCATGACCGGCGCCGCTCCAGCGTCGCGTACGCGACGGGCAACAGGAAAAAGGTCACGAGGAGCGCACTCACGGAGCCCCCAATGATACCGGCGGCGAGCGGCTGGTAGAGCGCCCCGCCGCTCCCCCACCCGAGCACGAGCGGCAGCACCCCCGTGACCGTGGTGATCGACGTCATCGCAATGGCGCGCAGGCGCTGCTGCCCGCCCAACAGGATGGCCTCGTGCAGACCATGGCCCTCGTCGCGGAACTTGCGGATCGCATCGAGCTTGACGACCGCTTCGTTATCGGCCATCCCGATCATCACCACGATGCCGATCAGCGAGACCGCATTGAGGGATTGGCCGGTGAGCCAGAGAAAGATCACCGCACCGGCGCCGGCCAGCGGCACCGTGAGCATGATGACGACCGGAATCGTGAAGCTGGCGAACTCCCCGGCGAGGACGAGGAACATGAGGAGCGCTGCGAGCACCGCCACGAGCGTGAGTTCGCGACTGGTGCGTTGCCGTTCGGCATCAGCACCGGCCACCTGCCAGCTGAGCGCGGCGGGGAGATGCAGCTGTTGGAGCCGCGTCTGCACGGCGGTGGTCGCTGCGGCGGTCCCGCCCTCCTCCACGAGCCCTTCCACGAGCGCCACGGGGCGCTGCCCCACGCGCACGACCTCCAGCGGGGCGCGCGTCTCGCGCACCTGCACCAGCTGTCCGAGCGGCACGCCACGCACCGGCGTTTGCAGCGCGGTTTCCAGCTGCTCGTTCCGTGCGCCGACATAGCGCACCATGATGGGCGTCCGTCGATCGGTTTCCCGCAGCTCACTCGCCCCCACCCCGCCGAGTGCGCCGGCGAGGGCACTCGCCACCTGCGCTGGCGGAATCCCCCGCTCCGCGAGCCGGCGGCGCTCGAGGGTGATCTCCACCACCGGCTGCGTCGCGGCGTAGGCGTCCCGCACATCGCGCAGCGCGGGGAGGTCGTGCAACGCGCGGCGCACCGTGTCGGCCCACTGTTGCGACTCCGCGAGCGTGCGGCCGGAGAGTTCGACGCGGACCAGCCGCCCTTCCCGTCCGATCAGGGCGCCGAACTCCGATTGCCCGGCGAGGTCGAGCGCGAGCGCGCCTTGGGCGAGGTCCGGGAGCGCCGCGCGCAGCTGCTGCGCGAAGGCGGCCGCGGGGAGCGCGCTGCGCCCCGCGGTCGGGGCGGGAAGAATGAGTTGCGCGGTGGCGCTCGAGCCCGGATCGGCCCCCGCCAAAATCTCTTCGTTGGTGGCTTTCCCGACGCGGGCATACAGGCCGCGGGATCCGAGACGCCGAGCGGCCGCTTCGATGCGCGCCACCTGCTCGGTCGTGGCCTCGAGGCTGGTGCCTTCGGGGAGTTGCAGCTGCGCGACAACCACCCCTTCGTCGACGCGAGGGAGCACTTCCTTGGGGAGTGCGCGGACCAGCAACACGGTGACAAGGAGGAGCGCCCCCGCCATCGCGAACACCGACCGCGGATGCGCGAGCGACCAGATCACCCCCTGCTCATACCACGCCACCAGCCGCGCCCCGACGCGATCCAGCCAGGCATTGAGCCCCGTGGCAGACGCCGTGCCTTGCGTGGCGGCACTGGGCTGCACCGGTGGCGGCGTGGGATCGGCGATGACCACATCCGTGGTCCGTGGCCGGCGACGGCCGACGATCAGCACGGGCATCAGCGTGAGCGCCAATAACAGCGAGGCCGCCGTGGTGGTGACCACACTCAGCGAGAGATCGCGGAAGAGCGCGGCCGCGAGCCCCTGCACAAAAACAATCGGCCCGAACACCAGCACGGTGGTGAGCGTCCCGGCGACCAGTGGCGCAGCGACGTCGTTCGTCCCGACAATAGCCGCCTCCCGCAGCGAGAGCCCGGACTCGCGTCGACGTCCCACGGACTCTGCCACGACAATGGCGGTATCCACCAACAACCCGGTCCCGAGGGCGAGCCCCCCCAGTGACAGCACATTGATGGAGACGCCCAACCCCTGCAGCGCCACCAGGGCCACCAACACGGAGAGCGGGACCACCAGCGTGATCGCGAGCGACATCCGCCAATCGCGCAGGAAGACCAGAATCACCAGGAGCGACAACAGCCCGCCCGCGACGATCTCCTGCCCGAGATTGGACAGCGCATCGGTGACGAAATCGGCCTGCGCTGCCACCACCGTGATCGCAATCGTGGGGAACTCCTTTTGCAGCTGCTGCACGGCGTCGGTCAACCGCGCCGTCACAGCCACCGTGTTGCTGCCGGCGTCCTTGTACACCACCAGCCCCACCGCTGGAGCGCCATCAAGACGCGTGGTGGTCTGTGGATCGGCAAGCCCCAACGTCACGGTCCCCACATCACGCAGCGTGCGTCCGCTTCCGGCTTTCCCAATGGGGGTATCGAGCAGCTCGGACGGCGTGCGGAATTCCGTCAGTGCCCTGACGGAAAAACGGAACTGTCCCTTCCGAATCGTCCCACCCGCCCCCATCGCATTCTGCCCCCGGATCGACTCGGCGATATCCTCCGGCGTCAGATCAAGGGCGCGCAACCGCTCCGGATCGAGATCGACACGGATCTGATCGTCTGGCGCACCCACCACGGCGACATTCGCGACCCCTTCCAACTGTTCGAGCCGTCGCGCGTGGACATCGGCGGCGGTGCGTGCGAGGCTCCGGAGATCGCCGCCACCGCGCGCCGTGTCACTGCGTACGGCCAGCACCGCAATGGGCCGTTCCCCTGGATCACTGGTGAGGAGCGTGGGACGTTCGGCCCGCTCCGGCAACCGACCGCGCGTGGCGTCGAGCCGCTCGCGCACCGTGAGCACCGTGGCCCGCATATCGGTGCCCCAGCTGAAACGGGCCGTGGTCGTGACTTCGCCGTTCCGGCTCACCGACCGCAGCTCCACCAACCCCGGCGTGGCCGCGATGGCCGCTTCGACCGGCTCGGCGACAAAGCGCGAGACCTCAGTGGCGGCCGCCCCCGGATAGACGGTGCGGACCGTTAGCACCGGCAACGAGACATCCGGCAACAGTGAGACCGGCAGTCGGGTGAGTGACACCGACCCCAGCAGCACCACCGCCAACACCGCCGCCACGGTGGCGACGGGTCGACGAACTGCCCAGGCTGCAATTGACACGCCGACCGCTACGGCTTGTCGGGCACTTTCACACGCACCGGCGCATCGTGCGTGAGCGTGAGATGCCCCTCCACGATCACCGGATCACGCGGGGCCACCGGCATCTGTCCCGTGACCGAATCCGGCAGCACTTCCGTGTCGACGCCGTTGCTCCGACCAGGGAGGATATACGTCCATTGCGCGCGCCCCTCTTTCACCACGAACACCAGCGGGCGGCCGTCGCGCTCAATCACCGCGCGTGCCGGTACGAGACGCCGGTTCGTGAGGCGCGCGGCTTCGAGCTGGACATCGGCATACATGCCAGGACGGAGCACACCATCACCGGCCACGCGGACAATCGCGCGACCGGCGCGCGTCACCGAATCCACCAACGGCAGGACGGCGTCGATCCGGCCGCGGCGCACGCCGGAGGTGCCAGCCACCGTGACAAAGGCCTCGCCCCCCACGCGCAGCAGCGGGAGATCATGCTCCAGCACCTGGGCTTCCACGCGCAGATTACGGGTATCGACCACCGTCACCAGCGATTGGCCGCTCGCCACTCGTTCACCAGGGGCCACGTCGACCGCGTCCACGACCCCATCGCTGGGGCTGACGATCACGGCCCGCTGTTGTTCGTAGCGCGCCCGCTCCAGTCGGATCCGGGCACCGGGGAGCCCCGACTTGTTCATCAGCGCACGCCGCTGTTCCGTCGTGGGCCCGCGTCCGGTGACGAGCGATTCGGGAAGGAAGCTTTCGAGATACCGCTGCTCTGCTTCATCGGCCTGCGCCTGGGCCTCGCGCACGGCGAGATCAAAAGGGTACGGATCGAGACGCAGCAGGACTTGTCCCTTGGTCACCACCGCGCCGGGGCGCACCAGCAGCTGCGCCACCGCGCCGGAGACCTCCGCACGGAGCTTCACCGCCGACTCGGAGCGGATCTGTCCCGTGGTGGTGATCCGAAGGACAAGATCGCCGTCACGCGCCTCCGCGGCGGTCACCGGGAGGGCGAGCTGCGTGCTCGGCGCGGCATCCTGTCCCAGCACGCCGGCCGTTGCGCCAGCGGGGCCGGACGCGGACGCGGTGCGAGCGGAGTCGCCTGTGTTCGCGGCCGTTCCGGCTTTCCCGCAGGCGGCAAGACCGGCGAGCCCAGTGAGGAGGAGGCTGGTACAGACGCCGCGGACCGTGGCACGGCGGCGGGCAATCAGAAGCGCAGACATTGGGTCCCGTGGCACAGGTCGGGGGAAAGGCGGGTACACGCGGGTTGACAGGGTCGCTCTGGAAAGTGCAGGGCGGCGACCGGCCGCGCCATTATCGTTTTGTTGCCGCGGCCGAGGACGCAGGTCGTGGGCATCGGGCGGTTCCTTGCCCCGCCCTGCCCCGTCCGGTTAGGTTGCGAGTCTGACCGGTGCTTCCTGGCCCGGCCATTGCGCGCGTAGCTCAGTTGGATAGAGCGTCGGCCTCCGGAGCCGAAGGTCGCAGGTTCGAATCCTGCCGCGCGCATTCCCCGGTGCTTCACCCCTGCCCCTGCGTCGTGCACGTCGCCGAGCTCAAGCGGAAATCCGTCCCGGAACTGCTCGCGTTCGCCGCCGCGCTGCAGGTCACCAGCACGGCAGGGCTGAAAAAGCAGGAGCTCATCTTCCGCATTGAGCAGGCCCTGCTCGATGCAGAAGAGCCCCTCTACGGCGAAGGGGTCCTCGAAGTCCTTCCGGAAGGCTATGGCTTTCTCCGGGCCCAGGACTTCAACTACCTCAACGGCCCCGACGACATTTACGTCTCGCCGTCGCAGGTCAAGCGGTTCGACCTCCGCACCGGCGACACGGTGATGGGGGAAGTCCGCCCCCCGAAGGAAACGGAACGATACCTCGCGCTCCTCCGCGTGGAGCGCATTAACGGTGGTGACCCCGAGCAGTCGAAATTGCGCAGCGCCTTCGACAACCTGACCGCAAAATATCCGGACCAGCGTATTCACCTGGAACGGAAGAATGGCGAGATCGCCACCCGCATCTGTGATCTCGTCGCCCCGCTGGGCAAAGGGCAGCGCGCCCTCATCGTCGCGCCCCCGAAAGCCGGCAAGACCATCCTCATGCAGCAGCTCGCCAACGCGATCATCGAGAACCATCCCGAGATCACGCTGATCGTCCTGCTCATTGACGAGCGCCCGGAAGAGGTCACCGACATGCAGGCGAGCTGCCCGCAAGCCGAGGTGATCTGCTCGACTTTCGACGAATCGGCCGACCGCCATGTGCAAGTCGCCGACATGGTCATCGAGAAGGCCAAGCGGCTCGTGGAAACCGGGAAGGATGTCGTGATCCTGCTCGACTCCATCACCCGCCTCGCCCGCGCCCACAACACGATCGCCCCCTCCGGTGGCAAGATCATGTCCGGCGGCATGGAAGCCTCGGCCATGCAAAAGCCGAAGGCATTTTTCGGCGCGGCCCGGAACGTGGCAGAAGGCGGGTCGCTCACGATTGTCGCCACCGCCCTTATCGAGACCAACTCCCGCATGGATGAGCTGATCTTCGAGGAGTTCAAGGGCACGGGCAACATGGAGCTGGTCCTCGACCGCAAGCTCGCCGACCGACGCATCTTCCCTGCGATCGACATTCAGAAGTCGGGGACGCGGCGCGAAGAATTGCTCCTCACCCCGTTCGAACAGCAGCGGGTCTTCCTCATGCGGGCCTTCCTGGCCGATATGCCGTCGGAGGACGCCCTGACCTTCCTGATTCGCCGCATGGAGCGCGCGAAGACCAATCAGGAATTCTTCGAGCAGATGGCTGAAGCCTGAGCCGGTGACGATGCCCGCCTCTTCGATCGGGCGCCTGCTGGCGGTGGACTGGGGCGACAAACGCATCGGTCTCGCCGTCAGCGATGAACTGGGGATGCTCGCCACCCCTGCCGGGATCATTGCCCGACGGCTCGGCAAACGTCCCCCCATCGCGGAACTCATCCGGCGCGCCGACGAACTGGGCGCCGCTGGCTTCATCTTCGGCCTCCCACTCGCCCCCTCGGGCGAGGAGACCGAGCGATCGCGCGAGGTGCGCACCGTGACGGCCACGTTGGCGGCACGACAGCCCCGCCCTATCCGGCTCGTGGATGAGCGGTTCACGACCTCCGCGGCGCTCCGCACCATCAAAGCCCAAGGCGGCTCCACGCGCGGGCGCAAAGCCGATGTCGATGCCCTCGCCGCCGCGATGCTGCTCGATGGCGTCCTGCGCGCCGCACAGCAGGGGGTCACGCTCGGGGAAACGGTCACGGCCACGGCCACTGTCACGGCGGTCAGCGGCGCGACCGACGACACCCCAGAGACGCCGGACGCGCCGTGATGCGAAAGGCCACCCGCCGTCGCCTGTGGTCGATCGCGCTCGTCAGCGTCTGTGCGTTGTCTCTGCTCTGGCTCTGGGGGGAAATCGGTGGCCTCATGGGGGCCACCCAGTCCACGCGCGTCGTCATCCCGAAGGGGAGCTCGATGCGCGCCGCCGCGATGGCGATGCGGCAGGCGGGGGTGATTCAGTCCGCCACCCTCTTCCGGCTCTACGCATCGACGACCGGACGCGCCCGCGCCATCAAGCCGGGGACGTATGCCGTCGCGCCGCACACGAGCTACACGGCGTTGCTGGAGGCGCTCGTGACGGGCGCCGGCCTCGTCCACAGCGTCGTGATTCCGGAAGGCTACGATCTGCGCGACATCGTCCCGCTGCTGAGCAAGGCGCTACAGGTCTCCGAAGACTCGGTGCGCGCGGCCGTGACCGACACCAGTTGGCGCCGTCGCCTGAGTGTGCCGGCCCCCTCCCTCGAAGGCTATCTCTTTCCCGCCACCTACACCTTCGCGGACGGGACCACTGCCCGCGATGCCGTGGGGGAAATGCTCACGCGCTTCGAAGCGGCGTGGCGCCCCGAATGGACCGATCGCCTGCAACAGCTCGCGATCTCGCGGCATGTCGCCCTCACGATGGCCTCCATCGTGGAGAAAGAAGCGCGCCATCCCGAAGAGCGCCCACTCATCGCCGCCGTCTACTGGAATCGCGTCCGCAAAGGGATGCTGCTGCAGGCCGATCCCACCGTGCAGTACGCGCTCCCCCAGCATGTCGACCGCGTGCTCCTCAAAGACCTCACGGTCACCTCGGCGTACAACACTTACAAGAACCCCGGGCTTCCGCCGGGGCCGATCGCGTCACCCGGTGAAGCGGCCATTGCGGCCGCGCTCGCACCGGCCAACGTGCCCTATCTCTTTTTTGTCGCCCGGCCCGACGGGCATCACGTGTTCACGACCACCTTCGCCGACCATTCGCGCGCGATTGCCACGATTCGTCGCACCCGGACCGCGTCCACCACGGACTCGCTCCGTGCCGTCCGGAAGTAACCCGTCATGACCATGGTCCTCGACGAGCGCGCGACGATCTCCCCGCGCGGCACCAAGCGGCTCAAAGGGGGACATCCCTGGATCTTCCGCAGCGATGTCATCGATCGCCCGAACGGGCCCGCCGGCATCGTGCGTGTGGAATCCGGACGCGGCGAACCGCTCGGCTGGGCGCTTTGGAGTCCGGCGTCGGAGATTTCCCTGCGGCTGCTGGAGTCGCACCCCAGCCGCACCCCTGACGCGGCCTGGTGGCATCGGCAGCTGGCAGCGGCCATCGCACGCCGCGCCCCCGTCGCCACCGAGGCGACGGCCTATCGGCTGGTGCATGGTGAAGGCGACGGGCTCCCGTCGCTCGTGGTGGATCGCTACGGACCGTATCTCGTCGTGCAGCTGCTGTCGGCCGGGCTCGACGCCTGGACATCGGTGATTGTGGAGTCGCTCGTGGCGCTCACGGGATGCACCGGTGTGCTCGCGCGCAATGACCCCGCGGCGCGTGGACGCGAAGGGCTCCCCCGTGAGGTGCGACTGCTGTACGGCGACGTGCCGCGCACGGTGGAGGTCGACGAGCATGGGGTGCGTTATCTCGCCGCCCCGTGGGATGGGCAGAAGACGGGGGCCTTTCTCGATCAACGCGAGAATCGCGTGCTCATTGGGCAGCACACGCGTGGGGAGGCGCTCGATTGTTTCGCATATCACGGGTCTTTCGCGCTGCATATGGCCAAGCAGGCCACGCAGGTGACGGCCCTCGATGTGTCGGCCCCCGCCCTCGCGCGCGTTGCGGCACATGCCGAGCTCAACGGCTTCACCAATGTCGTGCCGCATGAGGGCGATGCTTTTGACGTGCTGCGCGGATGGCATCGCGAGGGACGCCGCTTCGACACGATCGTGGTGGATCCGCCGGCGTTTGCGAAAACCAAAGGCGCGCTCGAGGGGGCGCTGCGCGGCTACAAGGACATCAACTTGCAGGCGATGCGGCTGCTCGCACCCGGCGGCATGCTCTTCAGTGCGAGCTGCAGCTTTCATCTGAGCCGCGCGCTCTTCGCGGAAGCGCTGCAGGCGGCCGCGAGTGACAGTGGTCGGCGCATCCTACTGCGAGGACTCACCGCCCAGCCGCTCGATCATCCGGAGCTGCTCACCGTCCCGGAAACGGGATACCTCAAGGGCGCGCTTCTGCAGGCGCTCGACTAAGGCCCACCGCCATGGCGCACACGACAGCGTTGGGCGTGGACGCCACGCGACTGCTGCGCGATCAGCGCGGCATGGGGCGGTGGGTGCGCAATGTGCTGCGGGCGCTCCCCACCGTGCGCCCCGCGCTGCGCTACACGTTCTACCTGGCGCGGCCGGCGGATGCCGGTGCGGTACAGGCGCTGCTTGCCGCGCTCCATCCCGCGTACGCGACGCAGGCCACGATGGCCAGTGTGCGCGAGATCGCCGAGAGCCGTGCGGAGGTGCTGTGGTACCCGTGGAATTGGCTGCATACGCCGGCGCGCCATGCGGCGATGGTCGCCTCGATCGCCGATGTCGCCCCCATGCTGCAGCTCGATCACCGTTGGTGGAAAGTGCTCAAGCGGGCCCGCTTCCATCGTCGGTTTCAGCAGACGGTTCAGCAGGCGCATCGGGTGCTCACGATTTCCACCTTTAGCGCCGATGAGTTGGTGCGCCATGTCCGCGCCGATCGGTCGCGCATGCACGTGACGGCGCTGGGCACCGATGACATGGCGCAGGCGCATGACAACGGCGCGGCGGTGCGGGCGCGTCTTGGCGTCCCGGAGCAGTTTTTCCTGAGTGTTGGCGCGCTCGATGCCCGCAAGAATCTGCGCACGCTCTACGCGGCGATGCGCGCGTTGCACGCGGCCGGCGTCACCGTGCCGCTGGTGCAATGCGGGCCGCGCGCCGCGACCGTGTGGGAGCCATGGCTGCTCGATCTCGGCTACGTCGCGGACGCGGATCTCGCCACGCTCTATCGCGAGGCGACCGCGCTGGTCTTTCCCTCGCGCTACGAGGGGTTTGGCTTGCCCGTCGCCGAAGCGATGGCGGTGGGGGGTCGCGTCATCTGCGCGAACGCGAGCTCCCTGCCGGAGGTCGCTGGCGAAGCGGGTCTCTACTTCCCGTGGGACGACGCCGCAGTGCTCGCGGCCCAGATGCAGCGCGTGCTGCAGGATGCCTCGCTCCGCGCGACGATGACAGACGCTGGGCGCGTGCAGAGTGCGCGCTTTCGCTGGGCGACAACGGCGGCTGGCACACTCGACGCGTTCGACGCCGCGCTTGCCGACCATCGGCGATCACGACCGGCCACGTAATTCCGCGCGCCGCGTCGTGTAGCGGTGGCGCATGGCCGCAGCGCGGTGAGTAGCGCGTTGGGAGGCGCGTTGGGAGGCGCGTTGGGAGGCGCGTGGCGCTACCGCTGACAGCCGGGACAGTAGTAGCTGCTGCGTCCCGCCTGCATGAGCCGTCGAATGGACCGCGCGCACCGCGGGCAGGGCGCTCCCTCTCGCCCGTAGACGCGCCAGTGGGCGTCATCGGCGGCGACCGTCTCCGCCGACGCGAAATACCGTCCCACGGGCGCGGTTGCGAGAACGTCGCGAATGGCGTCCCGCAGCGCGAGCAGGCGCGGCCGAGTCAGGGTGGCGGCCACGCGTGACGGGTGGATGCGCGCGAGCCAGAGGGCTTCGGCGGCGTAGATGTTCCCCACCCCGGCGACCACCCGCTGGTCGAGGAGCACCACCTTGATCGGCCCGCGGCGGCGGGCCAGCGCCTCCCGGAAGGCCTCGACGGTAAACGCCTCCGTGAGCGGCTCGGGACCGAGCGGCGGCAGCTGGAGCTCGCCGGGCGGGTGCAGCCGGAGGACGGCCAGCGCGCGGGCATCGATCAGGGAGACGCGGCTGCCGTCGGTGCAGTGGATCCGGAGTCGCTCCGTGACGGGGATCGGATCGGTCCCGACTCCGAAGGCCCAGTCGCCGGTCATCCGGAAGTGAACCTCCAGCACCTGCCCGTCGTCGAGGGTCACCAGTTGGATCTTGGCCCGGCGCGCCACCGCGGCGATGGTGCGCCCCGCGAGCCCCTGGCAGGCCACAGGAGGCAGTGAACGGGCGAGCGCAGGGTGCAGTGGCTCCACCGCCCGGATCGTGCGTCCCAGCGCCGCCTGACGGAGCTGACCGGCAGCCGCCTCAACCTCGGGAAGTTCTGGCATGTGGGGGATGCGGGGGGATCGAAGCGCTACAAAGCTGACACCGGCTATGTGACACGCTGTCAGACAGCGACCCTGCAAATTGCGGAATCACTTGGCATTACGGAACCCGGGATCACAATTGGCCCTTGCGGTTCCGGGCGTCGGTCGTAACTTATCCACAATCTTCCACACGGGGTTCCCCGATCACATCTCCCCGGTCGCTCCAACACGAGTATTCGCTCTACATCGAGCGCGAAATCGAGGACTACAAGGACTCGGTGTCGCGGAGCGCGCTCCTGAAAATCGGGGATGAGGCCGTCAAGGCGCTGCAGGCAGGGGATCAGTTCGGACTGACGGAACTGCTCGTGTGGCAGGAAGTGGACCGGATCATCACGCGGCGGCTCCGGCTGCCGGCGTTCAGCACCTGGCGGCGGCGGCGCCTCAAGGATCTCGAGGAGTACCGGAAGCCGGAACATTGGGGGATCGACCCCGATGCCGCGCTGGTGCGGGCGCTCCGCGACTCGGCCGATCGCCATGTGTTGGTGGCGGGTGCGCAGGGGGCGGGGCCCGCCATGTATCTGGCGGCCCGTGGCTGCGCGGTCACGGCGGTGGAGCCCGAGGCGGACGCGGTCGAGCGCGTCCTGCAGGCCGCTGAAGCGGCGGGCTTTGGCGGGCGGGTCCGGAGCCTCTGTGGCGATTTGGACGCGTGGCGCCCCGACGTGGAGCTCCATGCGGTGGTCTGCTCGCCGGCGGCGCTGGCGCGGCTCTCGCCCACGGAGCGGGCACGCGTCATCGAGGTGCTGCAGAGTGCGACCGCCGACGGCGGGGTGCATCTCCTGGAGACGATCGCGGCCGGGAGCGAAGGGCTCGCGCTCGACGAGCTGACCACGCGCTATCGGGGCTGGTCCATTTCGATCGAACGCTCCGCCGGTCGGCCGGAGACGTTCCTGGCCCGCAAGCAGGCCGCCGTCGCCTAACCGGGCCCTGCCCTGTTGTGTCTTTACGACACGCAGCAAGCAGCTTTGTGACGTGTCATTCTGCGACAGCGCGGATGCCTGTCGGATCGTCCATTCTGTAAGTCGTTCAATTTTATACGGTTAGACAGCATGCACCGACGTTCCCCGGTGGCACCAGATATGCACAGGGGGAGGGCATGAGACTGACACGCGTTCCCCAGGAATCGCACGAGCCCATTGGCATCGTGATCGCAGACGGTGGATCCGGTGACCACATTGCCCGGTTCTCCGCCTTTGTCTGGGGCCCCGTGCCCGACGACGAGCCGATGTTGCCGCCGATGCCGGTCCGCGCGGTGACCCGCGAGCTGGTGGGCGCCGGGAGCTAAGCCGGCGGGCTCTGGACCGGCGGGCGCGTCGAACGACCGGGGCCAGAGCCCAACGCGGCCATCGTTCGCACCCCCAACGTGAAAGGCGCCGGCAGACATGCCGGCGCCTTCGCGTTGATACGACTACGAACCTGCCGAACCGGGCAGATTACGCCGCGGCCGGGGCCGGAGCCGGAGCCGCCTTCTTGGCGCGCTTGGCGCGCTTGGCGCCCTTCTTGGCCGCCTTCTTGGCGCCCTTCTTGGCCGCCTTCTTCGCGCCCTTCTTGGCCGCCTTCTTGGCGCCCTTCTTCACGGCCTTCTTGGCCGCCTTCTTGGCGCCCTTCTTCACGGCCTTCTTGGCGGCCTTCTTCGCGCCCTTCTTGGCCGGCTTCCGCACGGCCTTCTTGGCGGCCTTCTTCGCGCCCTTCTTCGCCGCCTTCTTCGCGGCCTTCTTGGCTGGAGCCATGGTACCGAATCTCCTCAATGGGAGGGTTGAGCGCTCCCGTTCCCCCGGTGGAACGGTGAGCTCACGCGGCCGGGTGCTGGTGCACCGACAGGTCGCGCGCTACACGGCCTCCACGAGGCACGCGTAGGGGAGGACCGGCGCGACCAACAGCGCTCGGTAAACTGGGAGGGACACGACAGCCGCCGGGCGCGCAGATGGCGCAGCGCCGACGGACTCATAGATCGCCGAAGCGACCGCGGATTTCGGGCGGAACTCGTGTCGGAGACTCGCCACGCGTTTCCAGTTGGGGCTGCGCGCCCGATTCGCGTCGCGTCCCTGACCTCCAGGACACATCGGAATCGGAATGTGGACAGCACGCGCAAGTCGTTGAATTACCGCGAATATACGCGTGGATAATTCCGTTGCGCAATAGCGCGTATAAAGAACGCGCGCGATAACGGATGCAAATCGCGTCACGGCGGACAGAATGTCCCCTTTCACGCACCGAAGCAGCGTGCGAGTTTGTCCGTGCGCTCGGCGATTGTCGCTGGCGCGCCATCCGGTTTCGGCGCGCCCGGTCGCCGCGGGCGCGGCATCCGCCGCCCGTTGAGCGCAGCGCCTGATTCCCCTGGAGCGCGTGTGAAAGCGTTGGTCAAAACGTCAGCCGCGAAGGGGCTGACGCTCCGCGACGTGCCGGAGCCGGTCATCCGTGAGGACGAAGTCCTCATTCGCGTCCGTCGTGCCGGCGTCTGCGGCACCGACGTGCACATTTACCAATGGGACGCGTGGGCCGCGGGTCGCTGCAAGCCACCCTTCATCGTAGGCCATGAGTTCGCTGGCGACGTCGTGGAAGTGGGGCGTCTGGTCGAGACCGTCCGCGTCGGCGATCGCGTGACCGCCGAGGGGCACATCGTCGACGAACGGTCGCTGTTCAGCCGCACCGGCAACGCCCATGCCGACCCCGACACCCGGATCATCGGCGTGGATCGCGACGGTTGCTTCGCCGACTACATCGCCATGCCCGCCAGCAATGTCTGGCAGTTGGATGACACCATCAGCTACGACGTGGGCGGCATCCACGATCCGATGGGCAATGCGTTCCATACGGCCCTGACCGCGAACATCCCCGGCGCCGTCGTGCTCATCACCGGCTGTGGCCCGATCGGCGTCTTTGCCGTCGGCATCTGCAAGGCGGCCGGCGCGGCGCGCATCATCGCCACCGACGTGAATCCTCGCCGGCTCGAGCTCGCGCGCACGATGGGCGCCGACGACGCGGTGCACCCCGACGACGCCGCTCGGGCCGTGCACGCCGCCTCCGATGGCCACGGTGCCGATGTCGTCCTCGAGATGTCTGGCATCCCGTCTGCCGTGCATCAGGCCTTCGCGCTCGCGCGGCCAGCCGGCCGCGTCAATATGCTGGGCATTCCGTCGCGCTCGATCGACATCGACTTCGCCACGGAAATCATCTTCAAGGGGCTGACGATCTACGGCGTCGTGGGACGGCGCATGTACGACACCTGGCATCAGATGTCGCGGTTCCTTCGCGCCGGCCACTTTGATCCCACCCCGGTCATCACGCATCGCTTCCCGCTGGAGGCCGTCGACGAAGCGATGCACGTCATCGCCAGCGGTGACGCGGGCAAGGTCATCTTCACGCTCGATTAAGCCCGTATGTCCACGCTCTTCACCGAACTGCGCGCGGAACGCGACGCCCTCAAGGCCGCCGGCACCTACAAGCGGTTGAATCACCTCGCCTCCCCGCAGGGGCCGCGCGTGCAAATGGAAGGCCGAGGCGAAGTCATCGTCCTCTCTTCCAACAATTATCTCGGACTCGCCAACCACCCCACGGTGGTGGAGGCGGGCGTGCAGGCGTTGCACGACTTCGGCGCTGGCACCGCGTCGGTGCGGTTCATTTGCGGGACCTTCACGGTGCACCGCGAGCTGGAGGCGGCCCTCGCCCGCTTCGTCGGCACCGAGGCGGCGCTCTCGTATGTCTCCGCGTGGAACGCCAACGAAGCGCTGACCCCAACGATCGTGCGCGAAGGGGACTTCGTGATTTCGGACGCCCTCAACCATGCGTCCATCATCGACTCGGTCCGTCTGGCCAAGGCGATCACGAAGTGCACCACGGCCGTCTACAAGCATGCCGACCTCGACGATCTGCGCGAGAAACTGCGTGCGAACAAGAGCGCGCCACGCCGCGTGATCTGGACCGATGGCGTCTTCTCCATGGAAGGCGCCATCGCCAAGTTGCCCGACATTCTGCAAATCGCACGCGAGCATGACGCCATCGTGGTGATGGACGATTCGCATGCCACCGGCGTGCTCGGTGCCACCGGACGCGGCACCGCCGAACATTTCGGGGTGCTCGGCGAAGTCGACGTCATCACTTCGACGCTCGGCAAAGCGCTGGGTGGTGCCGCCGGCGGGTTCATCGCCGGCCCGGAAGTGCTGTGCGACATGATGACGCAGCGGTCGCGGCCGCAGCTCTTCTCCAATGCGCTCCCCCCGACGGTGGCGGCCAGTTCGCTCGCGGCGGTGCACGTCACGGAGGCACATCCGGAGCTGGTCACGCGACTGCATGACAATGCCCGCTATTTCCGGAGTGCCATTCAGGAGGCGGGATTCCATCCGCTCCCGGGCGAAACGCCGATCATTCCGATCATTGTCGGGGAAACGGCGCTGGCGATCCGGATCAGCGAGATGATGCTCGATCGCGGCGTCTTCGTGACCGGTTTTGGCTTCCCGGTCGTGCCGCAGGGGCAGGCGCGGGTGCGCTGTCAGGTGAGCGCCGCGCACACCCGTGATGACCTGGATGCAGTGGTCTCGGCCTTCAAGGACGTGGGACGGGCCCTCGGGATGATCTGATCCCCGACCTCCGTACGACAAACGGCCCGTCGGCAATGCGCCGACGGGCCGTTGTGTTTGGTGATCCCACCACCCCGTCCCCGGAGCGCTCTGTGAGCGCTCCGGGCACCGGTCGCCTTACTTGGCGGACTTCTTGGCGGGCGCCTTCTTGGCCGCCGCCTTCTTGGCGGGGGCCTTGGTCGCCGGGGCCTTCTTGGCGGGGGCCTTGGTCGCCGGGGCCTTCTTGGCGGGGGCCT
>JBAXMW010000012.1:0-68287 GCA_037134115.1 Gemmatimonadaceae bacterium | reverse complement strand
GGAAAGAGTGAGGTTCCGAAGTATACCGGGTCCGGGGCGCTCGGACAGGGGGGAATTGGGCGCGGGGCCGCCGTTTCACGTGAAACGGCGGGATTCGGCAGAATCGTGAGCGGCGGGAGGATGCACCGCGCAGGCTCAGAGGGGGGGATCACGATGTTTCACGTGGAACAGATCCCCACAGGGGGGGGCGAAGCTTACCACTTACGACTCGTTGGTGACTGCACCCTCATCACTGGGCCGGGGTTGGTAGCGAGCGACCGGCCCTCGGGAGAGTCGTGAGGAAGCAGTAACAGACCAGTGGTCAGTACTAAGCCTTACCACTTACGACTCGTTCGTGACTGCCCCCTTGTGCCTTTCAGGAAACCGTCTGTTTTCCGCTCGCCTCGGTCCAGTGATGAGGGTGCAGTCACCAACGAGTGGTCAGTGCTAAGCCTTGCGACCTAGCGCGCGCTCACGAATCGCCACCGGGTGCTGACCGAGACCCCGACCGCAGTGCTCCCCTCGCTGATCGGTGGCGGCGGGGCATCGGAGGCCACCGACATCGCCATCGCCATCGCCATCCGGGGCGTCGGGCGATCGTTCTCGCTGATCACGATCAGCTCCAGCAGCTCCCCGAGCGTCCCGCCCGCCGCCTTGGCCGCCACCTCAGCCTGCCGCTTGGCGATCTGGACCGCCTGGGTCAGCGCCGCATCCTGCGGACCGGTGAGATCCTTCACGCTGAACTCGAGCCCCGCCACCCGGTTCGCCCCGTTGCTGAGCGCGGCATCAATAATGAGCCCCGTCTGGTCGAGCTTGTCGGTGATCACCTGCACGGTGTTGCTCACCACGTACCCATCAATCACCGTCCGACGCTCTTTCTCGTCGAATCGCTGGTTCGGGCTCACCTGATAGTTGAGCGTCGTGATCTGCCCCGCCGGAACCCCAAGCGCCTTGATCGCCCCCAGCACCGCCGTCTGCTTCCGGTTGTTCTCGGCTGCCGCCAGCGCCGCCGTCTTCCCCCGGGTCTCCACGCTCAACTGCAGCTGCGCCCGGTCCGGCGTCACCCGCACCTCCCCGCGCGCCGAGACATGGATCTGCGATGGCGTCTGCGTCGCCGTCTGCGTCGCCGTCTGCGCCATCACCGGTGCGGCCGACGCCGCCACCGATAGTGCCATCCCCACCACCCCAATCAGTCGACGCATCGCATATCCCGGAAAAAGTGAACATCATAACGACATCATAGCAGCACAAACAAGACAAATTGCACCAACACCGCGTTCACGCCGCAAATCCATGGGTTCGCGTGGTCCGACGGATGCCGACGGACGCCCACGACGGTCGTACCCCGGGCAGACTCAACCGGTTCACCAACCCGCCCCGCGACCCCGCCCCGCGACCTCGCCGAGCGACCCGTTCCCGCGAGCTGCGAGCCGCCGTCCGCCGACCTACCGCCGACGCTCGGTCTCGATCAGCAGGTTCTGCAGATCGCTCGGGCTGATCCCCGGGATCCCCGCCGCCTGCCCAAGCGTCTGCGGTCGGATCGCCGACAGCTTGTGCCGAGCCTCGGTGCTCAACGTCGTCATCCGCAGATAGTCCAGCGTGGCCGGCAGCACCACCGACTGCATCGCCTGCAATCGCTTCGCGCGCGTCCGCTCCCGCTCGAAATACCCCGCGTACTTGAGCTCCAACTCCGCGCTCACCAGCGTCTCGGTGCGATACCCGTGCGTCACCTGCGCCGCCGCCAGCACCGCCTCCAAGGACACATTCGGACGCTTCGCCACCTCGGCCGCGCGCATCGCATGCACCAACGGCGCAGAATCCGCTGACGCCAACAACGAGGCGACCCACTCCGGCTTCACACTCGTCGCCTCGGCCAGCACCAACACCTCACGCACCGCCGCAATGCGCGTCGCCGCATGCGCCGATTCGTCAGCGGTATACAGTCCCGCCTCATCGGCAATCGCCGCCAACCGCTCGAGCGCATTGTCCTGCCGCACGGTGAGTCGGAATTCGCTCCGCGAGGTGAAGAGACGATAGGGCTCATCCACGCCACGCGTCACGAGATCATCAATGAGCACGCCGATGTAACTCGTATCGCGTCCCAAGATCACCGGCGGCTGCTCGAGGACCGCGCGCGCCGCATTGAGCCCCGCGATCGTCCCCTGCCCCGCCGCCTCTTCGTAGCCGGTCGTGCCATTCACCTGGCCGGCGAAATACAACCCCGCGATCGCGCGCGAGGCGAGCGACGGCTCCAACTGCGTGGGCGGATAGTAGTCGTACTCAATCGCATAGCCGGCGCGCGTCATCCGCACCTGCGACAACCCAGGCACGGTGCGCAAAATCGCGAGCTGCACCGGCGCGGGCAGCGACGTCGACAGGCCGTTGACGTACATCTCCTGCGTGTCATGCCCTTCCGGCTCGAGGAAGAGCTGATGCCGATCGGCATCAGGGAACTTCACCACCTTATCCTCAACGCTCGGACAGTAGCGCGGACCGCGTGAGGCGATCGCCCCGCCGTACATCGCCGATTCGTTGAGATGCGCGGCGATCAGCGCTTTCCCGTCGGCTTCGAGCCAGGTGCTGTAACAGGCGAGCTGCGCCGGATGCCGAGTCCATGCCCCATCACGACGCGGCGTGGTCCAGAAGTGCGACCAGGAATAGTCGAGCGCGTCGATATCACTGGGCTGTGGCGTGAGCGGCGCGAAATCCACCGAGCGCCCATCGATGCGCGGCGGTGTGCCGGTCTTGAACCGCTCCGTCGTCAGTCCCACGGCATCGAGCTGCGCGCCCAGATGTGTCGATGCCGCTTCACCGGCGCGACCGCCACTGAGTCGCGTGTCGGTGCCGATGTGCATCAGCCCACGCCCGAAGGTGCCCGTGGTGAGCACCACCGCGCGCGCGCCGAAGCGCCGCCCTTCGAGCGTCTCGATCCCCCACACCCGCGTCCCCGTCGGATCGAAGAGGAGCCGAGCGACCATCCCCTGCACCGTGGTCAGATTCGCATGCCCTTCCAGCAACGAACGCACCGCTCGGCGATACAAGCCGCGATCGGCCTGCGCACGCGGGGCCCAGACCGCTGGCCCTTTGCCGGTGTTCAGCATGCGGAACTGCAGCGTCGCGAGGTCGGTGGCGCGGGCCATGATGCCGCCCAGCGCATCGACTTCGCGGACAACGGTGCCTTTGGCGATCCCGCCGATTGCCGGATTGCAGGAGAGCTGTCCCAACTGTTCGAGCGCGCCGGTGACGAGCGCGACTTGAAGACCGGCGGCGGCCCCGGCGCGAGCGGCCGCGACGGCCGCTTCGGTGCCCGCATGTCCGCCGCCGACCACCAGAACATCGTAGGTGGCTTCGAGGGCGGCCGAGTCGGGGGAGGCGATCCGGTCGGAGCTGATCCGGTCGGCGGTGGCGTTCGCGGGCATGCCGACAAAGTAGCGCGCCCCGGAGGTGGTCTGGAGGGGATGACTAATATTGAAGGCGCCCTGATTCCCCCCAACCGGATTTAGCCTGTGCCACTCGCCGTCAGCCATACCGCTCCCAGCCTCGTGATTCTGAAGAGCGCCTTTGAGCGCGCGAATCTCACCCGCCAGGCGTTCGATGAGGCGCTGGGGCTGACCCCGGACGAGTTTCAGCTCGAAGGGGGGCTGATTCTCATTGGCCCGCTGGTGGGGGAAAGCGCGCTGACCGAGCTGATTGAGTCGCTCGAGGGGGCGGGGCTTGTGTACTTCGACGACTTCTTTGAGCTGAGCGGCAACTGGCCCGAGTGGCTCTCGCTCTTTGCGATGGCGCGGGGGTAAGCGGTCGTGCCGCAGCGCCGTTGGTGGGGTGGTCAGGCGGGCGCGGCGCTGCTGGGGCTGGCGATGATCAGCGTGCTGGCGCCAGCCGTAGTGGTGCCAGCCGTGGCGCATGGCCAACCGGTGGCGTCGCCGTCGGCCGCGCCGTCGGCCGCGCCGTTGGTCGCGCCGTTGGTCGCGCCGTTGGTCGCGCCGCGTCTGTCACCGCCCATCGTGTTGGTGCCACGCCGCACGGACTCGCTGCCGCGTCCGCGGGGGCAGCGCTTCTATACGCAGCTCCCGTACGGGACGGAATCGCAATTCAATCCGCTCTCCGCGCTGTTGAACGAGGGATTCAACGACCTCGTCCTCTATTCCACGGACATGAAGCTCTTCGGGCAGCCGTATGCGGCCTCCTGGCGCAACCTCGTCGGGAATCTCCGCGATGTGCGCGGTGTGGTGCGCTTCTACGGCTGGAACCGGGTGCTGCGGAATGAGCTGCTGCCACTCACGGGGGCAAAGGATGGCGGGCAGTGGTTGCCGAACTACACGGATCATCTGCTGGGGAACGGGATGGTCAGTGTGCGGTTGGAAGAATGGTACGCGCAGCATGGGTATCCCGCGCCGTTCGCGCTGTCGGTGCTGACGATGTACGGCGCGCATTTTCTGAACGAAGTGATCGAACGCCCGGGGCGCGTTTCGATTGATCCATTGGCGGACCTGCTCGTCTTTGACCCATTGGGGATGCTGCTCTTCCGGCTCGACCGGGTGCAGCGCGCCTTTAGTGGCCCGGTGCGCATGACGGTCTGGTCCGGGCAGCCGGTGCTGACGATGCCCACGGGGGCGATCGAGAATGCATTCACCGAATTCGTGACGTCGGTCCCGGTGCCCCGCAGCAGACAGTGGCGGGCCTTTGTGATGACGGGGGTCAACGTGTTGGGTGGGCTCCGCCGAGACGTGGGGAACGGCGAGGGCTATTCGCTGGCGGCGGGCGCCGGGGCGGATGTGGTGCGCAGCTCGGATTCCACCACCGATGCGCGCGCAGTGAATATCGGCGCGCGGGCTGGCCTCTATTACGACCGCAACGGCTCGCTGCTCTGGTCGGTGCTGTACAATCGCAGTCGGGACGGACTGCTGGTGGTGAACCTGTATCCTGGTGTCGTGAAGCTGGGGAGCTTTTCCCCTGGCTTCTGGTTCGATATCCGACCGGCCGGGCTGCGCTTTGCCGTTGTGGCGCCCTTTGGTCTGGGGGCGGGCTTTGGCAAAGGATCGCCCGGGCTGGCGCCACCGATTCGTTCAGCGGCGCGGTAAGCTGATCTGCGCCGACCGCGCATCGCCGCGGTCGGTCAGGGCTTCTTTGCAGGCATCCGGGCGTAGGTGAACCACGTCGCGAGATCGGAGCGCCGCAGCACCCCTTCCCAGCCGCAGTCGAGACACCAGCTGCGACGGAACTGCGCGCCCAGGACGCGCCACCAGCCGTTGCGCTCAATGGGGAGCGTGCCGCCATCGCACAAGGGACACTGATCACCATCCGGAATCATCAGGATGAACGCTTTGGTGCAGATGTAAAAGACGGCGAAGCGGATCGCCGCAATCACGGCGATGAACTGCACCGCGTCCATCCACGTCCACCGTCCCGGCATACGGCGCGCGGCTAGAGCCGCTGCTCCACGTCGGCCCACAGCTCGACGATCGCGACGCCCTCGTCGATCCGGTCAATCACCACCTCGGCGCCGGCGGGGATCGCCCCATCGGTGATCGAGCGCGCGGGTTGCTCGATGAGGCCCCCGTTCGCCTCGTACTGCACCGATCCCACGCCACCGGCCGGCACCGCCTGCTGAATGCGTCCCGGGGTCCCTTGCAACAGATACCGTTCGTCCATCGTTTCGGCGCGCGCACTCGGAATGGCCCAGCGGGCGATCAGCAGCGCCTGGACCCCCATCAGCAGCAGGCCGACCACCGCGGCGGTGATCGCCGCGATCGCCATGGATTGGTGCCCGAATCGCGCCATCAGGTAGCCGGTCAGCCCAAAGCCAAAGGCTCCGGCCGCGATCGACGCCTGATTGAACCACGGCGAGGGCTCCCGCGCCGGGTCATGCCGGTCATCGAGCGGTGCCGCCATGGCGGCGGCCCGGTGCCGTTCGGTGCCGTACAGCATGGCGAAGACCCCGAAGACCAGCCCGGCAGTCAGGGCCACTAAAAACAACGCGATCATTGAATAGGGGTGTCGAAACGTCGGAGCGACTCGGCGGGCACCGCGAAGGTGAAGTGCCACCACTCCTGATCGTAATTGGTGAACCCGCCCTGCTGCATGGCGGCGACCAGTTTGGTCCGATTGGCGGCGGCGGTCCCGGTCGCGTTGGCGGTGTGTGCCGCCGGCGAGAAGGTATCGAAGGGGACCCCCATCTCGAGCGGGGTCCCGGTGCGCCGGTCCACGAGGGTGAGATCGATCGCGACCCCGAGATTGTGCTTGCTCCGATCGCTGATGTAGCCGTCGCGGATCAGCGCCTCCTGATGGGTGCGGACGGTCCACGCCACCATTGCCTCGGTCGCCCGCACCGGACGGTAGGCGTCGTAGATCAGGAGCCCCAGCCCCTGACTGGCGAGCGCCTGCTGCACGCGCCCCAGCGCGACCGCGGCCTCTCGGCGGAGTAGCGCCCGGTTGGCGTCGTACCCGGGGAGCGGCGCACCGGTGAAGTTGTTCGTCCCGCGGTAGCGGAGGTCGACGGCGACTGATCGGTCGACCGACTGCACGTCGCGCAGCAGGGTGTCCGCGTCGGCGGCCGTCCCCATCGGGATCTCGGGGGCACTTTGGATGGCGGCCGGCGCCGCGGCACCCGTGCCAGTCGCCCCGCTGTCGCCGCTCCGCGGCCAGGCGACCCAGCCAATGAATCCGAAAATGATCACCGTCTGCACGAGCACCCAGATCCGTCTGGTGGGGGTCGATGCCGGTGCGTTGGCGGGCGATCGTTCGGTCATGAACGGTTTATGAGGGGGCTGGAGACTCTGCAAGTGACCCACTGGGCGACCCAAACTGCTGGGTCAGGAATTCGGCGGCGCGCCACTCCCCATAGTACCAAGGCTTCCAGGGGACGGCACCCGCGGTGAAGCCAACATGGCCGCCGCGCGCCGGGAATTCCACCGTGATCGCCGCATTCCCCCGGCTGATCGTCCGGACCTCGTCCAGCACCTCCACCGGGAGAAACGGGTCGTCCTCCGCATTCAGTAGAAGGGTGGGACGCCGGATCCCGCTCAGATACCGGATCGCGCTCGCCCGCGCATAGTAGTCGGCGGCGTCACGAAAGCCGTGGGCTGGAGCCGTGAAATGGTCGTCGAACTCCCAGAGCGTTTTCGCCCGCCGGACCGCCGTCAACGGCGCCAGCTCGGCGTGCCGGCTGATCTTGTCCAACGCCTTCGGCACCAGCGATCGCATGAAGGCCCATTCGTAGAGCGCCCCAAAGCCGCGGCCGATGTGCCGACAGGCCCGGGCCAGGTCGAAGGGGACCGACATCGCGACCGCACCCCGGAGCGTCTCCGGCAGTTGGTCTCCCGATTCCCCGAGCAGCTTGCAGAGGACATTTCCGCCGAGTGAGACCCCCACGACGCCAATCGGGGCGTTCGGGTAGCGCTCGACCAGCTGCTCGAGCACCCACCGGGCGTCCGAGGTCTCGCCGGAGTGGTAGCTCCGGGGCAAACGGTTCGGCTCCGAACCACAGGAGCGGAAGAGGAGCAGGTCAGCGCCCCAGCCGCGGCTCTTGGCCTCTCGGAACATCGCCTTGGCATAGTGGGAGTGCGTTCCCCCCTCCAGACCATGGAGCATCAGGACGCGCGGCGACTCCGGCGACGGCCCATCGAGGCGGGCCAGCTCCAGAAAGTCTCCGTCGGGGGTGTCCCACCGTTCGAGGCGGGTGGGGAGGCTGGGCTCCCGGCGCCCCACCCGCCCCCAGAGCGTGGCGGTGTGCGGATCGGGGAGCCACCAGGCGGGGCGATACGATCGGGTCATGGTCGACATAAACAACTCAGCGCGGCGCGGGGCGGTCGGAGGGTCAATTCATCACGAGCGGGTCACTGTTCCCGAGGTACCCCGCCCCGGAGGTCGTCTCTGTCAGGAAGATTGCGGACGAAATGGCAGCGGACAGCGAACCCGTGCGCTAGAATCCTGCCCCATACCCACCGGCGGTCGGGCTCTTTGACGCCCCCCCGGTCCCCGCCCTTCCGATCCCCTGCCGATGTCTCGTCTCTTCCGTAACCTGACCTTCCAGGTGCTGGTGGCTGTTGCTCTGGGGGTGACGGTCGGTGTCGTCAATCCGGCCCTCGGCAAGTCGCTCAAACCGCTCGGTGACACCTTCATCAATCTGGTGAAGATGGTGATCACGCCGATCATCTTCCTCACGATTGTTCATGGCATTGCGTCCATGGCCGACATGCGGAAGCTGGGGCGCGTCGGCGGAAAGGCGCTGCTCTATTTCGAAATCGTTTCCACGTTCGCGCTCGGTATCGGGCTGGTCATCGTGAATGTCACGAAGCCGGGCGTTGGACTGGATATCACGGCGCTGACCAAGGGCGATGTCAGCAAGTACACCGCCGCCGCCGAGCAGCAGGGGATGTTGGAGTTCTTCCTGCATATTGTGCCGAGTAATGTGGTGGCGGCCTTTGCGAGTGGGGATCTGCTGCCGGTCGTCTTCTTCTCGGTGCTCTTTGGTGTGGCCCTGACCGCGGTTGGTGATGCCGGGCGGGATCTGGTGGATCTGTTGGTGCGGCTGCAGGCGGTGTTCTTCCGGATCGTGTCGATCGTGATGAAGGTGGCGCCTATCGGCGCCTTCGGCGCGATGGCGTTCACGGTGGGCAATTTCGGGCTCAAGACGTTGCTGCCGTTGGGGCGCCTGATGCTCGATGTCTACCTGACGATGGCGGTGTTCATCTTCGTGGTGCTGGGGCTGATTTGCCGCCTGTACGGATTCCGCCTCTGGCCGTTCCTGCGGTACATCAAGGACGAAATTCTGCTGACGCTGGGCACGTCGTCATCGGAAGCGGCGCTGCCGAATATGCTCGCGAAGCTGGAGCGCTACGGCTGCGCCAAGCCAGTGGTGGGGCTGGTGATTCCCACGGGCTACTCCTTCAATCTCGATGGCACGAGCATCTATCTCTCGATGGCGGCCATCTTCATTGCGCAGGTCTACAATGTGGATCTGTCGATGTCGCAGCAGCTCACGTTGCTTGGGGTGCTGATGCTCACCTCGAAGGGAGCCGCTGGGGTGACCGGGTCGGGTTTCATTGTGCTGGCGGGAACACTGGCGGCGACGCATACCGTGCCCGTGGAGGGGGTGGCGCTGCTGCTGGGGGTTGACCGATTCATGTCGGAAGCGCGCGCGATCACCAACATCATTGGGAACGGCGTGGCGACGCTGGTGATCTCGCGCAGCGAAGGGGCCTTTGATGATGCGAAGCGCGCGGCCGAAGAGGCCGCCCTCGCCTGATCGATCGCGCCACGGACTGACTCAACGCCCATGCCGACGCCCCGATGAGTACCACCGGCCCGCAGGTCCAGATTTTTGGCACGAAGAAGAGCGCCGACACGCGCAAGGCGCAACGCTTTTTCGCGGAGCGTCGCGTGAAGGTGCACTTTTGCGATCTGGCGGAGCGCCCGGCGTCGCTCGGTGAGCTCAAGCGCTTCGCCCAGAAGTTTGGCGTCGAGCGATTGATTGATCGCGAATCGCGGCGCTTTGCCGATCTCGGATTGCGCACGGCGCTCTACGGTGAAGAGCGGTGGCTCACGATTCTGGCCGATGAACCGCTGCTTCTGGCTCAGCCCCTGGTGCGCTATCAGCAGCAGCTCACGATTGGCGTGGACGAAGGCACCTGGAAAGGGTGGCTCGCATAACGGTGTGTGCAGTGCTGTCAGGATGAATCCAAAACACTATTCGGGAGAGTGATGATGACGGGTACGCAGCTCGTGCGGCGAGGATTGTTGGGCGCGGCGCTCATGGTGGGGGCGATGCAGTCGGCAGGGGCCCAGACCGCGCGCAGTGCGCCAACGTCATTGGTGTCCGTGTACACCGGGGTCGATGTCCTCGGTGAGCCGGGCGCCAACTCCAAGGGGTTCTTCATCGAGCTGCGCGATGAAGGGCTGCTGAAAAAGAAGCGTACCGGCTTCAAGCTGCTGGCTGGCCTGCGGTACCACAATGAAAAGTATGACGACGGCGGCAAAATGAACCTGTATTTGCTGGATGCCGGCGTTGGTTATGATTTCGCATTCCTTGAGGAGAAGTTGCGGGTGCAGCCGGTGGCGCTGGTGGGCACGACGATCGCCTGGTACGATCTCCCGCCCACCTACCCAAGCAACCGATCGGAGAATGTCTACAATCCGATGGGTCACTACGGGGTCGATGTGGGCTATCGCGTTCTCCCCACGGTCGAGCTGTCAGCGAGTGTCCGCCGTTACTGGATGGCGATGCGCTCGGCCAATTCGCCGTTCTTCGATGTGCACACCACGCCCAATTACAACATGGGCGTGCGCGTGCTCCTCGGCACGCGCAAGTAACTCGGTGACGGCTCGAATCACCCCCCTTCAACCACGGAGACTCTCTGCTATGCGTAACCTCTCGCGAGTCGTGCCGCTGCTGACCGCTGCCCTGACGTTGGCGGTCGCGCGTCCGGCGTCGGCACAGCAGCAAAATGAATTGCTGACCCGTCGGCACGCGCTGTCGATCTCTGGCGGCGTGTCGTCTGTTGATGGCTTTATGGGGACGTACGCCGAGTTCCGGGATGAGGACATTGGCGGCAAGACGACCGGTTTCAAGGTGATGGCGGTGTTGCGTCGCCTGGAGACCAGCGAATACGGCGACAAGCTCCGCCACTTCATGGTGGAGGGGGGCATTGGGTACGAGCTCGCGTATTTGGACGGCCGCCTCCGGGTCACCCCGCTTGCGTTGGTGGGTCAGGGGAAGTTCACGTCGCTGTTCATTCCCCGTGGGGCCGCGCTGGAGCAGGTGCTCTATCGGTACTGGGCCGGCGAATTCGGCACCGATGTCGGGCTTCGCATGTCGCCGGAGGTGGAGGCGGTGGGGAGCGTGCGCGATCTGGTGATGAGCATTGAGAACCCGTACGGCAATGGCCGCATCTTCTCCCGCGGCTTCATGACCTATCAGGCGGGGCTCCGTCTGTATCTGTTCCGTCGCAAGTAACCCGTTTTTCTCTTTCTCCGGATATCCCCGTGGGCGCTGCGCTGCCGATTCTACTGATCCTGTTCATCGGCAGCGGGCTCTCCGCGCTGATCTATGAAGTGGTGTGGTTCCAGCTCCTGGAGCTGGTGATTGGATCGTCGGCGATTTCGCTGGGGATCTTGCTGGCCACCTGGATGGGGGGGATGTGCATCGGGAGCCTCGGCCTTCCCCGCCTGGCGACCCGCCTCGCGCGCGGTCGGTTGGCACCGATATTGGCGCACCCGCTGGCGCTGTATGGTGCACTCGAGTTGGGGATTGGGCTCTTCGGGCTCCTCGAGCTGGCGGTGATTCCGCTGGTGGGGAGTCTGTACACGCCGGCGGTGGGACATGGCGCCGGAGCGCTGGCTCTTCGCGCCGTCGTCGCGGCGCTCTGCCTGCTGCCGCCCACGATTCTCATGGGGGCGACGCTCCCCGCCATCGCTCGCTGGGTGGAATCGTCGCCGCGCGGCGTGGCGTGGCTTGGCGTGTTTTACGGTGGCAACATTGTGGGCGCGGTGCTGGGCGCCGTCGCCGCCGGTTTCTATCTCCTGCGCGTGTACGACCAGTCGGTGGCCACGCAGGTCGCGGTGGTGGTGAATGTGCTCGTGGGCGGACTCGCGATGCTGCTCGCTTCGCGGACGGCGGCGCAGCGAACCGACAATGCAAGCTCGTCGTCGACCGCATCGGCGTCGTCGTCGGCTGCGCGGCTCGATGCCCCTGACACGCGCGCCATCTATTGGGCGATTGGCCTCTCCGGCGCCACCGCGCTTGCCGCCGAAGTCGTATGGACGCGGCTCCTGTCGCTGACCTTTGGCGCGTCCACTTACACCTTCTCGATGATCCTCGCCGTCTTCCTGACCGGCCTCGGGATTGGGAGCACCGCGGGGAGCTGGGTGGGGCGCGTGGTCACCTCGCCGCAGCGGGTGCTGGCCTGGTGTCAGGGACTCCTCATGGTCGGGATCGCGTGGGGCGCGGCGGTCATCTACAAGGCGCTCCCCAACTGGCCAATCAATCCGTCGCTGGCGCCGAGTGCCTGGTTTGCGCTGCAGATGGATCTCGCGCGCGCGGCACTGGTGGTGCTCCCCTCGGCGCTCCTCTGGGGCGCGAGCTTCCCGCTCGCGCTCGCGGCGATCGCCCGTCCTGGTGATGACACGTCGCGTGTGGTGAGCCGCGTGTATGCGGCGAACACCGTGGGCTCGATCCTGGGGGCGACGGTGTGCAGTCTGCTGCTGGTGCCAGCGCTTGGCACGCGCGATGCGCAGCGGGTGCTGATTGCGCTCGCGGCGCTGTCGGCGTTTCTGCTGACGTGGCGGATGGTGGGGCGCTCGCTGGTAGCGATGGTGCTGCCCCCCGTGCTGGCGGGGCTGCTGATAGCGGCGGTGCCGGCGTTACCCGGGGAGCTCGTCGCGCATGGGCGCTACACGGTGACGTGGCTCGGAAAGACCGATGTGTTGTATGTGGGTGAAGGGATGAACAGCTCGGTGGCGGTGACGCGCCTGCAAAGCAGCGGCGCCACGCAGTTCCATGTGAGCGGCAAGGTGGAGGCCTCGAGCCTCCCGCAGGATATGCGGCTCCAGAAAATGCTCGCGCATCTGCCGGCATTGGTGCATCCGAATCCGCAGAGTGTGCTGGTGGTGGGCTTTGGCGCCGGCGTGACGGCGGGCTCGTTCCTGCCGTATCCGAGTGTGAAGCGGCTGGTGGTGTGCGAGATCGAGCCGCTGATTCCAAAGGTGGTGAGCACGTGGTTCACGGAGGAGAACAATCACGTGACCACCGATCCGCGCACGCAGATCTATTTCGATGATGCGCGGAGCTTTGTGCTCACGAGCGATGAACAGTTTGATATCATCACCTCCGACCCGATCAATCCGTGGGTGAAGGGTGCAGCGTCGCTCTACACGCGTGAGTACTTCGAGGCGGTGAAGCGCCACCTCAAGCCCGGCGGGGTCGTGACGCAGTGGGTGCCGTTGTATGAAAGCACGCTGGACGCGGTGCGGAGCGAGCTGGCGACCTTCTTTGCGGTCTTTCCGCAGGGGACGGTGTGGGCGAATCTCGTGGATGGGCGCGGCTATGATGTCGTGCTGCTGGGGCAGAATGGCCCCACGCGGATTGATATCAATGCGATGGCGCAGCGGTTCGCCGATGCCGGCTATCAGAAGGTGGGATCACAGCTGATGGCTTCGGGCTTCCAGTCGCCGCTTGATCTCTTCGCGACCTATCAGGGGAGCGGGGCTGATCTGGCCGGCTGGCTCAAGGATGCCGCCATCAACACCGACCGCAATCTGCGGCTCCAGTATCTGGCGGGTGAAGGGCTCAACAACTACACCTCGGCCGAGATCTCCGACGCGATCACGAGCCATCGGAGTTTCCCGGAGAGCTTGTTTGTCGCGGATCCGGCGTGGATGAGCGAGCTGCGCCGACTTATCGGGGGGAAGTAAGCAACGCTTAGCACTTACGACTCGTTCGTGACTGCTTCCTCATCACTCCGTCGAGTCGTTCCGCATTCGACAATGTTTGAGGATAGTGTTGAGGGGGCAGTAACCAACGAGTGGTAAGTGCTAAGATGTCTTAGCGCCTCGGCTCGATGTGCGACCGGGTGATCGCCTTGAGCGTCGTGGTTCCCGCCTGCTTCATCACCACCTCGAACTCCTTACGGAGAATACCGAGAACCGCTTCCACCCCTTCCTGCCCGAAGGCGCCGAGCCCCCAGATGTAGGGGCGGCCAATGCCGATGGCGGTGGCACCCAGGGCCATCGCCTTGAAGATGTCGGTGCCACGACGGAAGCCACCGTCGCAGATCACCGGGATCTTCCCCTTGGTGCCTTGGAGCACATCGGGGAGCGCGGTGATGGTGGCGCGCATGGAATTTTCCGCGCGACCGCCATGGTTGGAGACGAAGAGTCCATCCACACCATGCTGCACCGCGAGCGCTGCGTCCTCGTGCGTGACGATCCCCTTGAGGAAGACCTTCATCTTCGTGGTGTGCTTGAGCCGCTCGACGAACTCCCACGTCGGGGTCCCCTTCTCGAGCTGCGGCGGCAGGGATTCATAGCCCACCAGATTGGGCTTCCGCCGGTTATCGCGATCATCCACCCGTCCGCTGACGCCGGGGAGTGGCGCGCCACCGAGGTGGCAGCGGGTGCATTCGCGCGTGTCTTGCCGCGCGTAGCGGATCATCGTCTCGCGGTTGCTGCCGCCAAGGAGATCGACGGTGAAGACAATTGCGGGCGCGCCGGCGCGCTCGGCGCGCTGCACCATCTGCTTGGTGAGCGACCAATCGCTCTGATGATACAGCTGGAACCAGACCGGGCCGCCACGCGCCTGAATGGCGTCCTCAATGCCGGTGGTCGCCACGGTGGAGAGGACCTGCAAATGGTTCTTCGCTTTCGCGGCGCGTGCCGCCGCCATTTCCCCGTCTGGATGGAAGGCCTTCTGGCTGCCGACCGGATTGAGGATGATGGGGGTGGGATACTTCGTGCCGCAGAGCGTAACGCTCGCGTCGATCGTGCTGACGTCGATCAGGCGACGCGGGCGCATGGCCCAGTGATCGAAGCCATCGCGGTTGGCTTGGATCGTGCGATCGTCGTCGGTGCCGGTGGCGAGGTATCCCCAGTGGGCCACGGGGATGCGTGCTTTGGCGGCCGGTTCGAAGTCGAAGACATCGAGCGCATCGGCGGCCTTGGTGATGACACCGGCCGGGACCGTATCGCGGCCGGCCGTCTGTCCCAACTGATGAGCGAGCTCGAGCGCGCGTTCACTGCCGCGGGGTGAGCCGCTCACCAGCCGTTCGAGGGCCTCTGCGTTGAGGCCGGCAGCGGCGAGGAGCGGGCTTCCGGCGAGAAACGTCAGGAAGTGGCGGCGGGAGGGATCGAGATTCGACATACGGAAGAAGTGGTGCGGCGAGTGGCATCTTGTCCAGAGGGGCGGTCGTACTACCTTCCCTCGTATGACGACTCTGGCGGATTTTACGATGACCGCGCTCGACGGCACGCCGTTGCCGCTCGCGGACTGGGCGGGGAAGGTGGTGCTGGTGGTCAACGTGGCGAGCCAGTGTGGCTTCACGCCGCAGTATGCAGGGCTTGAGCAGCTCTGGCGCAGCTATAAGGACCGCGGGCTGGTGGTGCTGGGGTGCCCGTGCGATCAGTTCGGGCATCAGGAGCCCGGGGACTCGGCGGAGATCGCCCGCTTTTGCTCGCTCACCTACGACGTGACGTTCCCGTTGTCGGCGAAGCTCGAGGTGAACGGCGACGACGCGCATCCGATGTGGCAGTGGATGCGCACGGAGCAGCGTGGGATTTTGGGGACGTCGGCGGTGAAGTGGAACTTCACGAAGTTCCTGATCGGCCGAGATGGTGCGGTGCTGGAGCGGTATGCGCCGAATGATGCGCCCGCGTCGCTCACGGGCGCGATCGAGGCCGCGCTAGGGTAATTGGCGGGGGGGGCGCGATAGACACGCGCCCCGGCAGTCTGGCTAGGCCAGCGGATTTGAGGGCCGAACGCTCAGCACGTCATCATCGTCCATCGGACGAATGTCGTTAGCGGAGAGCGTGACGACCGCTTGGGCGTTTCCGGAGGCTTTCACGACCTCCACTTCGAATCCCGTCGCGTCGTACTGCATGACAATGGTGCCCAGATCACCGGCGCGGAGACCAGCCTGTGGGATGTCCCGCACGATCACGACCGGATCGAGCTCCCGAAAGATTGGTGTCATAGGATGGCAATGGGGATGATGGTGACCAACCGCGGCTGCCGTTCAGCAAGGCGGACCATCCAGACCGAATGGACCGCCGCGCTCCGTCCATTGGGTCCTCGGATTATACCCCGGATCCGGTACTTCCGCCCGTAGGGTGTGACGTCGGTGGGCTCCGCCGGGCCCTGTATCGCGAGACGCTCAATATCTGTCCGCAGACGTTCCCAATTCCGCTGCGAGAAGCCCAGTCGTTGGAAGAAGAGGGCCTTGGCGTACCCCACCGGGTGATCCATCGATAGCAAGTAATCGCGGACTTTCGCGTCATCGATCAGGGGAAGGTCCCATGCGACATTCAGCATGGACGGTAGTTACAAGCGAAGGACCGCTCAAATTCGTACCATAACTGCTGTCGACTCATCAAAATGACGTCCCCCCAATCTCACCGCCGCTGACAGGCGGCGACGGGCGCAGTACAATAGGGGCATCCCCTTTGCCCCTCTGGCTATGACTCTTCGCTGTGCAGCGTTCACGCGGGCGGTGGTCCTCTCGGCACTCGTCGCCGGCTCGGCCACCGCGCAAGGCACCACCGGACCCTGGCCGGTCGGCACGCCGGCGAAGGTCGGGCTCAATGCCGCGGTCTTCGACTCACTCGACGCGGAGATCCGCGCGGGCACCTATGGCTACATCGACCGGATGGTGGTGATCCGGCATGGCCAACTCGTCGTCGACCGACGGTACGCGCACGACTACGACACGATCTACGGCGATTCGGCACGCACCCGCGGCTCGCTCAATGCGCATGATCTGACGGGGCCGTTCAATTACTACGCCACCTGGTGGCATCCAACGTATCGGCGTGGCGAGCTGCATACGCTGCAGTCGGTCACGAAGACCGTCGCCTCCGCGGTGATCGGGACCGCTATCACCCGTGGCGATTTCCCGAGTATCGACACGCCGATCCTTCGCTATTTCGATACGACCAAGGTCGCCAACATGGATGCGCGCAAACGGCGCATCACCGTGAAGCATCTGCTCACCATGACCGGCGGTTTTGACTGGAACGAAAATCTGCCGTACGTCGATCCGAAAAATTCGGCGTCGCTCCTCGAAGCGAGTCCCGACTGGGTCCAGTTCACGATCGATCAGCCGATGGCGCGTGAGCCCGGCACGCAATTCAACTACAGCAGTGGCGAGAGTGCGCTGCTCGCGCATGTCTTCCGACAGGCGACCGGGCGAGATCTTGAGGAGTACGCCGCGCAGCATCTCTTCGCGCCCCTCGGGATCACGCAGTGGCATTGGAAGCGCACCCCCTCCGGCTCGCTCGATACCGAAGGCGGGCTCTATCTCGATGCGCGCGATCTCGCCCGCATCTGGCAGCTCTGGCTGCAGGACGGCCGGTGGGCGGGACAGCAGGTCATTGCGCCCGCGTGGATCACACAATCGGTCACGCCACTGGTCGCGACGGGTTCGTCACCAGCGGCGCCCAAGTACGGCCTCAAGTGGTGGCTCTATCCCGACCCGCTCACGCCGGGGCATTTCGTCTGGAGCGGCTCCGGATTCGGCGGTCAGTTTCCGATGGCCTTCCCCGATCTCGACCTCGTCGTTGTCTTCAACGCCTGGAACATCCTCCCCGGCCAGAAGGGGATGCCGATGGGTGCCGTCCGTCAGCGGATCGCGCGCGCCGTCATCGGGAAATAACCCTCAGCGCCGCAGCATCTCCTGCACCGCGCTGAGTGACCCATCATTCGGCGCGGCACGCAGCCCCAGAATGTGCGTCATGAGCGAATACACATGGATGTTCGCGAAGGGACCCACACGGAGTCCCTGCCGGAAGGCCGGACCGCTGGCCACAAAGAGGGCGCCCATGCTGGGCAGTTCGTTGTCATAGCCATGCGCGCCGCGGGTTTCGCCGGGCTGCCAACGGTTGTCAGCACGCTGGGTGACCACGGTCCATCCTTCGTCGGCGAGCGCCACCACCGGTGCAATCCGTGCGCTGGCCCGGTAATGCAAGCGTTCCGGGATGCTGTCCTTTCGCCACACCGTGAGATGTGGGACACGATCATGCAGCGCGGCATACACATAGGCGTCGGCGCCAGCACGTGGAATGAGCGTCGTGACCGGCTCCAGATCCACCACGGTGACACTCTCGGGAGCCACGTAGTCGTAGAGCGGAATCAGACGGTCACGTGATACGTTCGCCATTCCATGGTCAGAGACCACCATCAGGTTCACAAAATCCGAGGCGTTCAATGCCTCAATGCCACGCATCAGCGCACCCACCGCGCTGTCCACGCGCGCAATGGCACTGTCGGTTGCAGCGCCAAATGGACCAACCCGGTGCCCCGCATCATCCGTGTCACTGAAATACACCCCGATGAATCTCGGGCTGCTATCGACCGGCATCGCGAGCCACTGCAACACTTGATCTACTCGCTCCGTATTGGTGACGCGACCATCGTACCGGCGCCACCAATGGGGCCGCACCCCCTGAATCGCGGCCTCGTTGCCAGGCCAGAACATGATCGCGCTGCGCTGTCCCTGACGCTCGGCGGTGACCCAGATCGGCTCCCCCAGCCACCAGCGCCCGTCCCGTCCCGATGGATCGTTGCCTGTGGCGAAGCGCCCCAGCATCGAATCGAGCATCACATTGGCCACAATGCCATGATGCTCAGGATATAAACCGGTGACCAGCGAGTAGTGGTTGGGGAATGTCTTGGACGGGAACGACGGGATCAGGCGACTGGCCCGGACGCCCCGCGCGGCGAGTGCACGGAGATGCACAGCTGCAGGACGATCGAGATAGTCAGCCCGGAATCCATCGAGCGACACCACCACCAGCACCGGCGGATGCGCTGGGCTGGCCACGGGCGGTGCAGGACGGTGGCAACTCACCGCAAGCACGGCGACGATCGCCCACCACGCGATCCTACGTACGTACAAAGGCATGCGATGGTCCGTCATGACAGCGCGATTACTTGAACGTCTGCGAGGTTATCGCGACCGCAGCATGTCTTGCACCGCGCTGAGTGACCCATCATTCGGCGCGGCACGCAGCCCCAGAATGTGCGTCATGAGCGAATACACATGGATGTTCGCGAAGGGGCCCACGCGGAGTCCCTGCTGGAAAGCCGGGCCGCCCGCCACAAATACCGCGCCCATGCTGGCGAGCTCGTTGTCATAGCCGTGCATCCCCATGAGCGACCCGGGCTTCACACGCGAGGACGCGCGCGTACGCACGATGGTCCAGCCGGCGTCGGCCAGCGCAAGAATGGGCGCCACGCGTGGATGATCCCGGTACTGTAACCGGGCCGGGAGCTCACCCTTTTTGTAGACGGTGAGATGCGGGTCGCGCCCCTTGAGCGCGTTGTACACGTATGATTCCGCCCCTGGCTTTGGAAAAATCGCGGCCATGGGGTTGAGCTCGAGAATCGTGACGCTGTCGGGGGACACGTACTCATCAAGTGGAATAAGCCGCTCGGGGGCCAGCTCGGTCATCCCGTGATCGGCCACCACGATCACATTGACCCGCTGGCTGAGGCGCAGCGAATCGATGCCCTGCAGAATCGCACCAACGGCGCTGTCCGCATGCGCGATCGCCGCCGCATTCTCCGGTGAGTCGGGGCCGAACTTGTGCCCCATGTCATCGGTATCGCTGAAGTACACGCCAATGAAACGCGGCGCGCTGTCGACCGGCAGCGACAGCCAGTTGAGCACCTGCGTCACGCGCGCGCTGTTGGGGATGCTCCCGTCGTACTTGTTATACCAGTGCGGCCGCACGCCCTTGATGGCCGCTTCACTCCCCGGCCAGAAGAACATCGCGCTCCGCTGTCCCTGCTGTTCGGCGGTGACCCAGATCGGTTCGCCGCCCCACCAGCGCCCATCCCGCACGGCCGGATTGTCGCCCAGCGAAAAACGGCCGAGCACCGAGTCGCTCATGTTGTTCACCACGATGCCGTGGTGCCCCGGATAGAGCCCGGTGACGAGCGTGTACTGATTGGGGAAAGTGATCGCCGGGAAGGACGGGATCATGCGATCCGCGCGCACCCCACGCGCCGCGAGCGCGCGCAGATGGACCGCGCCGGGGCGATCGACGTAATCGGCGCGGAAGCCGTCAATCGAAATAAGGATGACCACTGGCGGACCCGCCGACGCAGCGGCCGGTGCGGCCGTTCGTGCGGTCGCCACATTCGCGGCCGGGGTGCGCGGGGCGCAGGCGGCGAGGGCCACGAGCGCGGCGAGGCGGATGAATCGCATGGGTGATCGGAGAGGTGGCGGCTGGACGCTGATGGACCCAAGTATCCATGGCGGGGTCGGGCGGCAACAAGCCACCGTCGGCAACAAGATGCCACCGATATGGCCCGGTCGCGTCGGCAGATTCCGAGCATGGCTGACCAGGGGGAACCCAGGGTGACCGCTTGCGCGTCGTGTATTACATTTGGTAATACACTCACGACCATTCCCATGCGGACGATCTCCCTGCGGCTGGACGACAAAACGGACGAGCTTCTGCGCCAGCTCTGCACTGACCGGGAGCAGTCCCAGACGGATGTCATCAAAGACGGACTGCTCGTGCTGGCCCGCCAAACTCGGCGGACCCCCGGTGAGCTGGCCGAGGCCCTTGGGCTGATCGGGCTCTTCGATTCCGGCCGCGGCGATGTGGCCGAGCGACACCGCGAGGTAGTGAAGGACCGGCTGCGCGCGAAACGGGCCGCGGAAGAGCGGCACGCGATCGAATGACCACCAGACCACCGGTCCGCGTCCTCGTGGACGCCGGTCCATTGATTGCGATGATGGACCGGTCCGAGGCCACCCATGCGGAGATTGCCGAATGGATCCGGCGGTACCGCGGGGAATTGATCACCACCTGGCCGGTGCTCACCGAAGTCTGCCATCTCCTCCCCAGTCATCTTACGCCGCGACTGTTGCAGTGGGTTGCCGCTGGCGGGGTCACGATCATGGAGGTCCCAGCGGCCGCGCTGGCCCAGATGGCGGAACGGATGCACGTCTATGCCGACCTGCCGATGGATCTCGCTGATGCCACGTTGCTCTGGACGGCAGAGCAGACCGGCGTCATGGATATCCTCACGCTCGACCGGCGTGACTTCGGTGTCTATCGGACCACACGCGGCCTGTTGCTGCGGGATGTGCTGACCGCGTCGTGATCCGGGCCCACCGCTTCCGTTCCGTCATCACCCGGTCCCCGTCCATCCCCGCAACGCGGTGATCGTTGCCGCCGGTTCACCGGCATCGATCGGCGGCGTCATCGTCCCCCCGCCACCCACGGTGGAGAGGAGCGTGAACGACACCGCGTCCGATGCGACCCCCGTGATCGCCGACACCGCGTCGCGGTAGGTCGCCGCCTGGAGGGCATAGGGGGCGCTGGTCCCCGATGCGGCTCTGGATGCTGTCGGCGCGCCGAGCGCGCCGGTTTTGACGTCTACGATCGCCACCCCCTCGGCGGTTCGGGCGACAAGATCCATCGCCCCTTCGACGGTGCTCCCATCGGAGAGGATGCGCACAAAGGGGAGCTCCTGCCGCATGGAGGGTTCCGCGCTCAGCGCGAGCCAGGTCGGATGCGACGCCGCGGTCTGGACCATGGCCCGCAAGGTTTCCCGGAGCGCCGTCATCACCGACGCGCCGTCGCCGTCGGCTTCGCCCTCCAGCCCATGGCGCGACAGCACCCCCGTGATCACCTCATCCAGATCCGATAGTTCGCCGCCGCACTGTTCCAGAATTTCATGCACGAGCGTCCCATGCCGACGCGCCCCACCCGCCGATCTCGGCGCGAGCCCCTCGTAGCCCAGGACGTACTTCCGCCACCACTGGGCGGGATCGTGCGCAAAGGCCATGAGCTGCGTCGCCGACAACCGCGACCGACCCGTTGGCACGGACAGGCGGGCGGGTGGGTGGGTGAGGAGCGCGTCGCTCTCGACGGGGTGTGCAATGGCGGCGGCCGGGGCGGTGGCGGCCATCGCGGTGATGACCGTGGTGGGCGCCACGGCCGCACGGACCGCCATCGCCGGCATGAAATCGTTCGATTTCTCCTTCCCCAACGCCACGCCGCTCAGCACGAGCCGTCGCTTCGCGCGGGTCATCGCGACGTACCAGAGCCGAATCGCTTCCGCCTGTGTTTCCCGATAGAGCGCATCGCGCAGCGCCTCGTGCACCGGGTCCTTCTCCTTCTCGTCGTCGCCGTCCTTCAGCTGGACGGACAGTTCCGACCGGCCCGTGAGCAGCACACTCGTATCCGGGCGCAGCGTGCGCACGAGATCACACCAAAAGACGGTATCCCACTCAAGCCCCTTGGCGCTGTGCACGGAGGTGATCGTCACGACATCGGCGTTGTCGCGGAAGAGGCGCTCCTGCTCGACCCGATCACCGCGCGTGCGGGCGTCCTGCACCGTGCGCAAGAACTCACCCAGTGATTGATCAGGGGTCGCGTCAGCCACGCGGATCAGTCGCCGCAGATTCGCGAGCGCCTGCGCGCCACCCTGTCCGCGCAGCTGGTGCATCGCCAAGAACCCGGTCTCTTCCATGAGCCGAGTGATGAGCGTGGCGAGCGGAATGCGATCGCGCAGGGCGGCAAAGCGCTGCACCAAGGCGCGCCCCGCCAGCACCGTGGTCCATTCGTTCGCCGATGCCTCGCCGGCAGGCAGCTCCGGCACGGGCAGCTCCGTCATCGTCGCCGACCAGAACCCCTCGGCGAGGCCGCCCGACCCACCGGCCCGCGTGAGCGCGAGCAACGTTTCATCGCGGACGCCAATCATGGGGCCGCGCAACAGCCCCGCGAGCGCGACGGTGTCCCGCGGATCCCGGATCACGCGCAAGGCGAGCAGGACATCGAGCAGCTCGCGCGTCTCCCAGAACCCTTCGCTCCGGAGCGCATAGCAGGGGATCCCCGCCTCCTCGAGCGCGCCCCTGTACGTCTCCAGTGCCCCCCATCCGGCCAGCAGGATGGCCATGTCGCCGTATGACGTCCCCTCCGCCCGCAGCGCGTGAATCCGTTCCACCAGCGCCTGGGCTTCCGTCGAGCGCACGCGCTCCACGGGCATCATCTTGCCATCGTCCTGCGGGCCGATGGCCAGCAGCTCCACGCACACATCGGTGGGGAGATCGCCGGGACGGACCGCTGCACGCGCGACCAACGGCGCATACGCCACTTCATAGGGCTGCCGCACCCCATCAGGAGACAACGGCGCGTCCATGAGGGGACCAATCACCGCATCGACCGCCTCCAGAATCGCGGGTCGGCAGCGGAAGTTCTCCACCAGACGGTAAATCTGCCCGACCGCCGGATTGGCAAAGCGCTGCGCGACATCGTTCCACATGGCGACATCGGCGCGCCGGAACCGATAAATGCTCTGCTTGGGATCACCCACCAACACCATGCGCGTCGGTGAGGGATCCGGATGCAGGACGCCGCTCAACAGCAGTGCGATATCGCGCTGGGCCGGATCGGCATCCTGAAATTCATCGATCACCAGCAACGCAATCTCCCGCTGCACGGCCCGCCGAATCCCCGGCTGCTGCAACAGATCGCGCGTGGCGACAATCATCTCATCAAAGTCCAGCTGTCCGCGCTCCGCCAGCTCACGCCGACGGATCGCCACGCTGCGCTCCGCCAGCTGCACGAGTGCCCCCTCATGCGGACGCAGCGTCTCGCGCTGTTCGGCATACCGCTGCAGCCGATCGGTATTATCGGAGAGCGTGGCGATGTGCTGCACGACTTGTGAAAGCGATTGCCCCGCCAGCAATGCGGAAAGTCCCGCCAGCTCTTTCGCCGCGATCGCCTCATGCACAACGCGACGCGCAATGTCGTCGCGGAGGGCACGCGCCTCGCCATCGGTGAGCACCTGCTGCCGCGGTGACCGTCCCGCACGCAGCGCATAATCACGGAGCAGGTCACCGCAAAAGCTGTGGATCGTGCCGACCCGCGCGTTGTCGACCTCATACGCCAGCTCGCGGAGCCCAGCCGCCTGCAGCGCCGCCCGCAATTTGCGCGTGAGATCGGCGGCCGCTTCGTTGGTATAGGTGATCGCGGCGATCTGATCGAGCGTCAGCCGGTCTGCTGGAGGACAGTGCATAACGGTGCCGTCAGGGCGACGGACTGGCGCACCGAGCCAGTAGCACAGCTGTTGTACCACCGTGGTGGTTTTACCGGAGCCGGCACCGGCATCCACGAGCATGCGCGGTGCGGTCGAGGTGACCACCGCGAATTGCGCATCGGTAAGTGGGACCATCTGTGCGGTGGGGGGCATGGTCACCAGCGCTCCGTGTTCACAGGACCACCGGGAATGCGACAGATATCCCGCGCCACGCAGTACGACGAACAGCCCGCCGATGCCGTGGGGGCGATCGGCAAGTCGCCACCCCGCACGCGCCGCACCTGTCGCGCGGCACTTTCGAGCGCCGAGGCTTTGCGTTCGACGTGGGCGTCATCGGGATTGAGCCCCACGAATTTCCTCGTGCGCGTCACTGGGGCCATCGACAGCATATGCACCGTCGCCGGGGTGTTGAGTGCACGGTACTCCATGCGCGCGAGCTGATCGTCGGGATAGAGCTGCTGAAGAACCTCCGCATAAAGCGGCACTTGCAACACGATCCCGTCGTTCCATGCGTTCGAGGAACCATGTCCCGGGGTGGCGCTCTTCGAGCTCTTGTAATCGATCGCGGCGAGATAGCGCTCGCTGCCGGGGATATCGCTGTCGCACCCCCGATCGATACGGTCAATCGCTCCGCGCAACCGAAAGGTGAGATCGTTCACCGTAATGCGCACATTCTCAAACCACCGCTCCACCGCAATCGCGCCGGTACGGATCTGCTTCTTCGCATTCGTATTGCCCGTGCTGAAGCTCTTTTCGTTCCAGTCGATCTCATAGGCGAGATAGCCCAGCAGCCTGGCCCGCGCGTCGTCACGCACGACCTCACGGAGCGATTCCGCGCCCAGCCATGCGACGGCACTGCGTTCACGCCACGCGGCATCGAGCGCGCGCTCCATGAGCGCGGAGGCCCATGACCAGTCATCGGCGCGCAGATACAACGGGGCACCACGTTCGGCGATCCCCGTTTCCACGAAACGCTGCAGCGCGAGATGCAGCAGCGTCCCACGCTCTTTCGGGTCCACCATGTCATCGGGGTCCTCCGCGCGCTCCAGTCGGAGCAGGCGATCGGCAAACCATCGCCATGGGCACGTGGCGAGCGTTTCCAGCTGCGTGGCCGACCACTGGTACGAGTCGCCGTAGCGTTCACTCAGCCACAGCTGCCAGGCGGGATCGGTAATCGCCCCATTCCATGGCGACAGCTCCACCGTGCGACCGGTTTCACGCACCGCCGCTGCACGCGCCGTGGCGATGGCGCGATCGGTGGTTCCGGTGGTGGATCCGGTGAGATCCTCGCGGGCCACCAGCGGAAAGCCCGGCGTGCAGACGTCTTCGGCGCGCACGGTCACCAGCAATCCGGCGCTCCGGTATGCCGATTCCGTCGCTAGCCCGGCCGCGCGACCGGCCACGAGCAGCGCGTCATCGGCGAACGCTGAGCGCGGGACAGCCCGTCCACTCCCACCCATCATCGGCCAAGAGAGCGTGAGCTGCCGCTGTGGTGCGGCACAGAGGACGCGAAACAGCTCCCGCTCACGTTCGCGCCAGGCATCGGGGGGATCGACTGGGAGTCCAGCGTGCAACAGGCGGAGCCGCTCAGTGGTGCCGAGGAGCGCCCCCGGCGGCAGCCGTCGCGGAAACTCTCCGGCGGTCATCCCCAGCACAAAGAGATAGTCGACGGCGCGCCACCCGACCGCGAGCGCTTCGGCTACCACGACGCCAAAGCCGGTGTCGGGGTGCGTGATCAGATCTTCATCGAGCAACAGGCGCAGCCGACTGGCAAAGGCCGCTACGGGGATGGGTGCCTCGTGCCCGGGCATGACGGTGTAGGCCTGCTGCCATTCCGCGGCGAGCGCGATGAGTCGGTCGCGCGCGAGCCCATCGGTGCGCCAGAGTGTGTGATCACCGGCTGGTGGCTGTTGCAACCGCTCGGCCATCCCCCAGCGCGCATCGGTGAGCAACGTGATGGTCCACGCGAACCAGTCGGCCGCCGATCGCGGTGTGGTGAGGATGGTGACGACATCGGCCAGCGCCAGCCAAGCCGCTTCGGTCGCGAGCACGCGCGCGGTGGGCGGGAGCGGCTGTCGGTGCTGCCGGTGTGGTGCTGCGTGCTCTGGGCTCGTCTCCCCCGCCGTTTGGCGATCGCGTGCCTCGCACCGGCTTCGCAGCTCGGCGAGCGCGCTGGTCCACGCGGCGGCATCAGTCACCGGCGCACTCCGCCCAATCAGCTGGAGGAGGTCGGCATCGAGCCCGAGTGACAGCAACGGCGTATCGGCGAGCTCCACCATGCTGTGGCGCGACCAGTCATCGATGGCCACGGTGAGGAGTGCGGTGATCGCGCGGGCCGGCCCGGTGTGTGCGAGGCCGGTGCGCCGGCGCGCGGTGACTGGCACCCCCATGCGTTCGAGCGCATCGGCCATCGCGTCGATGCGCGGACGGGCATCACGCGCGGTAATGGCGATGCGATGGGCCGGCACGCCCTGATCAAGCAGGGCGCGCACGCGCACGGCGATCGTTTCCACTTCGCGCGCGCTGTCTGGGGCTTCGAGGCAAACGACCGGCGCGGTGGAGGGTGTGTCATCGGAGAAGAGGGCGCGCGCAAAGGCAGCCGCGCCTGGAGCTGACCCGCTGTCGGTGCTCGCCGCGTCGTGCGTGATCGCCTCAAGTTCAGGCGGGAGCGCGAGCGCGTGCGAGGTGAGGATCGTGACCGTATCCACGGCGGAGGATCGCGCGAGGGCGGCGAGGAGCGCGCGCCATCCGCCGCGCAGATCGGCGAGCCCGACAATCCGAATGTCGCGGCGGTGGCCGAGTGCCGCGGCGAAGCGGTCGGGGTGGCGATCGATGTCGGCGGCGAGCTGGACGAGCGCCGCACGCGAATCGGCGCGCTCGCGTTCAGCGAGGGCGTCGTGCCAGGCGGCGTAGAGGGCGACGAGCGTGTCGTTCCGACGGGTGGTGAACTCGTCGTGGTGCGCCGCGTCGGTCGCGGTGTGGCCCGTGAGTGCGGCGGCGAGGGCGGCGGGAGTGATCCCTTCGCTGATCCATTCGCCAATGAGCCGATCGAGCGCGGGGATCCAGGCGTCGAGGTGTTCACCGAACACGGCGCTGGCGTCGCGGGTCGCGAGCGTGGTGACGAGGGCGACGCGTTCGGCGGTGGAGAGCGGCGCTTTGCCCGATTGGGTGGATCCCGATTGGGTGGATCCCCAGCGGCTGGCGAGTTCTCCAAAGACGCAGACGGGTGGATCGAACCACCCGGCGACACCATGCGTCGCCGCGAGCCGATGGAGATCATCGCGCAGCCCGCCTTGCCGGAGCACGAGCCAGGCATCGAGCGTGGGCCACGGCTGCTCAGCCGACGCGGGGCGCAGCGGGAAGAGACCGGCAACGGCCTCGTCGAGCAGCGCGCCGGGCGCGGTGATGACGCGGAGATGGAGGGTGGCCATGGGGAGATTGATTCGCACGGAACGTTCGGACTACACTACACACATGCAAAAACCAGTCACGCAAAAACGAGATTCAGAAACCAACCTGACGGCGAGTGGCGAAGAGCCAGGCCTCACGCTCTATCGCCCCAGTCCACTGCATGTTCCCGATGGTACTGCCTCACTCTTGCTGGACGAAGTCCGACAAGATCGCTTAGCTGTGGAAAGAGAGTAATCCGTTCAGAGGTGTCACGACGCCCCGCCCATCGCCTGCAGCCGCTCCCGCATCAGCGTCCGAATGCGCGGTGGCGCGAGCACTTCGGCATCCGGGCCGTATTGCAGCACATGCCGCACCGCCCAATGATCGTCGGTGAGGGGATGCTCCACCACGAGCGTCCCATCAGGGGCGACGGTGCCCCCTTCCCGTTCGGCGATCCACCGGGCAATTGCCGCGCTGTAGCGCACCGTGAGCGTTTCCGTCGCGTCTGACACCAGCACGCGCCCCTGATCGAGCAGTTGATCGAGCGAAAACCCCGCAGCGGTCGGTGATGCAGGAGCCGCGAGTGTGGCCACGGAGGTCATCCGATCCACACGATATACCCGCAGCCCCTCGTCTTCCTCACGCTGCGCGATGAGAAACCAGCGGCCGCGCGCGCAGACGAGTCCCATCGGATGCACCACGCGCTCACTCGGTGCCGACGCCTGCGCCGCCTGATACCCCAGCTGCAACTGCCGTCGCGTACGAATGGCGGTGCGGAGCGCGCGCAGCCGGTCGCGGGGAATCGTCCCCGTGAGCGTGGTGACCAGCGTGCCATCGCGCGTGACGGGTTCATCGGCGGACGGCGCCGCCATGGCGACCTGACGGACGCGCGCCCGCGCGCTGTCGAGCGTGCTCCGTTCATCCGGCGGTACATCGCGCTGCAACATCGCGAGCCCGAGCTCCAGGGCGCGCAGCTCGGCCCGCGTGAGCCCCATCGGCCGTCGGAAGAGTTGCGACTGCAGCTGCACCGTTTCGGCATCAAGGAACAGCTGCACCCCTTCGATAAAGCCGGGGGCGCCGTCATCGAAGCGGGTGACGAGCGTGCGGAGATCGCGCGCGAGCGTGTCGGCGGTCGTGCCTATCTGTGCTGCAACATCGGCGATCCGATGCGGCTGATCATCCGCCAGCGTGGGGATCGCCAAGAGGAGCCGGTGGAGCTGCGCCGCGGCATCTTCCACGAGTGGACTCGTACTCATGACGGCGCCATCCCGTGCTCTGGGTAGTGCTCCGCGTAGTGTGCGGCCGTTTGCGCCGCGAGCGTCCGCCAGGCGGTGACCACATCGGCCGGCGCGACCGGTTCGGCGTCGCCGCCGAGCGCGAGGAGCCAGCGGGCAAAGGCCTCGGGGCGTCGCACGCGGAAGCGGCGATGGGTGGGGTGCTCCGCGACCGGCTGTCCCAGCTGCCGCGCTTCTGCCGCCGCCCCAGAGCTGCCAGTGAAGCGGACCTCCGCGTCGACGGCATCTTGGTCGCCGAGCTCCCACGGGTGGCGGGAGGTGGCGTAGGGGGCGAGGGAGAAACCGGCGGGGGTGGTGAAGTCGGGGGACTGCGGGCGCGCACTGTGCACGGTGGCGCTTGTGATGCGGCGCACGCGGAACTGCTTCACCGCGCCGGCGTCGGGGTCGTTGGCGATGAGATACCAGGCGCCACTGATGAAAATGAGCCCCAGCGGTTCGACGGTGCGGGCGCCGGTGTGATTGCGGCCGATGGAATGGTACTCCATGGTGACGCGCTTCCGCCGACGGATGGCATCGTCCAGCGTCGCGAGGAGCGCGGCGTCGTGGGGTGGTTCGGCGGCGATCAGTTCACTCGACGGGCCGGCAGCGACGGCGACATCGTGCGCCAGTTTGCGGAGCGCGGTGGCGGCATGGTGCGCGAGGAGTGGATCGCCCAGTTGCTGCACGCGCTGGCCGGCGCGCACGATCAGCTCCAGCTCGTCGGGGAGAAAGGCGAGGGTCGGCAGGGCACGGTAGCTGTAGCCGGCGGTGCGGCGACGCGGGGTCGCGTCGTCGACGAGGCTCAGATACGGGAGATAGAAGTCGCGGGCGCGGAGCCGATAGCGATCCGGGACCCCATCCTCGTTGGGGACCGATTCGATGGGGATACCCAGCGCGCGCAGCTCGTCCTTGTCGCGCTCGAACATGCGCAGGATGGCATCGCGCTTTTTGGTGCTGTCGCGATAGGCGGGGACGTCGTCGAGGAGCGTCTCGAAGGCTACCGGGTAGTGGTAGCGGAGGAGGGCGGCGACGAGGTCGATCCAGCGCTGGACCTTGGGGGTACGCTTGGCGGCGGGCATTGGGGCGGACATTACCGGATAGCTTAACGCTCAGCGGCTCGGCTGGTGCGGGGGGCGATCGGCTGCCGATCGGCTTCGGCGACAAGGCGGCGGATGAGGGCGCGAAGGAGTCCCACCTCCTGCTGCTGCAGCAGCGCCCGGAGCCGCAGCCCAAGCGTCATTTCGGCGTCAGTTCCTTGCAAGCAAAATGACGTTTGAGTGACGCTGTCGGCGGACGAGGGGGTGTGGGGGGCGGCGTCCATGCGGACGGCATCCATGGGGGCGGCATCCATGGGGGCGGCATCCATGGGGAGGTCGTACCACTCAAGGAGGGTCCGGGCGAGATCGAGGGCGGAGCAACGGAATTCCGTCGCCAGGTCGCGGACGATCCCGTTGTCGATGTCGTCTGAGAGGGCCCGTGGGATTTCGGGGATCGCGTGGACACCCGCAAGGAGGCGGGCTTCGAGGGTCCGGCGCCGGTGCAGGGCGAGCGGCGGGACCACATCCAGCCAGGCGGGGTCGTTGGGGGCGTATTGCATGGGCTCCTCGGTGAGACGGTCACACCGGCGTGGGGTGCCGGTGAATCCGAGGATAGAGCTGGGCTCTGACAGTCCCGGGCCATGGTATCTTTCGGGGCTATCGGACGCCCTTCGCCGTCCGCGACGCTGCCCTTTCGTTGTCCGATCTCTTTCCGTCTCCGCGTGACCCTGCTCTCTGTTTCCAACGTTGGCGTCTCATTTGGCGCGACGGAATTGTTCAAGAACATCACCTTCACCGTCGCCCAAGGGGAACGGTGGGGGATTATCGGACGCAATGGCGCCGGGAAGACCTCCATCTTCCGCGTCATCACCGGCGAGCTGCAGCCCACGGTCGGGAGTGTGGCGCGGAAGCCGGGGCTCCGTCACGCCCTTCTCGATCAGCATCGGGCCTTCGAAGGCGCGACGACGGTCTGGCAGGCCGGGGCGGCGGCCTGGCGTGAAGTGATGGCGCTCGAAGCCCGCATCGCGGAACAGGCGATCGAACTCGGGGAGTTGGGGGAACGCGTCACCGACGAGTTCCTTGAACGGTTCGGGCGCGATCAGGAACGGTTCGCCGATATGGGCGGCTACGAGTACCATGCGCGCGTCGACGCGGTCCTCCAGGGCTTAGGCTTCGACGCCGAGGAATCAAAAACTCGGCTCGTCGCGACGCTGTCCGGTGGTGAGCGCGGACGCGTCGGGTTGGCGGCGCAGCTCATTGCCCCGGCCGACCTACTGCTGCTCGACGAACCGACCAATCACCTCGATCTCGATACCACGACCTGGCTGCAGGAGTGGCTTGCTGAGGCGGCGGAGACGGTGATTGTGGTGTCGCACGATCGCGCGTTCATGGATGCCGTGTGCACGAACATTCTGCACGTCGAGGCCAAGTCGAGCGAGTCGTACAAGGGGAACTACAGTCAGTTTGTCCCGCAGCGCGCCGAACGTCGGTTGACGCGCGAACGCGAGCTCGAGAAGCAGCGCGCGTATGTGAAGAAGGAAGAGGAATACATCCGCCGGAACATCGCTGGCGTGAATTCCTTTCAGGCGAAGGGGAAGCGGAAGCGGCTCGAACGACTACCGCGTCTCGCGCCGCCGCCCGGTGATCCGGCGGCGATGTCGCTCCAATTTGAAGTTGCGGAGCGTGGTGGCGATCAGGTCACGTCCATCAAAGATCTTCGCGTGGAGGTGCCGGGGCGCGTGCTGGTTGACGACTTCACCGTCGTGCTCCGTCGCAATGATTTCGTCGCGCTGGTGGGACCAAATGGCGCGGGGAAGTCGACGGTGATCAAGACCATGCTGGGGGACCTCACGCCCGCGCATGGCGAGGTGCGCGTGGGTGGATCCATCACGCCGGCGTGGTTCCGGCAGGATCTCTCTGACCTGCCGCTGCGCAAATCGCTCGCGGATGCGATTCAGGATCAGCGGCCGCTCTGGAGTCGCGGCGCGGTGCAGAATCATCTGGGCGCCTTTGGCTTCAGCGGCGACGAAGTGCTCCGCGAAATTCAGTCATTGAGCGGCGGGGAGCGGGCCCGGATGGCGCTCGCGCTGATGACACTCGCGAAGGCCAATCTGCTCGTGCTCGACGAACCGACCAACCATCTCGACGTCGAAAACATTGAAGCGCTGGAAGACGCGCTCGATGAGTACGAAGGGACGGTGCTGTTGGTGAGTCACGACCGCGCCTTTTTGCGTCAGGTCGCGACGCGCGTCTGGTACTTCGACGGGACGCGCCTCAAAGATTTCGACGGCTCCTTCGAAGAGTGGGAAGCGGATCAGGCTCGGCGCGCCGCGCGCTGATCCGCCTCCGTCTCTAATTATTTCACCGTGAGGGTCGTCGTGGCGGTGGCCACGGTCGTGGTGCCGAGTTTCGCGGTCACGGTGACGGTGAGCGAGCCGGCATTCTGGAAGGTGATGACGTAGCGGCGCAGTCCGGTGCCGGTCATCGTGCCAATGTTCGGGAAGGTCCACGAGTAGACCAGCTTCGAAACATCCGCGGCGGCGACATTCGTCGGCACGCCCGCGTCGACGGTGCAGGTGCGCGCCACGCACGTTGCGACGAGCGACATCGTCCCCGCTGCGGGCGTCGGCGTGGGGGTCGGCGTCGGTGTCGGGGTGGGCGTGGGCGTCGGGGTCGGCGCCACGGTCCCCGGCAGGCTCCGCACCGCGAGCAGACGGTTGGGCGTATTCGGCAGCAGTCCGGTGATCTTCCCCGAGGTGCTCGCCGACAACATCCAGGTGGCGACCGCATCGGGAGTTCCCGTCGGGTTCACCGCGAGATAGACCGCAGCGGCGCCGGCCACAAAGGGCGCGGCCATCGACGTTCCCGACGCCATCACGAGCACAGCGTCGCCGCTCATGCCAGCACCCGGAATCGCGTCACCCGGGGCGGAGAGATCCACGCAGGCCCCGCCGTTGGAATAGCTCGGCCGCGCATCGGTGGCGGCCGTGGCGCCCACCGTGATCGCGCCAGGAGCGCGGGCCGGAGAGACGGCGCAGGCATCGCCACCATTGTTGCCAGCGGCGACCACCACCGTGATGCCCGCAGCGCGCATCCGGTCGACGAGGGCGTCCACCACCGTGCTGCCACCCGGCACGCCGAGGCTCATGTTGACGACCATCGGTCCGGCGACGCGCTTCTTTTCGGCGATCACCCAATCGGTGCCGCGCGAGAGTTCGACGGAGCTGCCGGAGCCTTGCGCGTTCATCACGCGCACATCGAGCAGCGTGGCAGCGGGCGCGATGCCGAAGTTGGTGCCGGCGGCGAGCGACGCGGTGAGCGTCCCATGGCCGTTGTCGTCACCACTGACCTTGGTGGCGTTGGTGAAGGCGTCGTAGCCGCCAGCGATACGTCCCACGAGATCGCTGTGCGACCAGCGGATGCCGGTATCGAACATGGCGATACGCACGCCTTTGCCGTCGTTACCGAAGTGCGTCGATTTGCCGTCGAGGGGGAGGGCGATCTGGTCGACACGATCGAGTCCCCACGAGCGGGTGGCCTGCACGGTGGTCGCCATCAGTTCGATCGAACGAACCGGTTCGACGACGGCGACGGCCGGGTCGTTGCGGAGGCGGACGAATTCCTCATCGGTCGCGGTGACGACGGCGGCGTGGAGCGCGCCCAGCACTTCGGTCGTGTCCGTGACCTCGTGGGCGAGTGCCGGCATCCCCATGGGCGTGACGGTCGCGGTCTGTCCACTGGTGAGGGCGATGGCTCGCGTCGGGGCCATGTGCTGCATCACCTGCGCGGTGGTCACCATGGCATCGGTGACCGTGTCGCGGAGGAGCACGAGGTATTCCGCGGAGGCGGGGGCCGCCGACGGGGTGATGGTGACCTGTGTGGGGGTGGAGCTGTCCCCGCAGGCGGTGAGCAGGATGGCGCTGACGACCGCGCATCCTATAGTAGTGCTGCGATTCACAACCACGCTCCAGAGAGTAAGGGATAAACCCCTGCGCTCTGGAGTATCGGCTGTCGGTTTGGAAACTTGAGCGCGCTTTTTGGCGAATTTTCTCTCTGTGAGACAGTGCGCCACCGGTGTGATGGTGCGTGCGCGCGGACGTCTGCGCGGACGTCTGCGCGGGTGTGCGCGCAGGCGTGTGCGCGCTAGGCCGTCATGGTGTGGTCCGCACCGTCGTACCGTCGAGCTTTGCGGGATCGGGCTCAAGATCGCCGGCCTTTCGGGCGTCGACCATTTTGAGCGTGAGCTTATCGACGGCGAGTCCGAGCGATTCGGCGATGCGCTTTTCGCGTTCGCCGGTGGTGGAACTCCCGCCCAGGCCACCGAGGCCGGCGCCGCCGCCAACGGCCATCCCGCCGAAGAGGCGGCTCTTGTTGCCAATGACGACCCCTTCGGTGCTCATGGAGGTAATCACCTCACCACTCGAGGTATCGACGATGCGTGCGGTGAGCCCCACCTCATAGGCGGTCTCCTGCGATTCGATCGAGACACCGATGGCGACTTTGCTGACGGCGCCCAGAATGCTCCCCGTCTTTTTCTTGGAGCGGGCAAACTTCGTGATCGATCCGGTGACCATGTAGCGCGCGCCGAGCAGTTTGGCCTTGGCGGCGACCTCTTGTCCCGCAGCGGCGCGGTCTGAGGCGGTCAAGTTCTGTTCGGCCAGCAGCTGCTCCAGCGCCCGTCGTTCAAAGACGCGGAAATTGGCGCTCTGGATCAGGCGTTCCACGAGGAGATCCGCGGTGGCTTTGCCAAGGTTGACGCCCGTCTGCTGCGAGGCGCCTGCGTCGTGGTTCCCCTTGAGGGCGGCCGCGATCGCGCCGAGCGCGGTTAACTCATCACGATCTTCGGTCGAGAGCGCTGCGGCAAAGTCAAAGGTCATGACGATGACCGACGGTCGGGCCGCGCGCGGGATAGGGGTGATGAGGGGCGCGGTGGTATCGGCCGCGCTCTGTGCCTGCAGCACCGCGCCGCCGGCGGTTGTGGTCAGGACCGGGGCCATGCCAGTGGCCACGCCGGTGGCCAGCACGACGGCGATGGTGCGGAGGAGACGCGGGTGCGAAGGCATAGGGGTCCGGCCCGTTTGAGGTGATGCGTGATATGTTACTGCCTGATCCCCTGTCGTGTCGACGCTGGCATTGGAGATGTTCTTCACGGTGTCCACCGCTGACGGGTCTACCACGCGGGTGTGTCGATCTGGTGATCGGTGCTCGCGTGCTCCATGATTACTACCGGATCTGTTTCCGGTGGGAGAACGGCTATGCCGACGATGTCGAAGTCACGGACTACCACTAAAGATGCGAAGATCGCGCCGCTGGTACAGCGCCGCCTCCCCACCCATCGTCCCCCGACGCACCCGGGTGAGATGTTGCGTGAGGAGTTCCTCAAGCCATTGGGCATCTCGCAGTCCGCTTTTGCGATCCAGCTCGGGGTCTCGTTTCCGCGCTTGAATGAGGTGATCAACGCCAAGCGCAGTGTCACGCCGGATACCGCGCTACGCCTCGCCCAGGTCACGGGAATGAGCGCGGACTTCTGGCTTGGGCTGCAGCAGGACTGGGATTTGTGGCACGCCCTGCGCTCGAAAGAGGCCGTGGAGATCGCCCGCCTCAAGCCATTGCCGCGGGCTGGGTGATCGCTCGCCGTTTCCTGTCGCGTCCATTTCCCCGAATCACCATGCGTTATGGCTGATACGCCCAAGGTTACTGGTCCTGCGTCGTACTTGCCCTCGTTGGTGTGTTTCTGGCGAAGGGGTAAGACCCGCTACGTGGGGCTGGACCCTGCCGCGCTTTTGCCGGTGCGGCATTTATCGCTGCAGTAGCGGACCTGCTCCCAGTCGCGTTCCCACTTCTTGCGCCAGCTGAAGGGGCGGCCGCAGCGGAGGCAGAGCTTGTCCGGATGCCCGTTCACGCCATGCGCGCGTTTTCCGCCGTCGCGCGGTCGGTTGGATTTGCTGGATGCCATTGTTGGAGCGAAGGGGAAGCCCGATTGTTCCGATGGGCCTCGGTACTTCGGCCCGGTTGTCTCACATCATCACCCAATCATGCGTATGAACTGTACAGCCTGTCAGCTTCCGATGCAGTCGTTGGGCCAAGTCCCCATCCGGACGGGCGGCATGTCGGGACCGTGGAATCTGATCCTTGGTGAGGCGGCGGCGCTGAATGAGGCGCTCTTTCCCCTTGATGTGTACCGGTGCCCGAAGTGCAAGCGCGTGGAGTTCTTTGATCTCGATGAAAGCTTGCCGGCACGGTAAGCTGCGGTCATGCGCCTACAGGTGATGCAGCTCCGGGTGAGGCCTCGCTGAGCGTATCATGTGGATACCGCCGAGTGACGCGGCGATGACGCTGTGCAGTATCGTGTTGCCATGTTCGCACCGCCACCGGAGACGTCCATGAGTATTGCGACGCTGATGTCGGCGCATGATCTGTCCACGTATGACGCCGCTGGACAGCGCACCGAGTTAGTCGAGGGCCAGTTGGTGGTCCGTGAGCCCACGGGGCTGGCGCATGGTCGTCTTGCGGCGGAGCTCGCCGCCCACCTGCGCGCCTATGCGTACGCCGTTGGCGCCGAACCCATGGGGGTGGTACTCGCAGGCGATCCGGGATTCTGGATCGCCCGGGCTCCGGACACCGTTCGGGCCCCCGACGTCGCGTTTGTGCGGCGGGAACGGTGGCCCACAACCGGCCTCGAGCAGTATGGCACGGTGGCGCCGGATCTTGTCATTGAGATCCGTTCACCCACCGATCGCACGGGGGCGTTGCTCCAAAAAGTCAGTCAGTGGCTGACGGCAGGGACGGCCATCGTGTGGGTGATCGACCCGGCACGCCGTACGGCGCAGCATTTCGCGGCCGACGGCACCATTGCCCTCTTGGGTGCGAACGAGACCCTGCTTGGCGCACCCGTCCTCGACGGACTCCAGATCCCCCTCGCGCCATTGTGGAGTCCGCCGTGGTGATTGATAGGCGACCGACGAGAACGTAGCCCCCTACTGCCGCAGCTTCCCGCCGGCGAGGTAATCGGCCGCCAGATTCGCCATCGCGCGCACACCGGTCTCGAGCGCGCCTTCATCGGCAAAGAAGAGCGGGGAATGGTTCGCCGCCGCCGTCGCCGGATCCTTGTCCTTCGGCGTCACACCCAGAAAGACAAAGAGGCTCGGGATCTTCGTGGCGAAGACGGGAAAATCTTCGCTCGCCATCACGGGGCCAATCAGGTTGAAGCCGCCAAACCCCGCCGTCCGCTTGAGCGTCGGCATCATCCGCTCGCTCAACGTCGTATCATTGGCCTGCACGTAGCCCCCCTTATCCACCATCACCTGCGCCGACGCCCCCGCGCTCGCGGCGATCTGTTCGGCCGTGCGCTTGATACGTGCCGCGATATCGGCGCGCATGGCGTCATCGAAGGTGCGGAGCGTCCCCACCATCACCACGCTGTCGGGGATGATGTTGCTCCGGTTCCCGCCGGCGATCTGCCCCACCGTGAGCACCGACGGCAGATACGACACATTCACCTGACGGCTTTCGATCGTTTGCAGTCCGAGCACGATCTGTGACGCCACGACGATCGGATCGATGCCGCTCCACGGCTGCGACCCATGCGTCTGCTTCCCCTTCACGATGATCGTGAAGTTCCCCGCCGCCGCCATCTGCGGCCCGACGCGGATGTTGAGTGAGCCGGTCTTCTGCGGCCAGACATGCATCCCGAAAATCGCGCTCGGGGCCGGATTGGTGAGCGCCCCCGCAGCCACCATCGCCTCCGCCCCCGCCATCCCTTCTTCGGCGGGCTGAAAGAGGAACTTCACCGTCCCCGGCACCTGCGCTTTCATGCCGGCGAGCACTTCGGCGACACCCATGAGGATCGCGACATGGTTGTCATGACCGCAGGCGTGCATCACCCCGACTTCCTGCCCCTGCCAGATCGCTTTCGCCTTGCTCTTGAAGGGGAGATCGACGAGCTCGGTTACCGGGAGGGCGTCCATATCCGCGCGGAGCGCGACGACGGGGCCAGGCTTCCCGCCCTTGAGGACGCCGACGACGCCGGTCATCCCCATCTTCTCCTGCACCTCCAGCCCAAGGCTCCGCAGATGCTCGGCGACGAGCTTCGCGGTGCGCACCTCCTGCCCGCTCAGCTCCGGATGCTCGTGCAGGTCGCGACGCCAGGCGACGACCTTCGGCATCACGCTCGGGAGCTTCGTCTCAATGAGTTTCGCGAGCTCGGAGGTCGGGGCCGAGGTCGGGGCTTGTTGGGCCGAAGCTGGGGCGGAGACGAGGGCCGTGGCGAAAGCCGAGGCCAGCAGGGCGGCGGCGAGACGACGAGAGGTGCGCATGGGAGGCTCGGGGGTGGGAGACCTCGAGAAATTAGCGGAATCCCGCCGGGGCGTTGACGGCGCTCGCCAGATATGCCATATATGGTACCATATGTCGACCATCAAAACCACCGTGTATCTCGATGCGGACGACTATAAAGCGCTGCAGGCGCTGGCCGCCGGGCGCGGCTGCTCGACTGCCGAGTTGATCCGGCAGGCCGTGCATGACGTCGCTCGGGCTGCGACGCCAGCGCGCGGCGTTCGCCAGGTCGCCGAGCGGTCGCCGCGCTACCGCGCCCGTGACGAACCCGATCGCCGTACCACCCCGCCATCGACGACGCCAACACCAAGCGCACCGCTCCCATCGCTCCGGGAGCGGTTGGCGGAAATTCAGGCCATGCTGCATGCGCTGCCGGTGCTCGATTCCCGATCCGCTGAAGAGATCCTCGGCTATGACGACGCGGGGGTCCCAACTTGAGCGGCGTCGTGCTCGACAGTTCGGCAGTGATCGCCATGCTTGCCCACGAACCGGACGCGCCTCGGCTTGTCGCGGTGCTCGATCGCTTGCCGCAGCGTGTCATTGGCGCGCCAACGCTGGTCGAAGCAGGCATCGTGCTCCGCGCACGCTTCGGTGCCACGGGTGACCTGGCGCTCGATGCCTTTCTCCAGCGTTTCGAGGTACAGGTCATCCCCGTGGACGCTCGCGAGGCGATGCTGGCGCGCGACGCCTACCGCCGCTTTGGCAAGGGCGCGGGCTCCCCGGGGGTGCTCAACTATGGCGACTGTTTGTCATACGCCGTGGCCGCCTCACTCGGCTGGCCATTGCTATGCATCGGGAATGACTTTCCGCGAACCGACGTGTTGTTGGCGGCGTAGCCCCTCCTACTTCCCCGCCCCGAAGTAGAACCGTTCCATCGCCGCGAGCAGCTGCACCGGGCGCTCCACCATGGGCCAGTGCCCCGCGCCATCGAGCGCCACCAGCGACGCGCCGCGGATGTTCGCCGCCCACTCCTTCGCCGATTCCATCGGGATCGGGTCGCCGGTCCCGTGCAGCACAAGAATCGGCACGGTCGTCGTCGCGAGCAGCGTCCGCCAATCCCAATCGCCAAGCGGTCCCAACGTCCACGCATTCACCCGATTGCTGAGCGACGCCGGCGGGTTCGCACAGACATCGCTCTTCATCCGCTTGATCGCGCTGGTATCAGCGTAGTAGCCAGTGATGAACACCGCCCAGTAGGCGCGGCAGGCGGCCACGGGATCGGCGGCGTTCCGCTGCGCCCGCGAGAGCGCCGTGATCCTGGCCTTCGTCGCGCTGTCGGCCCAGGCGGTGAGCTTCGCGCTGAACTGCGCCATGTACGGTACGCGCCGCGGCGGAATGCTCGAGCCCAAAATCGCCTTCCGGACGGTCGCCGGATGCGCGGCCACATAGTTGGCGACCAGCCCAGCCCCCCACGAATGGCCATACAAATTCGCGTGACCAATGTGGAAGTGCGCCAGCACCGCATCGAGGTCGGCGACATGGAGCGCGACCGACACCTGGCTTGAATCGCTGATCAGCGTCGAGCGCCCGGACCCACGCTGGTCGTACAACACCACCGTGTGCTTCGCCGCCAGGAAATCGAGATCGTTTTCGAGATACGACGCACTGAGCCCCGGCCCGCCGTGTACGAACACGATCGTATCCCGGTGTGCCCCGCCCAACACCCGGTAATAGAGCGCGATCCCCGGGGAGACGGTCACATGGCCGCTGTCGAAGGGCACCGCCGACGCCGAGCGCGCTGCGGCTGGAGCGAGGGCGTCCAGCCGCGATGGAGTCGCCGAGGTAACAGCGACAAGCGAAAGCACGAGGGCGAAATGACGGAGCCGCATGGAGGGGGCCGGTGGGGGCTGAACAGCAAACGCGCGTAAACGGTCGCGCGCCGATGGGCGATCGCGAGCAATAAATCTATCAACGCGCGTGCGACCTCAGGGGCGTCGCGAAGGCCGTCGACGAACCTCCCGCGCGTTACGCTGGAATCCTCGCCGCCACGGCCGCGCGCACCGCGGGGTCCAGCGCAGTGACCGCATCGAGACGCTCGCGTAGCCGAAACGGATCGACAGCATTCACTCGCAGTAGGGCCTTGCAGAAGGCGCGGTCCTTCTCGCGACCCGCGATAGCCTTCGCGATCCAGAGATCATGCAAGTCCAGGCACCACGCCACCACGCCGCGCGTGCCGGCGGACTCGAAGCGCACGAGTCGCCGCGACCATCCGTCAGGAAGTGTCGCGGTCGATTCAACGACGCCTTGCGCGTAGTAGCCGAACGTATCGTGGAACATGGAGGCCTCGCCGATCGCGCCGTCGATGAGATCCGCCAAGTGACCGTCCGTGTCGCCGAGCACCGCGACGTCGACTTCGACGGAGCGCGACGCTTCGATCGGTAAGGGTTCTGGCATGCTGCCATGCACCGCCTGACTTCCGATCACCAGCACTTCGGAGACGCCCAGGATCGCGCCCGCCGCACGAATCGCGTGTTCGAACTGTTCGCGCGTCATGACGCCCGCCGCGCCATCATGCCCTCACCACGCATACTGGCCTCGTCGCGCATACTGGCCTCACCACGCACACTGGCCTCATCGCGCGCGAACCGTTGATAGACGCGGGTGCGCTCCTCGGCACTCAGCACGCCCGTGAAGGGCGTCACCTGGCGCAACTCCCGGCCCCACGGGCTGGGGTCCAGCAGCACCGCCGTCAGCGCGTCGACCGGCCGCCGCAGGAACAGGCGCCACTCATTCAGGAGCGGCCGAGCCCCGGGATGCAGACGATGCATGCGCGATAGCGACTCGCGCGCTCGGGCGAGAACACCCTCCGGATCCTGGCGCAGTCGCTCTGCAATCGCCTGATGCAGCGCGAGCGACCGTCGATCCTCACGCGTGAACGGTGGGACGCAGTGCATGATGAGCGCGAGGTTGGCCGCTTCGCCCACCCGCTCAATCGTGCGCCATGTGGGACTTTTGTGCCCCCCTTCGTAGGCAGCGATCGTCGCCTGCGACGTGTGGGCGACGGCCGCCAGCTGCTGCTGCGTCAGACCCGCGCGGTCGCGGATCATCCGAATCGGGTTCATGGGCAAAATATACCTGAACGGATATATCCTATCAACCCGCCGCGAGAGCGTGGGGGTCGCCCCGCCCCCCCCGCTCTAGTGCGTCGCCGCGACCGGCGGTATCCTCAGAGGTACGGCCAGTCCTCGGCCCACCGATTCGTCCGGCCGCTCTCCCGCCGGCACCCTGATGGAGTACTCCCCATGACGCTCCCACGCCTGTTCGCCCCCGTGGCGCTCCTTCTCCTCGCTGGCACCACCTCGGCCGCGTCGGCCCAGGGGAGCATGTCAGGGATGGACCATAGCATGCACCAGATGGCCCCCGAGATCGTGATCCCGAAGGGGGCCCGCTACACGAAGGCCGATGTCGAGTTCATGCAGATGATGATCGCGCATCATGCGCAGGCGATCGTCATGTCGCGCATGGCCGAAGGGAATGGCGCGAATCCGCAGGTGCTCAAGCTGTCGCGGAAGATCGATCAGTCGCAGATGCCGGAAATCCAGATCATGCAGCAGTGGCTTCGCCGCAATGATCAGATGGCCCCCGATACGGCGTCGTGGCACACGATGCGCATGGACGGGATGCTCTCCGATGAGGAGCTCGCCGCGCTCAGCGCCGCCAAAGGGACGGAGTTCGATCGGCTCTATTTGACCGGCATGATCAAGCATCACGCTGGCGCGATCAAGATGGTCGATGACTTGTTCAAGGCGCCCGGCGCCGCGCAGGATGTCGACGCCAATATTTTTGCCAACGATGTCGTCACCGCGCAGACCGCCGAAATTGGCATCATGCGCCGGTTGTTGTCGCAACTGCCCCCGAAGTAACACGCCAGACTGGCGTCTCCGCTGTTTTCTCCCCTCTCACCCGAGTGTGACCTGATGCGCGTTTTGCGAACCGCGATCCTGTTGATGGCGACCGCCGTCGTGCCGTCGCTGCTGTCGGCCCAGTCGTACCCGAGCGGCAAAGATCCCCGCAGCACGCTCAAGTCCGGCCGCTTCGATGCGGGCGTGGCGGCGAGCAACATGCGCCTCGTGTCGTTCTCGCCGAAGCCGGCGCAGTTTGATACGGTGCGTGGTTTGACGTTCGTGAATTCGGACATGGCCTTCGGCACGCACTTCGTGTATCAGGCCAACTTCGCCGGCTTCTCGATTTGGGATATTGCGAATCCGGCCAAGCCGGTGCTCGCGTCGGTGGTGCGGTGCATCACGGCGCAGGGCGATCCGTCGATTTACGGCAAGCTGCTCTTCATCTCCGCCGAAGGGGCGGGGAACCGCAACGACTGCGGCGACGGCGGCGTGCAAGATCCGAAGGATCATATGGCCGGCGTGCGCATCTTCGACGTGTCGAATCCGAAGGCGCCGAAGCTCGTGAAGAATGTGCAGACCTGCAAAGGCTCGCACACGCACACGGTGGTGCCGAGCCCGAAGGACAAGAACGTCATCTATATCTATGTGTCGGGGCAGCAGGCGGCGCGTCCGGAGACGGAGCTTGCCGGGTGCAAGAATGGCACTGATCCGGCGGATTCGACGAACTCGCTCTTCCAGCTCGACATCATCAAGGTGCAGCTCGATCATCCGGAGCGCGCGGTGGTGATTCCGGGGGCGCGTATCTTCACCGGCTTGGGTGGTGCGGGTGAGTGCAAGCAGTTCTGCGCGCCGGCCGATGCGCGTCGTGCGGCGGCGGGGCGTGGTGGCCGTGGTGCGGCACCGGGTGCGGCGCCGGGTGCGGCGCCGGGTGCGATGGCGATGGACGCCATGCCGACGGGTCCGCGCAACTGCCATGACGTGACGGCGTATCCGGCGATGAATCTGCTCGCGGCGGCCTGCTCGACGCACTCGATTCTCGTGGACATTTCGAATCCGGAGAAGCCGTTCCGCATTGATGCGCTTGCCGATACGAACAACTATCAGGGGCGGCACACGGCGGCGTTCAGCAATGATGGCAAGAAGCTGATCCAGACCGACGAGTGGGGCGGCGGCACGGGCCCGATGTGTCAGGCGAACAGCATGATCGAGCTGGGCGGCAACACCGTCATCTCCCTCGATGCGAAGAAGAAGCAGGCGCAGCATGCCTACTTCAAGCTGCCGGCGGCGCAGTCGGCTGAAGAGAATTGCGTGTCGCACAACGGCGGGATCATTCCGGTGCCGGGGCGCGATCTGTATGTCCAGGGCTGGTATCAGGGCGGTGTCGACATCATGGACTTCACCGATCAGGACAAGGCCTTTGAAATCGGCTACTACGATCGTGGTTCGATCGATCCGCCGGCGATGGTGGACGTGCCGGCCGCGGCGGGTGCGGCGGCGGCGGGCGGCCGGGGTCGTGGCAACACGATTGGCGGCTCGTGGGGCGCGTACTACTGGAACGGCTACATCTATTCGTCGGAGCTCGACCGCGGGATGGATGTGTACGAGCTGACGCCGAGCGAGCATCTGTCGGCGAACGAGATCGCGGCGGCGAAGCTGGTGCAGTTCACCGAGTACAATCCGCAGAGCCAGCCGAAGATGACCTGGCCGGCGGCCTTTGTGGTGGTGCGGTCGTATCTCGACCAGCTGGTGCGTGGCAACGGGCTCGCGGCCGAGCGGACGTCGGCGATTTCGGCGGCGCTGATGGCGGCGGAAGCGAAGACCGGGGCGGCGCGTGCGGCGGCGTTGAACACGCTCGCGGCGCAGGTCGATAAGGATGTCGCCGGCGCGAAGGACGGCGCGCGCGTGACGACGATGGCGAGCGAGATCCGTCGTCTGGCGAAGGCGACGAAGTAAGCGCGACGCGGTCGCAGGAAATGCAACGGGCGCCTCCAGCTGGGGGCGCCCGTTGTGCGTTCAGTGGAACTGGTTCGGCGTATCGTTTAAATCGTGCCGCTTACCGCCTGCCGCTCACTGCGTGCCGCTTATCGGCTCCACACCACCAGCACCCCGCACCGGCCGCTGTCGCGAAACTCCGCAGGCGGCGTATTGCTGTACAGCTCAATGCTCCCGATGTCGTCGGTGAAGATCCGATCGAGATTCGGTGGCGTCGCGTTCTCAAACGGATAGACGCGGAGCCCATCGCGCACGACCGCCGCATAACAGGGCGTGCCGCCGCGGGAGAGCGCACGCGAGGCGAGCAGCGATTCGCCCCCCGGGCCCGTCGCGAGATAGGCGCCCGCATCGATCTGCAGGAAGTTCGCGAGCGGCCGGCCATTGGCGGCCTTCATCTGCGCTGCCGTAAAGAACCGTCCGCCCCCCTTCGCTCGGCGCTGTTCAAAGCCGGCGGGGGTGAGCGTGGTGGCGGCGCCTTTGGGTTTCGGCGCGGCGACGACCGCGAGGATCTCGAGGTCGATCGGCATGCGGACGGTGGGGCCGCTCGTGAACTTGTCGAAGAAGGCCTGGTAGCCCTTGGCGACCGCTTCAACGATGTGGCCGCCGTCTTCGAGGTCGGGGATGGTGACGGTGCCGTTCGCGTCGGTGAGCCCGGCTTCGATCGTGTGATCGATGGTGATGAGCGCGCCGCGGATCGCGGTCGTGTCACCGGCTTTCCGGAAGCGGAGGACGACGGTCCGCGAATCCTGCGCCTGGAGCGGGTGCGCGAGGGGCGGGATCGTGGCGAGGGCGCCGGCGGCGGCCAGCGCGAGCAGGAATCGACGAGTCATGGGGTGGTAGAATAGCCTAAAGAGCGGGGGGTTGCCGGGCTGAACCCCACCTGATAAATATCGATTTCGCGATAATTACCATGTTTGTGGTAATTATCACAAGCGCGATATCTAAACCGGAGCGCGACGGTGGACCGTGGGACAACCGCAGGTGGTGCCCGACCGGTAGCCCTTGGCGCTGCCGCGCGGGAGACACTCGTCGCCGCATTCCGTTCGGCCGGCTGGACGGTGGACCTCCAGGACCGGGTGGGTGACCGGGCCGACGAACAGGCCGGCGGTTCGCAGGGCGCCGACCTCTCGGTCCGCCGAGGCGACCTGGTCTACGCCGTGGAGCTCAAGACCACGGCCGACGGGCGGGGTGACCGCATTGTCCCGCTCTGGTCGCAGGCCTACCTCGAGGCGCAACGCCACGCCGGCGTGAGGGCGCGGCCCCTCGCGGTGGTTGCGGCCCCGCGGATCTCCGATCGCGCGGCCGCGCAGCTCCTCGAGTTTGCCGCGCGCAACGCACCCGATGCCCCGGTTGGCGTGCTCGACCTGCAGGGGCTCCGGCGCTTTCGCGGCTCGGCGCTTGAGGGGCTGAACGCGGAGGCTCAGGGGGCGGCTGCTTGGCCCTCGGAGGTGGCGCCACCGGCGATGAAGCCGGAGAATCTCTTCTCCGACCTGAACCAGTGGATGCTCAAGGTGCTGCTCGCGCCAGAGCTTCCCGAATCGATGCTGCGGGCACCGCGCGACCGTTACCGTAACGCCACGGCGCTCGCCGACGCGGCGCAGGTCTCGGTGATGAGCGCCTATCGGTTCGTCCAGCAGCTTGGGCGTGACGGCTATCTGCACGAATCGGCACCCACGTTGCTCGTGGTGCGTCGTGAGGAGCTCTTTCGCCGGTGGCAGGCGTGGTCGATGGTGAAGCGCGTGCAGGAGATCCCGATGCGCTTCCGCTTTCGCTCAGACGCGCAGGCGGCACTGCGCCGTCTGCTGTCGCAGCATGAGTCCTGTCTCGGTTTGTTCGCGGCCGCTTCGGCGCTTGGCGTGGGCCATGTCGACGGCGTACCGCCGCACGTCTATGTGCCGCGTCTCGACCGTGATCGGCTGGCCGCGTGGGAGCATGTGATGCCGGCTGCGCCGGGCGAGACCCCCGATTTTATTCTGCGGCAGGCGCCGTCCCCGCAATCGGTCTTTCGTGGTCGGGTGATGGCGAACGCATGTCCCACCTCGGACCTTCTGCAGGTGTGGCTGGACGTGGCGTCGCATCCAGCACGCGGCGCAGAGCAGGCGGATTGGATTCGCCAGCGGCATCTTGGCGCGATGCTTTCCGGTGGCGACGCCCATGCATGACGTGAGCGATTTGCAGCGGCTGCTTGCGGCGCTTGACTGGCAGTGGGACCACGCGCGATGGCCGACCAGATGCCACGATCTCGAAAGCCGGGGTTACCGCGCAGAAGCTGCGGTATGTGGATCTGCTGCTCACGGCTCCGTGGTCATTGGCGGCGAGTGCGTCGCAGATCGAAGCGCTTGGCATACCGGACACCACGCGGATTCCGAATCCGGTGAGCTTCCTTGTGCAAAAGCTGTTGATCCATCCATACCGCACCCCAGCGAAGCGCGCTCAGGATGTCCTGTATGTGCACGATACACTGGAACTGTTCAGTGGACAGTTCGACACGTTGCACACGCTGTGGTATGAGGAGCTCAAGCCCACCGTGCCAGCACGTACGCTGACAATGCTGCAGGAGTCCATTCCGCAGCAATTCGGTGTCGTCACCGATGTCGTGCGGCAGGCGGCCAGAATTCCACAGGACCGCCTGCTCACGCCGGACCGTATCAGACGGACCTGTCTCGAAGGGATGCAGCAGCTGCTGAACCGCTGACCGGCCATCGGGCGCCCGCGCCCCCCATGGCCGATTCCGGGGTGCCGCTCTCAGTACGTCAGCGTGCGATCGTAGGAGAGGGCGAGGCGAACGAGCTGCGGGGGGCCGGCAAATTCGGCGGGCTTCCCCTGCAGGTCGGCCTCGGTCACACCGCGGGCTTTGCTGGAGCCGGCGGAGAGATAGAAGCGGCCGCCTTTGGCGACGATTGCGTCGTAGTGTTCGCGGAGCGGGCCGGTCCCCAGACCCACGAGCGCATTGAGGACGCCGTCGCGGAGCAGCTGCACGGCATCACCGGCCAAAAACAGCGCGACGGTGTGGCCGTCCTCGAGAGCGGCGCGCGCCACACTGAAGGCGAGCGCGGCGCGGGTGGGGGCCTCGGGCCCCTGCGTCACATGAATCAGCAGCCGCATTGGGGCACCGACCGGGGCGATCGCCGCCATGGCGGGCGCCGAACCGGGCGCCGGGTTGGCTGCTCCGGCGGTGGTCCCTGCGGGGCGTTGGGCGTCGGCGACGGAGCTCATGACCATGGCGAGCAAGAGGGGGAGCGCACGCATCACTCCGGCTCGGCCATGGCGAGGATCTGTTCATCGCTGAGCACCATGCCGTGGACCTCGTGGGCGTGCTGACGGACCTGGGCGATGAGTTCGGCGTCGGTGGCAGCGCGCACGGTGGCGCCGCAGTCGCAGGCAACTCGCTTTCCGGCCATGAGAGACTCCTGAGAGAGAAGGGGACGGCCGCCGGGTGCGGCCACCGGTGGGTATATTCGCCGAGGCCGTTGTGAACTCCTTGGCGAAAGCTTGGTGGACGGGGGTGGAGGCGGGGAATGCGGATTTATCTGGCGGGGCGTGTGCATCTTGAGGCGGGCGGCCACCAATTTGGGCCGGCCGAATTCCCGGGGCGTCAGGGGCGGGTGGCTTTTGCGTATCTGGTGACGGAGCGCGGGCATCCCATTTCGCGGGAGGCGCTGGCGTCTGTGTTATGGCCCAACGAGCGGGCGCCGGCGTGGTCGGGGGCGCTGCATGCGTTGATCAGCAAGTTGCGCGGACTGCTGACGCGGGGCGGGCTGGATGGCAGCGCGCTGCTGACGGCGGAGGCGGGGTGTTACGAGCTGCGGCTGCCGCGATCGGCGTGGGTGGATTTGGATGCGGCGTCGGACGCGATCCATCAGGCCGAGTCCGCGCTGCGGCGCGGGGATTTAGCGGGGGCGTATGGTCCGTCGGCGGTGGCGCATCATATCGCGCGGCGTTCGTTCCTGCCGGGGGAGGAGGGGGAATGGATAGAGATGCGGCGCGACCGGTTGCGGAGCATTCTGGTGCGCGCGCTGGAGTGTCGCGGGGCGGTGTATTTGTGGAACCAGGAGCATGCGCTGGCGGTGGAGGCGGCCCGCGAGGCGGTGGGGTTGGAGCCTTTTCGGGAGACGGCGCATCAGCTGTTGATGCGGGCGCATGCGGCGGCGGGGAACACGGCGGAGGCGCTGTTGGCGTATGAGCGATGCCGCCGAGTGATTGCGGACGAGCTGGGAGTGGATCCTTCACCGGCCACGAAGGCGGTGCATGAGCAGATACTGCGGAGCGTGTGAGGGGGCGCGGGCGTCTGTGGTGTCGCCCGCGTCGCCCCCGATGTGGTGTGCGGTGATTACGCGCGTTCTTCCGGATCGGCGAGGAACCATTCAATGCGGCCGCAGGCGGTGCAGGTGAGGGTCGCGGCGGAGCGATTGGCCCAATCGAGGTTGAGGAAGGTCAGCCCGGCTGATGTCTCTGCGCCACTGAGTCAAGGTGCTTGTGGTGCGATGAGCATCAATTTTCAGATGGCTGAACACGGGCCGATGGATACTTTGACAATGATGAAGACAATCAAAAGCTACTGGAAGAAGTACAGAGATTGGTTAACGAGTCGTGAGCGATGCCCGCACGGCCTGCGAGGAGGAATTACAAGGCACCGCTGCAATGAGTGTCGGCTCCGCCAACAGCATACCAAGCAGGTTCAATGGCGTGAGACTGAACGGAGACGTTTGAAAGCCAACACAGCGGATGCACTCGCGCTGCGAAGGCAGGAGATCATTCGTACACAAATGATTCGGTTGCACCAACTCTCGTGCTTGGTAGAACTGACGCCGCGCGATTTCGAAAAAGCAATCGCACTCCTGTACCATCGCCTTGGATATGAAACGCACCTGACCCCTGCAAGCGGTGATCTCGGTGCGGACGTTTTGGCACGAAAGGACGGGAAGCTTTATGTCATAGAATGCAAGCGCTTTCAAACAGGGAAAACAATTGGTCGGCCACTGCTTCAAAAGCTTCACTCGGCAATGCACGTGCGATCCGCAGACGCTGCAATATTCGTGACAACTGCCCAGTTCGGCAGGAATGCGATGGATTTCGCCGCTCAGTGGGACATTGAGCTCGTGGACGGAAGCAGGCTCGTGAAACTGTTCACCGAGGCATTTCCTGAGTCAGAAGTAGATGCGCATTTTGATGTGATGTGCGTCGATTGCCGGCAGGTGCTCCGGTTTCCGCTCAAGACTTCGCTGCTTCGCGCCAAATGCCCCAATGGTCATGTGGTCTACTGTGATTCACGCGAAGACATGTCATTCACCGGACTGAAATTCGCGTATTGAGCGGTTGATCCGCTGGACTTCTCTCATCAAATCCGAGCGGATCCGGCATTCCCAGACGACCAGCACTTTCCAGCCAAGCTGCCGAAGGGCGCGGGCGGTGGCGTCGCGGGCTTCGGCTGGATTGCGGGGCGGTGCGGCTGGGGCGTGGCGGGTGATGGCGAGGTAGCGGGTGCTGCGGGCCTGGGCGCACAGGAGGGCGCGGTCGGACCGGAGGGCCATGTTCATGGGGCGATTCTTGGTGGAGCGGGCCTACCACCGCGCGGGGTGCGCGGTGGTGATTTCCAAGGATCCCGGGGGGTCTGACAGTTGGGGGTAACCCCCAGGCCGACCGTGCTACGGGGCGTTTACGCCCGTTCTTCCGGATCGGACAGGAACCAATCAATGCGGCCGCAGGCGGTGCAGGTGAGGGTCGCGGCGGAGCGATTGGCCCAATCGAGGTTAAGGAAGGTCATCCCGGCGGTGTTGAGCTGGGCGCGCCCTTCGACGAAGCGATCGTGCTGGCAATGCTTGCAGGTGACCGGAATGTCGGCGACCGTGTAGCGCTCGCCCTCCGGGGTGTCGGCCATGGGCTGCATACCGTTTCTGAGCGAGGCGAAGAGATTGCGCATGGCGGGTGGGGTTGGAGAAAGGTGACGTGACTTAGAGCCCTACGGCCGAGCGGCGCTCACGTTTCACTGGTGTGTGGGGCTCGTGGTGCTGGATGCTGCTGCCATCTGGTCCTTACGCCGCATTGACCGTACAATATCCAGAAGGAACCATCGTTGAACGCAACGGAGTTTCGGACACAATCCATGAATGAACAGATGCGCCGCCGCATTCCGTGGGTGTTACTGGCCTATGTCGTGGTTGGCGGTATTGAGGTCGTGATTGGTCTCAATACTGGGAATTGGGAATTTCTGATGGGCACACTGTTCGGCTCCGGAATCGTATCGATCATCGGTTATTTCGCGGGGTGGTTTCGCGCCAAATCGGATACACCCAAACCGGCGTAGCGTCTGTCGGTTTTCGATCGGCAGGCACATCCAGCTGAACCGGATGATCCTCTCCTGTCGGGCCGGTCATGCAGACGTTCGCTCGTGGTAAAGTGCGCAGTTTTCTGAGACGCTCGAATATGGATTTCGAGCGAGTCGGGTATGCTGTTAACTCAGTTCTTAATTAACCAGTTCAGGACATTTTATGGACTTTATCGATCAGCTGCGGGTTCTCGCTTCACGTATCGTGAGCACAAAGGATATGCTCAAGACAGAAGAAGCCACGAAAAACGCCATGGTTATGCCATTCATTCAGATTCTTGGCTATAACCCGTTTGACCCTCTGGAAGTGACACCCGAGTTAGTAGCCGATGTTGGTACAAAAAAAGGCGAGAAGGTGGATTATGCCATTCTCAGAGATGGTAAGCCCATCATCATTTTCGAATGCAAGAAAGCAGGCGCTGATCTCAACATTGGTCATGCCAGTCAGCTTTTCCGCTACTTCCATGTGACAGCGGCACGGTTTGGCGTGCTAACGAATGGATTGGTGTACAAGTTCTTCACCGATCTTGAGCAGCCGAACAAGATGGATGATAAGCCGTTCTTCGAGTTCAATATCCTTGATTTCAAGGATCGCGATATCGATGAGCTGAAGAAGTTTGCTAAGTCGGCTTATGATCTTGACACGATCCTCAATACCGCGAATGACCTGAAGTACACCAGATCAATTCAACAGAAGTTGACGGAGTGGATTGCGAATCCATCGGAAGACTTAGTTCGCCTTGTCTCCGCAGATCTCCTCGGAAGTAAGCGGTTTACACCAACGGTACGGGATCAATTCACTGCCATTACAAGACGGGCTTTCGAGCAACTGATTGGGGAAAAGATCAATGAACGTCTCAAAGGGGCCATGACTCCTGAGGCTGTGCCTGTTTCAGCGACGGTTCCTGCACCCGAAACCGTTCCCGTAGTGGAACCGGCCGCAGCACAGCAATTGGCGACATCCGGAGAGGAACTCGAGGCGTTTTTCGCGGTACGGGCGATCCTGCGTGATCTCGTAGGTGCCAAGCGGGTAGTTATGCGAGACGCTCAGAGCTACTGCGCGATCTTGCTCGATGACAATAACCGGAAGACAATCTGCAGATTACGCTTTAACAACCTGCAAAAGCTCCGGCTTGGCCTGCTCAACGAGAAGAAAGAAGAAGAGATCATCACCCTGGAAGCGGTTGATGACATCTTCAATTATGCCGATCGCCTGAAGGCTACAGTGATGCTCTACGACCAGACCACTGTGTAAAAAATCGGCGGAAGGATGATTCTGTGGTCCTCGGGTACCCCATCAGAGCACAGGCGGCAAGCGTAAGACCGTGGCCTAGAGTAGTACTGATGGGGTAAGCCAGCTTTGACACAGAATTAACGGCTAAGGCGTACACTCTGGTCGTGATGTATATGATTGGGCTTCAACGGCGAGGTCGTCGCTATGCCGATGGATTGGTTTGAATCATTGATGGGATTTCGGGAGAAGGGGTACGCGGCGACCCAGAACTTGCTGAAGGTTCATGGTGATCGACTCCGTTCCACGGTGAATGGGGCCGAGTACGGGATTGGGACGCTGGAGCTGGTGTCGCTGGCGGAGCTGCGGACGCGGGCGGGGGTGGGTGCCGGGATCCCACGTTTTGGGCGGTTGCGTGCGGAGATCATGCGCACCGATGCCCGGGCGGTGCATGTGGACGAGCGTCACGCGGGTGCGGTGATGCAGGTGGCGTCGCAGTTCAACCTGCTCGAGATGGTTGGGCCGACGATCACGCCAGAGGCGGGGGTGACGGTCTATCAGTCCGACCCGACGCAGGGGCCGGCCTGTGCGATCGCGGCGGGTGCGGCGACGGTCTACCGGAACTACTTCGCGCCGGTGGACGGGGCGATTGGGCAGACCGCCAATCGGCAGCTCGATGGCCTGGCCGATCTGGGGACGGCGTTCGGTGTGGCGCTCGATATGCCGGTGGAGGACCTGTGGCAGATGCGGAATGGCTACGCGATGGGGAGCGTGCGCGGCATTACGGCAATCGGTCGGTACTTGGAGAACGCCACGGAGCCGGAGCGCGACCGATTGCGTGGGCTGCTCCGAATTGGGGTGCACGCCGACGTGGAGGTGACGGCGGCTCCGGGCCCCAAGCGGCACACCGTGACGCAGGCGTTTTGCTCCGCGCTGCCGGTGGCGTATGCCCGGAATGTTGATGCCAAAACGTGGAAGCCGTTTGCGACGCTGGTCCTGGAGGCGGCGTATGAAGCGACGCTCTGTGCTGCGGTGGTGAATGCGCAGCGCACCAAGTCACCGCTGGTCTTCCTCACCAGTTTGGGCGGCGGCGCGTTTGGGAATGATGCCGCGTGGATTCTGGCGGCGAAGCGGCGCGCGCTCGACCTCCTTGCCACGCACAATCTGGATATCCGGTTCGTGAGCTTCGGGGCGCCGAGTGCGGCGCTGTCGGAGTTGGTGGCGCGGTACAGCTGAGGGGTGGGCGCCTGCCGGCTTCGATATGGAGAGCCGGCGGGCGCGATGGCGAGACGGCAGTGGAGGGTCAGCCGCGCGTGGCCCAGCTGCGCACCACGGCTTGTTGGGCGTCGGTTTCGGGGGAACGGCGCGAGGCGGGGAAGCGGCTGCGCTTGGCCATGCTATCGAATCCGGCTTGGGTGACGCTGAGGGCGGTGTCTGGGTCCACGCCCTGATTGACCATCCAGCAGCCGAGGACCATCCCGGTGCGGCCGATGCCACCCCAGCAGTGCACATAGACCGTGCGGCCGGCGTCGAGGTGTTCATCAATGCGGGCGACGATCTGCTGCATCTGCTCCGGGGGGCAGGTGCTGACGTCGCGGATGGCGTGTCGTTCGTGGAGGACGGTCATCCCCCGTGCCTCGCCGCCGGTGGTGGCGTGCTGATGATACGGATCGAGTTCGTGCGCCTCGGTGAGGTCAATGAAGACATTGACCCCGTTGTCGAGGAGCGCCGCGAGCTTGTCGTTTGCGGACGCGGTGTCCGGCATCGGTTTGGCGCCCGGATATTCCCCGCCGTAGAGCTGGTGGAGCCCGACGCGGTAGGTGTTGGGGATGGGGCCAGGGATGGGGTGGAATTCGGGGTGGGTCATTGGTGGGGAGATTGGTCCACGCGGGGCTTGGGAAGGTCATGACGGCCGTATCGAGCTGGCCGCGGCCTTCGAATAGGCAGGCACACCAAAACAACTCGCGTTTGCCTGGCTACTATTGGCAAAGGAAGAAAATGGTAGTTCGAGGTGCCTCAAACAGGCATGTAGCACCATGATTCAAATCCGGGAACGACGCGGAATAGATATGAGGGGAAATTACGACTTGGAAATCGAATAATTACGCAAGTCCATTGCCCGAGAACTGACAGTTGTGACTTATAAGTCACAATAAACCAATGAGTTGACGATCGTTTAACGCTCCCATCCTAAGATAAAACATACAAAACACTGAAACCAAACCACTCATCAATCGAGCGCGCCTTGCCGACCGAAAAACGTAAAGGGCCGCTCAAGGACCGACGAAAGAAACCAGCGAATCGATCAGACTTCCAAAGCTTTCTATTCGCCGAGATGGTTTCAGGGAGACCTCTGCTTCTTCCCTTCATTTGGGCGTATGGCTTCACTATCGAACCATCGTCGGGAGAGGGTGGCATACCTTGCCTCTGGCGTGTGCTCTTCGGAATAACATGCCCTGGCTGTGGATTGTCTCGAGCGTTCGGATATGTAGTCCGATATCAATTTCAAGAGGCTAGTACTTCGAATTGGATGGTATGGCCAACGCTGTTTTTAACGATCGCCGCATTCGTACGAACGTGCTGGAAAACTTCCGTCAGATATAGAGAGCACTATGGCTGAAATCGGTGCAGTTGAGCTTGCGCAGTGGACCAGAGACCTGACGGATAGTCAAAAGATGATATTTCAGTCACAGTTTTCGTCCGAAAAAAAGGATCGTGGTACGGCTGTGATACTGGCGATATTTCTATATGATCGCTTTTGGATGGGCGATATTGCCTTGGGGATCGTCAAGATCTTGACGCTCGGCGGCTGTGGAATCTGGACTATCATCGATCTGTTCACTGCTGGAAAGCGAGCCGATGATTTCAATCGGGAGAAAGCGCGCGAGATTATCGCTTCGCTGAAGACGTATGGCTGACATCGGACCACTTGAGCTTGCGCTCCTGACGAAAGATCTTCCCGATTCAACTAAACTGATTTTTCAATCACAATATTCATCAGCAAAAAAGGATCGCGGTACGGCCGTAATACTTGCGCTCTTCATGTATGACCGCATCTGGCTGGGTGACATTACCGTCGGGATTATCAAAATCCTGACGTGCGGTGGATGTGGCATTTGGACAATTGCTGATTTGTTCACGGCCGGGTCGCGGGCAGACACTTACAACCGTGAAAAAGCCCGAGAGATTGCTGCGTCGCTTCGAGTTGATACGCAGGAAGCAGACCCGATAGAAAAAAGTCTGGCCGAAACCGACTCGCCAAGCTTGATCGAGCCGGACGGCTCCTTCAACTATGCTCCTCCACTGATTGTAGCTCAATCGCTTGATTCCAGTCCGATTGAGGCTGTGAAAGCGAATGAGAGCCGGATTCCCAATAGTATTTCACAGAGTAAGAAATCCACGCGCATCACTGTGATTGCGGTGTTGGGCATCATTCTTGTCTGTTTCACCATCATTGCGCTGACAATCTATTTCCGCGGAAAAAGAGCAGAGTCGGCATCCGAAGAACCCGTGCAATCAACTTCGGCAGCAGAGCAGGAGTCAAAGCGAATTTCGCAAACACTCCAAGTGCAACAAATCGAAAAAAACGCGCCCGTAGAGGTTCTAACGCCACCGCCAGGATCCAAGCTTCGCGCTGATATTATGGATGCCATGCGCCCAAGAGTTGAAGAAATCCTGCGCGCTGATGTGAAATTTGTTGTCAGTGAACTGAGGGTGGGACAAAATTTCGCCTACTTCGTGGGACATCCGATCCACAAAACCGGTCGCGAGTTCACCGAAGAAGAAAACAGGACGGCCTTTGATGGTAAGGTGTATGATGGTACTTCATCGATGATGGCTTGGTTGGTCAAGCAAGATGGTACTTGGGTCGTAAAAGAGTTGTTGATCAATCAAAGCGACGTGGGATATATGGGATGGTGTGCAGAGCCGGAGATGAGGCAGCTGATGGGCGGGCAGTGTGGCTAGCACCTCCTTGCTTGCTGCGTGTTGTAATTTAATACTTGTCATCGGTCTTTCTCGGTCGGCGCGTGCCTCAACCACAGAATGCGCATCAACGTGCATTCAGAGAAACCGATGTGTTGTCATCGATCCAGGTCATCCCTCGGAGGTTAATTCCGGAACACAAAGGATAAACGGGATCTCTGAACGCGATGTCAACTGGATAATCGCGAAAAAGCTGCAGCAACAGCTCAGTGAAAAAGGACTCGAGGGGATTCTCACGAGAGATGATTCACTTCAAACAATGACAAATGAGGCGCGCGCAAATTTCGCAAATTGCGCTCGTCCTGCTCTCTTTCTAAGGCTTCATGCGGATGCTGCGAACACGAGTGGGTTCGCCGTTTACTACGCAACAAATGAAGGTCGGGTAAAAGGCGTAGTTGGACCACCACTCACGGTTCGCCGCGAGAGTGCAAAGTGGGCGTGTACTATCGAGTCTCAGATGCGGTCATACCTTCAGGGGTACGGCATCTCATCGCGAGGTGTTAAGAGCGAATCCGAAACTGCGATTGGTGCAAAACAGGGAGCGCTTACAGGATCAATTGTGTCGCGAATGCCAACCGTCCTGGTTGAGATGGTTGTGCTGACAAATACCAATGATGCGCGATTTATTCAAACAAAGCCAGGCCAAGATGCCATGGCTACGGCAATAGTTCGAGGAATAGTTAAGCGGTTAGTAGAGCATCACGAGTGCCAAATCACACCCAAATCAGGCAGCTGAAGCAGCGAATCGTGGCACTCATCGATATCCTGCGAATCCCGGAAGATTGAAGCGACGGGCAAGCCAAGTAAGCTTTGCAGTAAGCTGAGTCGAACCATATATCGAACATACTGCAAATAATCATTGCAGTTTTCAGAAGATCTCGGACAAGCACCACGGAAACATTCACCTTCAGCTTAAAGCGCTCTCAGGGGGAGACATGACGCAAGTACAACTTGACAATATTTGGAATAGCCTGAAAAGCAATAATCCGAAACCAAGTCGTGGCTCCGCAAATGCCGTGATCTTGGTTGATGACGAACACGAGCAAGTGATCTCCGTTCGCATATCGGAGTCTCAAACCGAAGAGTATAGACGGATTCCGGGAGGCGAATGGGTAAAATGCTAGTCGGAAGAGGCCTGCAATTCTCGTATGGCAAATTCGTCAAGAGGTAGCAAGCTCTTCTTGACAGCCAAATCAATAGACGAAGCCCATCTATCGCCAGCCAAGGATATAAAGATGACTGAAGTCCCAATAGAAACGTTTTTGAACGTTCAATCCTATCAAGCATCTCTTGCGAACTTTTGGAGTGCATTCAATAGCCTTGAAATGATTCTCAGAATCTATCTGGCCAGACGAGACGGCATCGGAACTGCCGACCTGATGTCTCAGATAAACGCTGAAGAAGATAAGCAAGTGGCGGAATCCGCAGTCACTGACTGGAGCACCTTTCGAAACCTTTGTGAGCGGTACAACAATACCGTCCAGAGCAACTCAAAATTTGCATTTGACGAGATCAATAGGCTCAGAGATGCACTGGCGCATGGACGGGTCACGTCAGATGAACATGGAAACATGATCGTCATAAAATATTCAAAGCCGCAAGACGGCTTTGTTCGTGTTGAATATAGACGAAGCCTTACATCACAATTTCTGACCGAGAACGCTGCTTATATGCTACAAGCCATGCAAAAAGTTACGGCATGCATTGATCCATTCATGAAACCATGACCGTAATCCCTTCTTCCGTGCAATAAACCAGCTGGATTCCGACGAGAAGTTCGCAAGGTGATCATCGGGCGCTGAGCCGTGTTTGCAGGAACCTCAAAGAATGCTGCCCAAAACATCGACAGGTGAAACACACGCTCGTTCCGAGCTAGCACAATGATTCAACTATTCTGTGCAAGCATTTCGTTGGCTCCGACTGAACTTGACATTCCCAAATTGTAAGCACCTTCCAGCCGAGCCGTTGGAGCGCGCGCCGTTGACGCTTATCTCTCGCCCGATTAGCCAGCAGTTTCTGCTCCCAGAACGACCGGCGAGTCTTCGGAATTTTGGAATTGGCGCATCCGTGATGATGCCAGAAGCATCCGTGCACGAAAATCACGGTGTGATACTTGGGCAGCACAATGTCAGGCTTGCCCGGCAGATCCGACCGGTGCAGCCGGAACCGGAACCCCGCACGGTGTAGCGCCGAACGCACCTGCAGCTCAGGCTTGGTGTCCCGGCTCTTGATGGCAGCCATGTTCCGACGCCGGGCGTCGGACACCGATCCTTCAGGCTGCGGCCCCACTCAGCTCCAGTTCCGTTTGCGGCAATAATTGCTCACGTAGCGGAAAATCAGCGGGTCGCAGAATTCTCGGCACAAGCATCGCCGCAATGGAATTGACCACCGGCACGGCGACCGAGTTGCCAAACTGACGGTAGGCTTGTGTGTCGGAGACGGGTATGTGCATCCGCTCCGCCCGGTTCGCATCAAACCCCATGAGTCTGGCGCACTCTCGTGGCGTCAGCCGGCGCGGGTTCTTTCCGCGCTGCGCGATCAGGATTTCACTGCCGTCCTTGTGATACCGGGCAGAGAGCGTACGTGCCACGTCGCCCGGATCGAAGACTGAACAGCCGAAGCCGTTGCCCTTCTCCCGGTGCTTGGCTGCGTAGTTCTGCAAATACTCCCAGAGGTGGTCGCTCAGCGTATACCGGGGATTGACCACCGTACGCCCGCGCTCACGCAACGTGTACGGCTCTTCGGGCTCTTCGTCGGGACTGTGCAGAATGTCCCCAAGGATTGGCGCCACAGCTGGTCGGAGCAAATGATCGAAATCCACCTGCACGGGCTCAAGGAAGCCGGCAATGAAGACACGCTCCCGGCGCTGAGGGACCCAGTCGCTGGCATTCAGAAGCTGCGCCGAGACATGATAGCCAAGCTCCCGCAGGGCACCCATGATCACCTGGAATGTCCTGCCTCCATCGTGACTCCGCAGGTTCTTCACGTTCTCCAGCAGAAATGCTCTTGGACGCTTCTCCTGCAAAATGCTGACAATGTTGAAGAACAGCGTGCCCTGTGTCTTGTCGAGAAATCCATGGGCCCGGCCAAGGCTGTTCTTCTTTGAGACCCCCGCAAGGCTGAACGGCTGACAGGGAAATCCAGCCAGCAGCAGGTCGTGATCCGGAATATCACCGACGGCAACCTTGGTGATGTCGCCGGCAATGTCATCGGAATCGGGATAGTTGGCCTTGTACGTCCGGACCGCATGCTGATCCCACTCTGCCGTGAAGACACACCGCCCATTCAGATGCTGAAATCCCCGCCGCAACCCGCCGATGCCCGCGAACAGGTCAATGAACGTGAAATCGGGCTGGCGCGGGCGGTCATCACGCGCAAGTTCAAGCGTGATGATCTTTGCGATCTCCCACGGCGGCGAGCTCTCCCCCGCAATCCAGCGCCGCACGGTTCTTGGATCCCGGTGCACCCGTTCGGCCAGCTCTTCCTGCGTCCAGTACCGGAGGGCGTGGCGGACCGCATCAATTGCCGGTTTTTGTTCGGAGGGAATCATTGAGGGCAATATGTCCTCCTTTTCACCCAGGGTCAATGGAAAATTCGATGAGTGAGCCAATCATTTCATTGCGGCAGCTGTCCCGGATGATGGCGGATCGTGGCGTCCGTCGGTTGTACGTCAAAGAGCTCAGTCCAAACGACAATAGCAAAAATCAGGTCTACCTTGGCGGTGACTTCTCGGTGCTGAATCAGCTGCCGGCCGGGGACCCGACAGCGGCGACGACCGGATCGCATGCAGCGCCGATCTTCAAGGCCGATCTGCAAATGGCGTGGCTCCGGGAGGACGGCACAGAGCATCCAGCCCCCACGGCCCAACTGATCCTCTATCCCCAGTACCCCGAAGTCCGCCTCTCTGGGATTCTGCGGGGTGCCACGTGGGCACCATCAGATATCATGCGGTCACGCCACGAAGGGCGTGTCCTGATTGTTGGGGTCCGTGACAACGGATCCGTTTTGGCATTCGCCGCAGAGGCGCACATGCCAGTGGCACAGGAAATCCGCACCATGCCGCGCGGTGATCAGCCCGGTGTCCTGCGGGAACTGCCCGTGCACCCTGGCACTGATTCCGTGACCTCGGAAGCCCGACTGCTTGCTGAACTGTGCCGGATAGCCGGAGAGGGATGGATTACCGGCTGGGGATTGAACCGCGATGGAACCCGGCGTGTCTGCGCTGCCTCCAACTGCGTTGGTGTCACCCTCGAGTCCGAGTTGGGCATCACCGCTAACGGATACGCTGCCCCGGATTTTGAAGGGTGGGAGGTCAAGGCGTACACCGTGCGCAACCTCGCGCGAACGGCCGGCGGACCGATCACACTGATGACACCGGAGCCCACTGGTGGACTGTATGTGGACCAGGGAGCCGAGGCATTCGTCAGGCGTTACGGCTACACCGATCGAAAAGGGCGCGCCGACCGAATGAACTATGGCGGCGTCCACAAGGTGGGTACGCCGGCGGCCTCGACTGGTCTCATCCTGCAGCTGGATGGTTACGATACTGAACGGGGGCGGATCACCAACGCCAACGGTGCGCTGCAACTGAGTGCCCCCGACGGTCAGCTGGCCGCTGAGTGGAGCTTTGCCGGAATGCTGTCCCATTGGAAGCGGAAACATTCCCGCGCCGTGTTCGTGCCGGCTCTCAAGCGAAAAGAGCCAGACGTTGCCTACCGCTACAGCGCAAACGTCATGCTCGCCACAGGCACCGACTATCTCAAGTGGCTGAATGCACTGGCCAATGGGACGGTGTACTACGATCCCGGCATCAAGCTTGAGGGGGCATTCTCAAATGCGCCCACCGCAAAAAAGCGCAGTCAGTTTCGGATTAAGCATGCTGCATTGTATGCGATGTATGACAAACTGCATACCGTCAACGCGTGCAACGGCATTCTCTGACCACCAGTCCCGCATAAAGTGAGTCAGGCTGGACCAGAATTGATGACTGGACCAAGTCGACCATCGGCTAGCTACCCCACTCGATAGGAATTCGGGGTCACGTCAGTCAAGCAGGCAACTGCCGCCGGGCGCCTGCTTGGAGCCGCGATCCTTTTCAATTGCCTAAATCATCCTTAATAAGGTAGGCAAGATACGCGGTGGCGAAACTGTGAACCGCGTAGTGGCACGTTTCACAGAGCACCTGCAAGTCACTTGGGAGTTCATTGCCGCCTACTCGATCATAGTTGCGATGGTGGACGTGGAGTCGTTCTTTCGCACCGCATTCCTCGCACTCGTGGCTGGCACTACGGAGCGCGCCATTTCGCTTCTCGCGCCACGTAGTACTCTGAAGGTACGCTTCATACCCAGCGATTCGTACGGTACGATCCAATAATGGGTAATCAATGTTGGGAGGGTACACGCACTTTCCATCCTCGAACACGAACCAGTTTTCGACGGAATCGCCTACCCACTCCTCGTCGCGGTCGTATTGCTGAATGGCCGGATTGTTGTAACCGCAGCCACATGCCCCACAGGTTGGACAAATGATATTGAGGAGTGTACAGCTCGGGCACAACGCATGGATGGCGCTGTCGACGCGACTTCGGCACGAGTAGCAATGATTCGTCCTGCGCTTTAGGGTGATTGCACCCGACGTATCAGGATTGGGTTGGCGAATCGATGAGCCAACGTAAGGTTTACGAATTGAGGCGAGGAACTGCCGATGTCTGATCCGCGATGCCATGCTCGAGGATTCCGCGTCCGCTTGGCAGCGTTCGGAATCGGACCGTTTTGCCAGCTTTCGCTGCTTCTCAGCCATCCATGCAGCCGCCCGAGCGGCCGCTTCCCTCCCTGCACGATAAGGCGAAGAGTAGTCTTCCATTCTTGATTGCCCTGTAGCGCTGGTGCTAAAAAGAAGAGCGCATCTGTAAAACACTGATGCTCTTGCTCGATTATGTCCACTTCGATTGGCCTGCTCTCCGCATTCTGCTCCAGAAGAACTTACCCAAAGTCTGTAGTCCAGAGCCAGGCTATGAACCTCGGACATGGGGCTCAGGACATCAGATGAGAACAAGCAAGTTCAGCTTGAGCCTACGTACTATTTACCACCCTCGATTTCCCAATGCGTATCAGTAACCTTTGAGAGTCCGCGCGGCGGGTTTGCCACTGGTGCGCATACTAGGAGTCGGCGCGCGGCTCGAGTGCAGGCGACGAACAGGATGCGGCTCTCAAGAGCGGCCCGGGCCGCTGCATCGTCCTCGTGTGCGGGCAGGGCGCGATCGGGCGGCACGAGTACTCCGACGATTGGAAACTGCAGACCTTTGGACGCGTGCATTGTCATGACCTTGACACCGGGATGGCGGAGGTCTACTTCGCGCGACTTCATAGCTTTTGCGTTCAAGTGGGATGCGAGGCGAATTGCTACCCGTTCGCACTCGGCGTTGCTTCGACAAAGCACAGCAACCGCATCACGCGAAACGCGCTCCGCTGCCAATGCGGATTCGATGAAGCTCTCCAGACGCGCGAGATAGCCCTCCTCGGTCTGATACCAGTGAAGCACTGGTGGATTACCGTTGACCATGGGCTCGCCACCCAAGGTTTCAATATCCCCTCCCTCATTTGTACTGGCAGCAATTTGCAGGACGGCCGGCCACATTTCCTTCGTGGTACGATAGTTCCTACGCAGTATGCGAGCGCGACCAGTAAATGAGAGGTCACCAGCGACGCGCTTCCAGCTCATCGTGCCGCCATAAATACTTTGGTTGCTGTCTGCAGCCAAAAAGATATTCGTTCGCTCTTTAGCCAAGCCGATACAAAAGCGAATCGCAATGGGCTTTAAATCTTGCGCCTCATCAACGAAAACGTAGTCATACGTGGGACTTACCTGTGAAAGGGCAGCAATGACCTTTTGTGCAAAAAGGCAGCAGCGATCTGCTTGAAGTGCGTTGCGGACGTGCAGCCAGAGCTGCCAGATGGCGCGCTGCTGGATATGACCCAGTCTGCGTCCACGACCGGTTCGGTCGGCCTGAAAGTACTCGTTTTCCGAGGAAACCGCCTGGCCTAAAACCACCCACTCAATTTCTTCATCGATGAAATCCAGATCATCCGGGGTGAACGGGAAGTCAGCAGCCCGTTCGCGATGATGCGAAAGTGCTGCGAGGAGATAAGAGTTAAGTTCAGTACGGATGACTCGACGGGAGGCCCACTCTTGGCCCGCTAACTTATTGGCAAGGCTATCGACGGTTCGCACCTCGATGTCACCGCCGCCGTGCCGCCATCGAATGGAGTTCAATAGCAATTCGCTAGACCGACTGAGAGCGTTGGTATACGTGGTAAAAAGAATCCGGAGCGGGGAGCGGTACAGTGCCAGCTCACTTGCCGCCGTGTCGAGGATTGCTCCTGCGCAATAGAGGGCGACGGTTGACTTGCCGGAACCGGGACACCCTTTGAGAAGCCACGGGCCAGTTGGCTGGTCCATGCGAAAGCGCTGTACGTATGCCTCCTGCTCCTCGTCGAGAGAAAGCAAGAAGTCCGTTAGTGAGCGCTCACCCTCTGCTGCCGCAATTACCTCTTCAGCACTACGATGAAGACGGATGGGTAGCTGGACGATCTCCTCGATACGGCGGGGATAAAGCGCCTCCAGTACCCGTTCCTTTGCTGCATCAGGCACTTGCGCTGCGATAAGTCCTTCAAACGTTGCTATGCCGACGAGCGCCACGTTCTGGTCGGGTGGGATGCCCCATGAAGTGAGCAGCTCTGCGGTAAGCGGCTGTGGAAGAAGCTCAGCTGGCAGAGTGGGAAGAGTCGAAGATGCCAGTGCCTCATAGTGGCGTGCCCGACCGATTTCCTCCTCGCTAGGTGCAAACTCAAGAAGGTCGGATGCATTCGCGATAATCCGTAGGCCAGGACTTCCATCATCTGTAGCGCCCAATCTTTCGTATACGTCCTTGCGATTGCCGAGCAGAAGACACACAACGATGTGCCGCTGGTGGTCAACTCGGTAAACGAGGCGGTACTCGTCGCTGACTCGAAGTCTCCACAGGTCCTTCCAGCCGCGAAGCTTCTTGACCTTCGGCTCGTCGGCGGTCACTGGTGCGCTTCGTAGCAGGTTGAGAATCCACGCCTTATACGCACCGTGAACCTTCTTGGGTGTTCGCCCAAGGTCGAGCGGGAAGGTCTCGCTCATCCCAACTTCCCAGACTTTCATTACGCAATTCCTCCAGATGTCGCCTTAACGCCTGTTAGCCTGCGAGGAATCCCTGCCGGGCGGATTTTATACAGGCAATTCATAGCATTCTATCGAAAAGGTGCCGTCCAATCCGTCGCCCCGCAAGCCGCTGCACAGTCAGGCGTTAGACCGCTTTGGCGACTCCTTGCGCGCCGATGTTAGGCAGCGAGCGGCGCAGCCTAATGGGCCCACGGCCGGAGAGTCGCTATTGATCCGTCGAATTACTTCCCCAATTGGTCTTCTACGGCCGCACGTCTTCTTCAGCTACCGGTGTTCCCACCACCCGACACGGCGCGGACGCCGGTGCCTGACTTCCGTAGCTGCTCGGTGATTCAATACCTGCGTGTTTTGGCGCCACTGTAATTACCCAGCGCGACCCACACCGCTGCGTCCTACCTCTGCGGCTTCCGCCCCCCACTCCCCACCACCTCAATCCCGCCGGCCTGGGGCCCCACGTCCACCGTGGCCACGCGCTTCAGCGCCGCGAGGTCAATCACCTCCACGGTCCCGGGTTCCGACCCCACCCCCTCCACGGAAATAAAGGCGTAGCGGTCGTCCTCACTCACCGCCACGCCATGCACCACCTTCCGCGTCGTCGGGATCCGCGCGAGCTCCTTCCCGCTGGCCACATCAAAGACACTCACCGACGCGTCGCGCTTGTTGGTCGCAATCAGTCGCTGCCCATTATGCGTGACCCCGAGGTTGTACACCCCCGCGCCCGCCGGCAGCCGCCGACGCACCCGCCACGACTCGGCGTCGATCTCCACGATCTCGCTGCTCTTATTGCACGCCACCCACACCACGCGACCATCGGGCGACGGCTGCGCCCACGTGGGCGAACAGCTCACATCCCCAGGTTTCGGTGGCTCCATCCCATGGCCGCCCATGTCATGCCCGGCCATCGCGGACGCCCCACGCGCCGCCGGCGCGCCGATCATTCCCATCTCTTTCCCGGTGGTCAGCAGAAAATGCCGACGCACCGCCAGTGTCCGCGTATCGATCTCCACCAGCAGATCATCCATCATGCACGCCGAGTAGTGGCGCGCGCCGTCGCGACTGATGCGCGACCCGTGCGGCATGGTGCACGTCGGGATCCGCGCGATCTCCACCATCTCCGGCAACGCCACCACACTCACATCGCTCGCCGTCATCTCCCCATGGAGATTGAAGTTCACGACAAAAGCGAGTGAGCCGTCGGGGGTCACCTGCGCCGTCGCCGGGAAATTCCCGAGCATCACCCGCCCGTCGGGCTCGTCGGTGTCGAGCCGGTAACGCACCAGACTCCCAAAGGGCTCGCCATGCGCCAGCGTCACCAGGTAGTGCGCGCTGTCCGGCGTGAGCGCTACCCCATGCGGACCCGCCAGCTCCATACTCGAGAAGCCGACATACTTCTCGCGCACCACGCGAATCCCCGCCGGGCCAAACTCGACATGCGCGACTTTATCCACCGACTCCGAAGCGACCAGCACATGGTACGTACGGGTTGGGGGCTGCACCGCGGCGGCGGCGGTTGGATTGGGGGCCGGCTGGGCGTGGGCAACGGCGCCGGTCAGCAGCAGCGCGAGGGCGGCCGCTGACCGGAGTACGTAGCCTGCTTCTGGGGATACGCGTGACATGACGAGCGCCCCTACGGCACCACCTTCGCCGTCGGCTTCGGCTCGATCTTGATGATCCAGAGCCCGTTGTTGTCGTCGTTCACATACGCGAGCCCGTCTTTGGGGTTCACCACCACCCCCCAGGTCATCGCGCTGTTCTTCTTGAAGCCGTCCATGTCGGCGGTGTTGAGATGCCCAATCTCCCGCCCCTGCGCCCGCAGGTCGCCGCGCAGCTCGCCGCTGATATCAAACACCCGGAAGCCGGCGTTGTACGCGCCCATGTAGAGCGTGTCCCCCGCCACCCAGACGTTGTGCACGCCGCCGTACTCGGGCTCGTACCACGCCACCGACTTGGGATGCGCGATATCGCTCACATCGAGCACCTGCAGCCGCCCATACGCGCGGCTCGCGGCCCCGTCTTTCGTCCCCTTGGGATATGCCGCCGGAAAGACTTCGTCGGCAATGAAGACATAGTTCTTGTGTCGCCACGCGGTGTGCGTCCCGCGAATGAAGCCAGGGCCGCCGTCGACCTCCACCTGCTTGTACATCGCGTTGAGATCGTACTTGTACTGCGACACGAGCACGGGCTTCGACGGCGATCCGCCCTTCATCCCGTTGCCGACGTCGAGCACAATGAGCCCGTCGTTCCAGTAGCTCGCATAGAGCAGCCCGTCGCGCAGATCGATGTCATGCAGCGACCGTCCCGCATCCGGACGCCCCTCGGTTTTCCAGCGCGCGACTTCCTTCGGATGATACGGATCGTTCACATCGAGAATGTGCAGCGCGCCGGTGCCGTCATTCGTCAGGAAAATGAACGTCCCGTACTTCTCCTGCTGGTAGACGTACGCCGAGTGGACGCCGCCGGTGACGCCGTCGGTGAATTCGGCGATCGGGCGCGGATGCGCGGGGTCATCGAGCGCGCAAATCACGATGCCGTTCTTGCGATCGCTCGCCCCTTCGCGCGTGAAGACGAGGAACTTCCCGTCGGGGAAGGTCATCACGTCATTTACGCGGCGCGTGTTGGCGATGATGGAATCGGTGACGATCGGCTTCGCCGGATTGCTGATGTCGAGCGCGTAGAGCACATCGCCACCGGAGCCGGAGCCGAGGTAGGCGTGTCTGCCGTCTTGGTGGATCCAGACCTCTTCGGTGGAGAAGCGGGTGCGCGGGAGTCGACCCACGAGGGAGAGCGGGCGACGGACATCGCGCGGGGCGAGCGTGACGGTGGCGTCGACGGCGCGCGCGCCGAAGGCGGCGGTGATCGTGTACTCGCCCGGTTCGTAGCCGACGAAGGCGCCATCGGTGTCGATCTGGCCTTGGCCTGGGGAGAAGCTCCAGGTGGGGGTGAGGTTGGCGATCGGTTTGCCGGCGGCGTTGGTGGCGGTGACGGTGAAGCGGAGGACGTCACCGGTGCGCGCGTCGACGTTGCTGGGGGTGAGGGTGAGCGTGGCGAGCGCGCCCGGGGCGACCGTGATGGTGGCGGATCGTTTGATCGAGCCGACCGTCGCGGTGATGGTGGTGGTGCCGGCTTTCTTGGCGGTGAGGAGGCCGGCGGGGGAGACGGTGGCGACGGCGGGGGTGCTGGAGGACCAGCTGACGCGGTCGGGGCGGCGGTCGCCGGTGGCGGAGAGGACGCGGGCGGTGGCGCGGAGCGTTTGGCCGGCGACGAGGGTCGCGGCGCCCGGGGTGATGTCTATAGAAGCGGCCGGTCCTGGGACGGCGGTGAGTTCGATGATTTCGAACTTCGGGCGCGCGCCGGGGAGGGTGGCGGTGACGGTGACCGGGAGGATGGCGGTGGCGCCGGCGGTGACGAGTCCGGTGGAGTCGACGGCGCCTTCGAAGCGGGCGGAGGGGCCGAGTCGGTAGCGGAAGGTGACGCCGGGGATGACGGTGCCGGCGGCGTCGCGGGCTTCGGCGGTGAGGCGGAGGGTGTCGCCGGCGGTCATGGTGCGCGCGGCGGGGAAGACGGTGATTTTCGCGATCTCCCGGGGCTGCGCGCTGAGGGCGGCGGGGAGGAGGAGGACGAGAACGGCGGCGTGGCGCATGGGCGGCGTCGGTGGGGACGGGGGGTGCCCGGTCGTGGTGCGTCGACCGGCGCAGGCGGCTCGCTGAAGAGTGCGTCTCGACGGGCTCGGCGTCTATAGGCGCTTTCGTGGTGGGATTGTTGTCGGTACAATAAAGGCAGCGGTTTGTTGAGGGTTCGTGGGGGTCCGATCACCGGGAGGAGGGAGGCGGATGCCCGAGAACGAGCGCGATACCAGCATCTTTCGGGTAATCTCCGCCCCTGAGGGCTGGCAGATGCCTGAGCCGCGGGGCTATGACGCCGAAGGCTATCCGATCTTCTCGGATCTTGAGCGGATGGATGCGCACGAGATCACGCCGGAGGAGTACGAGGAGATTCCGGAGATCACGGAGGAGATGATGGCCAACGCCACCTGGTATGACGGCGAGGGGCGCGTGATCCGCAAGAACGGCCGACCGGTCTCGACGAATCCGCGGGAGCAGGTCACGATCCGCATCCCGCGCGACCTGCTCGCCAAGTGGCGCGCGACGGGACCGGGGTGGCAAACGCGCATGGTGGAACGGCTCCACCTCGACTGAGCAGCGTTACGGCAATCTCGTTATGGCTGCTGCTCGAAGCGCCCGGATTTCTCCTCGAGCACGATCCGAAAGACGCAGCCGTGCATGGGTCCCGCGCCGTGCTGCGACCCGGGATGCGCCCCATGCGACGGGGTGGTGGCTGAGCTGGTCATCATGGTGGCGAAGCGCGTCATGAGCTGGTCGAGGCCGTCGGCGGCGGCGAGGCCGGTGAGTTCTTCGAACCGCCCCCAGGCGATCACGCTCCGCCAGTTCCCCAGATTCTCGACCTGGTCGATCTCGACGCACACCTTGGGATTGGCGCGGAGCATCTCGAGTTTGAGCCCCTCCGCGGAATGGCCGATCACCGCCTGGCCGTCATACGTGTAGCTGATGGGGACGACATAGGTCAGCCGGCTCGCGTGCAACCCGAGTCTGGCCACCCACTCGGTGCGGAGGAGCTGTTCGATTTCTGCGGGGGCCAGTTCGCCGAGCATGGGATCTCCTGGGGCGGGGCATCGGAGGGGGTGGTTCCTCACGCTACCGCCCCCCGCACGCCGCCGCTGTCGTCGGATCTGCCACGGGGGTGCCAGCGAAGCCCTGACGGGGCTGGCTAGGGAAGGCCCGGCTGGCCGCGACCGGCTCCCGTCGCCGCCGATTACCCCGCCGTCGCCGTCCCGCTCACCATCCCTCCCGCCAGCTCCGCCGAAAAGCGCGTGAGCCGAGCAATGGTTTCGGTGATCTCCGC
>JBAXMW010000011.1:0-78808 GCA_037134115.1 Gemmatimonadaceae bacterium | reverse complement strand
AGGGTCGTATCGGTGGGCAGACGCTCGAGACGCGTCGCAACGGCCGCCTGTGTTGTCAGCAGCGTCACCCGGGCGGGATCCGGCGCGTCGAGCGTGAACGGACGCCATGCGGTCGGGGTGACTGGCATCGTGACAATGCGGCGTCCCGAGGCGGTGTGGTCGGTGAACGCGAGCTGCCGGCCATCGGGGGAGAGCACGGGATCAATCGCTCCCACGGGGCGTTCGGTGACCTGCGCCCATTGCCCCGTACTCGCCCGCCACGCCACGATCTGATCGCGCCCCGCAACCGGGGCATAGGCCACGACCAGCGAATCGGTGCCGGATGGCGCCGCGATGGGTGTGGTCGACCACGGTGAAAGTGGTGTGCAGGGGCCACCGGTCACCGGACACCGTTCCACGCGACGTCCGGTGCCACGACGCAGCCGCACCACCAGCAGCGACGTCCCTTCACGGGTAAAGCGCGGGCTGATGAGTTGTTCCGCCGCCGGGATCGTATCGCGGCGGAGCACCGTCCCCGTGCGATCGAGCAACACCAACGCCGTGCCGCCGGCGGGGTGCTGTTCGATGGTCACGAGTTGCTGGCCATCGGGGGCGATCCCCACCGCGCTCCAGCGCGTGGTGTCGCCGAGTTGGGTAACGGTGCCGGTGCGCCGATCGCGCACCATGATGACGTTGTAGCTCCGCAGACCGTAGCGGGGATCGGGGCGCTCCTCCACCCACGCTGCGGCATCATCGCCCACCGAGAGCGGCGCGTTCGTGATGGGGCCAAGCCAGTGCAGACGCGTGACCGTTCCGGCGGTGTGTCGCACCAGCTGCGGACGATCGGCGAGCCCATAGCGCGTCGCGAGCAGCGACGTGTTCGATTCCCACTGGGGGGTGAGGTCGTGCGTCCAGTCGTGGGGTTCTGGACTCACGGCCGTGACGGGCGTGATCGTGCTGGAGGCCGCCGCGGCGCGGACGGTCGCCTGCAGCGCCGTCATCGTGCGGTCGTGCAACGCCCGCGCACTGAGTCCGGTGGTCCGCTGCAGCGCCCCCGAGAGCGCCATCGGCACAAACGAGCGCTTGGTGGAGGCGAGCAGCGCGCGATCCCAAATGTCGGCCCCAAATTGTTCACGCGCCGCGCTGATGAGATGGTAGCCGTGCACATACTGGTTCGGCCACGCATCGCGGAAGGAGCCCGTGAGGACCGTGCTGTAGCTCGGCACCGGCCGACTGGCCAACTGCGCGCGGAAGTCGGCGTCAAAGAGCGGGAGACGTCCACGGCCGGACGCGGTGAGCGCTGTTTCGGTCGCGACGGCATCGCCTTCCCAGAACCACGAGGGGATCGACCATCCGCTGAGCATCGCCCACGCCGGCTCCCCAAACATCGCACTCAGGGCGGCGGTGAAGCCGCGCCGCGCGCTGCTGAACTGCTTCACATGCCGGTACTCATGCACGGCGAGCAGGGTGAGCCAGTCGCCGCTCCCCAGCAGCCCTTCGGCCTGTGGTGCCTGCAGGAAAAACTCCGCGCGGCGGGGCGCCAGCGTGACGAAGGCATTCGACTGCGCGTACTGATGGCGGAGGACGATATCAATGCGCGGCGGCGTCCCCGGGAGCGTGGTGGTATCGCTCTCGGCAACGCGATCGACCAGCGTGGCGAGTCGCCGCGCCTCACCCGTCAACTCGGCGGGGGTGATGACGCGGACATGGCGTCCTTCCACCACCTGCCAGCGCACCGTGGGGGCACCTTGGGCCGCGCCCAGGACGGGAGCTTGCTGCGCGGCGAGGGGGCGCGTGCCGGCGACGACGAGGGGGGCGCCCGCCAGCATGAGCGCCGTGGCCAGCCGATACGAAGCGCGATAGGGATGTCGCATAGAGACCAGACTCCAGACGGGATGGGACACACGCACCCGGCGCACCAGCGATGTCTTCGGTGTACGCGGGGGCGCGGGGCGTGGTTTCAGCGTGGGGACATGATGGCGGAGTGGCCGATTCGGCAACAGCTTTGCCGTATGCCGACTTCTTCCTCCCTCCGTGTGCGGACCGCGCTGAGGGCCGCGCGGCGGGCCGCCCTGATTCTGACGACAGCGGTCGCCTGCCGCCCTGCGACACCGCCGGCCACGCTGGTGTTCCGTCATGCGCGCATTTGGACGGGCGAGGCTGCAACCCCGTGGGCCGAGGCGGTCGCGGTCCGCGGCGATACGATTGTCGCGGTGGGATCCGACAGCGCGGTGGCGTCGCTGATTGGGCCCAACACGCGCGTGATCGACGGCGCCGTCGGCATGATCACCCCGGGGTTCATCGACAGCCATGTCCATTTTCTGGGTGGGGGCTTTGGGCTCGCCGCGGTGCAACTGCGCGATGCGGCGACCAAGGCCGCCTTTATTCAGCGGATCGCGGCCTATGCCAAGACGCAGCCGCCGGGTACGTGGATTGTGCGGGGCGACTGGGATCACACCCTCTGGGGGGGAGACCTGCCCACGCGCGCCTGGATTGATTCGGTGACGCCGAATCATCCGGTGATGGTCAATCGCCTCGATGGCCACATGGTCCTCGCGAACAGCGCGGCCATGCAGGCAGCGGGGATCACCGATCAGGTCCGCGATGTTGCCGGTGGCACGATCGTGCGTGATGCCGCGGGGCGTCCCACGGGCGTCTTCAAGGACAACGCCACGTCACTCTTGGAATCCGCGGTGACGCCGCCCACGCCGGCGCAGTGGCAGCAGGCGATCGATACGGCCATGGCGTATGTCGCGGCGCGCGGGGTCACCACGGTGCATCATGTGGGGCCCGCTGGTGTGGGGAGTGCGTGGGATGAACTCGCGGCGTTGCGTCGCGCGCGCGCCGCTGGACCCCTGCGCACCCGCTTCCGCGTGGCGGTCCCGTTGTCGCAGTGGGCGATGCTGCGCGATACGATTCGCGTGTACGGTCCCGGGGACGATTGGATTCGCCTCGGGATGCTGAAAGGCTTTGTCGACGGCTCGCTCGGCTCACACACGGCAGCGATGCTGCAGCCGTTCACCGATGCCCCCACCGATTCCGGGTTCTACGTCACGTCGCCGGACAGCTTGTATGTCTGGACGAAGGCGGCCGATGCCGCCGGGTTGCAGGTCGCCGTCCATGCGATTGGCGACAAAGCCATTCGCACGCAGCTCGACATTTTCGCGCGGGTCGCGAAGGAACATGGTCCCCGTGACCGGCGCTTTCGCATCGAGCACGCGCAGCACCTCGACCCGGCGGACATCACGCGCTTCGCGGCTGAGGGGGTGATCCCCAGCATGCAGCCGTATCACGCGGCCGATGATGGACGGTGTGCTGATCGTGTGATTGGGACCACGCGCGCCAAGGGAGCCTATGCGTGGCGGTCGCTCTTGGATGCGAAGGCGCCGATGGCCTTTGGCAGCGATTGGTTTGTCGCGCCGCCGACTCCGCTCGAAGGCATCAAGGCGGCGGTGACGCGCCAGACGCTCGATGGGAAAGCGCCGACGGGTTGGGTCCCTGAGCAGGCGATCACCGTGGAGGAGGCCCTCCGCGCCTATACCAGGGGATCGGCCTTTGCTGGCTTCCAGGAGACGACACTGGGCACCATCGCGGTGGGGAAGTTGGCCGATCTGGTAATGCTCGATCGCGATCTCACGGCCATTCCACCGCAGACCATCGATCAGACGGTGGTGCGGATGACCGTGGTCGGTGGGCGCGTGGTCTACGAACGGCGGTAGACCACGCGCCCACGACTCACTTACTGCATGGCCTTGGCGGGCCGTTCAAAGCCACCACTGAGCGCATTGAGCAGCAGCTTGAAGCTGCCATGCGGCTGCGCCCGGAAGAGGATCTCCGGACCGAACAGCCAGAGCGTGCCCTGGCCAACCTTGGCCTCGGCCATCGCCGTGCCGCCCTTCAGCAGCTCTTGCCCCCACGCCCAGCCGCTGGTGAGCGGCGTGGCCGTGTCGAAGGTGGCCAGTGCCCGTACGCCCTTCGCGGCGGCGTCAGCCCCCAGCTTCATCACGGGGCTGTTGTCGAACATGATCGACGGACGCGGCGCCATCCCCGTCGCAATCGTCGCGGAGGTATCGAGTGCGACTTCCAGCAGGGAGCCCGGGATGTAGTACTTCTCGCCCGGATAGCTGCGCCCATTGGCGTCGGTGAGATAGTTCTCAATCGGCAGGCCGAGCAGCTTGCCCAGGCCAATCGACGAGCCGATGGTGACGACGCGGCCACCGGCTTCGAGGAACGTCTTGAGCTGCGGCACCGACTTCTCCACGGAGAAGCTGCCCACCGTGCGACGCAGATCGGCCGGCAGACGCGTGGTGTCCATGCCGCCACCAAAACCACCACCGCCACGGCCACCGCTCGCGAGCGGAATCGCGCCGTCGGTGTAGACGAGCACGTCGTACTTCGCCTTCAGATTCCCCGCATCGATTTCCTGCGGATACACCACCGTGAACGGATATTCGAACTGCTCGAGGATGAGGCGCGTCCATCCCGAGGGCATGGAGCCGCCGTAGCGGTCGATCAGGCCAATCCGGAGCGGCGTGACGACCTGCGCCCCTGCGGGCTTGCGGCTCGCGGCGGCAAAGGAGACGCCGAGATCCTTGGCGGCCTGCGCCACGATCTTATCCGCGGCGGCACTGGCGGGAATGAACCAGGTGCCGACGGGCCAGCTCGCGCCGCCATCGGTGACGGCGGAGGGAGCACGTGACACCTTCACATTCGCCTTGGCGAGCCGGTTCGCCACCGTGGCGGCGTCGTTCACCTCGGGGCGTACGTAGTACCCCGCCTTCCCCTTGGCCACGACCCCAGTCGGCATCGTGGTCACATCCTTCACGACCTCGAAGGGGCCGGTGAGGCCGTCCATCACGCGCTCAACCTGCACGCCCATCTGGTACGCGAGCGTCCAGCCGGCGTTGTCGTACGGCGGGATCGGCGGGCCACCCGGATAGCGGAAGTCATTCGGGTGATCCTGCGGCTCCATCATGTCGAGCACATGGGCGCGGAACGCCTGATTCATGAGAATGACCCACGAGCCCGCCGGGAACGGCTTGCCATTCGCTTGGAACGACGCCGTCGCCCGATGCACACGAATGCCGGACTTCTGCAGCGCCTGCACGAACTTGGTGGCCGTCGGGAAGTCATTCAGCGCGCTGCTGAGGACATACGCGCGCGGATCACGGTTCTCCGGCTTCTTGAGGAGCGCCATGTACTTGTCGTTCGCCACGGCACTCCCCACGGTCGCTGCACCGCCGCCGCCGCGCGGGCCACCGGCGCGGCCGGCTTCCGCCGTCGCGCTCGCGCGGTCCTTGGTGATCTGCGCGATCATGGCGTCCACGCGCTTCGGGCTGATCGTCCACGAGTCCTTGGCGCCGGCCACCAGAGCATCACGTCCCATCGTCCAGCGATCGAAGAGGAACTGTTCGCGATAGCGGGACGCGAGGTCGAGCAGCGCGTAGTTCGCCGTGACCGAGTAGTCGACCGACTGGCGGAAGTGCCATTCCTGCGGCTCGATCGGCAGTGGCAGGCCGGCGGAGCGGAGCTGCCGTTCCGGGACCAGCGCGACGCGCATCGGCGTGGGATTCCCGATCGTTTCGGTGAGGATGCCGATCATGTTGTGGAAGTAGCCCACCGTGCGGAGGCCGCCGTTCCACCAGGTGCTGTAGTTCGAGCCGGCGCGGAAGGTGAGGCCGGGCTTGTTCTCGAGCACGAAGCGATGGTTCAGCGCCGCGCCCACGAGATCGAGCCCCGTGATGATCGCGGGGGGGAACCAGTAGTTCGCCGGATCCCGGTACGGCGGCGCGGCCATCACCGTGCCCGTCGGGCCGGTCTGGTGATGGTTGTACATGATCTGCGGGTGCCACTCAATGAACAGCTGCCGCGAGATGTTCGTCGATTCGCGCAGCGCGTTCATGTAGTAGTCGCGGTTGTTGTCATGCCCCGCGTACTTCTCGTAGAGGCGCGGAATGTTGGTGTTCCGCTTGAGCTTGTCCGGCTCCTGCATGTACCAGTTGGAGACGAGCTCCATGCCATCCGGATTGGCGTGCGCCATCAGGATGATGCAGTCATCGAGGATGCGCATGGTTTCCGCATCGGTGCGGCTCACCAGCTGCCAGAAGGACTCAATGAGCTGTTGGGCGCCGAGGACTTCGGTGGCATGCAGCCCGCCGTCGATCCAGAACACCACTTTCCCTTCTTTGGCGAGCCGCTTCGCTTCGGTGGAGTCCACGCCGTCGGCGAGGGCGAGCTTGCGGGAAATTTCCTTATAGCGACCCAGATTCCGGTGGTTGGCCGGGCTGGTGACAATCGCCATGATCTGCGGCCGCCCTTCCTCGGTGAGCCCGATGGTATCGAGCTTCACGCGGTCACTTTCCTTCGCGAGCTTCGCGAAATACTCGTGGAGCTTGGTGTAGTTGGGGAGGACGTAATCGGCGCCGATCTCATGCCCGAAGAATTCCTTCGGGCTGGTGAGATGCGGCTGAGCCGAGAGCGTGACCGGCAGCACGGTGGCAAAGGCCACCGCAGCCATGAGCCGGGACGCACGACGCAGGCGAATCATGCGGAGTGGGGCAAGAGGGAGGGGAACCACTGCGGGACAACCCTCTTACGATGTGCTCCGGGCCGCCGTTGGGAAAGGCGCGGCGCGGTGGCTCAGGGGCGCCGGGTGTGGATCACCAGCACGCCGCAGGGGGAATTGAGCGTGGTGTAGCGCGACGGGGTCTGGGCGGGGCTGGCGTACCATTCCACGGCCTGAATGCGGTCCGGGGCGATCCCATTCACGTCAAAGGGCTCGGCGGGCGTCGTCGGGTTCATGAGCATGGCATCGACGTACACCTTGGCGTAGCAGCCGGCGACCATCCCCTGAACCGCTTCCTGCTTGGTGGGGAGGTAGGAGGGATCCCCAGCCTGACCGACGCTGTTCCGCGGGCCGAGATTCCGAATGGGCGCGATATACCGGCGGCTCAGGATCCAGGCGCGGCTCCCGCTCCCTTGGACCAGTCCGACCCCGGGGACGGTCAAGAGAACATCGGAGAGCTTCCGCCCCTCCTGCTTGGCCAGGTCGTCGCGGGTCAAAAAATGCCCCAGCCCCACCCGCTTGTTCGCCTCAAACTCGGCGAGCCCCGGGTCGGGGCGGTCGGCCACCACCGTGACGGCGCGCAGCGCTTGCCCCGCGGCAGCCGCAGACGTCGATGCCGTCGGGGCTGGAGCGGCGGGGGGTGCCTCGGTGGCCGTGTTCACCGGCGCCACCGTGGCCAGCAGTCGGGGCGCTTCCACGAGCGGTGGCCCCAGCGCTGGGCCGGGCGCGGCCCCGGGTGCTGTCCCGGGCGCTGTCCCGGGCGCTGTCCCGGGAGCTGTCCCCGCCGCCACAACCGCCGTGTTTGCGTAGAGCGTGTCCGATCCGCGTCGGAGGAGCAGGAGGTCGCCACCCGTGGACACCACTTCGGCGACATAGGCCGAGACCGCGCGGGCGGCGAGGCGCTCCAACTGCGGCATCCGGAGCTCCCAGCCAGCAATCACCACCGAACCATCAGGGAGCTGCGCGAAGCGCAGATCGCCCCCGGCCACCTGCGACGCCGCTTGCGGGGCGTTCGGAACATTCAGAAAGGCAAAGGTCAGTCGACGAAGCTGCGCGGATGTGCGCGTCAGCCAGAGCGTCCCGGAGAGCTCCGAGCGCCGTCGGCGTTCGGGCACCGGATCAAAGCGCACGCCAACTTCGGTGCTGTCGCTCGAGCGCACGAGCTGCAGGCAATGATCCTCGAGGAACGCCGGGGCGGTGAACACCTCGAGCGACGGCCCATCGTACGTGTAGCCCCCAGTCAGATCCTGCGTGACATACCCGCGCATCCGCAGCGAATCGGCCGGGACCACTTTCCACGGCTGCGTGACGACGTCGGTGCGAATCGTGGCCTGTTCCGAACGCACTCGGCGACCATTGGCATCGAGCGTGCGCTCCACACGACGCGTGGTGGCCGTGAGTCCACGGAGGCCGCTGGTCAGCGTGGAGGCGGTGAGCCCCGTCATCGCCTGATTCCAGACGGTGGCGAGCGCACTCGCATCGGCGGCTGGAATGACACGGCAGGCGCTGCGCCGTTCCACGCGCACCGTATCGAGCGCCACGCGCACCCCCGCCAGTAGGATGGGCGTGGTGATCACCGCACCGGCCTGCACCTCGATGGGTGCGGTCAGTTCCGGTTGGAAGCCAATCCGCAGCGTGCGGACGCGATAGCGCCCCGCGCGCGGGGCGGTCAGCCGGTAGTCACCGCGCTCGGCGGTGAGGGTGCGCCCCACGATGGTGCTTGTGCTGTCGAGCAGCAGCACCATGGCCCCGGCAACCCCTCGCCCTGTGCCATCGGTGACGGTGCCGCGCACCGTCTGCGCCGCCAGTCGCCCCCACGGGGCGACGACGCCGAGGAGGGCAGCGGCAAGCACCGCCCTCCTCGCAGCACGCAGCTTAGAAGTTCGCCAGATCGACGTAGGCGCTCCGGAACGTCTCCACCTGCGGGAGCGTGGCGTCTTCCAGCTGCGGGGCGTAGCCCACGAAGGTGTCCGTGCTGGCCACGCGCTTCACGGGCGCATCGAGCCACGGGAAGCAGTCGTCCGCGATGCGCGCGGCGATTTCGGCGCCATAGCCCCAGGACATCGAATCTTCGTACGCCACAATCACGCGACCGGTCTTCTTCACGCTGGCATACACCGCTTCCTGATCCCAAGGCGACAGCGTCCGCAGATCAATCACTTCAACGCTCGGCCCGCCTTCCTCGGCGAGCTGATTCGCCGCCACGAGGGCGCGCTGCACCGTGGCGCCATAGGTCACGACCGTGATGTCGGTGCCGGCGCGCACCGTGCGCGCCTTGCCGAACGGAATCATGAAGTTGGCGCCCGGATACCGGCCCTTGTTGTACGTCTGCCGGTAGAGGTGCTTGTGCTCGAGGAAGATGACGGGATCGTCGCAGCGGATCGCCGTGCGCAGGAGGCCGTTGGCGTCGAGCGCATTGCTGGGGCAGACGACGCGGAGCCCGGGGCAGTGCGTGAACAGCGACGCGCCGGTCTGCGAGTGGTAGATGCCACCACGGATGTAGCCGCCGTAGGTGGTCCGAACGACCACGGGGGCGTTGAACGCGTTGTTGGAGCGCCAGCGCATCGTCGCCAGTTCATCCCGCAGCTGCATGTAGGCCGGCCAGATGTAGTCGAAGAACTGAATTTCGACGACCGGCTTGAAGCCGCGGTGCGCGAGACCAATCGCGCGGCCAATGATGTTGGCTTCGGCGAGCGGTGAATTGTAGACGCGCGTGGAACCAAAGCGCGTCTGCAGGCCATGCGTGACCTTGAAGACGCCACCCTTGCCCTTCACCGTGCCCAGGTACGCTTCGCGCGACACATCGGCGACGTCTTCCCCGAAGACCAGAATCCGGTCGTCACGGGCCATTTCATCGCGCATGCAGGCGTTGAGCAGGTCCACCATCGTGGTCGGCTCGCCGGTGTACTGCGGATCCTCTTCGGTATCGAACTGCTCGCTCGTCGGATCGACATCGGGCGCGTACACCGCGTAGTAGACCGAGCTGGCATCCGGCTGCGGCTGCGCGAGCGCATCATCGGTCGCAATCAACAGCTCGGCATCGACCACTTCACGGATGGCCGCAAGCTCCGCTTCCGTGGCGATGCCATCGCGCACCAGCATCGCCGGGAACGTCTGCAGCGGATCGCGGGCGGCATCGGCCTCGCGCTCTTCCGCCGGGCGATAGAAGACCTCGTCGTCCGAGAGCGAGTGCGAATACGGGCGAATCACCTTGGCGTGCACCAGCGCCGGACCCCGCCGCTCACGGGCGTAGGCCACCGCGCGCTGCATCGTTTCGAGCGAGGCGAAGAGATCGCAGCCGTCGACTTCCTGGATGTAGAGGTCCGGGAAGGAGGCCACGAGCTTGGAGATGGACCCGCCGGCGGTGTTCACTTCCACCGGCACCGAGATCGCGTAACCGTTGTCTTCCACGAGGTAGACAATCGGCAGCTTGAGATTGGACGCCGTGTTCAGCGACTCCCAGAACTCCCCTTCGCTGGTCGTGCCGTCGCCGGTGGTGACGAGCACCACTTCACCGTCGGTGAACCCCTCGGTGATCCCGAGTTGGCTGGCGCGCATGATCCCTTCGGCGGCGCCCACGGCCTGCAAGAACTGCGTGCCGGTGGGGGACGAGGCCGACACGATGTTCAGCTTTTTATGCCCCCAGTGGCTGGGCATCTGGCGGCCGCCCGAATTCGGATCGATCGCGGCGCCCACCGCGCTGTAGAGCATTTCGTTGGGGGTCATCCCCAGCGTCAGGCAGAGGGCGCGGTCGCGGTAGTAGGTGTAGAACCAGTCGCGCCCCGTGCGCAGCGTCATCCCCGCCGCGATGCCAATGGCCTCATGCCCCGCCCCCGAGATCTGGAAGAAGATCTTGTTCTGCCGCTTGAGCTGGATCTCCTTGTCGTCGATGCGGCGCGACTGATACATCGTGCGGTACGCCTGCAGCAGTTCATCACGCGTCAGCGACGAAGCAGCGGGCGCACCGGCGGTGGAACGGGCGCGGGTCGGGCGGGTCGAAGTGGCCATCGGATTCTCGGAGAAACAAGGAAAGAGCTGACCGTGGGAAAATAGCCCTACAACCGGCGGGAGGGAGGGGCTTTGCCCGACGGGCGCTGTCCGGAGCAGCCACCTTGCCGGCAACGAAACGACGGCGCACCTTGGCACATCGGCCCTCTTCGGACCGCGATTCCATCTTCGGTTGTGTTCTGGCGTGACCACAGGCTGTCCAACCGGTGGTCACTGGTTGTCACCCGTTCCATCGACCTATGCACGCACCCACCGCACCCATGGGGCCGACCTCCGGCCATTGCACCTTCTGCGACCTGATCCGCGGCGCCGGCGAGGTGTCGATCGTGTACGAAGATGCCGTGGCGATCGCGTTCCTCGACATTCAGCCGGTCAATGCCGGCCATGTGCTGGTGGTCCCCAGGGAGCACTACGAGGTCCTGCAAGACATCCCGCGTCGCGTGGGGGCGCACCTGTATGAGGTCGCCACCAAGCTCATCCCCGTGGTGCAGGCGTCAGCGGGGGCCTCGGATATGAACATCGTCGTGAACTCGGGGCAGGCCGCCGGGCAGAATGTGATGCACTATCACATTCACCTGATCCCGCGCCGCGAGGGGGATGGCTTCGACGTGCCGCTCCCGTTCCCCGGTTCCACGATGCCCAACCGGCAGCAGCTGGACGCCATGGCCGCCCGGATCGGGAGCATGCTGCGGGATCCGCTGCGGAACAGCGGGATGAAGGAGTAATGGCCAGCGAACCGTCGGCCGCCGAGGCGGCGGGGGAGGCGGTCGTTCCCTACGCCCCGCGCCCCGGGGTGCTGGCGGAGCTCGCCTGGCCCACGGTCCGCGAGCAGCAGTGGCCGGTCGCGCTCCTCCCGTGGGGGGCCACCGAGCCGCACAACACGCATCTCCCCTACGGCACCGACACGCTCCTCGGCCAAGAAGTCGCCGCGCAGGTCGCCGCCCGCTGCCTCGCGCAGGGGGTCGGCGTGGTGGCGCTCCCCCCGGTCCCCTTTGGGGTCAATACCACCCAGCTCGACCTGCCGCTCACGATCAACCTGATGCCCAGCACGCAGCTGGCCATCCTCCGCGATGTGGTCCGCAGCCTAGAGCCCCATGGCGTTCGCGTCCTGGTGCTCCTCAATGCCCATGGGGGGAACGAGCTCCGGGCTCTCGTGCGCGAGCTGCAGCCGGAGACGACGCTCCTGCTCGTCATCGCCAATTGGTGGCAGGCGGGGGACGCAGCGGTCTTCGTCGAGCCCGGTGATCATGCCGGCGCGCTGGAGACCGCGGCGGTGCTGCATCTCCGGCCGGAGCTCGTCGCGGATCGGACCACTTGGGGGGACGGGGCCGCCCGGCGCAGCCGCTTCGCGGGGGTGCGCGAGGGGTGGGCCTGGTTACCCCGCCGCTGGACGCAGGTCACCGCCGATACCGGGGTGGGGAACCCACGCGAGGCGACGGCCGCCCAAGGGGCCACCTTCGTGGCGCAGGCCGTCGAGCGGATCGCCTCGCTCTGCCACGCGCTCGCGTCCGCCGATCCGGCCCAGCTCTACGAGTAGCTCAGTAGTCCACCGGCCGCAGATACGATTCGCCGATCCCGCTCTGGCTGACCAGCGCCGTGGCAGGGGGACGCCGCTTCCAGTGCGTGGCCTGTAACCGCCGCTCCACCAGCGCGATTTCGTCCGGCATGAAGCCCCGAGCCCGCAGGGCATCGCGGGAAAGGCCGTGCAGGAGCCCGTTCAGAATCTGATCGGCCTTGGCGTACTGAATCCCCAGATCTCCTTCGTCGGTCTGTCCGGCGATGAGATCGGCCGTCGCCGGCTTGTCGATAATCACGTCGGGGACGCCGAGGTGCCGCGCCAGCGTCCAGACCTGCGTCTTGTAGAGATCCCCGATCGGATTGATCGGCGGCGAGTCGTCGGCGTGCCAGGTGAAGTAGCCGAAGAGCCGCTCGGTCTTGTTGCCGGTGCCGAGGGGGAGCGCCTGATACCGAGCGGAGAGATCGAAGAGGGTGATCATCCGCATCCGGGCCATGATATTCCCGCGACGGGCCGGATCGGCCTCGGGCTCATGGGTGAGATACCCATCCACCGCGGCACTGATGTCGATAGTCCGCGACGGGATCCCCAAGGCGTCGATCAGCAACTGCGCATGCGCCAGCGACTCCGGGCTCGATGTGCGGTAGGGCATCCGGATGGCCGTGACCTGATCTTTCCCGAGCGCGCGCACCGCGAGCGCCGCGGTCACGGCCGAGTCCACGCCTCCCGACACCCCGACCACCGCCCGCGTGAAGCCGCGTCGCGCGAACTCCTCTCGCAGGAACCCGGTGAGCCACTCCTCGGCCAGCACCGGATCCATCTCCAACGACGGCGGGCCGCCGTGATCGCGGATATCGACCCGCTGCACCGGCACGGCCCCGGGCCCAATACGCCCCACCACGTCGAGCGTGGCGAGTGTCGGGATGGGGAACTCGCCGGTGTGAAAGCCACGGGCATCGCGCAGCAAGTCCGCCGCGGCCGGTTCCGGGCCGTCATACGAGAGCGCCACCGGCGCCTGCTGCCGGACCCGATCCAACGTATCCAGCACATGCGGGAGCGCCACGCGCAGATCGCTCAGGAGCGGCGCCTCGGCACGGGCCCGTACGAGATCGTCGAGGTCCAGCGTAATCGACAGCATCGCCTCGTCCCACGCCGGGGCGCGCCCGCGCACATCGCCGCCGGGCCCCGCCACCAGTGACGTGCCGAAGAAGCGCTTCCCCCCTTCACTCCCCACGAGATTGGCGCAGCTCACGAAGACGCCATGCTCCTCGGCGATATCGCGAATGAGCCGGTCCCACCGGGCGGCGCTGGCCGGGCCTGGGACCCCGTCGCTGCGGGGGGCGAGCCCGCGCGCCGGCGCGGCGGCCGAGACGAACACCAGCTGGGCGCCATCGAGCGCGGCGAGGAGTCCGGACATGGAGTGCCAGGCATCCTCGCAGACCATCATGGCCGCGCGCCCCCAGGGCGTTTCGAAGGCGCGCAGGTCTGTGCCGCGTTCGACAAACCGCTCCTCATCGAACAGGCCGTAGGTCGGGAGGAAATTCTTGCGGTGGACGTGCCGAACGGCGGGCGGCCCGTCATCGAGGCCAATCGTCAGGTAGGCGACGCTGTTGTGCAGCGTGTCCCGCCACCGCTCGTAGAAGCCCACGACGACGTCGATCGCCATTGTGGCCATCCCCAGCTGCAGGCAGGCCAAGCGGTAGGCTTCGTCGAGATCGGTGGCCAACCCGCCTGCGGTGATCGCGACTTCGCGGACCCCGCCCTCGACGAAGTAGCCGGAGAGGACCGTTTCGGGGAAATGCACCACTTGGGGACGCGGCTCCAACCCGGCCGCCTGGGCGCACAGCGCACCGAGGCGTTGCAAGTTGGCGGCTGTGTCCCGCTTCCGCGGGGCAAATTGGCACAGCGCGATCGTGAGCGGGCGAATCGTATCACCGGACATACAGACAAGGTGCGTCGAACCGGGGTCGCGATCAACCGGGCCGGTCCGGTGTATCTTGTCGCACCATGCCCTTCGGCTCTCCATTCCATCTGCGGTGCCGGCCTGCCCGGATGGCCATGCCGCTGCTCCTCCTGACCGGTGTCGCGCTCCCCGCCGCCCTTGGCGCGCAGGCCGCCGCCGCGCCGGTCACGACTGGGGAGCCGTGGCGCATCATCACGCCGCCGCAGGGTACCGTGGTGCTGGGACGCGACGGGGGGCTCCTCGGGGTCATTGGGCGCGAACGTCGGCTCAGTATTGGGCTTCGCACGCTGCCGCGCTATGTGGGACAGGCGTTCATCGCCGTCGAAGACAAGCGGTTCTATCAGCATGACGGCGTCGATCTCGTGGGGATCGCCGGTGCGCTGAAGGACGCCGTGAAGGGGGATGTGCGTGGGGCCAGCACGATCACGCAGCTGCTCGTCGGCAACATGCATCCGGATGTCATCGATCGGCGGGACCGTTCGCTGAGTCGCAAACTCCGCGAGCAGCAGGCGGCGCGCGAGATGGAGAAGCACTACAGCAAAGAGCAGATCCTCGAGGCGTTTCTCAATCAGATCGCCTTCGGTCGTGGCGCATACGGCATTGAGCTGGCGGCCCGTCAGTATTTCGGCAAGTCGGCGTCGGCGCTGACAGTTGCCGAGGCGGCGTCGCTGGCGTCGATGCCGAAGAGCCCCGTGCTGTACGATCCGGTGCGCTATCCCGATCGCAATCGGGAGCGTCGCAACACGGTGCTCGCGCTGATGGCGGAGCAGGGGTACATCACGGCCGCGCAGCGCGATGAGGCGCAGCGCACGCCATTGCGGACCGTGAATGGTGGAGCCCCCGTGGCGCCGTGGGTGGTGGACGTCGTGCGGGTGCAGGCGGAGCGCGCCGGGATTCCGGTCGCGCAGGGTGGCTACCGCATTGCCACCACCGTTGATGCGGCGACCCAACTGCTCGCGCAGCGCGCGCTGTCCGAAGGGGTGACGGCCGTCGAAGCCCGCGGAGGATTCCGTGGACGCGCCTGTGGCACGGAGCAGAGTGGGGCCCGCCCGCGCGAGTCAACGGGCCCAGGCTGTCTGGAAGGCGCCGCCGTGGTCATTGATCCGGCGACCGGTGAGGTGCGCGCCTTGGTTGGGGGGCGCAACTACGCACAGTCGTCGTTTAACCGGGCGGTGGATGGCAATCGGCAGCCTGGTTCCTCGTTCAAGCCGTTTGTCTACGCGCAGGCGATCGCGCAGGGGCTGACGACCACGAGTCTCGTCGCCGATACGGCGCTCCGTCTCCTGCTGGCCAACGGACAGCTGTACACGCCAGAGAATGCCGACAACGTGTTCCAGGGGCGGATGACGCTGCGCGACGCGCTGACCCGTTCGCGGAATCCTGTGGCGGTGCAACTCGCCCTGGGGGTGGGGATGGACTCGGTGATTGCTCTCGCGCATCGGGCGGGCATCCGCGCCCCCATCGCACCGTACCCATCGAGCGCCCTCGGTGCCTCGGTGGTGCAGCCGCTCGATTTTGTGGCCGCGTATGCCACCTTCGACAATGGCGGCGTTGCGGTGGCCCCACGCTTCATCACGCGCATCGACGATCGCACCGGTCGCGTGGTGTACACCCCGGCGCCGCCACCGCCGCAGCCGGCGATGGACCCGCGCGTGGCGTTCATTGTGCGGGACATGATGCAGGATGTGGTATCCCGCGGCACCGCGACCGTTGTGCGGCAGATCGTCCCCGCAACGATTCCGGTGGCGGGCAAGACGGGGACGACGAATGACAACTCCGACGTCTGGTTCGTCGGGATGACCCCGGAGCTCGTCGCTGGTGTGTGGTTGGGCTTTGATCGTCCCACGATGATCGCGCCCGGCGCCGCGGGGGGATCGCTTGCCGCCCCCATTGTCGGACGCATTCTCGCCGGCACTGCAGGGCCACGCGCGAGTACCCCCTGGCTGCCCCCGCCCGGGGTCGTCGGCGTGCTGCTCGATCGCACCACGGGGCTCCCCGCCGTTCCGACGACGCCACCGGACCGCCGCTACACCGAGTGGTACCTCGAGGGCACCGAACCCGGGGCGCTCGCGTGGCCGTGGAGTCTTTTCCGCATCGGGCCTATCGTCCACTAAGTGGTCGGCCACCGCGCCGCGGTCCGTAACAGTACGGAGCGGGAGCACCGTATAGCAGCGAATGGTGGTGGTGTGGTCAGCTCGGCATTGTGTTCCGCATGTCGCGACATGAAACCGTGCTCCCCTTTCGCCGGCCCGCCCGTCAGGACGCCGGCACACCGCCCACCTCGGGTGGAACTGGCATCGTCATGCTCAACATGGGGGGACCGGCGACGCTCGACGACGTTGGCCCCTTCCTGAGCAATCTGTTCGCCGATCGCGAACTCCTCCGGCTGCCCTTCCAAGACATCCTCGGCCAATTCATCGCGAAGCGACGCACCCCGAAGGTGCGCGCACTGTACGATGCGATTGGTGGCGGGTCGCCGATTCGTCGCTGGACGGAAGCGCAGGGGGAAGGGTTGTGCGCGCGACTCGACGTGCTCAGCCCCGAGACGGCGCCGCACAAGTTCTACGTTGCCTTCCGCTATGTGCATCCGAATGCCGATGACGCGGTCCTCGCGATGCAGGCGGACGGCATCACCCGCGCGGTGGCCTTCACGCAGTATCCGCAGTGGTCCTGCACGACCACGGGATCGAGCCTCAATGAACTGTGGCGGGCCCTCGATCGGCACCAGCTAACCGATGCCTTCACCTGGAGTCTTCTCGATCGATGGGGGACACATCCAGGCTTTGTGCGTGCGGTCGCAGGGGCTGTGGCCGAAGGGCTGGACGGCTATGCCCCAGAGGAGCGCGATAACGTCCTCATCATGTTCAGCGCGCATTCGCTCCCGCTCTCGGTCATTGATCGGGGTGATGCCTATCCAGCGGAAGTTGCCGCGACGGTCGATCGCGTGATGGCCGCGAGTGGCCTGCACAATCCGCACCTCCTGTCGTATCAGTCGGAGGTGGGGCCCGTGCGTTGGCTCGGTCCGAGCACGGAAACGGTCATTCATCAGCTCGCGGCCCGTGGACAGCAGAACGTGCTCGTGGTGCCTATTGCGTTCACCAGCGATCACATCGAGACGCTCTCGGAAATCGACATCGAATATGGGGAGCTGGCGCGCTCGCTCGGGATGATGGGCTTCCGGCGCGCGCCGTCGCTCAACGCCCGCCCCGATTTCCTCGACGCGATGGCCGACTTGATGCATGGCCATCTCGCCGATGCCGTACCGCACTCGAAGCAGTATCGGAGCCGGTGCCCGGGCTGTGTGAACGCGGCCTGTCGTGGGCTCCCCAGTCACCTGGTGTCATCGTGCGCGCCCGCGCGTCCGACCGACACCGTGCCAACCGCCGTACCGGCGTCCCACGAGCCCGCGGCGTCGGCGATCGCCGGCTGAGCGAGCGACGTGCACGGGATCCACACCACGGGCGAGATGCTCCAGCTGCTGCGGGTCACGCCGGACCACTCGGCGCCGACCAGCAGTGAACCGATTGGCCTGTGGGGCACATGGTCGCCAGAGACCACGACGCGCGCCCTGATCACGCTGCGGCAGCATGGCATCGCCGCCGTTCTGTTGGCGACCTGTCATCGTCTCGAATGCTACTGGTGGGGGAGTGCGGCCCACGGGGCCATGGTACGACGGCTCCTGGTCCCTGATCCGACGATCACATGGCAGGCGCACAGTGGAGAGCAGGCGCTTCGACACCTCATGCGCGTGGCGGCCGGGCTCGAGTCGGAACGGCGGGGCGAGCCCGAAATTTTGGGGCAAGTCCGTGCGGCGTGGCGCTTGGCCCACGACGCGGGCACCACCACGCCGTCGCTCGATCACACTTTCCGCGGGGTGATCAGTGCCGCCCGCCAGCTGCGCCGGCGCCTCGGCTTTACCGACGGTGCAGCGCAGGGCGCGACGATTGGCGCGGCCACCATCGCGTTGGTAGACGCAACATGGCGCACGCTGACGTCGGAGCCTGCGGCACCGCGTCGCTGGTTAGTTGTGGGTACAGGCGCCGTGGGCACCAGTGTTGCCGAAGCGCTGCGTGCGCCAACGCGCTGGCCGCTCGCGGAACCCCGCAGCGTGTTGATGCTGGCGAATCGCACCCCGGCACGTGCCGCGGCGCTCGCGCATCGTGTGGCCGCCGAGACGATCCCGTGGGAGGCATGGCCGGAAGCGCTGCCAGAGGCCGATGTGGTCATCTTCGCCGCGCACACCGCGGCCCCGTTGGTTTCCGTACCGCACGCCGCCGCGGTGATGGCGGCGCGGCTTCGGCCAACCCTGTGGGTGGATTTGGGCGCCCCGCCCAACTGTGCATCGGGCGCCGTGCCGGGGCTTACGCGCCGGACGCTGCGGGATCTCGCCACGGTGGGTGCTGGGACGTCATGGGACGACGCCGTCGCGACCCGGTTGGTGGATCAGGAACTCGACCGGTGGCACCGCGCGGATGCGCACCGGCAGCAGTGGTACGCGATGCAGAACGTGGCGGCGACACCGATCGCCGTGTAACGGCGGCGGTCCCACCGCCACGTGCTCGTTTACACGCCCACCAGCTCTTCGATCGCGGCCGATGCGCCGCTGTCCACCAGCGCAATCTTCAGCACGTCGCGCAGCGTCTCCACCGCATGGAAGACGAGCTGCTCGCGCACTTCCGCCGGCACATCTTCCAGATCGGCTTCGTTGGCCTTGGGAATGATGACCTCGCGAATCCCCGCGCGATGGGCCCCCAAGACCTTCTCCTTCACGCCACCAATCGGCAGCACGCGTCCGCGGAGCGTGATTTCGCCGGTCATCGCGACATCGCGCCGCACCTTCCGGTTCGACATCTCGCTCACCAGCGCCGTCGCGATCGCGATCCCGGCACTCGGACCATCCTTCGGAATGGCACCGGCCGGCACATGGATGTGCGCTTCACTGGCCGAGGCCACCCGGTCCGCGGGAATCCCGAGGAGCTCCGCGTTGTTCGTGGCGTAGGTCAGCGCGGCGCGCGCACTTTCCTTCATCACGTCCCCCAACTGCCCGGTGAGGATGAGGGAAATGGGGCCCACCCGCACCTGTTCTTCGTCACCCGTGGGGCGTGTCCGCACACCGCCGCGCCGGATGCTGGATTCGACGAACATGATGTCCCCACCCATGGGCGTGTAATACATCCCCGTGGAGATGCCGACCTCATCGTGCTCCGCGGCGCGCTCCGGATGCACCTTCGGACGCCCCAGGAGTTCGCGCACTTCCTCTGCGGAAATGATCTTATCCATAAGCGTCGCGGTATCGCCGCCCGCCACCCGACGCGCAACCTTGCGCGCCACGGCCCCCAGCTGCCGCTCGAGCTGCCGCACGCCGCTCTCACGCGTGTATTCGCTGATGACCTTCATGACCGCATCATCAGCGAAGGTGAGGTCACGGCCTGCGAGCCCCGACTCTTCCAGCTGTCGCGGAATGAGATAGGTGCGGGCGATTTCCGCCTTTTCCTTTTCGGTGTAGCCGCTGAACTCCACGACTTCCATGCGGTCGAGCAGCGGACCCGGGATGTTCTGAATGAAGTTGGAGGTCGCGATAAAGAGCACTTCGCTCAGGTCAAAAGGCACGCCGAGGTAGTGGTCGGTGAAGGAATCGTTCTGGGCCGGATCCAACACTTCAAGCAGCGCGCTTGAGGGATCGCCCTGATACGACTGCCCCAGCTTATCGACTTCATCGAGGAGAAAGACGGGGTTCTTGGTTCCCGCCTGCTTCATCCCCTGAATGATGCGCCCAGGCATCGCGCCCACGTAGGTGCGACGGTGGCCGCGAATGTCTGCCTCATCGCGTGCGCCGCCCAACGCGACGCGCACGTACTCGCGACCGAGGGCACGCGCGACCGACTTGGCGATGGAGGTCTTGCCGACGCCCGGCGGACCGTTGAAGAGCAGGATCGGCCCCTTGGCCATGGCGCGCGCCTTGTCTTCCTGCGAATCGTCGGCCTGCTGTGCGCGGAGCTGCCGCACGGCGAGGAACTCCAGCACGCGGTCCTTCACATCCTTGAGGCCGTAGTGGTCTTCCTCGAGGACGGAGCCAGCGCGTGGGAGATCCAGGTGATCGTCGGAGCGCTTGCTCCACGGCAGTTCCGCCATCCACTCCAGATAGGTGCGGATGACCTGCGCTTCCATGGACTCGCGTCCCGCGCGTTCCAGACGTCCCAGCTCACGCTCCACCTCCGCCCGCGCTTCCTTGGAGAGATCCAGCGCTTCGAGCTTTTCGCGGAGCTCGGCGACTTCCTTGCTCTGATCGTCGTCACCGAGCTCCTTCTGAATCGCCTTGAGCTGCTCGCGGAGGAACATCTCCCGCTGCCGCTCGCCCAGCTCTTCCTGGACCTGCGACTTGATATCCTCTTGTGCTTCCAGCAGGCCGATCTGCCGCTGCACATGCACCAGCACGCGACGGAGCCGCTCCTCCACGGAGAGCGTCTCCAGCAGCCCCTGCTTCTCCGGGACGGTCAGCTCGATATAACCGGCGACCAGGTCGGAGAAGCGGCCGGCATCGTCGACGGAGTCGAGGACCTGCCGGACGACCTCTTCCGGCAGTCCTCGCTTCTCCCCAAGCTCGGCGGCGCGTTCGCGCGCCTCCTTATGGAGCGCCTCGAAGGCTGGGTCCTTGAGATCGAGCGGCATCATCTCTTCCGACGGCACGATGACCGCCGTGAGGTGCCCATCCTGCTCGGCGTACTGGAGGGCCGTGGCCCGCTGTTCGCCCTGGAGTAGCAGCTGGACGCCCCCCAGCCCGCGCTGGATCTGGCCGATCCGCGCGATGACGCCGGTGGTGTAGAGAATGTCCGGGGTCGGCTCCTCGGTGTTGTCGCGCTGGGCGACCGCAAAGACGAGCCGATCCCCCTTGACCGCCGTTTCAATGGCGCGGAGGGTGCCGGGGCGACCGGCCGAAATCGGCGCGGTGATTCCCGGGAACATGACGGTGCCGCGAAGCGGCAACACAGGGAGAGTCTGGCGCTGGCCCATGGCGATCGATCCTGTTGCTGAAGGAGAAGTGCGCCATCATCGGGGCACGTTCCGCACCGTGTGGTTTACGCCATCCGGGCAGAGTTTGCAACTTTTTCCTGACCTCCTGACGTACGGCCTGCCAAGGTGCCAGTTCCGGGCCGGACCACCGCCGGGTGCTGCGCCGGCCATGTTGTCCTCCGATTTCCCCCGGTGCTACACTTCTGCCAGTGATTTGACTCCCCTTTAATCCCATCGAGTGTCCGACGCCGACGCGTACGCTGCTGACGATGCCGAACTCCGCGCTCACGTGGAGGGCGCGCTCAGCGCTACCTATGAACTGGAGTCGGAGATCGGGCGCGGCGGGATGGGGATTGTCTACCGGGCCCGCGACAAGCGGCTGAAGCGGCCGGTCGCGATCAAGTTGCTGCCGCCGGAGCTGTCATTCCGGCGGGATGTCCGCTCGCGGTTCCTGCGGGAAGCCGAAACGGCCGCCCAGTTGAGCCATCCGAACATCGTGCCCATCTACTCGGTTGATGAGGTGGGCAACCTGGTGTTCTTCGTGATGGCCTGCATTGACGGGGACAACCTCGCCCGGCAGGTCCAGCTGCGTGGGCCACTGCCGGTGCCCGAGGTGCGTCGCTGGTTGCTGGAGGTCGGGGAAGCGCTCGCCTACGCCCACGCCCGCGGGGTCATCCATCGGGACATCAAGCCCGACAATATCCTCATCGATAAGATCGATGGCCGGGCGCTTGTCACGGACTTCGGGATTGCCCGCGCCGCCTCCGATTCGGGGGAGACGGCCCGCCTGACGGCGACCGGGATCGCCCTGGGGACCCCGGCGTACATGTCCCCGGAGCAGGCCTCTGGGGATCGGGATCTCGATGCGCGGAGCGATCTCTACTCGCTCGGGATCGTGGCCTATCAGATGCTGGCCGGGGAGCCCCCATTTACGGGGACGGCCACCCCGGCGCTGCTGGTGAAGCACTTGGCCGAGGCGCCTGTCCCGGTGGCGAACCGGCGACCGGATGCCCCGGCGGATCTCGCGCAGATCGTCATGCGGCTGCTGGAAAAGGCGCCCGAGCATCGGTACCAGTCGGCGACCGAGTTTGTGCAGGCGCTCCGGGCGACTGATCCCACGCTGGCCTCGCCGTCGTCGTATGCCACCGGCGTCCCCGCGCCGGTCCCACCGTTCGGCGGCATGCCCCTCGGGGGCAGCCCGCGCGGGGCCAATCCCCTCAGCGGGGCGCCCCACGCAGGGGCGTCAGCTGCCCCGTATGTGGCGCCGGCGTATACCGCGCGGACCGGCGTGGCGCCGGCCGCCGCGGCCCCGATGGTGCCGGGCGCGCCGAGCGCCTCCCCCGCGCTGGCTAGCGACGGCTATGTGCCCACGCTCGATGAGCAGGATCGCTGGGAAGCGGAGCCGGTGCGTGGCTTCCGCAAGAAGTTTGGCACGTATTTGATCGTCAACGCCGCCCTCGTGGTGGTCAGTGTGCTCAGCCCGACGAAGGACTTTTTTGGACTCACGGCGCTGTGGACGGTCTACATCGCGTGGATGTACGCGAAGCTTTGGAGCAAGGGCTTCGACTGGCATGACGTCCTGCGGCAGCCTACGGACCGGATGCTGGGCGAAGTTTTCTCAGAGTTCGGCGAGTATGTGCATGCGACCTTCAGCGCGCGCCGCCGCGAGGAGTTGCGCGCCATCGGCCGCCCCATCCGGAATCCATTGCAAGGGGTGCTGTCGGTGCGGACGCCGCTCTTTGGTACCCCGGCTGCCGGTGGGGCTGCGCGTGGCGAGCGCCGCGGGAGTGTGCCGGCGGCGCGACCACTCGGCGACTATGAAGGCGCATCGCGCAGCGCGAAAGCATTAGGCACGGAGGTCCAGCGGCTGTTGGAACGGCTGCCGTCGGACGCCCGCGGCTCCTTGCGGGATGTGGCGCGCATCACCGGCCAAGTGGTGACGGCGATGCAAGCGGCGACCGATGATCTGGCGATGTTGACGCCCTTGCTCGCCAACGATCGGGCGGGGCAGATCGATCGGGAGATCGCCGCGCTGGAAGCGGAGGCGAATCCGCATGATGCGGTGAGCAGTGATGCGCGTGTCCGCCGATTGGCACAGCTGCGTCGTGATCGCCGTCTGGTCGTCGATCAGCATGCACGGCGGGAGCGGCGCCATGGCGAACTCGAAACGCTCCGGAACCAGATGGAGGCGCTCCGGCGGTCAATGGATGCGCTGCGGATGGGCACCGGCACCGTGCAGGAGGTGCGTCGGCAGTTGGATACACTGGCGGCGTCGGAGGCCCTGACCCACGCTGGTGGGGCGACGGATCGCGGTCGGTCCAGCTCGCCCTCGTAAACCCGATGGCGTCTCGCGGTGCGTCGGATGAAGCGGGCGCCTTGCGCGACCGCGTGGTGGCGGCCTTCGGCGACCGATACATCGTCGGCCATGAGCTCGGCCGCGGCGGCACATCCGTCGTGTACGCCGCCGAAGAGGTCCGACTCGGGCGCCATGTGGCGCTCAAGGTGCTGCTCCCCGAGGCGAGCTATCGCCCCGATCTCTGGCTGCGGTTTTTGCGCGAGGCCCAAACCGCCGCGCGTCTGAATCATCCCCACATCGTGCCGGTGCTCGCGGTCCATGAGGAGCCGGGGCTCGCCTGCTTCGTGATGGGACTGGTGCAGGGGGAAAGCCTGACCGCGCGCTTGTTGCGCGAACCCGTGCTCCCCTTCCCGGTGGTGGCGCGCATCCTCGAGCAGGTGGCCGATGCGCTGGCCTATGCGCACGCCTCCGGGGTGGTCCATCGCGATATCAAGCCGGATAACATCCTGCTCGACGAAGTCGCCGGGAACGCCCTCGTCACGGATTTCGGGATCGCGCGCGCGCGCGAACATATCGATCGGCTCACGCAGACGGGCATGGCCATGGGCACCCCCGTGTTCATGAGCCCCGAGCAGGCCACCGGGGATCGCGAGATCGACGGCCGCAGTGATCTCTATGGGCTTGGCGTGGTCGGCTATCTCATGCTCACCGGACGGGTGCCCTTCGAGGCGCCCTCGCCGGCAGCAGTGCTGGCGATGCATCTCAGCGCGACGGTCCGTCCCGTGCTGAGTCTGCGCCCAGAGTGTCCGCCGGCGCTCGCGGCCATCATTGAGCAGTGTCTGCAGAAGCGGCCGGAGGACCGGTGGCCGAGTGCGCTCGTGCTGCGGGATGCGCTCCGTCGCGTGCGGCGCGATGGCAGTTTGCAGCACACCGGCGCCGCCCCGTCTGTGCCACCGATCCCTGCGGCACTGCCGACGCCATCAATCGCCCCACCGGCACCGGCACCGGCACCGCGTGCGGCCAGCGTCCTGGCGCCATCGGCGTCGGCCGAGGACACGCGTATCGCGGACACGCGGACCGCGGCGGAGCAGGCGCTGGAGCGGTTCCGGAGCGAGCTGGTGCGGACGGTGATCTGGTCGTTGATGATGCTGCTGATCAACGCCTTTACCTCCCCGCAATTTCCGTGGTTTGTCTTTCCGGTGGGGGCGTTCTGGATGAAGCTCTGGCGCCGTCGGCGCCGATTGGATCGATATGGGCTCACCTGGCGTCAGCTGCTGCGGCTCGATCCCCTGCCGGCGGCCCCGATCACGATGGCGGATCGGCTGGCGCAGCTCGCACCGCCGGCCGTGTTGGCGTCACCGCATGGGGCCGCCGTGCGGCAGGCGCTTGACGATCGCCTCGCCATTGCCGACGTCACGGCACAACTGACGAGCACCGATCGTGGGCTCGTCCCGGATGTCGATGCGACGGCTGATGCGCTGGTCACGCGCATCAGCATGCTCACCGCGACGCTCGAGCAGCTCGATCGCCATCTTGCTGGCGACTCCCCAGCCCAGTTTGCCGAACGGCTGGCGGTCCTCGCCGCCGACGATCCGCAGCGCGAGCTGTTGCTGGCGCAGCAAACGGCGTGGGAGCAGCTGCACGCGCAGCGTGCCGATTTGCAGCGGCAGCGCGAGAGTGCCTCGCTCGCGCTCCGCACGCTCTGCTTCGATGTCTTGAAGCTGCGCACCATGGGCGTGGGTGCGGCGAGCGATTCGGTACAGCGGGCCACCCAGGAGGCCCGGGCGGTCTCCGCCGATATCGCCCGTGTCCTACAGGCGGCGGAGGAAGTCCGCCGCCTGTAGCGTCTAGCGTCTAGCGTGTAGCTTCTAGCGTGTAGCGTGACTTAGTCGCCGAAGGAAATCCCGGTCATGCGCGCCGCTTGCACAACGTCATGTGTGGGATCAACCCGCTTGGTTTCCCGCAACACATCGGCAATGGGCAGACAGACCAGATGGGGCGACTGCAATGCCACCATCGTCCCCCACTGCTTGTCCGCCACCGCCTGTACTGCCGCCGCCCCAAAGCGCGTCGCGAGCAATCGATCGTAACCGGTGGGGGCGCCCCCGCGCTGCAAATGCCCGAGCACCAACGACCGCGTTTCCTTCCCTGTCCGCTGCTGAATTTCGTAACCCAAGCGCTCCGCGATCCCACCCAGGCGGCGTTCCTGGCCCGGCAACGACGCACCGATGATCGACTCGCTGCCCCCGCGCGGCTTGGAGCCTTCCGCCACCACCACGATGCTCGACCGCTGGCCCGCGGCGTCGCGCGCCAAAATCTTGTCGCACACCTTCTCGATGTCCCACGCGATTTCCGGCACCAGAATGACATCGGCCGCACCGGCGACGCCGGCATGCAGCGCAATGAAGCCAGCCTCGCGTCCCATGACTTCGATCACCATCACCCGGTCATGTGACTCCGCCGTGGTGTGCAACTTGTCGATCGCTTCCATCGCCGTGTTGACCGCGGTGTCGAAGCCGAAGGTCGTGATGGTGCCGGCGACATCGTTATCAATCGTCTTCGGGACACAGATAATGCGCATCCCCTTCGCTTCGAGCTGCGACGCGATCTTGAGGGAGCCGTCGCCCCCAATCGAGATGATCGCCTCGATGCCGAGATTGCGGGCGTTCTCGACCAACTCATCCGACCGATCGATCGTGGTCCACGTGCCATCCGGACGCTGCACCGGATACGCGAGTGGGCTGCCCCGATTGGTCGTGCGCAAAATGGTGCCGCCGAGGCTGCCAATCCCCTTCACCGTGTCGGCGGTGAGTGGCACCACTTCGTCCTCGCCCAGCAAGCCGGAGAAGCCCCGCTTGATGCCGAGAACGTCCCAGCCACGGGTTCGCGCAGAGAGCACGGCGGCACGAATGACGGCGTTGAGGCCCGGGGCGTCACCGCCCCCAGTGGACAGCGCAATGCGCATGAGACGAGAGATCGAAACCGAAAGGAATCAGGGCACCGTCGGCCCGGGGACACGCATCGGCACATTGGCCTGCGTGGCGAGCTGACGGAGGATGGTGTCCTGGTACGCGACGGCGCCCCGCAGCGAATCAATCTGTGCCTGCAACAGCGCATTGTCCTCGCGCAATTGCATCACCGACGTGCCCAGGTCCATCACCATCTGTCCCGAGGATACATCGGTGTTCGCCTGCGGGACAACACCCCGACAGCCCGCGAGGGCAATTCCCAGCGCTGTAAACGATTGCAGCATGAAGATCCGACGGAGCGCACGGCGCTGATGCGTGGACAGTGATCGGCGGCGTGGCGTGGGGCGTGTGGCAGCGGACGGGCGGGTCATGGCGGACCGGTCGACGGAGGCGGGGGAAGCAACAGGCGACATCAGCGGCAGGAAAAGGATATGCCAAGCGCGATTTCGGTCGGCGTATCGCCGACGCCATTGCACCATGCTACCCGGATGACCGCCAAGCAAGCCGCCGACAATCGGACAATACGCGTTCAGGCGCCACCGGTGGTGCGCGCATGCCCTCCGCGGCCTGCGCCGCGCGGGTACACCCTGATCGAACTGGTGCTGGTGATGAGTCTGCTGGCGATCGGTGCCGCCACCATCGTCTCGGCCGGGACTCGGCTCCGCGATGCGCTGGCCGTTCACGGAGCAGCCCGCGAGGTGGCGTCGCTCTTGGCGATGGCCCGGGACCGCGCGGCCGCCGTTGGGATGCGCACAGCGGTCCGGGTGGATGCCGCCCAGGGAGCCATTCTCGTGCACTGCGGGGCGGACACGCTGGCGCGTCTCGCCGTGCAGGCGCAGTACGCCGTGCAGCTCAGTGTGACACGGGATTCGCTCGCCTACCAGCCGTCGGGGTTGGCGTATGGCGCCGCGAATTCACGGATTACCCTCTCCCGTGGGGCCAGTCATGACACGATCACCGTGTCACGACTGGGACGGGTGCGATGGTGAGGCGTCGCCCGAGTGACCGCCGGCCGTTACGGCGCGGCGGTGGTCCCGAAATCGAAGCCCGGGACGCTCACGCGCGGGATCTCCTGCCCAATGACCCGCTCAATCGTGCGCACCATGCCGATGTCTTCGGCCGACATGAACGTGTACGCATCGCCGGTGGAGGCGGCGCGCCCCGTCCGGCCAATGCGGTGCACGTAGTCTTCCGGCTGCTGCGGCACATCAAAGTTGATGACGTGCGAGATCCCGGAAATATCGAGCCCGCGCTGGGCGATGTCCGTGGCGACCAGCACCCGGAGCGCCCCCGACTTGAAGTCGTCGAGCGCCTTGATGCGGTCCTTCTGCGACTTGTCCGCATGCATGGCACCGGCCTGAATCCCCGCACGCTGCAGATCCTGCACCACCCGATCGGCTCCGCTCTTCGTGCGCGTGAAGACCAACACCGAATCGTGCGAGTGAGCGCTCAGCAGGTGGACGAGCAGTTCGTTCTTCCGGTGCCGCGGCACCGGATAGACGGCGTGCGTGACCGTAGTGGCCGCCGAGGAGCGACGCCCCACCTGCACGACCACCGGCTTCCGGAGATACTTCCGCCCGAGCGCTTCGACTTCGGGGGGCATGGTGGCGCTGAAGAGCAGCGTCTGCCGGTAGCGCGGGATCTGTTCGACGATCCGGTTGAGCTGTGGCGCAAAGCCCATGTCGAGCATGCGGTCGGCTTCGTCGAGGACGAGCGTCTCGAGGTACGAGAAGTCGACGTTGCGCTTCTCGAGATGATCGAGGAGGCGACCCGGCGTCGCCACGACGGCATCAACGCCGCGGCGCAGCGCCTTTTCCTGCGGTTCGTAGCCGACACCACCGAAGACGGGGATCACGTCGATGGGGGCGAACTTCGAGTACTTCCGGAAGCTCTCCTCCACCTGCAGGCACAGCTCGCGGGTGGGGGTGAGAATCAGCACGCGCGTGCGGCGCGGACCGCCCAAGAGCCGGTTCACGATCGGCAGCGTGAAGCTGGCGGTCTTTCCGGTGCCGGTTTGCGCGAGGCCGATCAGGTCGCGCCCCTTGAGGGCGACAGGGATCGCTTCGCGCTGAATCGGCGTGGGGCGGAGATAGCCTGCTTCGCGGAGTGCGTCGAGCAGGGGGGGCGCGAGGCCCAGGTCGGCAAACGTGGGTCCGTCCGCCGCATCGTCAACAAGGAGACCAGTCATAGTGTGACGGGGAAGCTAATCGCCCGTACCCGCTCCGGGTCAGGGCTTCCCCCGATTCCGTCTCAGACGATTCCGTCTCAGGTCGCCCGCACGACTCGGCCGGCACGCCGGGCAATCGTCCCCAACCGCCGCGTGAGATCAATGGCCAGGGCGGTGGCCGGCTCCGGATGGTCGTCGATCCCCAGTGGTGACCACGCCCACGCGGGAATCGCCTGCGGCAGTGCCATCGAGCGCGGCGGATGCCAGAGGCCCGCCCGGTCCCGGTCGTGCAGCAGCTGGTCGAGCCACCGCTGCCACCCCTCATGGCGTGGGAGAAAGCCGAGGCGCGCCATGAGGTCGAGCCACGCCACCGCCGACGGGGTGTCGGCGTCCAGCTCATGGCGCGATGCCAAGGGGTCACCCAAGACCAGCTGGGGCTGGGGGAGCAGCTGCCCCCCGACCTGCTGCACCGGGAGCTGGCGCGGCCACGGCCGCGCGAGGTAGGCCTCGAGAGCACGGACGACCGCATGGGACTCGCTGCGGATCTGCGGCATCGCGGCGAGCATCAGCACGAACCAATACGACGGCGGCGCCGCGTCCTCGGGGAGCACCTGCTGGTTCCCCACCCGGACCCACGGCTTCTCCGCCAGGGGTGAGGCAAGGTACCGGCCCACCCGCTGCACGAGCCGCAGCGCGGCGCCCCGCACGCGTGGGTCCTCGGCGTAGCCTGCCTCCGCCAAAGTGGCAGCGGCGGCCTCCCGCAAGATCAGGCGTCCCCGCCGCACTGCCGCCTCGTCATCGTCGGCCGGGCGCAGCTCCGCCAGCACCGTCGGATCGGCATCCTCGGCCAGAAGCCGAAAGAGCTGTCGTTTGGCGGCAGCGAGCGGCGGCCCCTCCGGATCCCATCCCAGCGCCAAGAGGCGCCTCACGGCAGGGATGGTACCGATCCCCGCGAAGTGTGGTCCCGTGGGGACTGTGAGCCATCCGCCGGGCCACATCCCTTCGCCGTCGTGCATCCCGAGGAGCTGCCACCCCTGCCGCGCGGCATAGCGCAGCGCCGCCGGCGGCAGGGCCGCACCGATCCCATACTCCTGTATGAGCGCATGCTGCGTCGATGCTGACCCGTTGGTGAGCAACCACTGCACCGGAATATCGACCGGGGGCGGTGGCGGCGGTGGCGGCGGCGTCACGGGTACCCGGTTCGAATCGGTCAGTGATTCGCCAACGGAGAGCCCAGGAGGCAGGGGGGCAAAGCCACTCATCGCCGGGGCCGAAGGGGCGACACGCGGCGTTGGCTGGGGTAGCCCGGACGTGGCAGGGGATGAAGGGAGCGTCACAATCGGCAATTGTAAACTCTCGTTGACATTTCGCCAGAGTCACGCGGTTGCGAACTGCGCTGCCGGCCTTAACACTTTGGGGAGGTCGTGCGTTGTACACTGTGAGGTGCCATGACCACCGAGCGTCCGCCCGGGCGGCGGTACCGAACGACTCACTCCTGGACCCAACCTATGAAATTCGCACTCCGCATGGCGGTTGTCGCCGCGTCGCTGGCCGTTGCTACTCCCGCGTTCGCCCAGGGCGGCGGTGGCATGGGTGGCGGCATGAGCCCCGAGCAGCGCATGGCGCAGCAGAAGACCCGCATGTTCGAGGGGATCACCCTCACGGCGGCGCAGACGGCCAAGGTCGATTCGATCATGGCGGGCGCGGCCAAGGCGCAGCAGGAAATGATGGCCGGTGGCATGGAAGCGATGCGTTCCCCCGAAGGACGCGCCAAGATGCAGGCGATGACGGAAGAGCGGAACAAGGCCCTCAAGGCCGCGCTGACCGCCGATCAGGTCGCCATCTTCGAGAAGAACCTGGCCAACATGCCGCAGGGTCGCGGCCGCGGCGGCTTCTAAGCCGTTTCGGTGTATCGAACGATCGGTTGCAACGGGGACGCCCATGGGCGTCCCCGTTTGCGTTCCATCCCGCATCTGCCGATACTCTCCCCAGCAGGAACCGGGTGGCACGGTCTATGCGCTAGACGCTAGCTGACGGTGTTGTTTCTGACCACAATTGAGGACAGTGAGGGCCCCCAGCCCTGAACAGGGTCGGCGGGGACTGCGGTGTCTGAAGGACTTCGGGAGGACAGCATGACGCAGGGATGGTGGCGCGGCGCGGTGGCGCTGGTGGTGACCCTAGGGGGCGCGGTGCCGGGGATGACGGCGGCCGCGCAAGGAACGCAGCGGGTGTCCACCAAACAGGAAATCGTGCCGCGCGAGTACATGCCGCCGGCCAAGATGTGCCGCGTCTGGATCGATGGCGTGCCCCCAGCCCAGCAGCCAGCGCCCACCGATTGCGCCACCGCCGTCCAGAAGAAGCCGGCGAACGGGCGGGTCATCTACGGCGAAGACGCGAACCGGGCGGCCCCGGCCGGACGTGGCGCGCCCCTGGTGCCTCCCGACATTGAGCCGGTCGATCCCCGGGCGCTCCGCGCGGAGCGGGAGAAGCGCCGGATTTCTGACGAACAGCTCTTCGGTGACCCGTCGGCGGTCGCGGCCGGAGCCGCCGCTGGCGCTGCGGCCGGGCAGGCCACTGGACAGGCGACCCCCGTGGCCGGCGCGGTGGCCGGGCAGGGCATCCTCGGCGACCCGCGCTACTTCAACAGCGCGTCCGGCGTGAAGCCCCCCGGGTACGGGTCGGCGACCTGTCTCGATCGGGATGGCGACGGCTGGTGCGATGATTCGCGCTTCGGGCCGCCGGTCTGCCTCGATAAGGACAAGGACGGGCGCTGCGATGATCTCCCCGAGTATGCCTCCAAGGCGTACCCGCAGACGCTCCCGCCCATGCGCGCCGTGCTGGATGTCGCGCAGGGCCGACAGAACACGGAAGTCATGACCTGGCTTGGCACCAACGAATTTCAGCTGCGCATCCCCGATCAGGGGCGGGGCGGGGTGCCATGGCGGGCGATCTTCCTCGATCAGGCCGGTGGCCTGTTGCAGATCTGGACCGACAGCAATCGCGATGGACGCGCCGATCGCATCGAAATCTTCCAGAACGGGCAGCGCGTCAAGATGATCCAGCGGTAACCGCGACCTCGCGGACCGCTCAGCGGTCCGCTGAGCGATACACCGCATGACACGGGGGATGACACCAGTCGTCCCCCGTTTCGTGTATCTTGGAACGTGCGCACCACTCGCGATCGCTACCTACCCCCAGACCGCGACGCCTTTGTCGCGGCCAAGCCGCCCACGGGGCGCGTCATTGTCATCGCGCCCACGCGCGCGGCCTGCGAGACGATTGAACTCGCGGTCGGCCTGCATCTCGAGACCTTTCTCGAACGCACGCGCGGTGACGACTTGCGGCGATTGGCCGCCAGCGGCCAGGGCTTCGGCATTGTCGCCGGCACCGGCTCCGGCAAGACGCTCGCCATTCGCCCCATCGCTGAAACGATCCTCGGCACCACCACGCTGCGCGTTGGGGTGGTGAATCGCGAACGGGAAGCGACCCCGGACACGCCGAGTTGGAACGTGGTGATTGTCACCACGGGCATCGCGCGCCGCTGGTTTCAGGATGGCGACATCCTGCCGCAGGACACGCTGATTGTCGACGAGATCCATCAGACGAGCGCCGAGCTCGAACTCTGTCTCGCGCTCGGGAAGCGGGTCGGCTGTCGCTTTATCTGGTTGTCGGCGACCGTCGATCCCACGTTCTACGCCCGTTATCTCGAAAGCGCCGACGTGCTGGAGGTCTCCACCTTCGATGCCAGCAAGGCGGCGACGGTGGTGGTGAAGCGGGCCGCGCCGCTCCAGTTTCTCGATGACAAGTTCCTGCAGCAGATGGTCCGCAGTCAGCGCGGCGTCGCGATGTTCCTGCCCACGCGCGCCAGCGTGGAGGAAGCCGCTGAGTGGGTGCGCACGCGGTATCCGCTGATCAGTGCGGCGCACTATCATGGCGGGGAGCCGATCCGCGTGATCCGCCCCTTCCTCGAAGGGACCATTCCGAAGCCGTTCTTCCTCGCGATGACGGCGGCCGGTCAGAGCGCGCTCAATGTACCGGGGCTCGACACGGTGATCATTGATGACACGCGCTTCACCAATGTCATCGATCGCGGGCGCAACGTGCTGACACGCGTGCATCTGGGCTCAAATGAAATCCTGCAGATGGCGGGGCGGGTGCATGGGCGTGTCGCGCAGGGGCGCGTCTTCATTCTGAGCGATCGCGACATCCGCTTCGAGGCGCTCCGTCCCACCGCGCCGGATTTCCAGCTGGCGGGGGATTCGGAGCGCGTGGCGCTCACCTGCGCCGGGTTGGGGGTGCGCGCCGATGCGCTCGAGTTGCCCGTGCCGCTCGATCGTGGGGCCTATCGGCAGGCGCTCGCGCGGCTCGAGCATCGCGGGCTGGTGGAACAGGGACGTCTCACCGCGTATGGGCGTGCGGTGGAAGCGTTGCCGGTGGATCGCGCGTGGGGCGAGTTGATCGTGAACGGGGAAGACGATCTGCTTCCCATGCTGGGCGTCATGAGTGGCATTGACTCGCTCCATCGCATGACGCGGGAAGGGCGTGATCTCGAAGGGCTCGTGGTGCGCGGCAGTGATCATCTCACGGCGTATAACGTGTACGCCGAAGGCTTCCGCGCGGCCGGCTATGTGGGGGACGTGTACGGGCTGTCGCGCCACTTGTTTGAGCCCGAGGCGGTTGCGGCGTGGGCCGAGCGACGCGGGGTGTTGGTGAAGGCGCTGGAGGATGCGGCGCTCGCGATGGCGAGTGTGTATCGCAGTGTCGGACTGCCGCTCCCCACCACGATGCCGATGGCGGGGGATGCGGCGCGGCGGCGTTTTGCGGACCTGCTGGCGCGCTTCATGCCCTTCGATCTGGTCGTCGAGGAACACACCGTCGACGGGCATGAGGCGCGTGTCTCCAAGACGAGTGTCTGCGGGAGCTGGGGGGCGGTGGCGGGGTCCCTGCGCTACTTCGCCGATCGCTTCGGCATTCCGCGCGCGTCGATTGAAGGGACGCAGCTCACGATGGATCTGCTCGCGCAATACGCGGAGCGGCATCCGCCCATGCTCGCGCTGGATCCGGAGCGGAAGCAGAACCCCGTGCTGCTGCGCCGGCGTGTCACCTTCCACGGCTTCGAGCTCTCGAGTGAGCAGGAGCCGCTCGGGCGTTTCCCAGAGGCGCTGATCCAGGACATCCGCCAGCTGCTGGCCGATGCGGCGGCGCGTGGTCAGCTCCGGCATCCAGCGGTGCGGCGAAACCAGCCGGTCATTGACGAGATCCGCGAGATCTGGCGTCGACTGGGCGGCACCTTCCCACGACTTGGGCAAGCTGAGCTCACGGCGTGGTATGCCGCGCAAATGCACTCGGCGTGGGACTGGGAGGCGGTGCGTGCGCTGCCGCTGCTCATGGACCGCCGGACGTTTGTCTCGGAGGCCCAGCGCGCCGAGGCGCGTGCGCTCCCCGAGGCGGTCGAGGTGCGGGATCGCACGGTGGGGCTCGAGTACGATGTGGAGGAGCGTGACGGGGCGCTGACGCCGGTGGTCCGGCTCCGTGTGCCGGAGAAGCTCGCCCGCACACTGGCGCCGTCGGAGGTGCCGTCGCTCGACCGGCCGGTGCGCTTTGTGGTGTTGCGGGGGCAGCGCGGCTCGGTGCGTGCCGACGATCTCGACACGTTGCAGGAGCGGCTCGACGATCCGTACACCGATGAAGAGCGGGCAGCGTGGCAGCAGGCGGCCACCCAGCGGCGCGAGGGGCGGGAGAGCGGGCGGCACGGTGCGCGAGACGGCCGGTCAGGGCCCCGCGGTGGTGGGTCCCGCGGCGGCGGGAGCGGCGGCCGCGGCGGCAGTGGTCACGGTGGCAGTGGTCGCGGCGGCGGTCCGGGCGGTGGCGGGCGTGGTGGACGCGGCGGCGGGCGTCGTCGCCGCTAACGGGAGCGGCCGAGAGTCAGCCGCTCCCGGTCAGTCCTGAATGGTCGTGGTGTAGCGCTCGGTGCGTTCGGTGACGAAGCCGCGCGCAAGGTAGTTGGGGAGCGCGGCCGGGTGATCGAGGGTGCAGGTGTGGAGCCAGACGCGGGTGGCGCCCAGGGCCGTCGCCTGATCGACGGCCGCCGTGAGGAGCCAGCCGCCGAGGCCTCGGCCGGTGAGGTCGGTGCGCACGCCGATGTAGACGATTTCCACCGCGCCGTCCTCGTGGCGTTCCAGCTCCAGAAAGCCTGCGTCGGTGTCGATGGTATCGCCGGCGGGCAGCTCCAGCCGATAGATCGTGACCGCAGGGCGGGCGAGCCGCTCCGCGAGGGTGGCATCCGGCCACGCATCCCGGTCATGCCAATGCCATGGTGCTCCAATGGTGGCGTATAAATGGCGCCATTCTGTTACACTGCACGCCGATATTTCGCGCACATGCGCGTCGGTTCCTGGTGGTGGGCTGCGGCGAAGCGCTGAGGGGGGCGAAAGGGTCAGGTAGGTGCGGAGCACCTCGACGGAGCGCCCCGTAGCGCTCGGACTGTCTGGTCTTGGACTCGCGGACCCGCTCGGCGATTTTTCGGGCATTTGGCCAACGTGGCGATCGCGTAAGCCGTTGTCAAGCAATCGATTGCACGGGTATCGATCGTTGGCTTGATTATTGGACCAATCGGTCCTATATTGAGGGATAATGTCAGAACGCCGCCTACAGATCCTGGACGCCGCTGCGTCCCTCATCGCCGAACGAGGATTCACCTCCACGTCGGTGGACGATGTCATCAAGGGCGCGAAGCTGAGTGGGAAGAGTCATTTCTACCACTACTTCAAGTCCAAAGAAGAACTCGGCTACGAAGTCCTGAACCGGCAGTTCGAGCGGTTCGCGGAACGGGGCCTCGCCATCCTGCGCGAGCCGATGATCGATCCGCTCGACCGGCTCAGTCTCTTCATCGATGCGGTCGTGGCGTTGCAAGCCGAAACCGGGGGCCGCCGCGGCTCGCCCTTTGGCAACCTGGCCGCCGAGTTGGCCGATGCGCACGAAGGGTTCCGGATCCGTATCGAAGCGGTCTTTGAGCGGTGGGCCAGTCAGATCCGCTCGCTCCTCTGGGAAGCGCGTCCGCAGCTCCACGACGATGTCGATGCGGTGCGGCTGTCGCGGTTCATCATCGCCGCGCTGGAAGGGGCGGTGCTGATGACGCGGGTCAAGCGCGACCTGACCGTGTTGGAAGGGATCGCCTTCGACCTCAAGCGCTTCATCGCCATGCATGTGCGGGACGGTGCGGTACAGTCGATGCGCCACGCAGGGCAGTAAGGGCGCCGGCAACGGCACTGTGCGGCGGGACCGCGGTTGGGCCGCGGGCGGGGGATGGGCACCATCGGGAACACGTCGGTTCCAACGGTGGCAGGGGACGGGGGATCGCTGCGCTGGGCGCAGCCACGGGGGAGCACCATGGTCAGTGTGAACAGTGCCGCGCTACTGAATGTCATCAGTGAGTCGGATCGGGCAGAGACCGACCGCGTGGCACGCCGGGCCCAGTTCGAACGCGAGGCGCTGGTGCACCTCGATGCGCTGTACTCGTTCGCGCTCAAGCTCTCCCGGGCCCGTGACGACGCTGAGGACCTCGTGTCGGATACGATGCTCCGCGCCATTGAGCGCTGGGAGCAGTATCACCTCGGTACCAACATCCGCGCCTGGCTGTTCACGATCCTCTACCACGTCTTTGTGAGCCGGAAGCGCCGCATTGACGCCCGCGAAGTGCAGCAGCCGGAAGACACCGAGGGGTGGGCGCTCTTCGAAGCGGTGGGAGAGGCCGATCCAGTCGGCCGCTTCTACGATTCCTTCCTCGATGACGAAGTCGTGCGGGCGCTGCAGGGGCTGCCCGAGGAGTATCGCGCGGCGGTGGTGCTGAGCGATCTCAAGGGGCTTCGCTACGCCGAGATCGCCGAGATGCTCGGGGTGCCGGAAGGGACCGTGAAGTCGCGGCTGTTCCGTGGGCGGCGGTTGCTGCAGCGGAAGCTCGCCGGCTTCGCGGTGGACATGGGCTATTTGCGCGCGTCGGTGGTCGATGCGGTGCTTGAGCCGCAGGGGATCTCCCGTCAGGTGTCACTCACCGCCTAACGGTCGTCGCGTGCTGCTCGCGATCTGACGGCTCGTACGGTCAGATCGCCGGCGTCCCCGCAGTGGCGTCAGTCGCCGCGCGGGGGATGTGCGAGGGTGTGCGCGCTGGTCTGGAGCTCCTGCAGCGCCCGTTCCACCGTGCCACTCCACTGCCGGAGCTGTTCCCGCAACGTGCGGAGCTCCCCCCGACTGTGCGCCGCGTCCCGCGCGGCGTCGTCGTGCATGGTCATCAGCTCGCCGACCCGATGGCGCATCACGTCGAGCGAGGCGGAGAGGGCATCACGCTCCTGCTCGGTTTCGTCGAGCAACGTGTGCACACGTGCGCGGGTCTGCGTGAGCAGCGTGCACATCGAGCGCCACGCGTCGCGCTCCAGGGTGAGCTGCCGGCGCGTCGCGGTGTCCTCGGCCAAGCGCTCCCGCAACCGTGTGAGTCGCTGCACGAGCGTCCCATTGCCGTTGATGGCCGTGCCGGGCCCGAGCGCGGCCAGCGCCGCCTGCAGCTCCTTGTCGAGCTCCGCGGCCCGTCGCGCATATTCGTCGCGCGCCGCGCGCGTCTCGTCGATGGTGGCGAGCGCTTCGCGCAGGGCGCGCAGCTCGACGGCGATCCGCTCGACGCCACGCACATCGCCTTCGGCGACGAGCCAGCGCAGTGTGGCCACAAAGCCCCGTTCAAGCGTGAGATCGCCGGCCGGTTCGAGGCGATCCACGCCGCGCGTGGGGGTGATCGGGGTCCGGGGGGTCGTCATGCGTCAGCCCCGGGCACGCGGACGCTCCCGCGGGGGCGGGGTGAGCACCTTGGCCCGATGCCGCGCGGCCTTCGCGCGATTGCCACAGGTCCCCATGTCGCACCACCGGCGCTGGCCATTGCGCGTGGTGTCGAGAAAGACCCGATGGCAGCGCGGTTCGGCACAGCGCCGTACGCGGCGGATATCGCCGGCGACGAGCGTATCCGCCGCCGATTCCACGACCGGGATCATGAGGCCGGCGAAGGCGTCGCCGGTGGGGACGAAGCTCCGCTGATACTGGCCATCGGGCTGACGGTCGAGCCGTCGCGTCCCCGCACTGCGCCCCAGCACGCGATTGATCTCGGCGAGCACGTCATCGACGACCCGCTCCGACTGACCGCCCTTTTCGGCGAGCAGGCGGAGGGCGCTGCGCACCCGGCGGGCGTCGACGAGCGTGGCCGCCGCTGCCGCAGGCTGCAGGATCGCCCGACGGCTGATCCCGCCCGCGCGCTCTTCGTCGATGGCGCCATGGGCCGTCAGCCACTCCAGGAGCGAATCGAGGTCGCGCCACGGCGACACCTGCGTCGATAGCGTCGCGGCGTCCGTGTTCACGAACTCGAGCCACAGGCGCGAATTCGCAGGCGTGTGACGCGGTGACCGATCCGTCAGAGGGGACCGCCGCGCAATCGAGGGGGAGACGTGCATCTCGGCAGGTCACGTTACCATGCTACGTGTCAGCAAGCAAGTAATTTAGGGCGAAGCAGTTGGCGCCTGTTGGCGTCACCTGCGTCCGGACGCACTTCTTCCTCGGCAGGGGCGTATGCAGCACATCGTCGTGGGGTCCACCAATCCGGTGAAAATCGCCGCGGTCCGCGCCGTGGCGGAGCGCTGTTGGCCGGGGTGTGTGGTGGAGGGGATCGCCACGGCGAGTGGCGTGCCGGACCAACCGGTGGGCGATGCGGAGACGCAAGCAGGGGCGCGCACGCGGGCCGCGGGCGCGCTGGCGCTGGTCCCAGAGGCGACGCTGGCGATCGGTCTGGAAGGGGGCGTGGTCTGGGAGGCGGATGGCACGCTCCGCAGCTGTGCGTGGGCGGCGGCGATCGATCGCCACGGACAGCACGGGCTGGGTGGGTCGCTAGCGATGCCGCTCCCCAGGATCGTCGCCGATCGGATCCGCGCCGGTGAGGAGCTGGGCCACGCGATGGACGCCGTCGCCGACACGGTTGGCACGAAGCATGGCCGAGGGGCAGTGGGGATTCTGACCGCGGGGCTGGTGGACCGGCAGCGGGCGTACGAACCGCTGGTGACGTACGCCCTCGCGCCGTGGCTCGCGCCCGACTACTTCGGCCGATCCGACGCGTCGGCGGGGTGAATCACGAGGATCGGCACATGGGCGTGCCGGATCACTTCATCGGCGACACTCCCCAGAACGGCCCGGGCGATGCCGCCACGACCATGTGTGGCCATCGATATTGCCCCGGCGCCAATCCGAGCCGCTTCGTCGAGAATCGCGCGGCCGGCGCTCATGTCGGTGACCTGATGGATCGTGGTGCCGGCCGGGCAGGTGGCGGCGAGGCGGGTCAGCTCTGCGGCCCGGTCCCGTTCGTCCTGTTCGAGAAAGGCCGGATCGGCGAGCAGGACGTCGGCGCCGAATGGGGCCATCGGGACCGGATGTGGGAGCACGACGCTGAACAGCGCCATGCCGATCCCGCAGGCCTCGGCGAACTGGACGGCGTGCGGGAGCACCGCTTCACTGAACCCCGAGCCGTCAACCGGACAGAGTAAGGGGGCGGTCGGAAGCAGCGTCGCCAGATCTGTCGCGGCGGGGGGCGTCGCAGCGGCGTCTGTCCCGGCGGCGTCTGTCCCGGCGGGATCTGTCCCCGCCGGCGCCGCCTCGGTGCCATAGGCGTGATCGTGATGATGGAGCAGGAGGACCGGCGTGGTGGCGCGGGTGAGGTAGCTGGTGGCCACACTGCCCAGCCGGAGTCGCGTGAAGCCGCCTCGACCGTGGGTGGTCATGATGGTGAGCTCCGTGGCCATCTGCTGCCCATGTTCGAGCAAGGCCTCGACCACGGTGCCATCGAGCAGGGTGCCGACGGCACGGATCCCCTGATGTTCGAGGGCCGCGACTTCGCGCTGGAGGATCTGGGCGGACGCCTCGCGCTGCTCGCGGATGAGGTCGGCGTCGTAGACCGGCACGGCGATCTCCCCCGGAACAAAGGGGATATAGGCGCTGGGGTCATTGACGAAGACCACATGGACGGTGGCCTGGGTGCGCCGAGCGAGTGAGGCGGCGACGGTGATGGCCCGGGCACTGGCCGGCGAGCCATCGATCGGAACGAGGAGTGAGGAGTACATGCGGTCAGGATCGTGGGCGGCAGCGCGCCGCACCAGAGGGAATCCCCGACAGCGGTGTCCACGACTGCCCGTCCTGTCGCGCGGGGGGGCGGCGCGCCACATTGCGGCATGACCCAGCCTCTCCCGTTTGTCTGTCAGGAGCGCGTCCGGTGGGCGGACGTCGACCTCGTGGGGATCATGCGCTTCAGCGCCTTCACCCGGATGGTGGAGCTGGCAGAGCAGGAGCTGCTCCGCGCCGCGGGGATGCCCTACGACGAGATTTTCGAGAATCCCACCTTCTGGATGCCTCGGCGGCACCTGAGCATTGACTATCTCGCCCCGGCCCAGATCGATGAGCTGCTGACGCTGACGGTGTACGTCTCGCGACTCGGGACGACGTCGATGACGATGACGATCGACATGTATGCCGACGCCCGCCGCACACTGGTGGCGAGCGCGGCGATGGTCGTGGTGTGCGTCGATCGGGCGCACTTTCAGAAGCAGCCACTCCCCGCCGCCATGCAGGCGGGCCTCGCTCCCTTTGCCTGCAGCCAGGAGGCGGCCCGTGCGTGGTACGCCCGCGGGCAGGAGGACTCATCGGCTGCTAGATTGGGGGATGGCTGATATGACTCCCGATCACACGCGCGCGGCCGACGGCACCTACGTCCGCAAGGGTTTTGGTCTGAAGGCGGAGGTCCAGGACACGCTGGCCGCCGACTACACCGGGCATCTGGTGGATCGCCTGCGGGCGAACGAGTACACGCTGGTCGCCGGTTCGACGACGGTGCGTCTCGCCAAGGAATTTGGCTTCTGCTACGGCGTCGAGCGCGCGGTCGACTACGCGTACCAGACGCGCCGGAAATTTCCGGACCGCCGCATTTTTCTCGCGGGCGAGATCATTCACAATCCGCATGTGAATGCCAAGTTGCGCGAGATGGGCGTGGTGTTCCTGCCCGCGAGCGGCAAGGGCTTTGACTACTCGGCCGTGGAAGCGACGGATGTCGTCATTCTCCCGGCGTTCGGCGTCACGATTCAGGATTTCCAGACGCTGCGCGATCTGGGGTGCGTGATCGTGGATACGACCTGTGGGTCGGTGCTGAATGTCTGGAAGCGGGTGGAGGTGTACGCCCGTGATGGCTTCACGTCGCTGATTCACGGCAAGTACTACCACGAGGAAACCCGGGCGACGGCGTCGCAGGTGGAGAAGTTTCCTGGGGGGCAGTATCTCGTGGTCCGCGATATGGCGGAGGCGGAGCTGGTGATGAAGTACATCGAGGCCCGCGCGGGATTGCCGACGGCGCATCCGCCGCTCACGCGCGAGGCGTTCCTCGAGAAGTTTGCGCGCGCGGCATCGGATCATTTCGATCCGGAGCTGCATCTGGAGCGCATCGGGGTGGCCAATCAGACGACGATGCTGGCGCGCGAGTCGCTGGCGATCGGCGCGGCGGTGGGTGACGCGATGGCGCGCGCGTACGGCGACGCGCACCGTGCGGCGCATTTCCGCACCTTTGACACGATTTGCAGCGCGACGCAGGATCGTCAGGATGCGGTTGTGGAATTGTTGCAGGAACCGCTGGATCTGATGGTCGTGGTGGGTGGCTACAACTCGAGCAACACCATCTCGCTCGCGGCGCTGTGCGCGGAGCAGGTGCCGACGTATCACATCGCCGATCCCGACGACATCGATATCGATGCCAATACGGTGCGCTTCCGGGAAATCGGACCGCATCACGCCGAGGGAACGCAGGCCCCGTGGATTCCGCTGGAGGGGGCGCTCCGCGTGGGGATCACGGCGGGAGCCAGCACCCCCAACAACAAGATTGGGCAGGCGGTGGCGCGGCTTTTTGCCATCCGCGGTGAGGTGGTCACGGAGTGAGGTCCGCGCGCGGGCGACGCCGCTCGCGCTGACGTCCGCGGAGTGCGCGGGGCAGGTCAACGGGAGAAGTGATGCACGGATCCATGGTGGAGTTTGCGGCAAACGGCGGAACGGCCCACGGCTATCTGTCGGTGCCGCCCAGTGGGCATGGCGCCGGCGTGCTGGTGCTGCAGGAATGGTGGGGGTTGGTGGATCACATCAAGGACGTGGCGGACCGCCTCGCCGCGGCCGGGTTCGTCGCACTCGCCCCGGATCTGTACCGCGGAGAAGCGGCCACCAGCCCTGATGAGGCGCAGCGTCTCATGATGTCGATCGATCTCCCGTTTACGGCCAGCGCACTGCGCGGCGGTGCGGAGTTCCTGCGAGCACACGCCGCGGTGCAGCCGAAGGCAATTGCGGCCATGGGATTCTGCATGGGCGGACAGCTCGCCCTGTACGGTGCGACAGCGCACCCCGATGTGATCGATGCCGTGGTGGATTTCTACGGGGTTTTTAATCCGCGCGTCCCGGTGGATCTCTCCACGATGCGTGCCCCCGTGCTGGCGCACTTCGGCGACCATGATGGGGCCATTTCGCGCGCCCAGACGGATGCGTTGGAGGCGGAAATTCATCGGGCTGGTGCGACCTGCACGGTGCATCACTACGATGCGGGGCATGCCTTCTTCAACGACAGCCGCCCCAAAGTGTATCACGCTGAGGCGGCCGCGCTCGCCTGGACACGCACGTTGGACTTTTTGCACGAGACGCTGCGGTGACGACTGTGGTGCATGCAGGTGATGGCGTGGGGCCACGCGCGGTGAGCGCTGCGTGGCGGCGATCACTGCGCGCCGTGCGGGCTGGCGCGACCGTGCTTGCCGCGGTGATGTCAGTCGCGTGCCATTCGACGGCGAGGCCCGCCGGCGCTGGTTCCGCCGCCTCGCCGGTGGCGTCGAATGGGCGGACCGTTCGGATGCTGCTGGTGAATGATGTGTACGTCGCCGATACGCTTCGTGATGGACAGGGTGGGCTCGCGCGTGTGGCCGCGCTGCGCGACTCGATTGAGCGGGCCACCGGGGCCCCCGTGCTCTTTGTACTCGCGGGGGATGTCCTCTCCCCCAGCGTCCTGGGGAAGTGGTACGGCGGCGCCCAGATGGTCGATGCGTTTAACGCCGCCCGCCTCGACTATGCCACGATCGGGAATCACGAGTTCGATGGCTCCCGAAATAATCTGGTCGCGCGCCTTGGCGAGTCCCGCTTCCGCTGGCTCTCGGGGAATTGTGGTGAGACGAACGGACGGGCGTTCCCCGGGGTGCGTGGCTGGGATACGCTGCGGGTGAACGGGGTGCGGGTCGGGATTATCGGTACCACCGTGGTGCGCGATTATCCGGCCTATGTGAAATGCCGACATGCCGATTCGGCCACCACCGCGCTGGTGGATACGGTGACCGCCGCCGGCGCTGAACTGGTCGTGGCGCTCACGCACCGGTTCATTGGCGAAGATCAACACACGCTCACGGTGGAACCGCGGATCCCGGTGATTCTCGGCGGGCATGAACACGACGGTCGGCGCACCATGCGCGACGGCCGCCTGTTGGTGAAAGCGGTGTCGAATGCGCGGACCGCCGTGCTGGTGACCGCGACGCAACAGGGCACGGGCTGGCAACTGCGTGACACGGTGTTCCGCATAGGTCGTGGCATGCGCGACGATGCGCGCACCGCCGCAACGGTGGCGCGGTGGCGCGATACGCTGACGCGCCGCATTGGTCCCGATCGCGTGCTGGGGATCGCGCCGGAACCGATCAATGCCGTCGATTCGATCTCCAAGCGGGAAAGCCGCTTTGGCAATCTGATTGTGGATGCGATGCGCGCGGGCACCAAGGCCGACGTCGCGCTGATCAACTCCGGGGGGTTGCGCTTTGATGACATCATGGCGGCCGGACCGATCACGCGGCACATGATCGAAGGGATCTTTCTTTTCGCCGACGAAACGCGCGCGGTCACCTTTCCGCTGACGGGTGCCCGGCTGCGCACGCTGCTCGAGAATGGCATTGGCCTGCATGGTCTGGGGAGCGGCCCGTATCCGCAGGTGAGTGGCGTGCGCTTTGCCTTCGATGCCCGACGCCCGTCGGGAGACCGGATCGTTGGCCAGCTCCAGCGAGACGATGGACGGCCGCTGGCCCCCACCGACACCGTGCGGGTGACCTTTGTGACGTATCCGGCCTGTCGCGGTGGTGATGGCTACAAGATCCCGGAAGCCGCTGCCGCCTGTCAGGCGATGGAAGCGATGCCCTCGGCGGCACCGCGGACGGTGGATCTGGTGTTGCAGCATCTCGATGGCATGCACGGGCGCATTGTCGCGCCGCCCATCGGGCGCGTCACGCGATTGGATCGCTAGGCAGACCACGTACGGAACGTGCGGCGCGGGATCCCCGCCGATCGGTTCCGTAGGGTGTCCATTTTTGCGCAGGAGTCCCTGTGTCGATGCATGAACCGTTGGTCCCACGCGCTGAAGATGCCGCAGCCCGGATGCGGCTCGATGGTAAAGTCGCCATTGTCACCGGCGGAACGCGTGGTATTGGTCTGGCGATTGCCACCACACTGGCTCGGGCCGGCGCGCGCGTGATGATCACGAGTCGCAAGCAGGAGCATGTCGATGCGGCCGTGCAGGCGCTCACGGCGGATGGACTGACAGTGGTGGGGCTGGCCGCGCATCTGGGACGCGCGGCTGATGCGCATGCCGTGGCGGCCCGCACGGTGGAGCACTTCGATGGCATTGATATCATCGTCAACAACGCGGCGACGAATCCGGTCTTTGGGCCGTTGCAGCAGACGGGCGATGACGCCTTCGACAAGATCTTTGCGGTAAACGTGAAGGGGCCGCTCGAGCTCTGTCGGACCGCGCATACCGTGATGGCACAGCGTGGCGGCGGCGCGATCGTCAACATCTCCAGCATTGGTGGCGTCTCACCGGAGCCGGGGCTTGGGCTCTACAGCGTCAGTAAGGCGGCGCTGATTTCACTGACCAAAGTGATGGCGCAGGAGTGGGGCGCCGATGGCATCCGGGCCAATGTGATCTGTCCCGGGCTCATTCGCACGAAGTTCAGTCAGGCGCTCTGGCAGGATCCGGAGATCGCCTCGCAGGTGCTGGATCATCAGCCGATCCGCCGCATTGGCGTGCCGGATGATGTCGCCGGCTTGGCGCTCTTCCTCGCGTCGGATGCTGCGGGCTATTGCACCGGTGGCGTGTACATGGTCGACGGTGGGTATCTCGCGTGACGACTACCGTCGGTTCGGGCGGGCTCTCGGGCGCCGCGTTGGACGCGCTCCTCGCAACGGCGCGCGCGTTCATTCGTGATGAGGTCGTGCCGCACGAAGCGCAGCTGCTCCATCGCCCGTGGGCGGAGGCGGAGCCGCTGCTGCGGAGCCTCCGCGAGCGGGCCCGGGCGCTGGGCCTCTGGGCGCCCTTCTTGCCAGAGGCGCACGGTGGCCGCGGCCTCTCGCTCGTGGCCTATGCCCATCTCTCCGAGGTGCTGGGCTGGACGCCCTTCGGCCACTACGTCTGTAATTGCCAGGCCCCGGACGTCGGCAACATGGAGCTGTTGCTGCAATTCGGCACGCCGGCGCAGCAGGCGCAGTTCCTCGCGCCGCTGACCCGCGGCGAGCTCCGCAGCTGCTTTGCGATGACGGAACCGGAGCATGCCGGCTCCAACCCGGTGATGCTCTCCACCCGCGCGGAACGCGATGGCGAGGACTATGTCATCACGGGGCATAAGTGGTTTACGTCAAGTGCCGATGGCGCAGGGTTTGTGGTGGTCATGGCCGTGACCGAACCGGATGCGCCGCCGCACCGCCGGGCGACGCAACTGCTCGTGCCGTTGCCCGCCGAGGGCTACCACTTGGTCCGCAATATTGCCGTCATGGGTGAGGCTGGCGGTGGCTGGGCCAGTCACGCCGAAGTCACCTTTGATCGCGTGCGCGTGCCCGCCGCCAATGTCTTGGGGAGGCCGGGCGCAGGCTTTGCGCTCGCGCAGGAGCGGTTGGGGCCTGGGCGTATCCATCATTGCATGCGCTGGATTGGGATCTGCGAACGCGCCTTCGATCTGATGTGTCGCCGCGTCGTCTCGCGAGAGCTCGCACCGGGTGATTTCCTCGCGGACAAACAGGGCGTGCAGTTCTGGATTGCCGATTCGCGCATGGAGATTCACGCCGCACGACTGCTGGTGCTCGATGCCGCCGCCAAGATGGAACAGCAGGGGCAGGAGGCCGCTCGCGAGGAAATTGCGTACATCAAGGTCTTCGTCGCCAACACGCTGCAGCGTGTGCTGGATCGCGCCATTCAGGCCCACGGCGCGCTGGGGATGACCGATGACACGCCGTTAGCCTGGTGGTACCGGCACGAACGGGCTGCGCGCATTTATGACGGCGCCGATGAAGTGCACAAGAGTGTGATTGCCCGCCGCGCCCTCAAGCCCTATCGAGCTGGATGACGGACGCGCTGCTCGATCCATCGGCGCTGTTGTCGTGGCTCACGGCCCATCTCCCCGCGCGTGTGCCCGTTGGCTCCACGCTCACGGTGCGACAGTTCCCGGCGGGCTTTTCCAACCTGACGTATGCGGTGGAGGTCACCGCACCGGATCAGACGTCGGCGCTGTATGTGCTGCGCCGCCCGCCACGCGGTGTCTCGGGTGGCACCGCGCACGATATGGGGCGTGAGCATGATCTGTTGGCCGCGCTGCATCCACTCGGCATCCCGGTGCCAATGCCGTACATCCGCTGTGATGACGCGACGGTGATTGGCGCGCCGTTCTACCTGATGGCGCACGTCGCGGGCACGATCGTGCGTCGTCCGGCTGACCTGCAGGCGCTCTGGCCGGAGACGTCGCACACGCCGGCCCAGCTGGCGGCGCTCTCGGAGACGGTGATTACGACGTTGGCACAGCTGCATCGCATCCCGGTCACCGAGGGGCCGCTGGCTGCCATGGGCCGCCCCGACGGATACGTCGCGCGCCAAGTGGCGGGGTGGACCAAACGCTGGCACGCCGCGAAAACCACGGACGTGCCGGCCCTCGATGCCGTGGCGGCGTGGTTGGAACAGGAGCGCCCTCCCGAGCGGGCCGCCGCGCTCATTCACAACGATTTCAAGCTCGACAATCTCGTCGTCGCCGCCAGCGCCTCAGTGGAGGGAGCCCCCCACGTCACGGCGATCCTCGACTGGGAGATGGCCACGATCGGCGATCCGCTCATGGATCTGGGCACCACCCTCGCCTATTGGGTGGAGGCCGGTGATGCCCCGATGTTCCGCGCGTTGGGGCTGGGGGTTACGGCGCTGCCGGGCAGCCTGACGCGCGCCGAGGTGGTGCAGAGCTATCAGCGTGAAAGCGGGCTCGATGTCAGTGCCGCGCCATTTTACTATACCTTCGGGTTGTTCAAAGTCGCCGTGATCGCGCAGCAGATCTATGCGCGACATGTGCGTGGGCTGACGAACGATGCGCGCTTTGCGACGCTCGATCAGGTGGTATTGGCGCTCGCGGCCTCGGCCACACGTGTCATGACCACCGGACAGCTCTGATGCGGCGCCCTGCCGTCGCCACCGTCGAGACGGATGCGACGGCTGACTTGTTGGTGCGGATCAAGCGCCATTCCGATGGCTCGGCGAGTCTCACCGCCACACGCCGCGATGGCTCCACCACCTGGCAACGGCAGCGTGGTTCGCTCGGCCTCGTCTTTCCACCGCATGATCTCACGCACTTTGCGGTGGAGACGACGTTGGGGATGGCACGCGGATTTTTTGGGCTGCTGGCCGACGGATGGGAGATCACCGATTTCGCCCAGCCGTGGCCCCGTGGCACACCACCTGATGAAGCGCTCGTGGTGGAGCTCATTGTGGGCTTCTTTGACTCGGATCGGCGGCACGGGAATACGTGGAGCGCCGAGGAGTTTGCCGAGCACGCTGCAACCTACGTGGCGGCGCGCGAGGCGACCCATCACACCGTTTTTCCTCGCCCGCGGGTGCTCACCCAGGCGGAGATCGATGCCATCCGGGCGAGCCGCGATGCGCTGCTCGCGCAGTGGCACGCGGTCCCGCCCGGTGGCGAACTCGTATTACGCTATCAGAAGCCTCAGGCGCCGTAGACCTCGAAGATCCCGGCGGCACCCATGCCGCCACCGATGCACATGGTGACCATGCCATAGCCACCGCCGCGCCGCCGCAGTTCGTGCACGAGCTGCGTGGTCAGCTTGGCTCCGGTAGCACCCAAGGGATGGCCCAGGGCGATGGCGCCGCCATTCACGTTCGTGATGGCCGGGTTCATCTCGAGCTCCTGCATGACCGCGAGTGCCTGCGCGGCAAAGGCTTCGTTGAACTCGATGAGCTTGATGTCCTGCAGCGAGAGCCCGGCGCGGGCGAGCGCCTTGGGCACCGCCTTGATGGGACCGACGCCCATGATGTCCGGATCGACGCCCCCCACCGCGAAGCTGACGAAGCGCGCCAGCGGCGTCAGCCCGAGAGCTTTCGCCTGATCGGCACGCATGACGAGGACCGCCGCCGCCCCGTCGGAGTACGGACTCGCGGTGCCCGCGGTCACGGTGCCGGTGGCACTGAACGCCGGGCGCAGCTTCGCGAGGCCTTCAAGGGTGGTATCGCCGCGGGGGCACTCATCGGTCGCAAAGACCTGTGAGGTGCTCGTCCGGGTGGCCCCCTGCCAGCGATCCCGCGTGACGGTGATGGGGACGATCTCCGGGGCGAAGACGCCAGCGGCGACGGCGGCCGCCGCCTTCTGCTGACTCGCGTAGGCGAACTGATCCTGCTGCTCGCGCGTAATCCCCCAGCGCTTCGCCACGCGTTCGGCGGTGAAGCCCATGCCGATGTAGCTCTCGGTGAGCCCCGGAGCGAGTCGGGCGTTGTAGCCGGACATCGGGACCTGCGACATCATCTCAATGCCACCGGCCAGCACCGCGTCCCCCTGACCCGCGATGATGGCTTGCGCGGCGTAGGCGACAGCCTGCAGCCCAGATGAGCAGAACCGGTTGATCGTGGCGGCCGAGGTTTCCACCGGATAGCCCGCGCGGAGCCAGGCGAGCCGCGCGTGATTGAGCCCCTGGGCCGCCTCGGGCATGGCACATCCCCACTGCACATCTTCGATCGCTGCCGGATCCACGCCGGCGCGGGTGATCGCCGCCTGCATCACGGCCGCCGACAGATCAACAGGATGCACAGCGGCCAACGAGCCGTCGGCCTTCCCGCGGGCCACGGCGCTGCGCACTGCACTCACAAGCACGACCTCAGTCATGGAATAGTCTCGGGTGACGGTGGATGCGCGCGCTTAATTGCGCAGCGGCTTGCCGGTCTTGAGGGTGTACGCGATCCGCTCCTGCGTGGCCTTGGTGCCCAACAACTGCAGGAAGTATTCGCGTTCGAGATCAAGGACATCCTGCTCGGTGACATCGCGCGGGGCCCCGTCGCCGCCGCAGAGCACCAGCGCAATGGCCCGTCCAACATGCACGTCATGCGCCGAGGCCTGACCCGCTTCCTGCGCGGCCCACAGCGCATACTCCAGATTGCCGAGGCCATCGCGCCCCAGCGCCCGCACGGTGCGCTCGGTGGGGGGCAGATACCCCGGCGCGAGATCCAGGACGCGCTGCTTGGCATCGGCCAGATGATAGTCGCGGCTCATGCTGATGCGATCGGACGGTCGCAGATACCCAAGGGCGCGGGCCTCGTGGCCGGACGTGCTGGTCGTCGCAAAGGCGATGAGCTTGAAGGCCCGACGGACGGCGGCGAAGAGATCGACGTCCTCGTAGTTGGCCAGCTCACCGGTGAAGCGCATGAGCAGTTCCTTGGTCCCACCACCACCTGGGAGGAGCCCGACGCCGGCCTCCACCAAGCCCATGTACGTCTCCGCATGCGCTTGGACCGCATCCGCGTGAAGCGTGAACTCCGCGCCCCCGCCGAGCGTCATGCCGGCCGGTGCGACCACGACAGGGAAAGGGGCGCGGCGGATCGACATGACGCTGTCTTGAAACGCTTTGCAGGAGGCCGCGATGTCATCCCATGCGCCGGCCGCCACCGCAAACGACACCATCGACAAGTCGGCACCCACACTGAAGGCGCGGGCATCGTCATTCCCGATGACCATGCCGTGATAGCCAAGCTTCTCGATCTTGTCGATGGCACGCTGCAGCCCCTGCAGCACGCCTTCGCCCAGGGTGTTCATCTTGCTGCGGAACTCAAAGCAGGCGACGCCGTCGCCCACGTCGATCAGTCGCGACAGCCCGTTGTCGTCGAGCACCTTGCCCGTGCTGGCAAGCGTGGCCAGCGACAACCGCCCGGGGATGCCCGGCGTGGGCGCGTACGTCCCGTCAAAGGTGAGGTAGCTGCCATCGCGATAGAACCGGTCCTGCGCGAGGGCGAGAAGCGGCGGTATGCTATCGCCACGCGTTGTGAAGGCCGTGCGCAGCCAGTCGAGGCCCAGCGCATCCATGATCTGGAAGGGACCCGCTTCCCAGCCGTAGCCCCATTCCATGGCGCGATCAATCGCGACGATGTCGTAGGCGAGCTGCGAGGCGAGCGTGAGCGTGTAGTGCGCCGCGTCCAGCAGATGATCGCGGAGGAAGGCCCCCTGCGCCCCCGGCATCGTCTTCACCGTGGGAAGGCGCTGCGCGATGGGGAGCCGGATCGCTTGGCCAATCTCACCGCCTTCGAGCCGCTGCTGCGGCACATAGGTGGCCGTCTTCCAATCGTACGTCAGCGTCCCCTGCTTCGTCTTCTGGTAGAAGCCGCCGCCCGTCTTGTCGCCCAGCTTCCCTTGTTCCACGAGCGCCAGCATCCACGCCGGGAGCGCGAAGTCTTCGCCGGTCGCCTGGCCAATCCCCTTCGTGACATGCGCGAGCACGTCGAGCCCCGAGAGATCGCCGGTGCGGAAGGTGGCCGTTCGGGCCCGTCCAATCAGAGCACCCGTCAGCCCATCGACCTCATCAATCGTCAATCCATGCTCGGCCATGCGCCGCATCGTGGCGACCATGCCGTAGACGCCCAGCCGGTTGGCGACGAAGCCCGGGACATCCTTCGCGAGGACGATCCCCTTGCCCATCAGCCGTTCCGCGAACCGCTGCATCTCCGCCACCACCGCCGAATCCGTCTCCGGCGTCGGGATGACTTCGAGGAGGTGCATGTAGCGCGGCGGATTGAAAAAGTGCGTACCCAAAAAGCGACGGCGGAAGGCGTCGCTTCGCCCCTCGAGCAACACCGCCATGGGAATGCCTGAGGTGTTCGAGGCAATGATGGCCGTGGGCTTCATGAGCGCTTCAATGCGCGCGAAGAGCGCCTGCTTGGGGGCCGGCAGTTCAACGATCGCTTCGCAGATCCAATCGCACTCGGCGAGCAGCCCGAGGTCATCCTCGGTGTTCCCGGTGCGGATGCGCTGGGCGGCGGCGGGCTCCATGAAGGCGGCGGGCTTGGCCTTGATCGCTTTGGCGAGGCCGTTGCGCGCCGGGGCGCTGCGCTGCGGCGACGTGCGATCCGGATCGCCGGGAATGTCCAGCAGGACGACACGGCAGCCGGCGGAGGCGGCGAGGGCGGCAATGCCGCTCCCCATCGCACCGGCGCCCACCACGCCGACAGTCGTAATGCGCATGCGGGAAGTGCTCCGAAAAGAGGGATGACCAACGCGCTGCTGAAAGCTCCCGCCCGACGGCGATGGGCGGAAGGGGTGCCGCCGAAAAATATGACGGTCGCGTCTAGTTTTGGAGTCCGGCCGGGGGCGGACGGTCCTGATCGGACCGTCCGTGACGGTCAGGGATTGAGCCAGTAGCTGACTTTGAGGAGCAACGTGTTGACCGGACGCGCGGCGAAGAGGTTCATCACGTCGCGCCCCGGCACGAAGGTGCCCGGGTCCAGCTGGTCTTGCTGGCGCCCCTGCTGCCAGACCAAGAAGACGGTGCTCGCCGGGCGATACTCCCAGCGGAGCACGGCATTGGAATTGAACTGCTTCACATTGAAGCCACGGGGCGTGCTGCTGCGGAAGCTCCGAAAGCGATCGGCATAGTCTGCGGCGCGCGGGGCCGCGAGCTCACGCCAGTTGCCGTATTCACCCGTACTCACAAACGGTTGCAGATACAGCTGTAGCGAGATGGTGCGCGTCGCGGTCCAGTTCGCGCGCCCGGTCAGCGTGAAGATGTGCTGATGCAGGCGGGCAAAGGTGTAGTGCGTCGTATCGCTCAGCAGCGCCCCGTAATTGCCAATCCACTGCTGATCGTTGGTCACTTCGTCATAGCTCAGCGCCATGCCCGCGGAGAAGCGGCTGGCGATCCGCAGATCGGTGCCGAGATCGCCGCCGCGGTACCACGACCGACCGCCATCACTCTGCCCCACACGCGCCGCGAATTTGGGGACGACCGCCGGCCGGGGATCTCCCACAATGTCGAGCCGGATCCCGCGCTTGGGGGATTGCCGAAGGGCCGGTCCGCCGCGCGCGCAGCTGACGCAGTGCGTGCCACCAAAATCCGAGAGCGTACCAGTGAGTGCGCCGCCCCAGTTGTTGTGCAAGCTGCCGCTCGTGTGCACCGAGAGGGTCTGTGCGGCGAAGAGTCCCCCGGTGGTCCAGTGATGATCCAGCGAGGCCGTCGAAAACGCGCTCCGGAGCCACGCGGACGGGCGCAACTGGCGCATTTCCATCGTCTGCTTGAACGACACGTCGTTGACGGTGTTCACGAAGCCGAGATCGTTGGCTTCCAGACCCGCGGAGGCATGCCGGAAGTTGTTTTCGTAGCGGAGCCATCCACCGACCTGCTTGAGCCCCACCGACAGACTGCGACCACCCATGGCCGTGCGCGTCGAATCGTAGCGCACATCGGCGTCCGGGCGTTGGAAATAGTGAATGCTGCTCCGCTGGGTGAGCGCGATGGCTTTTGCGGAGCCCTGTACTTTGTTGAAAGCGGCGTAGCCCGTGATTTCCCACCGCCGCTGCGCAAAGCGATGAAAGCCCTGCGTGATGAAGGTGGTGGCGGCGCGCCGGAGATAGGGGGCCGTCGCGTCATCCAACTGCCGACGCACATCGGTCAGCTGCAGGCCGACCTGGCTGTTCCCTTGGCGCATCTCCCGGAGGAGGCGCGCCACGAGATAGTTCGTCTGGGGTTCGATGGTCTGTCCGTTGGCACCCCGGACCGATGCGGTCGTGGCATTCACGAGCCCAAAAGCCACGCCATTCGGGAGCCGACCGGTGAGTTTGGCGGCCGCGGCAATCGGCGTGAAGGCGGGATCCTCGACCGACGTGCGCAGCTGAGGCGTGCGCCCGATACGCCGCGTATAAAACGTGCCTTCACAGGGCCCATTGCAGCGATAGAGGCCAGCCCCTTCCTGAAAGAACGGGCGACGCTCGTCGAAGCGAATTTCAAAGGCACTGAGATTGAGTACCGCGGGATCGGATTCGACTTGACCGAAGTCCGGGTTCACCGTCGCATCGAGCGTGACATTGGAGCCAAGCCCTGCCTTGAGATCGAGTCCGCCGGTGATCTCGCCATGCGATCGACCGGCCGGCGTGGTCGCCGGCACCTGCTTGGACACGGTATACGGAAGGAGCTCGATGCGCCGCGGCGTCGCGATCTGCTCCAGTCCGGTGAGCGTACCCAGCTGCGAAATGAGGGTGCGCTTCGACGGCCGGTAGACGGGCCAGGCACTCCGTTCATTCAGCCGCGCGATATCGCGCCACACTCCAAACCCGAAGGTGTTCATGTCCTGCGCAGTAAAGCGCAACTGACTGAGTGGGACCCGGAACTCGGCGACCCACCCCACACTGTCGACCCGCGCGGCGGCATCCCAGACGCCGTCCCACGTCGGGTCTTCCACGGCGTCGCTGTAAATGGCGTAGTCGCGTTGCACGCCGGCGGGATTCACCGCCATCTCCACGCCACTGCGACCGTCTTTGTAGCCGTCGATAATGATCTTGAGCTGATCACTCGCCGACTTCACATCGCGGCGACTCAGCAGCGTGACGATGCTATCGGGGTGCGGATCAAAGGCGCGCACCACCACATAGAGATAGCGTGCGTCATACGCGACGCGTGCTTCGGTGCGGAAGGTTGGCGGGAGATTCTCCCCCGGATCGAATTGCCGGAAGTCGCTCAGCACCGGCGCCGCGCGCCAGGTGGCGTCGTCATCACGTCCATCAATGACCGGCGTGACGGTGGCGCGCACCGCACGGGCCACTACTTGCGTATCCGGCAGGACTTGGGCCCGGACGGCGGACGTCGGTACTGCGAGCACGACACCAGCAATCGCCAACAGGGTGCGCAGACGTCGCACTACGATTCCTGCGCCGGGTTGTAGCCGCGTGCGTCGACGAAGTAGCTCTTCAGCCGCGCGATCCCTGCTTCGGGATCGTCTTCCTCGGGCATCGTTGTCGGCCCAAGGCGAATCACCTTGCGCCCGAAATCCATCGCCACGCAGCAGATCGGCACCCCCGCCCCTTTGGCCACATGCCAGAAGCCGGAGCGCCACCGCGTGACTTTCTTGCGGGTGCCTTCTGGGGCCAGCACGAGTACAAAGCGCTCATGCGTGCGAAAGGCCTCCACGGTCACGTCCACGGTGTGCGAGCTGTTCGAGCGGTCCACCGGGATCCCGCCATTGGCGCGCATGAACCAGCCGAGCGGCCCACGGAAGAGCGAATCCTTCCCCCAGAAATGGGCATCGAAGCCGAGGGCCCACTTCACCGCGAGTCCCACCGGGAAATCCCAGTTGGAGGTGTGCGGGGCCACGATCGCGACGAACTTCGGCAGGTTGGGCATTGCGCCTTCGAAGCGCCAGCCGGCACGCGCCAGCGCAAAACGTCCCAGCCAGCGCAGGAACCATCCGGAGGTCTGCGGGACTTCCGGGCCCAACTGCCAGCCAGTGGCCGCCGTCACCTCGCCACCGTCTGGGCCGCCCGGGGCGGCTCCTGCGGGAACACCGCCTGCGGGAGGCGTGTCGGCACTGCTGGCGTCAGTCGGGATCATGGCGTTCATTTGACCTGTCCGCTGCGCAATGCGCAAGCCCACGATCCCTGACGCCGTCCCGCTGCCTGTGCCACGATTCCTTGCGTTCTCTGATCGACTCCATCGTTCGGCCTGGTCCCGCATGGCCGGTGCGGTCCTGCTGATGGCGGGCCCGCTGCAGGCGCAGCCCCGTGGGGAAGGGCCGCTCATTCTGCGGCTTCCGGCCAGCGCGCGCAGCGCCGCCCTCGGCACGCTCGGCCTGTCGATCACCGACGCCGACGCGCTCTTCGCGAATCCGGCGATGCTCCCGTCGGTGCGCGGGACCGCCATCTCCGTGCATCGCTATGGCGGGGCGGCCACGGCGGGATCGATGGCCACCACGGCCACCGTCGGGCCCGTCACGCTCGGGATTGGCGCCCAAACGTTGCAGTATCAGGCGGCCGCTGGGGCGAGCTACGCCGACGTTGTGGCCGCCGGGGCCACCCATCTCGCCGATGGCGGGCCGGTGGCCGCCGCGAGCACCGCCTTCACGATTGGTGCGGCTCGCACCCTCGGCAGCTGGAAAGTCGGCGCATCCGTCAAGGTGCTTGATGAACGCCTTGGGGCGCAGCACGATGGCACGCTGGCGGTGGATCTCGGTGGCCAACGGACGCTCGGCCCCGGGGTGCTCGCGGTGGTCGCCCACAACCTGGGCGTTGGCCCGCGGATCGGCGGCGTGACCGGCACGCTCCCCCGCCGCCTTGGGGTGGGCTACGGACTCTCTCGCCCGATCGCCCCGGCGTGGGATCTCGGGGGGCAGATGGCGCTCACGATGGAAGGGGATTGGTTTGTTCGACCGGCTGGGGGAGCGGAACTGACCTACGTCCCCATCGATGGGGTCGCCCTCACGGTGCGCTCTGGCGTGCGGTTGCCGCGCGAACGCGACGAATCGCTCGTGACCGGCGGCCTCGGGGTGCAGATCGATCATCTGCTGATCGACTACGCCCTCGAACCGATGCGCGGCGGTCGTCCCGCCTCACACCGCATCGGTATCCGGCTCCGCTAAGGGGCAGGAAACACAAACCCCGGGAGCAGCGGCGCCTGTCGCCTGCCGATCCCGGGGTGTGTGACCCACACCACTGCCCCTCCGCAGTGGTCCTCCTGTTCAGCGCATTACTGACAGACCGGGCGACCCATCGGCAGCGGGAGCGTGCAGCTCTTTGTCGTGCCGTCCTGCGTGATCACGAGCTTGGCCGTCGCCGACCCATCGTAGGTGAGCACTTCATCCCGGGTCGACGTGGTCGTCTTGCCATCCGACGTCATGACCGCCTTCATGCTGCGCTTCACGGTGCCGGCGGTCGGATAGGTCGGCTTGCCGTTCTCCAGCGGAATCGTCAGACCGGTCGTGACATCGCTCGTCGTGCGTTCGGCGGTGAAGGCCACGCCATCCTTCGTCTTCCCCGTCGACCGTTCCAAGCCCGAGGCGGTCCCGTTGACCGTGCGCACGGTGGCGCCGGCGGCCAATCCCGTGACCGTGCGATCCGAACTGTTCTGCACGGTGGCGGTCACGCTGTCCCGACGCTGCACCGAACCGTTGGCGGTGAGACGCGTGCGGATCGAGTTCGAGGTCGAATCGATCTTGGACTGCGCCACGCCCGTGGCCGACTTGATCGTCAGCACCTTGGTCAACGTCAGCCCACCCAGCACCTTGGCCGGGCAGGTCACATCACCGGTGGCCGCTGAGAAGGTGCAATTGGTGAGGTCATCGCCCCCCTGATTGAACGGGCCGCGATCCGGACCCCGGCCAAAAGCCACGGCGCCGAGGAAGTTCGCGTCCATCATGCCGCCGCCCATGAAGTTCATCATCCCCGGGCCGCGCGGGAAACCGTTCGGCATCCCGCGGCCATCGCGGCGCCCAACTTCTGGCTGCCAGGGCATGCCATCGCCCGCGCTGCTGGCGTCATAGCTGCTGGCGACCATCGAGAACCCCACCGGTGTCGAATTGAAGGCGCTTTCGATCGAATTGAATTCCGGCGCGGTGGCGCCGTCCTGGCAGGCCACGGCGCCGAGGACGGCGGCCGCCAGCGCAACGGTCATCGGGCGAACACGAATCATGGCAGGCTCCCAAGTCAGGTCGGGGCTGAGCCCACGGCACCCGCCGTGGCAACGCCGACGCACACTCCTGATACACCACAAAACGTAGAAGCCCTATGTCGCGTTGCCCATCGGGGAAGCGCCGACCGGGTGTCCGGCGCACAGCGAGCTCAGCGCTGATAGTCGGGGAGGAGGGGCGCCAACCGCTCGCGGAGCTGGCGGAGGGCCCGGCTCATATTGGCCTCCACCGCCTTCACCGAGATCTCCAGCTGCTCGGCGATTTCACTGTACCGCAGCCCGCGCTCCCGGCTCATGACGAACACCTCGCGGGTGCGCGGCGGCAGCGCCGCGATGGCCTCCCGCACGGCGACCGACAGCTCCTCCGCGTCGGCGGCGGCATCGGTGCGCTCGGGGGGCTCACTCAAGGCTTCCACGAAGACGGCGCTTTTCCGCTGCACCGCCAGATGCCGTAAATGATTGAGGGCCCGGTTCCGCACCGCGAGCATCAGATAGCCGGCGATGCTGCTCTCCTCGGCCAGCGTTTCGCGCCGCCGCCAGAGCTCCAGCAGGACATCCTGCGCCAGCTCCTCGGCGATCCCCGGGTCGCGGAGGACCCGGTTGGCCGAGCGAACCATGGGCTCATACCATTGGCGGAAGATCGTATCGAACGCCGCATGGTCTCCGGTGCGGAGACGGGCGACGAGGTCACGATCGGCGGAATCGGCCACAGGGTGCGGTGGAGGGGGAGTGGAGGAGGGCGCGCGTCGGTATACTACACCGGCGGTCGAGTTGATCCCTGTGGTAGGGTATCGTACGTCCCCCGTGTTTGTGGAGTATGTCGCAGGAATCCGGTGCATCTGACCTCCCCCCGCTGACCTCTGAAGAAGCGGCCCTCGCCCGACGTGTGTCGGGGGAGAGCCGCCCGGACGACGCGCGGCTGCTCGCGGAATGGCTCCATGCCCATCCGGAAGACGCCGCGGTGGTCGATCTCGTTAAGGCCCATGCCGATCAGGCGCAGCGTTCGGCTGACGCGTTGCTGCCGGCGGTGGACGTCGAGGGGGCGCTGCGGCGGGTGCGCGACCGGATGGAGGCCCCGGCGCTGCGGGTGGTCCCCGGTGGCGCGCCACGGGTGCCCGGCACGACTCGGCTGGTGACCCCGCAGGTGGCTGCACCATCGCGGGCCCGGTCGCGCACGCGCTGGGTGGCGCTGGCCGCCGCGGCGGTGCTCGTGGCGGTGGTGGTCCCGCGGTTCCTGCAGGACACGACCGAGTCGGTGGCGATGGCTGCGCCCCTGGTGGTGGCGACGGCGGTCGGTCAGCAGGATACGGTCCGACTGCCAGATGGCACCCGGATTGTCGTGGCACCTGGGAGCCGGGTGACGGTGCCGGCGGATTTCGCGACAGGCGCCCGCACGGTGCAGCTCGACGGAAGCGCCTATTTCGAGGTCGTGCACAACGCGGCCCGTCCCTTCATGGTGCAGACGACAGGGGCAGAGATCCGCGATATCGGCACCGCGTTCACGGTGACGCAGGATGCCGTTGGTGGGGTGGGGGTCGTGGTGACGCATGGGACGGTGGCCGTGCGTCGGGTGACGGCACAGACGCCGGTCGGTGACGCGGTGGAGTTGCACGCCGGCGATCGCGGCGCGGTGCAGCCCTCGGGCGTGTCGGTGCAGCGCGGCGTGGTCGCCGCGGCGGACACGGCGTGGATGGGCGGGCAGCTCGCCTATCGGGACGCGGCGTTGTCGATGGTGCAGGCGGATCTTGCCCGCTGGTATGGCCGGACGGTGCAGGTGGCCGACAGCGCGCTGTTGCGGCTGACGGTGACGATGCCGCCGCAGCCTGACGCGGCTCGCGCGATCCAGACCATCACCGCGCTGCTGGGTGCCGTGGCCGAACAGCACGGCGATACCGTGGTCCTTCGGTCGGCGGGCGCACGCACGACCCCTTGAACCGGATGCCGGCTCTGTTCCGCACGTGGCGTTCTCGTACCGCGGGCACCATCGCGATGGCGATGGTGTGTGCGGCGCCGGCTTTGGCGTTGCCGGTGGTGCCGGTGACATCGCGTGGCATCACCGCGCGCGCTGCTGCGTGCACGACGCGCCTGCCGCTCGCCGAGCGCAGTGCGACGTGGGCGGCGCCGCTCGATCGCTTGGTCTCCGTGCAATTGGGGGATACCCTCGTGCGCGATGCGCTCGAGCGGGTGGCGGCGCTGGGACAGTTGCAGCTGTCGTATAGCAACGAGTTTTTGCCGACGGGACGACGCATTTGTGTGACGCTCGATCGGGTGCCGGTTGGGGCCGCGCTGGAGGCGATTCTCGCGGGGACCACGTTGCGCCCGATCGTGGTGGGCACGACGCAGGTGGTGCTGGCGCCCACGCAGGTGGCAGCCGCGGGTGTGGCGGCGCGCCCCGAGGTACGTCGGGCCAGTGTGCTCGATCGCGTGGTGGTCACGGGTACGCCCGATGGGGCATCGCAGCGCGGGTCGCCCTTTGCCATTGATGTGATCGATCGCGAGACGCTGGTCCGCCAGCGCGCCACCACGCTCGGCGATGCGCTGTCCCAGGTGATGCCGGGGCTGTGGGCATGGAGCGGCACCGCAGGGACCTTGGGGGTGCGCTTTGGGGCCGTGCGTGGCGCCAGTTCCTTTGGCGTGAGTGCTCCCAAGCTCTATCTCGATGGCATTGAAGTCGCGAATCCGCTGCTGGTGACACAGCTCGATCCGGCGCGCGTCGAGCACATCGAAGTGATTCGTGGCCCGCAGGGCGCCGCGCTGTATGGCGCCGATGCGATTGATGGGGTGATCAACATCCTGATACGGCACGACGGCCGAGCCACCGAGGCGCCGGTGGTGCAGGTGACGAGCACCGCCGGAGTGGCCGCGACCGCGTTCGCGGCGGGACCCGCCTTTGTGCAGGATCATGCCGCGTCGGTGCGTGGGGGGGCGACGCATCTCAGCTATGGCGCCGGGCTGGCGCTCGGAAGCTCCGGTGCCACCGTCGCGGGCGCCTCAGAGCGGCGTCTCCTGGCGGACGGCGATGTGCGCGTTGTGTTCCCGCGGGCGGTGCTCACGGGCACCGGTCGGTTCTCCGCGCAACAATCGGCGGCCAGCACGTCGCTGATTGCGGGCGTCCTCCCTCTTGGCTCGACCGCCCGCGCGACGCGACTCACCGGGATCGGGAACGCGCTCGGTAACGCGCTCGGCAACGCGCTCGGCAACGCACTCGTTCCTGCCGCCGCTGCTTCCGGAGCGGTGGATGTCGCCTCGGCGCTGTTGGGTGACAGTATCGCGGCGCAGGACATGTTGCAGTACACGCTCGGCGGCACGCTGACGATGATGCCCTCCACCCACTGGACGCATACGGCCATTGTGGGGGCGGATGGCTATCGCTTACAGGGGATGTCCTCCACCGGCCTGCCGATGCCCGCCGCGGCGACTGGCGCGATCACGGATGCCACGGGGGGCGCCGATCGTGGCACGGTGCGGCTCCGATCGGTTGGGCGCTTTGATCTGGCACCGCGTACGCTGCTGTCGGTCACGCTGGCTGCTGAAGATGCCGTTGCTCGCGAATTGGTCGATGCGCAGGGACAAGCGCTCATGGCGCCGGTGCTGGTCGGTGGCGCCACCGGGAGCACCCTGACCGCTGGTCGGAGTAACTCGGGGCAGGGGCAAGGGAACGCCGGGGGCATGCTGCCGCAGGGGACGGCTCCGCTCGCGTCGCGCACGGTGAGCAGCGGGGGCGTCATGGCGCAGGCGAATCTCGCCTGGCGCGATCAGTGGTATCTCGTCGCCGGCGGCCGGCTCGAACGGAGCACGGGCTATTCCGTGCAGCCGCAACAGGCGGCGCTCCCGCTCGTGGGCGCGGCCTATGTGCACGACCTTGGTGGCCTCGTGATCAAAGTGCGTGGCGCCTACGGTACGGCGATTCGTCCGGCCTCGGCACTGCCCCGCGGCGCGTCGTGGATGGGGCGTCTGGGCACGTTGCGGTCGTCTGCGCTGGATCCGGAATCGCAAACGGGCACCGAGGCCGGCGTCGATCTGTTGGTGGGGCGAATGTTCACCATGCACGTCACGCGCTTTGATCAGCGGGCGAGCGGATTGATTCAACCGGTGGCGACGACCACGACTTATGCCACCACTGCGGGACGCTCCCGCAGCATGACGTATGCGCTGGAAAATGTTGGGGCGATTGGCAACCACGGCTGGGAGCTGCAAGCCACCACGACGTGGCGACAACTCGCCCTGGCCGGGGCACTGTCGGTCGTGGACAGTCGCGTCGATCGGCTCTCTTCTGGGTATCGCGGCGATTTGCGCGTCGGCGATCGCATGTTGGAGGTGCCGGCACAGACACTGAGTCTGAGTGCCCAGTGGACCGCGTCCCGCTGGAGCGCGAATCTGATGGTCACGCAGGCGAGTGACTGGATTGGGTACAACCGAACGGCTATTGCATCGGCGCTCCGCGACATGACGCAGGAGCGGGAGCTCACCGGGGCGCAGCTCCGGCAATACTGGATGGCCTACGACGGCATCACGCGCGTGAAAGCGACGGTGGCGGTGCGGGTGATTCGCGACTGGTCGCTGCTGCTCGGGGGCGACAACCTGCTCAACGTGCAGCGGGGCGCCCCAGACAACTCGGCCGTCCGTGCCGGTCGGACGCTGACGCTCGGCTTGCGCGCCGGATTTTAAGCGGCTCCGGCGCGCAGTCGGGTGGATCGTTAGCGCGTCGCGCCGGGGAGCGTGGTGAGGCCGATGTCGTCGAGCTGAATCGCCCCAACCCGTGCCCGATCGAAGACCAAGCGCACCACGTGCAACGTCGTCGGATCAAAGGCCCGGTTCTGCGCGGTGAAGGTCGCGAGCGGCAGCACGTACGTTTGCATCACCGGTTCCGCGAGCGTCGGGAATTGCGTCTTATCGCGATCCTTCCGACGGTAGATGTAGGCGTCGAGGGGAATGCGCACGGCGCCGAAGGCCGACAGCGGGAGTCGCACGGCGTGGCCGGCAGCATCCTCGAGCTCGACCGAGAGATCCGCGGGCCGTTTGGTGGTGTCAGCCGGTGGTTTCTTGGCGGCGGGCTTCGAGGCCGTGGAGGTGCTGCGCTTGGCGCTGGTATCACGCGGCATCGTGTCGCGCGCCGTCTTGCGTGGCCCGGGCGTTTGCGCGGTGGCGCCGATCGTCAGCAGCACGGCGCTTTGGGCCGTGGGGGCCGCGGCCGCGCGCGCCGCATCCGACAGGGTGAGTGCGTAGCGCGCCGGCGTCCGCGGGGTCGTGGTATCCTTGCCGACGGGGGTGTTGTTCCAGCCGAGGGTCACGACGTTGTTGCGGAAAGTGGTGCCGCGTGAGCGGACCTGCAGATCGTTTTCCTTCCAGAGGGAGAGCGAGTCACCGCTCAGGCCAGTGCCGGCGGCTGTTCCCGAGGTGAGATCGACATCTTCTTCGTAGGTGGCGAGCCACTGCGTGTTCGCGTCCGCGTAGCGATTGAGATACATCGTGGGCGGCAGCCAATCGCCTGCGGCGCGATGATCGCGGAACATCGCCTGGTAGGCGCGCTGATCGTGGAGGACCGTTTCAAGAAAGCCCCCAATCGCCACGCGTCCGAAGCGGCGCTGCTCCTCGCCGGAGATGAGCGCATCGAGATTGAGCGCACGACCCGAGGTGAGGCCATTGTCGCGGTTGTTCCAGACCGTGTTCCACTGGCCGTGGTTGGCGCGATACATGAAGATCGCACTCTTGAAGAGCGGGCCCGGGGCGGTGTAGCGCAGCCGGTTGTACTGCATCAGCCCCTGAAAGGTCGAGACATCGCCGTCGTGGGAGCCGTGAATAACGAGGTAGTTGTAGTCGGCGACCGGCGTGGGGCGATCGGTGGGGGTGTATTGCTGATCGACCGGCGCGATCGCGACGAGCCCCCGGATGTTGAAATGGAAATTGAATTTCTGATTCGCGTCATCCGGGTAGTACGCGAGCCGGTTGAAGGCGCCGGCGACAGCGACCGCTTCCCCGCCGCGCGAGTGCCCCATGAGGGCGATCCGCGACATGTCGACTTTGTGATAGAGCGGCTTGCCGGCCGAATCATTGAGCGCCCGGAAGACTTCCAAATGCTTGAGCAGCATCCAGCCGCGGGCGTCGTTCTCACCGCGGAGCGCGCCGTTCAGGAAATTTTCGTCGATCGACGCGAGGATGAAGCCGCGCGAGGCGAGGAATTCCCCGAGCCACTGATAGCCGGGATCGGAGTATTCCTCCATGCTGTGGTTGCCATGCACCACCAGCACGAGCGGAAACGGACCGTTGCCCGTGGGGACCCACACCCGGGCGTTGAGCGGGAAGGCGGTGTTGTCGTAGCCCCAGTACTTCTTGCGTGACTTGGCCAGCGCAGGATCCATCTTCGCGTAGGGGGACGCATCGACCGTACGGGTGCGATAGGTCGCAGAATCCCGGAACTCCGGGCGCCGCGCATTCCCGGCGCTGCCGTAGTAGAGCCGCGTCCAGGTGAGCGGCCCGGGCTCCCCCGGGTTGGGCGCGTCGATCGTCCGATGCGCCAGCACGGTGGCGGCGTCGCTGGGGACCAGCGTCGTGGGCTGCACGCAGCCCGTCGCCAACGCGGTGGCGGAAAGCAGAGAGGCCAGCAGGGCCCCCCGCAGGCAGAGAGAACGGGGAATGGTAGGCACGGTGGGAGGATACGGATCCGACCCGGTCCCCGCCATGCCCTGTCATCTCTTCCGCACCGGCCGACGGGGTCGCATGTTCTGACATGGACCGCCGCCTCTTTGTTTCCGCGCTCGCCGGGGTCACTGCCGTCCCCGGCCTCTCCTCCGTCACCGCTCCGACGTTTGCGTCGGGGGCCATGCGTCGCCTGCTCGACGCGGTTGACGTCGCCCGATCCCGTGGCGTGGACTTGCTGGCCGCTGATGCCCCAGCGTGGCAGGGCGGGGCCGCCGCCGACGCCGCCTTCGCGGCCGACGAAGACTTCTGGGAGCCGATTCAGCGGGCGTTCGATCTCGACCGCAGTTGGATCAATCTCAACAATGGCGGCTGTTCGCCGGCCCCGGCGCACGTCATGGAGCAGATGGTCCGTGACCTGCGCTATTCCAACACGCTCCCGGTGATCCAGATGTGGCGGGATCTCGAGCCGCGTATTGAAGTGGTGCGCCGCGAGCTCGCGCGCGAGTTCGGGTGTGACGTCGAGGAAATGGCGATCACGCGCAATGCGTCGGAAGGGCTGCTCACGCTCATCAGCGGGATTGATCTCAAGGCCGGCGATGAAGTGATCGTCAGCAATCAGAACTACGGCCGCATGATCAACGGCTGGAAGCAGCGGGCGCAGCGGCAGGGGATCGTCCTCAAGGAAATTTCCTTCCCGGTGCCGCCGTCGTCGCCGCAGGTGATCGTCGATCGCTTCGCGGCGGCCATCACGCCGCGCACGCGTGTGATCGAGATCACGCACATCACGAACCTCACGGGACAGATACTGCCGGTGAAGGAGATCGTGACGATGGCGCGCGCGAAGGGGATCGAAGTGTTTGTGGATGGCGCGCATGCCTTTGCGCAGTTCCCCTTCACGCGCGATGACCTGGGCGTCGATTACTACGCCACCAGCTTGCACAAGTGGCTGCTCGCCCCGATTGGCACCGGCTTCCTGTATGTGCGGAAGGAGCGTATCAAGCAGATCTGGCCGCTGATGGCGCAGAACGTCGGGCAGGAGGGGGATATCCGGAAGTACGAGGAGATCGGCACACACCCCGCCGCGAATCACAATGCGATTGCAGGTGCGCTGGCGTTCCATCGCGCGATTGGGTCAGGGCGCAAGTTTGCGCGACTGACCTACCTCCGTGATCGGTGGGCGAAGCGACTCCTCGCGGAAGGGCAGGGGCGCGTGAAGGTGCTCACGCCGCTCGATTCGCCGTGGGGTGGTGGCATTGGCTTCTTCAACGTCGATGGCATCGCGCCAGACAAGCTGGGCAACTGGCTGATGGGGCAGCATCGCGTGGTGCAGACGCCCATCATCCACCCGGAGTTCCAGGGGATTCGCGTGACGCCCAACATCTACAGCACGCTCGAAGAGATCGACCGCTTCAGTGAGCTGGTGTTGCGCGCCATCAAGACCGGGATCGCGTGAGTCGATCGTTCTGGTCCGTGATGGCACTGGCGGGGCTGTTGGCCCCCCAGCCCTCGGTGGCGGCGCAAACGTTCGAAGGGACGATCACGATGCGGCTCGTGGCCCCCGGGCGTGAGGGACCGCGCACGCAGGAGGTGCAGTATCAGGCGCGTGGCGGGAAGGTGCGCCTGACCGTCGCCTCGCCGATGGGGGAGATGGCCATGATCGCGTCGCCCGTTGAGCAGAAGGCGTATCTGCTGCTGGATGCGCAGCGGATGTATCTGGAGCTCCCGTTGCCGTCGCCGAAGCCCGCCGCCACGGAGCCGCCGACGGCCGCCGGGCGTGGTCGCCCCGGTGGCGGCATCGATACCGTCGCGGGCTATCCCTGCACCCATCGCCGGCTCACGCTGCCCGATGGACGCGGGGGATCCCAGCGTCTCGATGCCTGCATGAGCACGGCGCTGGGCCCCTATCTCAATCCACTCACCGCCATGCGCGGCGCGTTCGGCGGCATGCTGAGTGGTCGCAGCGCCGGGTGGCAGGAGGCCTTGGCCGCCGAGGAGGGCTTTCCGCTCAAGGTGACCCTCGCAGATGGCACCGTGGCGATGGAGGTGACGGCGGTGGAGAAACGTCGCGTCAGCGCGTCGCTCTTCGCCGTGCCGGCGGATTATGTGCTGCAGCCGCTACCGAAACGCCCACCGGCGTGACCACCGGCGTGACCATCGCGGGTGCTCATTGCGGCGTCGCGGGGTCACATCCAATAGGCGTACTGCCCGGTCAGCACGACAAAGCCTGAGAGCGCGGCGTTCGTGACCGCGTGCACCAGGATGATGTCGCCCAGTGACTGCGTCCGCCAATACCACCAGTTGTAGATCAGGCCACAGAGCAGCCCCACTTCCCAAAAGGGGCCATGCTCGGCGGCGAAAAGCAGCGCGGTGGCCAGGAAGGCAAACGTGGTATAGCGGCCCGCGGGGACCTGCTCCCAGTCTGGATTGATGAGCCACCGCGGCAGGAAGCCGCGCCAGAAGAGCTCTTCAAGTATCGGGACGAGGACCATCGCGCGGAGGACGCGCAGCCCCATCACGAGCGGGTTCGCGAGATCGGCCGGGTTGATGCTGGTGGTGATCTGCCCCGTGATGCGGTTCTGGAAGAGCCAGTGGGCGCGCCAGCCCGGGATCAGTTGATCGGGGGCGACCCAGAGGGCGGCCACGGCGACACCGAGCAGGGTGCTGGCCACGAGATGCCGGACGCGGAGCGTGCGCAGGATATCGCGCGACGTGATCCAGAGCGTGGCGATGAGGACACTCACCCGCAGCACCGATTCCCACGGCTGCGGGAGGGCGAGCGACGGGGCGAGCGCCAGCCAGAGCATGAAGACCGCAAAGGGCGCGACCCATGCGAGCGAGGGATAGCGCGTGCGCCAGGTAGGGGCAGTTGGTGTCATTGGATGACCATGGGCCATTAGGGGAGCGGCAGTTCGCGGATGAGCAGCGCTTGCGCACCGCCGAAGTCGAGGCAGAGCACATCCCCTTCACCGCGGCGCATGAGGACACTGGTGCGATGCGGGGCGGCGGGATTCTCGGTGTGGAGCCACTCGCCTTCCACCCGGTAGCACAAGGCGATAACCTGATCCTGTCCGCCGACGTCCACGTGGTAGTGCAACGTCCCCTCGGGGAGGAATTCCATGCGGACGCCCGGTGCGAAATCCAGCGACGCGTCGGCGTGGGTGAGACGCCAGATGCCCAGCCACCACAGAGAGTCCATGAGACCAATGACCGCCAAACGGGAATCAGAAAACACGGCGCCGTGCGAAACTGGTGCCGAGGCGGCCGCGCCATGGACCGCTCCGATATCTAATGCCTCCCGGCGGATGTGTCTCGGCGTGCTCCTTGTCGCGCTTGTCACCGGTGGACACGCCGTTGCGGCGCAGCCCGCTCCCACCGCCACGCGGCGTCCCTCCGTGGTCTCAGCAGGGACCGCCACGATGGACCATGCCCGGTTCACGGCGGTGCTCCGGCAGTATGTGGTGCGTGGCTTCGTGGATTATGACGGCTTCGCCCGGTCGCCGGATTTTGCGCGGTATCTCGACGAACTGGACCGCACGCGGCCGGAAACGCTCACGGAAGACGACCAGCTGGCGTATTGGATCAATGTGTACAACGCGTACACGATTCAGTTGATCGTGCAGCATCAGGAAAGCGCGTCGATCCGCAATATCGGGCGCACGCTGGGGCTGCTGCGGCTGAAAGGGCCGTGGAGTGTGCCGATCGTGCGGGCGGGTGGTCGACGCCTCTCGCTCGACGAAGTACAGCACACGGTGCTGGGGCAGCAATTCGAGGAGCCCCGGGTCCACTTTGCCCTCAGCTGCGGCGCGATGGGATGCCCGCCGTTGCGGAGCGACGCGTACACGGGCGCCGCCCTGCTTGAGCAGCTGGAAGATCAGGCGCGCCACTTCATGCGTGACTATCCTGCACAGAACCGCGTGGAGGCGCGGAGCATCTGGCTCAGTCCGGTGTTGCTGCGCGCGCGGCGTGATTTTGGGGTGACCCGCGCGGATTTCCTGCAGGCGATTGCGCCGTATGTGCCGGAGGCCGATCAAAAGCGCCTGCTGGAGCTGCGTGGGCCGCTGCATGAAAGCACCTTCGACTGGACGCTCAACAGTCAGGCGCAGGCGAAGCGGTTACGGCGCTGGTAAGGGCCAGGCATGGGCCGCCAGACGCGTTGATGCGCTGGCCGGCGCCGTGTCTCAGGGCGTCGTGGTGCCGGTGCGGACGAGGACCAGCAGCTCGTCGACATGGCGACGGAGATTGTCCAGCTCATAGGGCTGCAGGGGACGGGGCGTGCCATTCACCTGCTTGTCGCGCTGTGTGAGACTGTCCCCCTGCCAGGCGAGCGCGATCACGGTGCGCACCGTGTCCGGCACAACGGCCTGCCCGCGCACCACGAGCAGCCGTTCCTCGCGGACGGCCGTGAGCCGGCCGGTGGTATCGAGTTGAATCTGCCGCATGGCGCGGCTGCTGTCGGTGGAGAGCGCGACTTCATCGAGCTGCACCACATGCGGGCCGCTCAGGATCGCGTGCCACGTCGAGCGGGCGTCGGTGCCCTGCCAGTGCCCATCGCGCGTACCCGGACCTGACCGGGTCGCGGCCACGGGGGTATTGGCGCCATCCCGCCCACCTTCGTCCGATACGGCCACCTTGCTGTCGCGACAGCCCGCGCCGAGTGTGAGCCCCAGCGCGGCCATCATCGCCGCGCGCTGGCCGAACCCCAATCCAGACATGCGGCGCCTCAGAATTCGCGGCGCTTCATCTCTTTGAAAATCTCTTCCGCCTCAGTGCCTTGGACGGGTTCCGTGCCCCCGCGAGTGGCATCCAGCGTCGGATCGAACGAAGCCCGTGCTGGCTTTTTCTGTTGAGCGGCCTTGGCGGCGGTCTTCTTGAGCAGGGCTTTGAGCTGTGCGTCCTTCATCGGGGCTCCGATTCTGGGTGAGAAGAGGACGTTGGAGCGCCGCGCAGCTGATGTAAAGGGACGTGCGGCGGGGGCGCTTTTCGGTGAAGATTCGGGTTTTTCGTCACTGGCCGGTTTCTGCCGCCATCGTGTCGGTTTGCCCCCGAAAAAAAACTGTTGACACTGCCCATAGTCCGTACTACCGTTTACGAGCACTCAAACCATGCAGGACGCGCCTCACGGTGCGGGAAACGCGACGGCGGGCGACCTCGGGGACCTGGCTTTTTGCGGGTCTCTTTTTCGTGGGCGGCCGGCGGGGGTGGGTGAAGGGCCGACGTCGAATGGATGTCGGCAGCCCAGCGCGGGGGTTCAGTCCGCGAAACAACGAGTGCTCGGTGCGTACGGCAGGGCCGGACTCCGAACACACAGCAACAGGAGCAGTGCCATGCGTACGACCGGCAAGGTGAAGTGGTTCAACGATGCCAAGGGTTTTGGCTTCATCACGCCCGATGACGGCTCGAAGGATTGCTTCGTGCACCACTCGGCGATCCAGGGCGGCGGTTTCCGCACCCTGGCCGAGGGCGAGCGCGTCGAGTTCGACATCGTGCAGGGCCAGAAGGGTCCGGCGGCCGAGAACGTCGTGAAGATCCGCGGCTAAGCTGCGAATCACTCGCTGCACCGACGGGCCGCCGGATCACTCCGGCGGCCCGTTGTGCGTTCAGACCCCCACGTCTCAGGCACTGCGGGTCGGCTAGCGCCCGTGTTCAATCAGGCGGGCGATCAGGAAGGCGGCACCCGCGGCGAGTCCCCCCGTCGTGACCGTCTGCACGCCACTCTTGAGCGGTGAGACGCCGGTGAAGCGCCCCTTCAGCCAGCCAAAGGCGGTCAGCGCAATCCCCGTCACGGCCACCGACCACCAGAGCGCGCGGGTGGCGTCGTCGGTGATCAGCATATAGGGGGCCAAGGGCACCATACCGCCCACGATGTACGCGCCGGCAATGGTCCCCGCACTGCGGAGCGCCCGCTTCGGGTCCGGTTCCTCAAGCCCCAACTCGAAGCGCATCATGAAATCGCGCCAGGCATTGGGACGCCGCTCGAGCCCCGCCATCACGATCCCGCTTTCCTCAGGGGTCAGGCCGTAGTGCTCGAGGATCTCCCGCACCTCGCGTCGTTCCGCGTCCGGCTTCTCAAGGATCTCCCGCTCTTCGCGCGCGAGTTCACTGCGGTAGTGCTCTTCTTCGCTCCGCGCGGCGAGATAGCCCCCGAGCCCCATGGCGATGGAGCCGGCGGCGATCTCCGCGAGGCCTGCGGTCACCACGAGTCCGGTGGCGGCAACGGCCCCGGAGATGCCGGCGGCGAGGGCAAAGGGCACCGTGAGCCCATCGGACATGCCGATGACGACGTCACGCACCGAGGCATTGCCGGTGAAGTGCTCTTCGTGGTGCGGCTGATGCTCCGTGTGGTGGTACAGCGTGTCCATGCTCATCGGTCGGTTCGTGCCGCAGGGTGTGGCGCCAGCAGGGGGCTCCCTGAACAACGGGTGCGGCGCAGGGGTCGGCAAGGGGGCGCCAACCGATGGCAGCCCATACATTGTGGCCATGGACACTCTGTTTACGCCCGCATGGGCCCAGGGCTGGGGTGACGCCCTCAACGCCTCCGATGGGTACCGAACGGCGGCGGCGCGGTGGGAAGGGGCGGTGCTGATGGACGTGCTCGCCGATCCGGCACACGGCCTCGCGCAGGACACGGCGGTCTTTCTCGATCTCTGGCATGGCAGCTGCCGCGTGGCTCGGCTCGCCGAGCCGGAGGATCGGGCGCAGGCGCGGTTTGTGCTGCGGGGCCCGCTGGCCGTCTGGCTGCAGCTGCTTTCTGGCGAGATGGCCCCGACCACGGCGATCCTGCGCGGCAAGATTGCGCTCGCGAAGGGATCCCTGGGTGGCCTCTTACCCCATGTCGCGGCGGCGAACGCCTTGGTGGAGGTCGCGCGGACGGTGTCGGTCGTGGCGCCGGCGGCGGTGGCGGCTCCTGTGGCGGCACCGGTAGCGGCGCCGGTAGCGGCGCCGGTAGCGGCGCCGGTAGCGATGGCCGATCCCGTCGCAGACACGACGCCCGCGGTATCAACCGGACGCGACCGCGCCGCGTTTCAGAGCGTCAGTGCGACGGGCCTCCGATTCGGCAGCTTCCCGATGCGTCTCTGGGACAAAGCCAAGCGCCTCGGCATTTGGAACCCGGCGGACATCGACTTCACGCAGGATGCGCGCGACTGGGCCACGTTGGCCCCCGATGAGCAGGATCTGCTGCGTCGACTCGCGGCGCTCTTTCAGGCGGGCGAAGAGGCGGTCACGATTGATATCCTGCCGCTGCTCGACGTGATCAGTCAGGAGGGACGGCTCGAGGAGCAGCTCTATCTGACCTCGTTTGTCTGGGAGGAAGCGAAGCACGTCGAGGCGTTGCGGCGCTGGCTGGACGCGATCGGCGCGGCCGGGCAGGACCTCACGGCGTATCAGACGGCCTCGTATCAGTCGATCTTCGTGGAGGCATTGCCGCAGGCGCTGCAGGCGTTGCGGACCGATCGGTCGCCGGTCGCGCAGGCGCGGGCGTCCGCGACCTACAACATGATCGTGGAAGGGGTGCTCGCGGAAACGGGGTATCATGCGTTCCATCGCATCCTGACGGAGCGCGGCATCATGCCGGGGATGCAGCAGGTGGCGGCGTATCTGAAGCAGGATGAATCCCGCCATCTGGCCTATGGCGTCTTCCTGCTCTCGCGGCTCGTGATCGAACATGGCGACCCGGCCTGGAACGCGATTGCGGAGCGCATGAACACGTTGCTGACGCCGGCCATTGCGGTCATCGGCGAAGCCTTTGCGGCCTATCCTGCGGATGCCATGCCCTTTGGGCTCGAGCCCAGTGTCTTCGTGGACTATGCGACGCAGCAATTCCGGCGCCGGATGGATCGCGTGGAGCGGGCGCGGAGTCAAACGATGGCCGAGCTCCACACGGGCGACGACGCGATGTGATCCGTCGCGGCTGGGGCGAGTCCGTCGCCGCCCCAGCCGCGTCTGTCGGCAGATCCCCGATCAGTTCTTGATTTCGGCGCTGCCCCGCAGATAATCGCCCAGCAGATGCTCGGCGAAGTACTCCATCAGCATGCGCTGATTGTAAGGGGCCGTGTCACGATAGCCGTGCGGCTGTCCGGGATAGAGGAAGAAGTCAAAGCGCTTGTTGGCCTTGATGAGCGCGTTGACCAACCGGATGGTCCCGCCCGGATGGACGTTGTTGTCGAGATCCCCGGTCGTGAGCGCGAGGTTCCCCTTCAGGTTCGCGGCCAGTTCATCGTTCGTCGGCACGCGAATCTCGAAGCGAATATTGGCGGCGTTCGTCGTGTCATCGACCACGCTCGCGGCGCCCGCCGAGCCGTTGGTGCTGCCGGCGTTTGCGCTGTTCCCATTCGCCCCCGGCCCGCCGCGGCGTGTGGCGGCACCCGCACGTCCCGTCGCCCCGCGTGCGGTATCGGCCTTCGCGACGACCTTCACGCCGTGGTTCCACTCACTCCAGTTCTGGTTGTAGATGTTGTTGTCGTGATTGCCCGACTCGCTCCACCCCACCTTGAAGAAGTCGTTGTACGGGGGCTGGAGCATCGCCGCGGCGGTGAGGAAGCCACCGCCAGAGTGCCCGTAAATGCCCACGCGCTCCAGATCGATGAAGCGGTGCCGAGCCGCGAGCTGTTCGATCGCGGACTTCTTATCGGCAAGCGCATAGTCGCGCAGGTTGCCGTAGCCAAAGCGATGATAGGCGAGGGAGCGCAGCGGTGAGCCGCCGCGGTGGCCCACCTGCACCACGATGAAGCCAAGCTGGGCGAGCTGCATCTGCCCGCCGCCCACGGCGAAGCCCGTGGTGACCGCTTCTTCCTGCGGTCCCGGATACACATAGGCGATGATCGGATACGTCTTCGTGGAATCAAAGTCGAATGGCTTCCACATATTGCCGTACAACTCGGTCACGCCATCGGCGGCCTTCACCGAGAAGGGTTCGGCGAGCTTGAAGCCCAATTCCTTGAGCTTGGAGAGATCCATCTCTTCAAGCGTCATGATAACCTTGCCGGTGGCCTGATCGCGCAATACCGACTTCGGCGCGAGGTCCATCCGGGAGTACGTGTCGTAGACGTACCGCTTGGTCGGGGAGACGGTGGAGCTATGGCTGGCATCGCCTGGATCGACGATCTGGAAGCCGCTACCATCGCCATTCACGCGGTAGGTGTGCTTCTGATAGAGCTGTTCACCGGCCTCGCGCCCTTCACCCACGACCCACACCGTGCCGGTGGTGGAGTCGATCTTTGCCACATCCTCCACATTCCAGGCGCCCGTCGTGAGCGCATGCTTTTCGCCGCCATTGAAGCCGTAGACGTAGAACATCCCCCAGCCGGTCTTCTGCGACCACCAGAGGAAGTCGCCCCCCTTCTTGAGATAGCGGAGTGGCTTCGGTTCGAGGGCCGCGTTTTCGATGGCGTCGGTGACGAGCGTGGCGATGGCGTTGGTGGCGATATCGACTTCAATCACGTCGACGTTCCGCTGCGGACGATCCCGCCGCAGCAGCCGCACTTTGTCGCCATTCACCGGCCAGTGTACATCCTGCAGCGTCTGGTCTTTCCAGCGCGCGACGTTGAGCCGCTTGGCGGTCTTCTCGCCTCGCCGGTAGACCCACAGTTCGCTCTGCGTGACATCCTCTTCGCCGGGCATGGTGTACTTGTAGTGCAGCAGTGCTGGACGCGGCTGTGCCAACACATTCACGAGGTACAGCTCCTTGACCTTGCGCTGATCGCGTCGCACGATCGAGAACGACTTGGAATCGGGGGACCAGGTGACGGCGGCACGGACCCGCATCTCCTTGGCGTTCCCGGTGTCGTCCTGCTGGCCATCCGTCTCGCCGTCCTGCTGCTGCCCACCGCCATTCAGGGCATTGAGCTGGCGCCGGTTTTCGGTGGTGTCTTTGGCACCAAAGGAATAGTCCTCCACGCCGTCGCTGGTGAGCTTGAGCGTGTCGGGCTTGCCCACTTCCACCAGAAACAGGTTGTGGTCGCGGGCAAACACAAACGCGGTGCTGTCGGGCGCATAGTTCTTGAAGTCGGCATTCGCGCCGCCACGGCCACCGGCTCCACCACCCTGCGTCCCCGTGGCCCGTTCTTCATCGGCGGGCGGCGTCCGCGGTGGACGGCCGAGCCCCTTGAGTGATTCGGCGGTCAGATCCCACTCGTAGCGCACCGTGTCGACGGTAAAGCGGAACGCTTTGTGCGACTTGAGGAAGGTGACGGTCTGGAAGGGGAGGTTGGTCGCGTCGTAGGGCTTTTTGCTGAGCAGCGTGAGTTGCTGCGCCAGCTTGGCGGCATCAAACAGCGGGCGCTTGGTCCCCCCCGTGGGCGACGGGACGAACAGGACAAAGCGTGAGCCGTTCCGGTCCTTCCAGTTGTACCACATCGTGTCGGACTGCCCGAGGAAGCGCGGCTGCACCGCCTGCGTATACGTGATGGCGCGCAGGGCGGCGGTGCTGAAGCGGTTCGCGAGCGCCCAGTTGGCCTTGGTGACGCGGGCGTCATCGGGCTGGGGGCGCGACTGCGCCGACAGGGACTGTGCCTGCAGGGGAAGGGCCACCAGCAGCACGGCGGTGCGGCTCCAGCGCGTCAGGGGACGCCAGGGGAAGGACATACCTACGGGCTCCGAGAGAAAGAAACAAGAAAACAACTGCCGAGGACGCTCAGGATACGCTCGGCCTCGGCATGCAGTTGAGCAAGGGGGACACGCCCATGGCCTCTTCCGGGGGTGCCGAGGGCGATGCACACTGGAGCAGCCCGAAGTCCTTCCTTCCCATGGCGCCCCGTCATCCGGGCGCCCCGGCGTTCCGGAGCAACTCCCATGGTCCGTGTGTGGTGGTGTGCCATTCTTCTGGTGGGCATCCCGGCGGTTTCCGCAGCAGCGCAGGCGGCGCCGCGGCGCTACGACCCAGCCGCTTATGTGCAGCGCTCCGCCGACATCCCCATGCGGGATGGGGTGACGCTCCATCTCGAGATCTTCTCGCCCCCCGATGCGGATGAGGCGCTCCCCTTCCTGCTCCAGCGGACGCCCTATGGTGTGGGGGCGTCGCGCGGTCGGCTGACGGGGAGTTACAAGGAGCTGGCGCAAGAAGGGTACCACTTTGTCTTTCAGGACATCCGTGGGCGCTATCAGTCGAACGGGACCTTTGTCATGCAGCGGCCGCCGCGCCTTGTGGACGGCAACGCGAAGGCGATTGATGAGAGCACCGATACCTACGACACGATTGAGTGGCTGCTGAAGCAGGTCCCCCGCAACAACGGCCGCGTGGGGATGCTTGGAGTGTCATACGACGGATGGACCGCCGCGATGGCGATGCTCGACCCGCACCCCGCGCTCAAAGCGGTGAGTCCGCAGGCGTCGCCGGCGGACATGTTTTTGGGGGACGATTTCCATCACAATGGGGCGTTTCGCCTGAGCTATGGCTTTGAATACGCCTTCATGACGGAAGCCACGAAGGAGAACGCCAACTTCGGCTTTGATCGGTACGACACCTACGACTGGTATCTGCAGCTTGGGCCGCTGTCGACGGTGCAGTCGCGGTATCTCAAGGACAAGGTGCTCCCCACCTGGCGGGACTTCGCCGAGCATCCGAATTACGATGCGTTCTGGCAGCGGCAGGCGATGAAGCCGTATCTCACGCGCGTGACGATGCCGACGCTGAATGTGGCCGGTTGGTGGGATCAGGAAGATTTCTATGGCCCCGTGACGATTTATCGGGCGCTGGAGGCGCATGACCGCAACAACCAGAATGCGCTGGTGGTGGGTCCGTGGTGGCACGGGGGGTGGAGCAACGGGCCGGGACAATGGATTGGGAAGATCGATTTCGGATCACCAACCGGCGAATACTATCGCGCGCAGCTTCAGGCGCCGTTCTTCGCCAAACATCTGAAAGATCGGGGCAATTTTACAGTCGCCGAGGCGACGGTCTTTGAATCGGGGAGTAATCAGTGGCGCACCTTCACCGCGTGGCCGCCGAAGGAGGCGGTGACGCGGGCGCTTTACTTCCGCCCGAATGGGCTGTTGTCATTCACCCCGCCGCCGGCGGCGGAGCAGGGCGGGGTGGATGCCTTTGTGAGTGATCCGGCCAAGCCGGTGCCGTATCGGCCGCGACCGATTGAGCCGACCTATTATCCCAAGGGCAGCGGCTGGCGCACGTGGTTGCTGGAGGATCAGCGCTTCGTCGAGAACCGTCCCGACGTGCTGACCTGGCAAACACCGGTGTTGACGGAGGATGTCGTGCTGGCGGGGGAGATTATGGCGAAGCTCTTCGCCAGCACGACCGGCCAGGATGCCGATTGGGTGGTGAAGTTGATTGATGTCTATCCGGAGGTGACGGCACCGGATCATACGCTGGGTGGTTATGAACTGATGGTGGCGAATGAGGTCTTTCGTGGCCGCTTCCACCAAAGTTTTTCGCAGCCGGTGCCGCTGGTCCCCGGGCGCGTGACGCCCTTCACGGTGGATTTGCATACGCAGAGCTATCGCTTCAAGGCGGGGCATCGGATCATGGTGCAGCTGCAGAGCAGCTGGTTCCCACTCATTGATCGCAATCCGCAAACGTGGGTCCCGAACATTTTCCAGGCGAAAGCCAGCGATTACCAAGCGCAGACCCATCGCGTGTGGCGCACGCCGACGCAGGCGAGCCGTGTGGAGATCCAGACGGTGCCGCGGTAACGCGGCGAATCCGGCGGTGACGATTCCGTGACCGAGCTGTGATGCTGCCTTCATCGCGCTGTCGCTGAGTCGTCGCCCCGGTCACGAAGGTTGACCGAATTCGCTGGTCAGCGATTCATTCTAACCCGACGGTCGATGCGCTTGACACACATGATGGTGGTGACACGGACCCGCGCGCCGCGCTGGTTCGCCCGGACGATGGCTGCGCTGCTGGTGGGCAGCGCCATCGCGTGCGCTGATTCCACTCCGCCACTTGAGGTCACGACGGTTGAGGTCACGCTGCCCGTGGCATCGCTGCAGCCGGGGCAAACCACGACCGCGTCGGTCAGCGCGCGCGACCAGAATGGTGGCTCCATCGCGACGGGTCCCGTCACGTGGTCGAGCAGTGCGACGAGCATCGCGTCGGTGGACACGCGCGGGGTCGTTACGGCGGTAGCGGCGGGCACGGCCAACATTGTCGCGACTGCGAATGGGAAGAGTGGGCAGGCGGCCATGACCGTCACGCTGCCGCCACCGGTGGTCACGACGTTGACCATTACGGTGCCCGCCACCACGCTCGCCTTTGGACAGACCACCACGGCCACGGTGGCGGCGAAGGATCAGTATGGCGCGGCGATCGCGAGTGGGACGGCCAGTTGGGCGAGTGGCACGCCAGCCGTTGCCACGGTGAATGCGACCACGGGCGTCATCACCGCAGTCACCGCTGGAACCGCGACGATGACCGTCACCGCGTCGGGGAAGACGGCCACTGCCACCGTGACGGTGAAGGCGCCGGGTGTGGTGATTAACGAAGTGGAGTCCAACGGCGGCACGCCGGGGGACTGGGTCGAACTGTACAATCCGACCACAAGTGCCGTCGACATCTCGGGGTGGGGCTTCCGTGACAATGACACCACGCATGTCTTTTACCGGATCCCTGCCGGCACGAGCATTGCCCCAGGTGGCTACTTCCTGGTCGAAGAGGCGCAGTTTGGTTTCGGGCTCGGTGCTGCCGACGAAGCCCGGCTGATCAATCAGTACAATGCGCTGGTCGAGGTGTATGCCTGGACTGCGCACGCCACGATCACCTACGGCCGCTGCCCCGATGGGACCGGCGCCTTTGCCAGCACGAGCACCTCCACCAAGGGCGCAGCGAATGTCTGTGGCGCTCCGCCGCCACCGCCGACGCCGACCAGCGCACCCTGGCCGGGCACGGATGATGTGCGGACGGTGGACAGCGTCAATGTGTTCATGACCAATGGCAGCGGGCTGACGTATGAAGGGGCGAGCGGAAGCACGCCGGCCGTCCTCTGGGCGGTGCGCAACAACCCTGGCACGCTCTTTCGGATGATCAAGACCAACGGCCTCTGGAAGCCGGACGTTTCGAATGGCTGGACGCTCGGCAAGGCGATCAAGTACCTCGACGGCACCGGCAACCCGGACACCGAAGGGGTGACCTTCGCCGCCGGGGGATCGGCCGGTGGTATGTATGTGTCGACGGAACGGAACAACGACGCGAGCACGGTCAGCCGCAGCGTGGTCATTCGGGTGGACCCCACGCAGGCCGGCACGACGCTCACGGCCACCAACCAGTGGGATCTCACGGCCGACCTACCGGTCACGGGCGCGAACCTCGGCATTGAAGCGATCACGTGGATTCCCGACAGCATGCTGGTGGCCAATGGCTTCTATGACGAAGCCAAGGGGCGGACGTATGCCCCCGCCGACTATGCCAGCCATGGCACCGGACTCTTCTTCGTCGGCCTTGAAGCGAATGGGAACGTCTACGGCTACGCGCTGAATCACGCGAACAACACGTTCACGCGGGTGGCGACCTTTGCCAGCGGCTTTACGCAGACCACCGGGACCTCCAGCATCATGGATCTCGCCTATGATCGCGAGAGCGGTTACCTCTGGGGTGTCTGCGACGATACGTGCAATGGCAGTCATGCCGTGATCGAGATCGATAAGACCCCGGGATCGGCAACGCTCGGGCGGTTCCGCACCACGCGGTTCTATGGGCGTCCGAGCACGATGCCGAACATCAACAACGAAGGCTTCACCTTCGCCCCGAACGCCGAGTGCGTGGCGAACAAGAAGCCGGTCTTCTGGGCCGATGATAACGAGACGGGCGGGAACACGATCCGCAGTGCCTCGATGCCGTGCGGCGTGATCCCGCCGGTGGCTCCAACGCGCATCCTGCGGCCGAGCCTCCCGCGGTAACGCGGCCCGTCGCGCGCTGAAAAAACGGGGGCCCGCCGATGATCCGGCGGGCCCCCGTTGTGCATCTCGGCGGTATCGCGGTCGCGACCGCGTCGCGGTCGCTTAGTAGCGCGGTCGCGTCTTGCGCGGCACCTTGCCGCAGTTCGCCGGCCAGTTCGCGGGCCACGTGCCTGGCGACCGGTCCCGCTTGATGAACTCGGGATCTTCCGAGGCGAGGTACACCATCAGCGCCGCGAGCGTGGCGTTGTGCTTCACGTCATCCACCACGACCTTGTCGAAGGTGTCGCGGTTGGTGTGCCACGTGTACGTGTTGTAATTCCAGCTCACCGCCCCCATGCCGAACGACGGCGTGCCGAAGCAGGCGAAGACGGCGCCGTCGGTGCCGCCCGGGTTCCCGGTGGGCACATCGTTGAAGCTCCACGACACCACATTCGGGCTCAGGCTGTCGGTGTAGAAACTGGGCAGCTTGCCGTACCAGCTCTTCAGGTGACGGCCAATGTCTGTCAGCCCCGACGACGACAGCGACTGCACGCGGCCGGTGCCGTTGTCCTGATTGAAGAGCGCCTGCAGCCCCTTCATGACTTCCGGGTGATCTTCCGTGAAGGCGGTGGAGCCGTTGAGCCCCTGTTCTTCGCTGGCCCAGTGTCCCACGAGGATCGTGCGCTTCGGCTGCGGATACGCGGCCTTCAGAATGCGCATCGCTTCCATCGCCATCGTGTACGCGGGGTCCGTCGAGCCGTTCTCGGCGTAGCCTGGCCAGGACAGGATGTTCAGCTTGCCTTCACCAGGGCCGAGGGTCTGGAGCGCCTGGAGATTGGG
>JBAXMW010000010.1:0-81427 GCA_037134115.1 Gemmatimonadaceae bacterium | reverse complement strand
GATCGTCGCCCCGAACTCCCCGCTGATCGCATCATCGAGCGCCGCGCGATGCCACGTGGTGACGGTGGCGTCATCATTGAACGCCGCTCCCCGCGCGATCAGGGACCGATCGTTCGGGACGGTGGGACCCCGGAACCGCGGGTGCGGCCCGTTACGCCGAGAGGGGATGCCCCGACGGGCGACGCCGGCAAGGGCGCGCCACCAAAGGGCGAGGGGAAAGGAGGCGGTGAAACGCGTTCCGCGAGGCCCCGCACGCCGCCACCCGTCGACATGCGCGGCTGACCGCGCGCCGCACCGGCACGCCTTACTGCACGATGGCCCGGGTCCACGGATTCCGGGCCATCAGTCGTACCACCCCCAGCGACAGCCCAAAAATCAGCAGCAGCTCCGCCAGATCGACCCATGGATTCGCCGCGCGAATCACGAGCGGCTCGAGGAGATCCACGAAGACGGGGTGCACGAGATAGACCCCCAGCACTGAGGGCGCGAGCGCCGAGAGCGCCCGCCACTGCAGCCAGCGGGGATTCGCCAGCGTCAGCATGGCAACGCCCGTCCCTACGAGCACCGTCCCCCCCACCGCATCCTGCGCGAGACTCACCCCTCGGCCACGCAGCCAGGTCAGCTCCGCCACGGACATCACGGCCCCAACGATCAGCAGCAGTGCCCCCTGCCAGACCCACGTGGGTCGACGGCCCGCGCGCTGCAGCTGCAGCCCCATGACAAAGAAGAGGAGCGACAGCATCGGACCGTTGCGCCCATTAAAGGCCACTGGGATCCCGAATCGGGTTTTGCTGTAGGGCTCCATGAGAAGGAACAGCCCATACAGCAGCAGCGCGAGTGTGGTGAGTATCCCGAGCGGTTTCGCCGTCTGCAGCGTGAGCACCAGCGCACTCACCGTCACCGCGCTGATCAGCGCCATCAAAAACCAGAGATGGCCATTGGTCCCCTGCAGGAACACTGTGCCAGGGTGCGTGACAATCCAATGCACATTGCGTGACAGCGCATGCGACCACGCCTGCCAGACGGCCAACCCCGTGGCCTGCTGAAACAGATGGCCCTCATACGGGAGCACGAAGATCACGCCCCACGCCGCAAAGAGTGTGGCGAGCCGTCGCACCATTCGCCCCGTCGCCTGCCAAATCAGCGCAGAATGGACGTGCGGACGCACGAACGCCCCATGTGCAAACGCCCCGCGCGCTGCGAGGCCATCGGCCCAGAAATAGCCGGACCACACAAAGAAGGCGGGCACAGCCCAGCGCGCCAACTGATTGGCGATCGTCGCCATGTCCCAGACATTCCCCACGCGCACCGGTGGCGTGCGGTGCGCAAACGGGGTGGCATGAATCACCAGCACCGCCACAATCGCCAGCACGCGGGCCGCCTCGACGCTCTCGAGGCGGCCGCGCGGCGACGTTACTGCAGCGTCTTCTGACCGAGCGTGTATTTCGCGATCCACTCGTACTCGCGCTGCATCCGGTCGAGCTGATGATACCATTCGGTGAAGCCATGCCCTTCGCGCGGATAGAAGACGAGCTCCGTCGTCTTCCCACGATTCTTGAGCGCGCGATAAAACTCCATCGGCTGGCCAATCGGCACCCGCTCGTCACTGCCCCCATGCAGAATGAGCAGCGGCGTCGTGACCTTATCGCTGTAGCTGATCGCCGACCGCTCCAGCAGATGCTTGATCTGTGGGTTCACGATCGAGCCATCATACTGCGGCTGCCCATTGAAGAACGTATCGATGTAGCCCGGGATATCCGTCGTCCCCGCCATCGACAGGAGCGACGGTAAGCCGGCGCCCATCATCGCCGCCTTGAAACGGCCCGTCTGCGACACCACCCACGACGTCATGTATCCGCCGTAGCTCCACCCTTCAAACGCCATGCGCGTGGAATCCGCGATCCCCTTGCGAATGAGATCATCCACGCCGGTCATGATGTCGCGATAGTCGCCACCGCCCCAATCCGGGATATTGCCACGCATCCACTGCTCCCCGTAGCCCGTCGAGCCGCGCGGATTGGGATACAACACCGCCCAGCCGCGCGACGCCCACGTCTGCCCCGGGCTCGTTCCGCCCTTGAAGCCGTTCGTATGCGCCCCCGTCGGTCCGCCATGCGCAGACACCAACAGCGGCACCTTCTGGCCCGCCGTGTAGCCAATCGGCAGCAGCAACACCCCTTCCACTGCCTTGCCATCTTTGCTCTTCCAGCTCACCACGCGCGATTCGCCGAGTGCCACGTCGCGGAGCCACGGATTGGTGTTCGTGACCGCCACCGGCGCGGCGTTGCCGCGCTTGATGTACACCTCACCCGGCAAATCCGGCGTTTCGTAAACCAGCGCGAGCGTGCGACCATCCTTGCTGGCCGACACCCCCTGGACCACGACATCGGTCGTCACCTTCGCATAGCTCTTGGTGGCCAGCGTGTACGCGTAGAGCGTCTGCCAGACGCGATCGCTCGCGCTGAACCACAGCTGCTGCCCATCGGGCGACCAGCGGGGCTGCCCCACGCTTACATCGAACGCCGCGGTGGCATGATCGGTGATCACCTTCGTCGCCACATCCATCGTCACAAGATGCTCGTTCCGTAAGGTGCGCGGCATGATGCCGTCCTTATAGGCCGGCCATTCATCCTTGAGCTGTGTAAACGCAATCGTGCGGCCGTCAGGAGAGAACTGTGGCGTGCTCTGGGCGCTGGCGTCCGTGGTGAGCGCCTCGAGCTGCTTCGTCGCAATCGTCACGACATACGCATCGCGCCGTTCATCACGAATCAGGTTCGTGGGCGACGCATCAAAGGCGAGCTTGGTGCCATCCGGCGACCACGATGGCGCGCCACGCACCGTGAAGGCGCCGCTCGTCACCTTGGTGGCCTGCTTCGTGGCCACGTCAATCACCCACAACTGGCTCAGCCGCAGATCCCCTTCATACACCTTCGCATCATCGCGGCGGCGCGCCTTGGCCTCCGCATCGCGCGTCAAGGAATCAGTGGTGAGATAGGCAATGCGGGCGCCATCCGGCGACCAGGCATACGCACTCACGCCATCGCGCGCATTCGTCAGCACCGACGCTTCGCCGCCATCGGCCGGCAGCAACCACAGCTGCGGACGGGGCTCTTCCCCATTCGTCGCCGTGCCGCGCGCGCTGACAAAGGCAATCGTCGCGCCATCCGGCGACCATTGCGGCTGCGACTCGCCACGCTCACTCGCGGTAAGCTGTCGCGCCGGGCCACCCGCCGCCGGCACAATGAAGACATGCGAGCGCCGGTTGTGCGTCTCCCCGAGCGCCGTGTCCCCCTTGGCGCCGGGATGTTCCCACGCACTGACCGTGTACAGCACCCGGTCACCTGACGGAGAAATGGCCGCACCGCCCACGCTCCGCACGCGCATGAGATCGGCAGTGGTCATGGGCTGCTTGGCCTGCGCAGACAGCAGGAGGGGGGCGCCGAACGCCACAAGCGGCGTCAGACGAAGAGCGAATCGTCGCATGGTGGGAAAGGTGGGACGTGAAACAGACCGGGCACCGTGCGCCCGGTGAACCAGCGGCCGCAGCCGCTTACAGATCGGACAACAGAATCGGACGGCCGGTGTGATAGCCCTGGAGCAACGTGAAGCCGAGGGTGCGGCACACGTCGGCATCCGCGGCGGACTCCACCCCTTCGGCCAGCGTGATGGAGCCGATGTCGTGCACCATCCGCACCAGGTCACGCACGACCCGTTGCTTGCGGTCACTCGCGAGATGAATGTCGCGAATCAGCCCCATATCAAACTTCACGAAGTGGGCTGGGATCTCTGCCAGCTCGTTGATGCGCGCTTCACCGGCGCCAAAGTCGTCGTACGCAAAGCGCAGCGCCATCCCTTCGAGCCGCGTCGCCAGATCGCGCATCTTCGCCACTTCCACCACGGCGGTTTCGTGGATTTCCACGATCAGCTCCCCCACGCCGGTTTCCTGCTGCAGCTGCGTCAGCCCGCGCAGAAAGCCTTCGGTGAAGGTCTCGGCCGGATGCGTATTCACGAACACGCGCGCCCCCGGTTTCCGCTTGGCAATCTCCCGAACGCCATGCGTCCGGAAGGCATCACTCAACGCCACTTCCTTTCCGAGCAGCTTGGCCAGACGGAACAAATCCAGGGGCGACTTGGGCAACCCGGGATGGGTGCACCGCCCCAGCAGTTCGTAGGCGAACAGCCCGCCAGACTCGGCCTCAACAATCGGCTGCGCCGCGCCGGTCAGTCCAACGCCGCCCAAGAATTCCAGAAACTCGGCTTCGTTCCGGACAAACTTTTCGCTGAGGAGAGCGTCCTTGGGGACAACAAAGGTACGTCCCTCCGTCGCCATCGACGGCTCGGCGACCGCCTCCATGCGCCCCAGCCGGTACTCGGCGTTGCCGAAATGGATGACGTCGTTGGCACTGATGCGCGTCGGCGCCGCAATCCGCTGCCGATTCACGAAGGTGCCATTCGTGCTCTGGAGGTCTGTGAGCAGCAACGCCCCATCGGCATCACGGGAAAACTCCGCGTGATGACGACTCAGCCCACGCGCTTCAACCAGCAGATCGCTCCCCGGGTCACGCCCGATCTGGAACGGTAGCCGTCGAATTGTGTGGCGGACGAGAGATCCGTCTGTGGCGATGCTTTCCAGAAACCAGGTCGTGTCCATGCCGCCGAGGTAACCCGTGATACGCTGTAAGCTCCTCCGTAAATGTACTCACACCGCCGGGGCTGCCGCGACTAGAAAGGCCTCGTTTGTCACGTGGCTGGAACCAGACAATCTGACCGGACCGCCAGTACAAGGCGGCCCGGTCAGGAGCCTGAACTAACGGACCGTGCGCCGTTCCTTATTGGCGTTGCTGATCTGCAGGTCGAAGCCCTGCGGCGTCGTCGTGTGATAGCTCTTGTACTTCGCCGCCTCGGAGTGGATGTCCCCCTTCCCACCGGTATCGTCGCGGCTGTTCAGCCCACGCGACGTCAGATCCGCCTTCACCTTGTCGGTGTCCCACGGATCAATCCCGAAGGAAACATGCCCGATTTGGACCCGGCGCTGCGCCGGCATCTGGAACCCCGGGGCATTCGCGTTCCCGCCACGAATAATGATGTTCCCCAGGTCGCCAATCTCGGTCTCGTTCTGGCTCCCTTCGTCACCGGTCGGCTTCCACCCCAGCAGCGCCTGATAGAACGCCGCCGTCTCCTTGTAGCTCGTCACCTCAAAGGAGATGTGGTCGAGCCACACCGTCGACCAGTTCGTCGCCTCAAAGGGGGCCGGCGCCGGGGAGGCCCCCTTGGCCGCCGTCTTCCGCGCCTTCAGATGCGCGTCGTTCGAGATCTGGACATCGAAGCCGTCCGGATCCTTCACGTGGAAGCTTTCAAAGCCCTTGCCGTCGTTGTCCGCCACCGGATTCAGCCCGCGCTTCTTGAGTTCGGCTTCCACCGTCTTGGCGTTCCACGGGCTGATCACCCAGCAGAAGGAATCCCACACCACGTTGCGCGGCGGACGGGCCATCCCGCCACCCGCTCGCCCCCCACGTCCACCGGCAGAATCCCCCGGTGCACGGGCCGGTGGCGCCGGCGGCGGCGGTGGCGGCTGATAGCCCCCGTGAATCTCCACCGCGCCAATCCCCCCCACGTCCATCACGATCGTCGAACCGTCATCGCTCCGGACCTTCCAGTTCATCAGCGCCGCATAGTAGGCCGCTTCCTTCTTCGGATCGACCGCCTGCATGCGGAAATGATCGAGCGCCACGGTCTTCCACCCTGTGGCCGCGAAAGGCGCCTTGGCCGGCGTCGTATCACAGGCCGGGGTGCCGGCCCGTGCGCCGCCGCAGCTCCCCTGCGCCGACATGGCACCCATTGGCAGAATCAGGAGCGCCGCGGCCGCCACTGGGGCCAGCCACCGGCGGGAGGACGCGACCGCGCGGTCGCCGATCGGGGCAACCCCGGACGAAGTTGAGCATGTCATCGTGAAAAACTCCGGCGACACCACAGTCGCCTGACGGGGGCGGGGCCCGGCATGGGCCGCGCCGGACTGAGTGGCAAGGGGCGGGAGCCAGAACATGCGCCCCCGCCCCACGCCTAGCAAGCAATGCGCGGCCTCACACCGACCGGACGCATCCGCCGGTTAGAACTTCCAGTTAATCCCCCCCACCGGCAGGAACGACGTCTGCTCACGCCACTGCGCCCGCCCCGTCTTGGGGTTCCAGTCGAGCGTCGTCTTGTTGTGCCGGTTCGTCACGTTCTGCAGCTCGATGTAGGTGGAGAGCCAGGTCCCCCGGATCGGCAACCGGTTGTCAAAGCGAAGATCCATCCGGAAGTAGTTGGGTGCCCGATCGGCATTGAGCTGCGAGACGTCAAACACCAGCCGATTTTGCGCCGCGCTCACCGCGCTCAGCAACGGCGTCGTCGGACGCCCCGTCCCCCAGCTCACGCGGGTGGAGAATTCGCGGCGCAGGCCGGACTTGGCCCCAAGAATCATCGTGAACAGATCCGGCGTGTCGTACGCCCCGCGACGCCAAATGCCATCGAGCGCACGGTGCTGCACCGACGAATGGGTGTAGCTCAGCTGCCCATAGGTCCGCCCGGTGAACTTCTGCTGCACAAACAGCTCCACCCCCTTCGCCCGCCCGGTGCCTCGGCTCACCATCGGGATCGTGACCGCCCCAATGCCGAAGTCATCCCCGGTGTTCGCCAGCGAGAGCATCGGATAGTCACGCGACACGGGGTAATCGGCATAGCGCTTGTCGAACCCTTCCACGGAGAGCAGGAGGTCACTGCGCGGCGTCCACCGCAGTGACGCGATCGCCTGGTCGGCCCGCATCGGCGACAGCGACGCATTCGCCGGAATATTCGCCGTGATGAACAACGGCACCTGCTGATGATATCGCCCCCACGTGCCGCTCAACGCCAACGCGTCGGTGAGATGCCAGGTGACCGAGGTGCGTGGCGAGACCCGTACCGCCTGCCGCGCCTGATAGCGATCGACCCGCGCACTCGCGACCAGATCCACGGCACCGATCGTGCGCGTGAGCTCCAACCAACTGCCGAGCAGCGGCGTGGCTGTCGATTGCGTCACCTGCAACGGATCCACTCGGCCGGGGGTCGGCAGCAGCGGATTCTGCGTGCCGAACGGGGCCTGCAGAGCGCTGTGGAGCTGGAGTCGCTTGGCACTCAGCCCCGTCGAGAGTTCGGCCACGCCGGGGATCGACCATTGCAGCTCGTACCGCGCGGTGAGATCGGTGTCGCGCGAATCACTGTCAAAGACCGGCGTCGCGCTGACGGCCGTTTCCCGCGTCTCCACCTGTGTCGTGGTCGTGGCCGCACTCAGCACCAGCGTGCTGGAGCCCCGCTGTCCGAGGAGCTGGTGCCAGGTCACCCCACCAATCCACCGCTGGCCGCGAAAGCGCGTGCTCCCGACCGGTCTGGCATCGGCGGTATCGGCGGCGGTGCTCTTGAAGGTGATGTGATCGAGGCCGCCCAATCCCACCACCGCGAGCGTGCTCCGCGGCGAGGGATGCCAGGCGAGCTTCGTTTGAAAGTTCGTGGTATATGGCGTGGCGGTGAGTCCAAGTGCTGGCGCCAGCAAGTCGAGATAGCTCTGACGTGCCGACGCAATGAGCGTCGTGTTGCGTCCCAGTGGCCCTTCGGTAATGAGGCCAGCGCCGGCGGTGCTGAGATCGAACTCCGAGCGCCAGGCATCGCTGGTCCCTTCGCGGAGGCCGATGTCGAGGACGCTCGAAAGCCGGTTGCCGTATTTCGACGCGAAGCCGCCGGCCATGAAGGTGGCATCACGCACGAGCTCATTGTTGATCATGCCGATCGGCCCACCCGTGGTCCCTTGATCGGCGAAGTGGTTGATGTTGGCCACTTCAATGCCATCGATCAGCGTGAGGTTTTCGATGGTGGAGCCGCCGCGGGCGATGATGTCGTTCCGCGAATCATTACCGGAGACCACGCCGGGGAGCGCCTGCACGAGGCGGCTCACGTCGCCGACCGCGCCGGGGGAGCGACGGATTTCCGCATAGCTCAGCGCCACCCGCGAGTTCGGCATCTGACGTGGCGGGGCGAGCGACTGGCCACCTCCCTGCACGGTGACGGCGGAGAGGGCCGCGGCGGCCGTTTCGAGCTCCATCACCGTTTGCGTGGCGCGTCCGGGGACCACCAACAGATCCGACTTCACGGTGAGGCGGTAGCCGAGTCGGGCGATGCGGAGCGTGACGGTGCCCTCGGGGACCCGCTGGACGGTGAAGCGTCCGCTGCTGTCGGTGCGGGCGGCGAGGGTGGTGCCGACCACGGAGATTTGCGCATCGGCGATCGGGTGTTTGGTGGCCTGATCGAGGACGATGCCCGTGATGCGACCGACGGCCGCGGAGGCGACGGCCGCGGAGGCGGCGGCCGGCGCGGGTGTGGGTTGGGCCGAGGCCAGCGTGGGGGCGACGGCGAGACCGAGGGCAACGCCGACGGCGAGACCGACGGCATTGCCGACGGTGAGCACCGAGGCGAGCATCGAGGGGAGCCCGGTGAGGAGGCGATGAAGGAGGCGGTGTGGCGACGACATGATGGTGGACGATGACGGGTGAGGGGGTGATACCGGGAGTGATGATTGCGACGGGATATCTCTAGAGGTGCGGTTCTAATTTTGTTGACACTGTTATTTCAATGAGCCAAAAAAAGGAGCCGGAACGGCATTACCCATGTTGCAGCCCGGCCAGCATGGTGGTCGACAGCGCCCGGGTCATTGCGAGGTACTGGTCGGGGGGAAGGAGATTCATGGTGACCACCATCGCCGCCAGCCCGTGGACGCCAGACCAGAGCACCATGGTGGCCGAGAGCACGTCGAGCGATCCAATCTCCCCGGTCGCGGCGAGCGCCCCAACGGCCTCCGCCAACACATTAAATCCGGCATCGCTGGCCACATCATCGATGGTGAGCCCCATCCCCATCTCCGGACGCTCCAGGAACATCAGCCGGTAGACGGCGGGATGGTCGATCGCGAACTGGACATACGCCTGCGCCTGCGCCATCAACCGCCCCCGGGGGTCGGTGGCCGACCGGTCAGCCGCCTGCAGCACGTCCCCGAACTGGGCGAAATACCGGCTGCACACCTCGGCCAGCAGCGCATCCCGATCGGCGAAATACCGGTACAACGCCGTCGGCGAATACCCCGCCTCCTCCGCCACTTCCCGCAGAGAAAACCGCTCGTAGCCATGGGCGACCAGCTGCCGCTCGGCGATCCGCAGCACGGTCTCCCGGAGCTGCAGCCGCTCGGCTTCCCGCCGAGCCGCCGAGCGGGCCCGGACGCGATCGGCCCGTTTGGCGGCTGGGAGTTCAGCCGCGTCGGAATCCATGGGTCGCCCAGTGCGATGCGTTAGCATACCACGTTATGTTAACACCGTTAACGCAACTGTCAAGACGCCGGCGTTCCGAGCTCCTGCCACATCACACGTGACGGAGCGCTTCGATATTCGTGACCGACATCATCCGGGCACACGCCATCATGTAGTCGGTCGGGAGCATCTCGATGGTGACCGCCATGGTCGCGAGGCCGTGCACCCCAGCCCAGACAATGATGCCAACCTTGTCCAATTCGGGTGACCGGACCTCCCCCAACTCGGCTAGTTCCCCCAGCAATTGCATCACCAAGTTGAAATTCTTGTCGCCGATATAGTCCCCAACACTTCGGCCCACGCCTAAATCCGGTCGCTCCAGATACAGCAACCGAAACGCCGAGGGGTATTCCACGGCAAACCGGACGTAGGCCTGCCCCATGGCAATCAGACGATCGCGCGGCGTGGACGCGGACTCATAGGCCGCCTGAAAGACGGCGCTGAACTGGGCGTAATTTTCACGGGCGACCTCCTGCAGCAGGGCGTCGCGGTCGGCGAAATAATGGTAGAGCGCCGTGGGGGTGTACCCCGCCTCCTCCGCCACTTCCCGCACGGAAAAGCGGGCATAGCCGTTGGCGAGCAGCTGGCGGCGGGCAATCTCCAGCACTTTCTCGCGAAATTCCTGACGCTCGGTCTCCCGCCGCGCCACCGACCGGAGGCGCACCCGATCCGCTCGGGTCGCGGGCGGGAGTTCCGCCGCGCTGGATTCCGCAGGGTGCACCGGGGGATCTATAGCCATAACAGCTGAGGTTAACATCGTTCACTTCTTCGTCAAGGCGAGTGCGCAGGGACGACGAGCGTCTGGCGTTGGGCGGGGTGGCGCTGTTGGTCTCGGAGGTGCGCGGTCAGACGTGCCGGAGCGCTTCGATATTCGTGACGGACATTTTCCTGGCGCACGCCATCAACACGTCGCTCGGCAGCGCTTCAATGGTCACCGCCATGGTCGCGAGGCCATGCACCCCCGCCCAGACCATGATACCGAGCATGTCCAAGTCCTGCGACCGGATCTCCCCCAACGCGGCCAGTTCTCCCAGGGCTTGCATCACCAAAGCGAAGTTCGGCCCACGATAGTCCCCAAGAGTTCGCCCTACGCCCAAATCCGGTCGTTCGAGAAAGAGCAGGCGAAACATCGAGGGGAGTTCAATGGCAAACCGGACGTAGGCCTGCTCCATGGCAATCAGCCGATCCCACGGCGTGGACGCGGAGTCATACGCCGCCTGAAAGCAGGCGCTGAACTGGGCGTGGTTGTCACGGACGACTTCGAGCAGCAACGCGTCGCGATCGGCGAAGTAGTGGTAGAGCGCCGTGGGGGTGTACCCCGCCTCTTCCGCCACTTCCCGCACGGAAAACCGGTTCGCGCCATTAGCGATCAGTTGGCGCCGGGCGATCTCCAAGACCTTCTCGCGTATTTCGTGGCGTTCGGCTTCCCGCCGCGCCGCCGACCGGAGGCGCACCCGATCCGCGCGGGTCGCGGGCTGGAGTTCCGCCGCGTTGGATTCCGTTGGGTGCTCCGGGTGCGTCATTGCCGTGATTGCTGAGGTTCACGCTGTGCACGTCTTCGTCACGGCGAGTGCGCAGGGACAACAACCGTCAGGCGTTGGACCGGGCGGAGAGGTTGGTCTCGCAGGTGCGCGTTCAGACGTGTCGGAGCGCGTCGATTTGCGTAGCGGACATCATCCGGGCGCACGCCACCATGACGTCGCTCGGCAGCACTTTGAGGGTCACCGCCATGGTCGCGAGGCCGTGCACCCCGGCCCAGAGCATGATGCCGACCGTGTCCAAGTCGGGGGACCGGACCTCCCCCAACTCGGCCATTTCACCCAGTAATTGCATCACCAGGATGAAGTTCTTGCCTCGAACGTCCCCAAGACTTTGCCCCGCGTCCAAATCCGGTCGTTCCAGAAAGAGCAGGCGAAACATCGAGGGGTAGTCGATGGCAAACCGGACGTAGGCCTGCCCTATCGCAAGCAGGCGATCCCGCGGCGTGGACGCGGACGCAGACGCCGCGTGAAGGACGGCGCTGAGCTGCGCATGGTTGTCGCGGGCGACTTCGAGCAGCAACGCATCGCGATCGGCGAAGTAATGGTAGAGCGCCGTGGGGGTGTACCCCGCCTCTTCCGCCACCTCCCGCAGCGAAAACCGGTTCGCGCCATTGGCGAGCAGTTGGTTCCGGGCAATCTCGAGGACCTTCTCGCGTATTTCGTGGCGTTCGGCTTCCCGCCGCGCCGCCGACCGGAGGCGCATCCGATCGGCGCGGGTCTCTCCCGTGGTCTCATCCATGGTGTCCCTGCGGTGGAAACGGGCCCATAATATTCTTTACGGGGAAAGTGGTACTATCGTAGCCAGCAATATGCCATACGCGCCACGCCAACGGGGCGTTGGGACGACAGCCTTCACTTCGGCCGTAGCGCGTCCAAATTCGTTTCCGAAATGAAGCGGGCCGTCGCGAAGAGTTGGTCGAGGGACATCAGATCAATCGTGATGAACAAGGCGGCCAGCCCATGCATGCAGGACCACAGGGCAACGCCGACCTGCCCATAATCCTCCACCACGACCTCTCCCCGTTCGACCAACTCCGCCAAAGCCTGCAGCATGAGGCGGAAATTCGAATCCTCCGCGATCCGGTCGCGGGTGGCCCCGGCCCCCATCTCCGGACGCTCCATGAACATCAGTCGGAAAATGGCCGGATGGTCCGAGGCAAAGCGGACATAGGCCTGCCCCATCGCGATCAGGCGATCCCGGGGCGCGGTCGCCGAGGCGTTGGCCGCCTCCCACCGGGCGGTGAATTGCGCGTAATACCCGCGGGTGACCTCCCGGAGCAACGCATCGCGATCGGCGAAGTAATGGTAGAGCGCCGTAGGGGTGTACCCCGCCTCTTCCGCCACCTCCCGCACGGAGAAGCGGCTGTAGCCATTGGCCAGGAGCTGCCGGCGCGCAATGTCGAGGACCTTCTCGCGCAACTCCTGGCGCTCCGCCTCGCGTCGCGCCGCTGATCGGAGGCGCACCCGATCGGTCCGCGTATCACTGGCGGGCTCATCTATTCCAGTCATGCCGGTAAACCTAGCATGATATATTCCGCAAGAGTAAGGTGCTGCGGAATGTCGTGCGGATACAATATTGTGACGACGCACCCTCAGACGGCCCCGTCACCTCGGTTCGCGTCGGTCCGAAGAGGATACACCCCCGCTAGCGCACGGTTGGCACCTCGGCGACTGCCCCATTCGGTAGCCCATTCGGAGACTCGGTCGCTCCCGGCGGCGCCAGCACCTTCACCGTCCAGCGGGTCCCCTGCTGGTTGATGACCGTCACGGCGTCCACCACGCGGTACCGTTCCCCAAGGGACTCCCAGCGGGTCAGGTTCTTGGGGGTCTCATGCATGGAGACCAGCAGCAGCCCCCCCGGGGCGAGGAAGCCCTCATACTGCCGGAGCCCCCGCATCAAGTCGCTGAAATAGTAGGCACTTTCATTGAACACGATGACGTCGAACCGCTCCGCGGTCTCGAAATCGTGCATGTCGGCGGCCACAAACACCGTCTGCTCGGATGCGCGGCCAGCCAGCCGCGCGACCGGCTCCGCGAAGTCGATCCCGACATACCGACGGTAGCCGCCGCGCAACAGATCGAGCAGGGTACCGGCACCGCACCCCACATCGAGCAGCGCCCCCTGCGGAGCGAGCCGAGCAAGGTAGCCGGCCAGGATTGCATGATGGCCGAGTTCATCGAGCGCATGCAAGCGATCCCACGCGCCGTCCGCCCATTCGGCGTTCCAGCGCGCCTCCCGGTCGCGCCCGACGGCACGACGAATCGACCGCGCGAGACGCGCGGGCCACGACAGTGATGACATAAGAACCAGGGGGGCGGGACCCGGGCACGCGATCACCATCTCGGTGACGGTGGGCAGTCTCGCCACGGCCCCGTCCCGGTTCAAGCCGTCCCGGTCGCTATTAATGCCGTATTAATGTCGGGCGGCGAGGGGTGGGCCGTTCGCCGCGCGCGGGGGCGAGCCTTGGGAACGGCGGTTTCCCCGACCATGGGCTAGTCGTCCGACGCATATGACCCCCTCGTCGCCCGCACCGGATCGCCCCATTCAGGCCCATGCCTTCTGGGCGTATGGCCCGCTGTCCAACCTGGAGCGTGTCTGCGTGGCCAGTTTTCACGCGCAGGGCTTCGATGTCCAACTGTGGACGTACGGGGATCTCCCCAACGCACCGCCGGGGATCACGGTGCGTGACGCCCGGGACATCCTCCCGGAGTCCGCCGTCTTTCTGAATCAGGCCGGGTCCTACGCGAGCTTCTCCGACCTGTTTCGCTACGCCACGCTCCACCGCTACGGTGGGCTGTACGCCGATACCGACGTCATCGCCCTGCAACCAGCATCCGCGCTGCCGCGCACGCCGTTTCTGGTGACCGAGCGCGCGGTGCCCACGCGTCAACTGATGCGGCTGGCCCGACGGGTCATGGGGTACCCGATCAAGTATCCGGTCAACAACAATGTCATCTACAATCCGGAACCAGCGGCCGGCAATCTGATCGACCTCGCGCTGGCCGTCGCCGAGCGCTATCGCAAAGATCGCATTGCCTGGGGCGAACTCGGCCCCAACTTGCTGACCGCGCTGACGGGCCTGACACCGGACCACGGCTTCACGGTGCATGCCCCGGCGTTCGCGAATCCGCTGGCGTGGTGGCAATGCCCCACGACGCTGCTGGCCCCCGCGCCGCTCGCGCTCCCGGCCGAGGCGCATTTTCTGCACGGCTTCAATGAGCTCTGGCGGAAGGCCGGCATCGACAAGAACGCCCCGTTTCCGGCGGGGAGTCCGATGGCCCAGTTTGCCGTGCAATTCGGGACCGCCCATCCGGACGTCGCCGGCACACCGCACACGAGCCCTTCCGGCGCTACCGTGCGCGCAACCGCCGGGCACCGCCCGGGTCAGGCGATCTCAGGGCGCCAGGCGATGGTGTCTTCGCGCTCGGTGACCAGCGCGTAACCCTGCCCCCGGAGCAGCGCCTGCATCGCCCCCTGATCGGTGGCCGACAGATGCGCATGTTCGTACTTGATGAGCAACGGACGGAAGCGCGTGAAGTCCACCATGCGCAGCACTTCCGCGTCAAATCCCTCGGTGTCCACCTGGAGATACGTCGCCTCCAGCATCCCCTGCGCCGTGAGCAGCGCCATCAGCGGTTGGCAGGGCACCGTCTCTGCCAGCAAATGCGCCTCCGCCACGCCGAGGCCAAGGAGATGGCTCCGCAAAAATGACGCACACCCTTCGACCCACGCCGGATAGGCCGCCGCATGGGTCGGGTCGAGGCGGTAGATCGTGGCGGTCGACGCGGTGGGATGCACCGCGACCTGCACGGGCACGACGCCGGGCTGATGCGCATACGCCTGCACCAGACGCGTGAAATAATCCGGGAGCGGCTCGATCGCGAGACCACGCAGCCCATGGCGGAGGACGGCCCCATAGAGATCGTCGAAACGCACCCCGTCATTGGCCCCGACCTGCACGAAGGGCCGCCCCGGATACCGCGCCATCAGTCGCGCAAACAGATAGTCGAACTTCGTGGCGCGCTGGACACGAATGCCACGACGCAACAACCACCATTTCACGGCCGAACCGGGTGACCAGACCATACCAACCCCTCGCTGAAGCCCTGTGACATCCTGCAGATCCTGAAGCAGGACGATTCGCCCGGCGAACGGGCACATCCAGAGCGGGGTGGCGGGCGCCCCATCGGGGCGGTCATCTTCCGGTATGCTGCTGACCATGTTTCGCCAACTCCGCGATCTGCTCACCCCGTACGACCGCCGCCGCGCGGTGTTGGTGCTGGTGATGATCGTGCTCATGGCACTGCTCGATGTGGTGGGCGTGGCCAGCATCATGCCGTTCATGTCGGTGCTCGCGAATCCGCAGGTGGTGCAAACCAACGCCACGCTGGCACGGGCATATCACGTGCTGGGCTTCACCGACCCCCAGCGTTTCCTGTTCGCGTTGGGCATTGGCGTCTTCGTGACGCTCGTCACGTCACAGGCGTTCAAGGCGCTGACCACCTACGCCCAGCTCCGCTTCTCGCTTATGCGGGAGTACAGCCTGAGCACGCGCATGGTGACGGGGTACCTGCACCAGCCGTATGCCTGGTTCCTCAATCGGCACAGTGCCGATCTGGGGAAAGTGGTACTCTCGGAAGTGAGCCAAGTGATCTACGGGGCGATGATGCCCATGATGGTGCTGATCGCGCAGGGCGTGGTCGCGGTGGCGCTCCTCGCGCTGCTGATTGCCGTCGATGCGCGCTTGGCGCTGATCGTCGGGGCCGTGCTGAGTTTGGCCTATGGATGCGTCTACGTCCTCACGAGCGGGACCATTGGCCGACTCGGTACCGAGCGACTCGCCGCCAATGAAGCCCGCTATCGCGTGGTTGGCGAAGCCTTCGGTGGGGTGAAGGAGATCAAAGTCGGTGGACACGAAGGCGCGTATGTGGAGCGATACGCCTTGCCAGCCCGCCGCTTCGCGACGCATCAAGCGGCCTCGCAGGTGATCGCCCAGATGCCCCGTTTCGCGCTCGAAGCGGTCGCGTTCGGGGGCATGGTGCTGGTGGTGCTCTACCTGATGGCCGATCACGGCAATCTCGCCACCGTGCTCCCGATCGTCGCCCTGTACGCCTTCGCGGGCTATCGCCTCATGCCGGCGGCGCAGCAGATGTACGCGAGCCTCTCCACGATGCGCTACACCGTCGCGGCGCTCGACAAGCTGCACGCGGATGTCATGGCGCTGCCGCCGGAACCGTCCGTCGCCGGACGCACGGCGCCGGTCACATCGCTGCCGGTCCGTGCCGACATCACCTTGGAGCACGTCACCTACCGCTATCCCAGCGCCCCACAGCCGGCGCTGCAGGATCTCTCCCTCCGCATCCCCGCGCGGCAGACCGTCGGCCTGGTGGGCACCACGGGCAGCGGCAAGACCACGACGGTGGATCTGATCCTCGGCCTCCTCGAGCCGCATGCGGGAGCGCTGTGCGTGGACGGCACCCCCATCACGGCCGCCAATCGCCGCGCCTGGCAACGCAGCATTGGCTACGTCCCGCAGCAGATCTATCTCGCCGATGATTCCGTGGCCGCGAACATTGCCTTCGGGGTGCCGAGCGACCAGATCGATCGGCACGCGGTCGAACGGGCCGCTCGCATCGCGAATCTGCACGAGTTCGTGACGACGCAGATGCCGGAGGGCTACGAGACCGCTGTCGGCGAGCGCGGCGTGCGCCTCTCTGGTGGCCAGCGGCAGCGCATCGGCATTGCGCGCGCGCTCTATCATCAGCCGCAGGTGCTCATTCTCGACGAAGCGACCAGCGCGCTCGACAACCTCACCGAGCAAGCGGTCATGGAAGCCGTCTACAACCTCGGCCGAGAGGTGACAGTGATCCTCATCGCGCACCGCCTCTCCACGGTGCGCGCCGCCGATCGGATCTTCCTCCTGCGCGGCGGGCAGGTGGCCGCGCAGGGGACGTTCGAGGAACTCGTGGCGACCGATGACGCCTTCCGCGCCATGGTGGCGCAGGATAACTGATCGGTCGATCGGTTACTGCGGCTCCTTCACCACCGGAATGGTGTAGGTCTTGCCGAGCGCCTGCTGATATTCGGTGAAGAGCGCCTTGATGCCGGTGAACTCCTGCTTCACCGCGGAACGGAACGCCGGCTGCGTGGCAAAGTCAAAGAGCACCGCGGTCATTGCCTGCGCATCGACGGTGAAGCCCGCATGGCCCACCGGACCCAGCGCATCCTGCTCCATCTCGTAGGTGTGATAGCCCCCGTTGGAGGTCCACGCGCTGATCCCCACGCCGGGAATCGCGCTGGAGGCGCTGCCGGTCTCTTCCCACCCCTGCGGCTTGCCAGGTTCCATCGCGATCTTGCCGCCGCCGTATCGCTTCACGTGCGCAAAAGCGAGTTCGTTGAGCGTGCCCACGGAAATGCCATCGCGCATGGAGCCATAGGTTTCGATTTTCACCTTGGTGCCCGTTGCCAGCGCCGCGGCCCGCGCGGCGTCATCGACCAGTTGGCGGATCTGACGCAGATACACTTCGTCGGGATAGCGGATGTAGAAGTCCGCGACCGCGCGATCGGGGACGACGTTCGGCGCCTTGCCCCCTTCGGTGATGATCCCCTGAATACGCGTTTCCGGACGGAACGTCCCGCGCAGCGCATCGATGTTGTCAAACAGGTGACGCACGGCGGTGAGCGCGTTCCGCCCATCCCAGGGCGTCATCTGATGCGCGGGTGCACCGGTGAAGGTGAACTTCACCCCATCAATGTTGAGGCAGCAGGAACCAAAGCCCGGCGCCGCGCGCGTGGAGTTGAGACTCGAGTGGCTGCGCACCACGATATCGAGCCCGTCAAAGACCCCCTTCTCGAGCATGACGGTCTTCACCGGCGGCGGCATCATCTCTTCCGCTGGCGTGCCAATCACGACCACGCGCCCCGGGGTCTTGGTGGCGATCAGCCACTCCGCGAGCGCCTGCGCCGCCGCGAGCCCCACCGGCCCCTGCGCGGAATGCTGGTCGCCGTGGAAATCCCCCTGCGTTCCGCGCAGTGCGTCGTATTCGACGACGACGCCGAGGGCGGGCCCACCGGTGGTCTTGCGATGGCGGGCGACGAAGCCGGTCGCGAAGCCGCCGGAGCCCGTGGTCACCTCATAATCATGCGCCCGCAGCCAGTCCGTGAGGATCTTCACCGACCGCTCTTCCTTGAAGCCAATCTCCGGATGCTTCGTGATGTCATCGGCCATCGCCAACAACTCCGCGTCCATCAGCGCCTTGGCGCGCGCCGCCACCTGATCGCGCGTGGCATTGGGCTGGGAGAGTTTGGCGGTCCAGCCGGCAACGTCGACCGTCTTCTGCAGCGCCCCCAGCTTCTGCACCACCTCTTTGGCGGCTTCACGCTCGGTCGGGGTTTCCTGGGCGGCCAGCGGTGGCAGCACGGTCAGCGTGGCAAGCGCCACCAGTGAACGGAGAGCGAATCGAGGCATGGCGACGGGGGTCGGGGAACGCACAAACGGGGAACGCACAGTCGGGGAACGCAGAGCCAGAGGACCGTTAACAGATCTCCGCGACAGTACGGCCGAACCATGGGCCATGCAAGCCGCGATTTCATGGTACCTTTTCTCGTATGATCGCTTCTGTCTCCCGTCGCGCGCTGGCGCCCCGCTGTTTGGTCTGGGTGGCCCTGCTGGCCGCCCTCCCTGGTTTTCTGTGGCCCGCGACGCTCGTTGCCCAAGCCGCGCCGCCGCGCCCGGCCAACGGTGCGGTGAGCGGTGCGGCCAGCGGTGCGGCCAGCGGTGCGGTGAGCGGTGCGGTGGTCAGTGGGTTGGTGCACGACAGCCTCGCGCACCAGCCGCTTGTTGGCGCCATGGTGCAATTGGTAGGCGCGGCACCGGGATCGACCTTTCTGCAATCGGCGCTGTCGGACTCCATTGGCCGGTATGTCCTGCGGGACATCCCCGACGGCCGCTATACAATCGGCTTCTTCCATCCAGTCCTCGATTCGCTGGGGCTCGAGCCAACGCTGCGCGAAGTCCTCGTCCAGAACCATCGCGATACCCGCATGGATCTCGCCTCGCCCTCGGCGGCGCGGTTGCGGCGCGCGGTCTGTGGTCCGCCACCGTCTGGAGCATCCGCTGCCGCACTGGGCGGCGTCCTGCTGGGGACGGTGCATGACGCGCGTCAGGGTGCTCCACTCGCCAATGCCACGGTAACGGTGGAATGGCTGGAGCTCTCCTTCGGAAGCGGGGGCGTCACGCGGCGCACCCCGCGCCTCTCGATCACGACGCGCGAGAACGGATGGTACGCGCTCTGTCAGCTGCCGAATCCCGGATCCGTTTGGCTGGCCGCGTCACGGAGTGGCGACAGCACCGATGTGGTGGAAGTCCCGATGTCCGCTGAGGGGGTCGTGCGCCGCGAACTGTATGTCGGGGCAGCCCGGACGGTGGTGCGTGGGGACAGTGCGGCACGCCCCGGAGTCCCCGATTCGTTGCGCCCGCCGCCGCGGAAGGTGCATGTGGGCGAGGGACGACTGACGGGCGGGGTAGTGGCGCTGGCCACGGGCCGGCCGCTGAACGGCGTGCAGGTGGGGGTCGTGAATGGACCAGGCACGCGCACGAACGAGCGCGGTGAATTCACCCTGACCGATGCGCCAACGGGTACCCGGATGCTGGAGGTGCGGGCCGTGGGCTATTACCCCGAACGTCGCGCGGTGAATATCATCGACAGTGCGCCGTCAGAAGCGATTCGCCTGAACACGCTGCGCGCGGTACTCGATACCGTGCGCGTCGCTGGCAATCGGATCGGTGTGTCCACGCTCAGTGGCTATGCGGAACGGCAGCGCACGGGCATGGGGCGATTCTTCAGCGATGCGGATGTGCAGCGGCGCAATCCCATCGTGACGTCAGATCTCTTTCGGAATCTGATGTCCGGCGTCTATCTCGACGGCTATGATCCCGAGGCGCGCATTGAGATGCGCAGTGTCTTTGAGGAGCGCTGTGTCCCCACGATCTATGTGAACGATCGACAGATGCCCAATCTGTCTGCTGGCGATCTGGATTCCGTCGTGAAGCCGGCCGAGATCCGGGCCATGGAGGTGTACAACTCGACGAATGTCCCCGCGCAGTTTCAGGTGGCGATGAACGGCTGCGGCGCCATTGTGATTTGGACGAAGACCGCACCGCCATGACCTCGCGGCGTCACTTTCTGACGCAACTGGCTGGCGCCGCGCCACTGGTGCTGCTCGCTCCTGCCTGTGCCTCGCGTCTCGCGCGGCAACAACGTGGGAAGGAGCGCGCGACGGAGTTCCTCATCATTGGCGGCAGTCTCGGTGGCTGTGCGGCAGCGGTCGCCGCCTGCGAGGCGGGGCTTCGCGTGATCCTCACCGAGGAGACGGACTGGATTGGCGGACAGCTGACCGCCCAAGCGGTCCCGCCCGATGAGAATCAGTGGATTGAGAGCTATGGCGGCACGCGCCGCTATCAGGCGTTGCGACAGGCGATGCGCGATACCATCCGGGCGCGTCCTGCGCTCACTGCGTCGGCGCGCCGCAACGCCACGCTCAACCCGGGGAACGGGTGGGTCTCCCGCGTCTGTGTGGAGCCGCGCGTGGCGCTCGCCGCGTTGGAAGCCCAGCTCGCGCCACATGTCGCGAGCGGTCGCCTCACCATCTTGCGACGGCATGTCGCGATCGCCGCCGATGTCGAGGGGGCGCGCGTGCGCAGTGTGCGGGTGCGCGATCTCGAGACGGGGCGCGAGCAGCTGCTGCATGCGGCCTATGTGGCCGATGCGACCGACACCGGGATGCTGCTGCCCCTCACCGGCACGGAGTACGTGCAGGGCGCGGAGTCGGTGGCGGAGACCACCGAGCCGCATGCCAAGGCGCGGGCGGAGCCGGACAATGTGCAGAGCTGCACGATGTGCTTCGCCATGGACTATCTCCCGGGGGAAGACCACACCATTGACCGCCCCACCGAGTATGACCGGTGGCGCGCCGAGCCATTGCCCGGAGTGCCGGGCTTTCCCCTCATCGGCTTCGGGGATCCCGACTCGCAGCGCATTGGCTTTGATCCGGTGAAGCGCACCGGCTACTGGTCGTATCGCCGCATCATTGATCGTGACCTGTATGCGCCGGGGACCTATCCGAGCGATGTCACGATCGTGAACTGGGCCCAGAACGACTACACGCTGGGCTCCCTGCTGGATGGCAGCGCTGCTGATGCGGCGCGTCATATCCATCGGGCGACGCAGCAAAGTTTGTCGCTACTCTACTGGCTGCAAACGGAGGCGCCCCGTCCTGATGGTGGCATGGGATGGCGTGGTCTGCGACTCCGTCCGGATATCGTGGGCACCACCAATGGCCTCGCCAAGGCGCCGTACATTCGGGAGAGTCGGCGGATCCGCGCCGAGTTCACGGTGCTGGAGCAGCATGTGCTCGCGGAGCTCCGGATGGCCGAGACGGGCCTTTCGGAGAAGACGGTGCGCGCGCAGGCGTATTCCGACAGTGTGGGGATCGGGCATTACGCCATGGACATTCATCGCACCACGCGCGGTGATCATGGCGGCTACGGGACCACGCTCCCCTTTCAGATTCCCCTCGGGGCATTGCTCCCGCAGCGGATGGAGAATCTGCTCCCCGCGTGCAAGAATCTGGGGGTGACGCATCTCACCAATGGCTGCTTTCGCCTGCACCCCATTGAGTGGAACATTGGCGAGAGCGTGGGACAGCTGGTGGCGTTTGCGCTCGCCCATCGCGTCACGCCGCGTGCGGTGCGGGCACAACCAGCGCTGCTGGCGTCCTTTCAGCAGACGTTGACGCAGGCGGGGGTGCGGCTCAGCTGGCCCGCGCTATAACCGGCACCGATCCGCGAGCAGCCGAGTGGCGCGCGTGAGATCGAGATCGGCCACCAGGACCCCGGCCACGCCATACGGCTGGAAGCAGAGCAGCGTGCCGTCCGGTGAGGCCACGGCCGAGGTGGTCGGAGACCCCTCGCTCGCGACGTTCACCGAGACGACGTAGCAGGTATTCTCGGCGGCGCGACAGAGGATCGCCTTTTCATGAAACGAATTGGCGGGGTCGGCGAACGTCGTGGGGCGATAGCTCCCCGGCTCCGCCTCGGCGACATGCGGGTGAAAGACCACCTGCGCGCCACGTCGGGCGGCCCAGCGCACCGTCTCCGGATACCGGAACCCTTCGTGGCAGATCACCACCCCGAAGGTGAGCCCCGCCACCTCGAAGAGCTGGCGGTCGTCCCCTGGGGTGTAGAGCCCGTCCTCGGAGGGATCGACCTGCGTTTTGTCTTGAAAGCCGGCGCGGGTGCCATCGGGGTGAATTACGAGAACCGTGGCGCGGAGCACCGGGGTATCCCCCGTGCGGTCCAGCCGTTCGGTGCCCAGCACCACACCGATCCGATGACGGGCGGCGGCCTCCGCGACCGCCGTCCAGGCGCCGTCCAGAAAATCCGCATCCGGTTGCGGCGCAGGGCGTCCGGGATACCGGTACCCCGGGACATAGCATTCCGGAAAGCAGACAATGGCCGCACCACCAGCGGCAGCATCGGCGATGGCCGCCGTCGCCAGGGTGACGGACTCCGCAGGGGATGCCGGGAACGGCAGCGTGGCGAGGGCAACGCGAATGACGGTCACAGAATGGCTCCAGCGTGGGCAGAGTGCGGAAATCTAACGTACCTTTGAGCGCATGAATCACCGGTCTCTGTCCCGCTGGCGCGGTTGCGCCCTGCTCGTCGTGCTCGCCCTGCAACCGCTCACGTTCTGGAGCGCGCGCGCGGAGGCGCAGGCGAGCGCCGGGAATGGAGGACCGGCGATGGAGCCCACGCCGGACCCGGCCGCTCCGGTCATGACGCGTGATCGGAGCGGGCACGTCACCGTGCGGACCCGTCGACTGACCGGCGCCTTCACGTTTGATGGGGCGCTCAACGACGCCATCTACCGGACGCGCCCGTACACCGGCTTCGTGCAGCAGGAGCCCAACGAAGGCGCCCCGGCGACTGAAGAGACGGAAGCGTGGATTTTTTACGACGACACGTACCTGTACGTGGCCGCGCGGATGCACGAATCCCATCCGGAGCGGCGCGTCGCCAGTGACATGCGCCGAGATGCACTGAATCTGTACAACAACGATCACCTGGCCGTGATCTTTGACAGCTTCGGCGATCATCGGAATGGCTTTGGCTTCGCGACCAATCGGCTGGGTGGGCTCTTCGATTTCGCCGCCACTAACGAACAGCCCAGCTCTAATTGGAACGGCCTCTGGGAATCGAAAGCGCAGGACGTTGATGGCGGCTGGACCGTGGAGCTGCGGATCCCCTTCCGCTCCATTCGGTTCCATGAAGGCGAGGGGGCGTGGGGGGTCAACATCCGGCGCATGGTGCGCTGGAAGAACGAGATTTCGTTCCTGAGTGGCGTGCCGCGCTCGTGGGGGCGTCGTGCCCTCAACAAGATCAGCGACGCCGCCACGCTCGAAGGAATCGTCGCGCCCAAGCAGGGGCTCAATCTCGATCTCAAGCCCTATGCCTTGGGCTCGCAGCTCAGCAACCTCACGGCCACCCCGGCCATTCGCGACCGCCTCAGTGGGGCGTACGGGCTCGATGCCAAGTGGGCGCTCTCGCAGCAGATGGTCGCTGACTTGACGTACAACACCGACTTCGCCCAGGTGGAAGACGACGAAGCGCAGGTGAATCTCACCCGCTTCTCCCTGTTCTTCCCTGAAAAGCGTGAATTTTTTCTCGAAGGGCAGGATGCCTTCGCCTTTGCCGGTCAAGGCGGGGGCGGTGGGGGGGGCGGTGGCGGCGGCAACAGCATGTTCCCCGGCATGAACCCCAATGACAACATCGCGCCAGTGCTCTTCTACAGCCGTCGCATTGGCATCAGTGACGCCGGCATGGTCCCGATCCTCGGTGGCGCGCGCGCCCTCGGACGGAGCGGCAACTGGCAGGTCGGGGCCCTCAGTATGCAAACCGAGGCGCTCGCCGGCACGACGGTCCCGTCGACCAACTTCTCGGTACTCCGCATCAACCGCGACATCCTGAAGCGCAGCCGGATTGGCATGATCGCGACATCGCGGAGCCCAAGCGCTGCGGCCGGCGCGGGCAACCTGGCCGTCGGTGCCGACGCGCAGATCAACCTGAGCGATGACCTGCAGTTCACCTCGTACCTCGCGCGCACCGACACGAAGGGGAAAACGGGCGACCAGAACAGTTATCGGATGCGGATGGATTGGAATGCCGATCGCTATGGGCTCAACCTCGAGCAGATGGCCGTCGGGCAAGACTTCAATCCCGAAGTGGGGTTCATGCGGCGGGCGGCGTTTCATCGCTCCTATGCCCAAGCGCGCTTCAGCCCGCGCCCCAAAGCCATGCCAGCGGTCCGGAAGTTCACGCTGCAGGCGAGCGGGGATTACATCACCAACGCTGCCGGTGCGCTGCAAACGCAGGAGCTCCGCTCGCTCGCCATGACCGAATTGTCGAATGGGGACTTCCTGTATGTGGAAGGCACGCGCAACGTGGAACAGCTCTCGGCGGCGTTCGACGTGGCGCGCGGCGTCAAAGTCCCGGTGGGCCGCTACGACTTTGCGCAGGGGCGCCTCAGCTACCAGATGGGGCCCCAGCGGCCGATCAGTGGTACCGTGACCGTGGCGCGCGGCAGCTTTTACGGCGGCACGCTCACGGAAGCCAGCTGGCGCGGTCGCGTCGAGTTCTCCGGGCGCCTCTACGCGGAGCCTACGATCTCCTGGAATCAGGTGACCGGGCCCTACGGCAATGGCGACGCCAATCTGTACGGCACGCGCATCACCTACACCGTCACGCCGCGCCTCTTCGTGGCCGCGCTCACGCAATACCAGTCACGCACCCGCACCGTCTCCACGAATCTCCGCTTCCGGTGGGAATATCAGCCGGGGAGTGAGCTCTTCCTCGTGTACAGCGACGGCCGCACCACCGACACGCCCACGGCGCGGTTCCCCGTTCTGGAAAACCGCGCGCTCGTCATCAAGCTCACGAAGCTGTTCCGCTGGTAAGGGTCGCGCCGGTGCTGCTCCCGCTCTTGGCTGCGCTGCTGCTCCCCCCGTCGCCCACCAGGGCGGCCTGTGTGCGCCAGCAGCCCGGCACCCTCTGGAACTACACCGGAACGATCGGGGCCACCCGGGTGCGGCTCACGCTCGTGTTCCGGGGAGACTCGGTGCAGGGGATCTATGCGCGCGGTGATGACCTGCAGGACCGGGCACTCCGTGGCACCCTCACCGCGGGGCACCTCCTCCGGCTTGAGGAGCGGACCGGGACGGGCAACAGCGCCCCCACCGGCCGCTTTGACGCGGATTTCCCCGAGCGGGACCCCGGCCCCACCTACGGCGACAGCCCACTCACCTGCGATGTCATCGCGGGCAGCTATCAGCCGGTCGACCGCAACGGGCAGCCGACCGGTGCGTCGGCCGCCGTCTACCTGACCACCGAAGGGAGCACCTCCGGCTCGCTCGCCCACCGGTACGGGGCCATTGGCGTGCGCGATGACGCCGTGGTGCATCGCGGGGCCGAGGCATTTTGGCGCGGGGTCCAGCGGAATGACCGGAAAACGGTGGCCGCCCAGCTCCGGTACCCCCTCACCGTCCTGGTGAAGGGGCGTCCTCGCCGGTTCCGGTCCGCTGCCGAGTTCGTCGCCGCCTACGACGCGGTCATGACCCCGGCGTTCCGGGCAACGATCCTCAACGCCATCCCGCGGCACATGTTCGTCCGCGATCAGGGGGTCATGCTGGGGAGTGGCGCCGTCTGGTTTGGGCGGACCGGCCAAGTGATCGCTCTCTCCCCCTGAGCGCCGGCGACCACCTGTCCTGGGCGACCTCGCCGGGTGCAAAAAAGAGGGTGCACTTTTCCCGGTCCGGTGCCGAGATTCTCCGGGGTCGGCGATCCCGATGCATCTCATCCCCTTTTTCCGCTCCGATCCATGTGGAACGAACTCTGCGATGACGCCCACGAGGCGCACGCCATGAAGACTATTCACCGCGCGGTCGTCACGATCGCCGTCTGCTTCCTGGGTTTTGTTGGCTTCGCGATCGCGACGCGACTGGGCGCCGATGCCCCGCCGAGCTCCGTCAGCTACGGCACCGAGAAGCCCAGCGCCAGCGCCGCTGTCCTGGGCGACTGACCGTCGACCATCTGCTGGACCCGCGTCCCGCGTGCCGTTATCGGCCGCGGGACGCGGTCGTTAGGGGGCCAGATGGGCGCTGATCTTGTCCAGCATGAGGAGCTCCAGCACCCCGGAGCTGCCGCAGGGGAGCCGGTCACTGCTCGTCCCACCGGCCACATCGCGCGCGGATGCGCTGAGCAGGACCCCCACGGTGCTCCCTCCTTTGCCATCGGCCTTCACTGTCGTGAGCAGCGACATGAAGATGCGGAACGAGGCCGCGTTCGGGCCGGTGAGCGAAGTCCCGCAGGAAAGCAGCTCCGGCATGCGGCGACCGGCGAAGGTGCGCGACCGATAAAAATCGGGATTCCCAAGCTGCTGCGACGCGGGATTGTCGAGCGTAATCGGGACGCCGATGTCGGCATAGGCGAGTCGCACCGCCTGCCAGACCGCCTCCGGAGGCTTGGGCACCGTGTTCGTGGAGGCCACCGGCCGGTCGGCGTACATCGTGGGGACGTTCGGATCCGTGAAAATCGTCCCGCGCCCAGCGGCCATCTCGGGAGTCGGTGCCCCGGCACTCGCACAGCCGCCAAGCCACAGCAGGGCGCTCCCCACCAGTCCCACGACACAGACGCGTTGACGCATCACGGCTCCGAAAAGAGTCACCTGCCGAGCGTCGGATCTGGCGCCGCTCGTGCGCGACTGCGCCGCATACCTTCCCGCCGTTGGCGCGTGCTGTCAAGGCAATGGCACGAGACGAGACCGGCGCGGCCGCTCCCTCCGGTGGGGTCCCCATCGTAAACTTGGGGATATGCCTGACCGCGCCCGCATTCTGGTGGTGGCCGCAACCGCGCGGGAACTCGCGGTCGCCGACGGCTGGTCGACGCTCTGCTGCGGGGTGGGACCCGTCGACGCCGCGGCCGCCACCGCCGCCGCGATCGCCCAGTTGCACCCGGCCATCATCCTGCATGTCGGCATTGCCGGCGCGCGCCACACGCTCGGTCTCGCGCCCGCGACGCTCGTGATTGGTGACGAGGCGCACTACAGCGACTTGGGGGTGGACGCGCGCTGGGCCCCCAACACGCTCCCCGCCGACGCCACGCTGCTCGCGCGGGCGCAGCAGACGCTCCCCCACGCGATCACGCGGCGTATCGGCACCAGTGCCCGCATTGGCGGGACGCACGACACCGACGTCGAAGCGATGGAAGGCTTCGCCGTGCTCCGCGCCGCCGCCCTCGCTGGAGTTCCCGCGCTCGAAGTGCGAGCGATCAGCAACGATATCGAAGAAGCCGATCGCAGCCGCTGGCACTTTGAAGCCGCCTTCGCGGCGATCACCGCCGCGACCGCGCCCTTGGTGCACGCATTTCTCCCACTGGTGCCGCATGCGTGAGCTGACCTTCGGCTATTCTCCCTGCCCCAACGACACCTTCGCCTTCCATGCCCTCACGCATGGGCTGATCGAGGCGCCGTTTCGGGTGCGCCCGGTGCTCCTCGATATCGAAGAGCTCAACCGGCAAGCGCTGCACGGCTCGTATGAGCTCACCAAACTCAGTGTTGGGGCCTTCGCCGGCGTCGGCGCACATTACCAGCTGCTCCGCAGCGGCGCCGCGCTGGGCCATGGCGTGGGGCCACTGGTTGTGGCGCGCACCCCGATGGATCTCGAGACCGCGGTCCGCGGCCGCATCGCGATTCCCGGCCGCGACACGACCGCGTATCGCCTGCTGCGTCTCGCCGCGCCGGCGATCGCCGAGCGCGCGGAGACGCACGTCGTGGAGCTCCGCTATGATCGGATCCTGCAGGCGGTGCGCGAGGGCGATGTCGATGCGGGGCTCATCATTCATGAGTCGCGCTTCACCTACGCGAACCACGGCTTGGTGCGCGTGATCGATCTGGGCGACTGGTGGGAGCGCGATACCGGACTCCCGGTGCCGCTCGCCGGCATCTGCGCGCGGCAGGATCTGGAGCCGGAGCTGGTGCGCGCCGCCGAGCAGGCGATTCGCGCGTCGGTCGCGTATGCCTTCGCGAATCCCGCCGCGAGCCGCGACTATGTGCGGGCACACGCGCAGGAGATGGCCGATGACGTGTGCGCGCAGCACATTGCCTTGTACGTGAATGAACACAGTCTCGATCTGGGCGATGATGGCCTGACCGCCATCCATCGCCTGGTGCACGCTCCGGCGTTTCCTCCTCTCGCATGATGCACATCGTATGACGACCACCATCGCGCAGGCCGATTTCATTCAGTCCATTGCGGACGCGCTCCAGCATATCTCCTACTACCATCCCGTCGACTACATCCACGCGCTCGGCGAGGCGTACGAGCGGGAACAGAGCCCGGCCGCCAAGGACGCCATCGCGCAGATTCTCACGAATTCGCGTATGTGCGCCGAAGGGCATCGCCCGATCTGTCAGGACACGGGAATTGTGGTGGTCTTCCTCAAGGTCGGCATGGATGTGCGCTGGGATGCGACGCTCTCCGTGCAGGAGATGGTGAACGAAGGGGTGCGCCGCGCCTACCAGCTGCCAGAAAACGTGTTGCGCGCGTCGATCGTCGCCGACCCGGCCTTCTCACGCGTGAACACGAAAGACAACACGCCGGCGGTCGTGCACTACGAGATCGTCCCGGGCAATACGGTCGAAGTGAAGCTGGCTGCCAAGGGTGGCGGCTCCGAGAACAAGTCCAAATTCGCGATGCTCAACCCGAGCGATTCCATTGTGGACTGGGTCCTCAAAACGGTGCCGCTGATGGGCGCCGGCTGGTGCCCACCCGGCATGCTCGGGATCGGCATTGGTGGCACGGCAGAAAAGGCGATGCTCATGGCGAAGGAATCGCTCATGGAGCACATCGATATGTCGCAACTCAAAGCACGTGGCCCGCAGAACAAAATCGAGGAGCTGCGCATCGAGCTGCATGACAAGGTCAATGCGCTCGGCATTGGTGCGCAGGGGCTGGGCGGACTCGCCACCGTGCTCGACGTCAAGATTTTTGACTATCCCACGCACGCGGCCTCCAAGCCCATTGCCATGATTCCGAATTGCGCCGCCACCCGGCATGCGCACTTCGTCCTCGATGGTTCCGGCGTGGCGACGTTGCCGGCGCCGACGCTCGCTGATTGGCCCGATGTCACCTGGCGCCCCGATGTGAACGCCAAGCGCGTCGATCTCGACACGCTCACCCCCGAGGTGGTGGCCACCTGGCAGGCGGGCGATCGGCTGCTGCTCAACGGCAAGCTCCTCACGGGGCGTGATGCCGCACACAAGCGCATCGCGGATCTCTTTGCGCGCGGCGAAGGACTCCCCGAGGGCGTCGACTTCACCAACCGCGTGATCTACTACGTGGGACCAGTGGATCCGGTGCGCGATGAAGCGGTGGGACCGGCTGGCCCCACCACGGCGACGCGCATGGACAAGTTCACCGAGATGATGCTGGAGAAGACCGGATTGATCGCGATGGTCGGCAAGGCCGAACGCGGCCCCGCCGGACTCGAGGCGATCCGCAAACACAAAGCCGCCTATCTCATGGCCGTTGGCGGCGCCGCCTATCTGGTCTCCAAGGCCATTCGGGCGTCCCGCGTGGTGGCCTTTGGTGACCTCGGTATGGAAGCGATCTACGAGTTCACCGTCGAAGACATGCCGGTCACTGTCGCCGTCGATGCCGCCGGCCAGAACGTGCATGAAACGGGACCACGGGAATGGCAGGAAAAGATCCGGTCACTGCCCATTCTGGGCTGATCCGCCACACGGAGTGCTCACGTGCGGTGATACAGCGGGGGCGGCCATGATGGCCGCCCCCGCTCGTCATTCAGGGAAACTGTGGCGGCGCGACACGCTTCTTCGTCGCCTGCTCAAAGGCATACGCCAGCGTGATCAGCGTCGGCTCGGCGCACTTCCCTGCCGTGAAGGTGACATTGAACGGCGCTGGGGCCGGCGTGAAGCCGGCAGGAAACGCGGGCGCACTTGGGGGATTCACCACCGGCAGCAACGCCCACGGCACCGTGACCGACGGATAACCCGTGCGCGCTGCAATGTTTGCGCTGCTCACCCCGGGGAAGAGCAACGCATCCAGCTTCTGCGACGCCATCACGGCATCGATCCCCTGCGTGGCCGAGAGAAGAATGTCTTTGCGGCGATCCGCTTCATAGCGCGCGCGATCGGCCACCACATCCATTTCATCCGCGCCATCAAGAAGCGCCTGCCCGTACTTCATCGCCCCGCCGCGCTGATGCGCGATGTTCCACAGGCGGAGTTCCGTCAGTGACTTCACCGGGGCCTGTGCGCCAAGCGTCTTGAGGAACGTATTGAAGTCGCGCTTCATGCCGTACTTGAAGGCAATGGAGCACTCGGCGTCGCGGCCTTTCATCTGATCGAGGCCGGAGCACATGTTCCAGTCGAGGAAGTTGTCACCAGCCTTCGGCGCGAGCACACTCGGAATGTCGGCGGGATCCACGATCACCGCCCCCTGCGCCTTGAGCACCGCGATCACATCACGCATCGCTGCCTGCTGCACGTCCGGCAATCCGCCGCGCGGCGTGGTGCTGCTCCCCGAGGCCACGCGGTCGTAGAAGAAGGCGCGCGGAATCCCGATGCGCTTTCCAGCGAGCCCATCGGCGCGAAGAAACGGCGTGTAATCGCCGCCGGTCGGCGGCGTGCACGCGGTGGTGGCCGCATCGTTGGGATCAGGCTGGGTCCCTTCGAGTGCCCCCAGCATGATCGCGGCGTCGGTGACGGAGCGCGTCATCGGTCCGGGCGTATCCTGATCGGCGGTGATCGGAATCACGCCGTAGCGACTGATGCGCCCGATCGTGGGCTTGATCCCCACCAGGAAATTCTGTTGCGAGGGCGACAAGACCGAGCCGGAGGTCTCCGTCCCGACATTCCCCGCCCAGAACGAGACATTCGTGCCCACACCCGACGACGAGCCGCCGGTGCCAAGCACGGGGCGACCATCATCGAAGCCGTCGCGCGGATCGCGCCGCGGATCCCACGGATTCATGCTGTAGCCATGCACGCCGGTGTAATTGCCGGGCATCCCGGTGGCCATCCAGTTCGCGAGCTCGGTGAGCTGCGTCTTGGCGATGATAATCGCGCCGGCCTTCCGGAGATTTGCGACGAGCGTGGCATCGTACGACGGCACCAGGTCACTGAACGCCAGGGCGCCGCCGGTGGTGCGCAGCCCCTTCGTGAGGATGTTGTCCTTGAGCGCGACGGGAATGCCATGCAGTGGGCCACGCAGACGTCCCGCGCGCCGTTCATCGTCCATCGCCGCGGCGTCGGCGAGCACCGCAGGATTCACTGTGATGATCGCGTTGAGCCGGTCTTCATACAGCGCGATGCGAGTGAGGTATTGCTGCACCAACTGCACCGAGGTGACCTGCCCGGACGTCAGCGCCGCCTGCAGCGCGGGGATCCCGGCTTCAGTAACTGTGAATGGCGTCGTGGCCGGACGCGCAGCGGCACGGGCCATGGCGCGTCCCGCGCGAGGAGCCCGCTGCGCGAGCAGCGAGGAGGTCGGCATGGCCAGAGGAAGCAGCAGCGCGGAGAGACGGGCCGCAGCCGTCCGTCGCAGAGAGGCGAGTCGCATCATCGAGGGAGGAGAAGAGAAACGTGCTCGGCCGGAGCGGATCCGACCGTCGTACCGCGCGGGGCGGGAGCTCCGCGCTTAGTCGACAATGAACAGGGTGGCACCGGCGTCGGCGTCGGTGCGGGAGCGGTGCGCCATGGTGTCGTCGGCGACGAGGTAACTCATGCCGGCAGAGAGGGTCACCGTGCGGCCATCACGCAGCTCCGTATGCAGCGTGCCCGCCGTCACCAGAATCACATGCCCCTTCTCGCACCAATGATCGGCGAGATACCCCGGGCTGTAATCCACCATGCGCACGCGGACACGCCCAAAGTGCTTGGTCCGCCACCAGGCCATGCCGGTCTCACCGGGGTGCATGGTGCGTTCGACCGTGGACCAATCCACCGTGGAGAACGGAATATCCAGCAGATACATGGTCGGAGGCGGGGACCGGGAGGGAGGAGAGACGCTTCCGGACGTTAGTAGCGAACCCCGACCCCGTCCAGCAGTGGCCCGAGCCTCACGGCGCGCCCGCGGTGATCGTCAGGCGTACGGTACGTGGCGCTCCCGGCATGATGTTGTTGTTGCCGTGTGTGGTGGCGAAGTACCGGTGATCAAGAAGATTCTCGACCTGCAACTGCGCGCGCAGCCAGGGGCGCATCGTCCCATAGAGTCCGAGATCCACCCGGGTGAAGCCGGGCAGGCGCACGCGATTGTCGACGGCCGCATAGAGGGCGCGCTGATGCACCGCCCCAAGGCCAACGCCGAGGCGCTCATGCAGGCGCCAGCGGTTCCAGAGCGACGCTGTCGTCCCGGGGACGAGTGGCACCGTCGCGCCGGCGCGGGCGGTACTCGTGGCCTGTCGAATCCGGGCGGACTGCACCGTGGCCCCACCGGCCACCTGCCACCACGGTCGGATCGCGCCGGTAATCCCGAGCTCCACCCCCTGCGACCGTTGCGCACCGGTTTGCACGACGCGGGTGGGGTCGACCGGATCGGGGGCCGCGCTGTTCGTTCTATCGAGACGGTAGAACGCACCGGTCAGGGTGAGATCCGCGGTGGGCTCCCAGGTCACGCCAAGCTCCCGGTTGGTGAATCGCTCCGGGACGAGGAGCGCAGTCGTGGGCGAGAGGGCCTGAAACTGATCGCCGCTCGAGGGGAGCGCCGACTGCGTCAGGGAACCGTGCATCGTGACCGTAGGAACCGGCGTCACGATCAGCCCGAGGCGCGGCGTCAACAGCAGGTCCGTGCGCGAGAGGCGACGACCATCCCGTGCATTGTGCCAGTCGACCCTCACCCGTTCCAGCCGCAGACCGGCGATGATGCGGAGCCGGTCGGTCAATTGGAGTTGGTCTTGGAGAAACAGCGCCGCGCTGTGCAGTACGCTCCGCCCTTCGGGATCGCTCGCCTGCGGTCGAAATTCGATCGGCGTCGTGACGGTGGGCTGGGTGAGCGGCACCAGCAGCGAGAGACTTGTCCCGTGGAAATACCCGGTGGCGCGACGCTGAGCGGTCTCCTGTCGCCCGAGATCCATTCCCGCGAGCAGCTGATGCGTGACGGTGCCCGTTTGCACCGTCCGCTGCACGTCAGACTGACTCAGGAGATTCCGGCGATCGATGCGGTGATGGTAGGCCGCGAGTGCGACCTGATCGCCGGCCGCCGTGACCGCGTCGGGAAAACTGTTTTGGTAGAACTTGTCGTAGCCCATCCACCGGAGTTGGCTTCGGAGTTGCAGACCGGTTGGGGTCGCATGATCGACGACGGCCGTCGCAGAGCGGAGCTGCATCGTGGCGACATTCACCGCCGGATTGCCGAAGAAGGCGGTGCGTGGGACGTCGACGGGACCGCCTCGGAACGAGGGGATCCCGCGATCAATGGTGCGGTCGTCCCGGAACACCTCCCCGCGGAGCCGGAGTAAGGTCGATGGTGCGAGACGGAGGGCGAGGGTGGGGTGCACCGCCCAGCGCCGCTGCGCATTGTCGACGCGAAAGCCGCCGGACGATTGGACCACCGCGTTGATCCGACCGGCGGCTGATGGCGACAGCGCCTGCCCCACGTCCACCGTCACGCGTCCGTGGTCATACATCCCCCCCTCGGTGGTCAGCGACCGGATCGTCCGCCAGGCGGCGTCGCGGGTCACCCGATGGACGATGCCGCCACCTCCGCCGCGTCCAAAGGCGAGGGCGTTGGCGCCCTTGAGCACCTCCACCCGGTCGACGTTGTACAGGTCGCGGAGATATTGCGCGTCATCACGGGCGCCATCGAGGAAGAAGTCCGCGGTGGAGCTCTGGCCGCGGATCGTCGGCGCGTCGCGGTGTCCTTCACCGAGCCCCATGGTGACGCCGGGGACGTAGCGGGCGACGTCGGCCATCGACTGCATCCCCTGATCGTCGATCAGCTCCCGGGGGACCACGGTGATGGACTGGGCGAGCTCCCGGAGCGGCGTTTCGGTGCGCGTGGCGGAGCGGGTTGCGGGGAGCCGGTAGGGGGCGCGTGCCGATCCGGGGGCGTTGACCCGCACCGGCGCGAGCCGCCGAGTGGAGTCGCGTTGCGCCGCGGAGGGGGTGGGGAGGGCGAGCAGAGCGAGACTGGCGACCGCGGCGACCCTCCGGGCCACAGCCGAGCTCGTCAGATTGTGCGTTTGTTGAGAATGGTTCTCATGTATCATAATCCCAAATAAATCATTCGGGATTAACCGGTCAAGCGGGGCCTGTGTGCCCCCAATCATGCCGTCGGGCGAGGCGCTACAGCGACCCGGGTGGGCCCTGCTCCACCAGCTCCACCAGCGCCAGATCGCGCCCCAAGAGCCAGGCGATCTGCCGGCCACCAAAGGCCACGGCCGGCGTCGGCGGGCGAATCAGCCGCATCTTCTCCGCGGTCATCGCCGCGATCGACCCCGCCAAATCAGGGGTCACATAACACAGATGATTCAGCCCGCCCCCCTTCTTCAGGGCGTTCGCCAACGTGCTCGCCGGACCGTCAGGCGCCACCAGCTCCACATACGTGGAATCCCCCGGCATCCGCAGGAACTGCACATACGCGGTCTGCGTGGGATCATGAATCACGTCGCTCAGCACCTCAAAGCCGAAGCGCCCCACATACGACGCACACGCCTGCGCCATATCCGGCACCACAATCCCCACATGGTGCAACCGCACCGGCGGCGCCACACTCACGCGCGGCTCACCGCGACGCGAGATACGCCTCAACCGAGGCGAACGACGTCAGCTGCTCCAAGTCGTCCGACGGAATCTGGAGGTCAAACTCCTCCTCAATCACCGTCACCAATGAAAAATTCGCGAGCGAATCCCACGCCTCCGTCGCATCCACCGACGCGACCACCACCGCGTCACGCTCCAGCGACGGAAACACACTCAGGAAACACTCAATCAGCCGCTCACGCACGTCAGCCATGCCCAAGGTCCTCAATCCGGTGATACAACGTGGGATGCACCGACGAAAGCTGCGCCCGCGTCACCGTGAACCCCGGCGCCAGCGTCGCCTCGCCCGTCCGATACAACTGTAAATACTCCTGCAATGGCGCATTCCGCGCCGTCGCCATCACATCGAGCTGCAATGCCTCGGCCTCGAACCGCTCCAGCAGCAGCACAACCGTCGCGTGCTCGATCCGCCGAGAAAACGCGCGGCAACTCATCACCCAGTGCGCGACCTGCACCGTCGCGCCTCGACGATGCCCCGCCACCACGGCGATCGTCCCCAACGGGCCAAACTTGTCGCGGTAGCCAATCGTCGCGACAAACGCCTCGGGATCGTTCAGATGCGCGATCCACTCCGGCTCCGACAGCCGCCGCCCATTCAGGTTGAACTGGTTCGTTTTGTTGATCAGCTCCAAGGGCCGCGTATTCCCCGGCGCCACGTCAAAGGACACGGTCAGCACGGGATCAATCGACGACAGAAACGCTTCCGGATCCGCCGACGCCATCGCGTCGGCCACGGCCGCCCCCCGCCGCAAACTCTCCAGACGCACCGCGTCCTCAGCTGACAACGCCGGCTTCCCAAAAAGGTCGCGCAGCTGCTCGAGCAGTCGCACCACCCCCGTGTCGTCCTTGGGAAAGTGGAGCGTCGTCACCGCCGGATGCGCCGCGGAGACCTCCGCCAGTTCGAGCGGGCTATCATCGATAAACACCACGCTGTCTGCACCGACATTCCACGCCGCCAGAATCCCCGCGACCGACGCCGACTTGGGCCCCCAGTTGGCCGTCAGCGGGAAGATCTGCGACGCCGGCATCACGAGATCCGTGCGCCGGAACGCCTCATCGACGCGCCCCTGATCGTTCTTGCTCGCGACGGCAATCAGCACACCGGCATCGGCGAGCGACTTCAGCAGCTGTTGATACAGCCCGTGCCCCTGACTGTGATGCTCGAGATCCCACGACACCTGCTCCACACCGACTTCGCCAAGAATCCCGCGCCAGAAGGTGTCATCGAGATCGGTGATTATCCCCTTCTTGGGCGCCGGCGGATCCAGCAACGTGGCAAAAATCCCGGAGAGCGCTGCGGCATGCGCTGCCGTGTACGGATAGCCATAGGTCAGCTCGGCCCGCACATCATGGCGCTCTGCCAACGGCGACCGTTCATCGAGGACCTGGACATCCACCACGCGCACCCGATCGATGCCCGCCAGTCGCACCGTCGCCTCAGCGACCGCGGCACGCAGGCGCGCTTCAAAGAGCCCCGCCTGAATCCGCGGCAGCCAGGAGACCGGCGGCAGCGGCAACGTCGGCAAACTCACCGCGAGCAGTGAGGTCGCGGCGATCCGCTCCACAGCCGACGTGATGCGCACAAGTTGGGCCTCAACGCCAGCAACGATATTACCCAGCGCCTCCGGGCTCCATCCACCGAGTCCCCGCACGCCCAGCCGTGCATCGAGATCGGCCCACTCGATTGGCACCACGACAAAGGGGGCCGCACCACTCACTGCGGCGCGCTCGAGATTCCCGACGAGGTCCCCAAAGAGCCCCACGCGCCCATCGATGACGCGATCCGCGGTGCGCGTGCGCAACTGCGCGACCAGAAAGGTGCGGAACTGATCTGGCGTGAAGCCACAGAGCAGATCCACCGTCATGCGCTCGGCGGCATCCGACACCGGCGCCTGCGCGATCTGTAAGGCGTCCCGAAATCGCATCGTGAAAGAACGACTCAGGCGACGGCCGAGATCGGCGCGTCAGGCGCGGGCGCCGCGGCGACATCGGATGCGTCTGCCGCATCGACTGGCGTCGAGGAAGGCGGCGGGGTGAGCGATCCGATTTTCCGCGCCGGGTTCCCCGCCACGATCACATTCGCTGGCACTTCAGTGATGACCACGGCGCCCGCGGAGACAATGCTGTTGTCACCGATCTTCACGCCCGGCGAGATGATCGACCGCTGCCCGATCCAGACGTTGTTGCCGATGCGAATCGGACGTACATCGTCGGGGGTGAGCGGCAGATCATTCAACCGCCCCAGCGGATCCGACGGATGGCCGTTGGAATCGAACATGACCACATCGGAGGCGATGAGGCAGTGATCGCCGATTTCGATGGCTTTGCCCACCACAAACGAGCAGCTGTGCCCAATGTTGGTGTGGCTGCCAATCCGCAGCGTGGGGCGATCGCTGAAGCGCGACGCGAAGCTGAAGCTGCACTTGCCGCGCACTTCCACGTTGTCGCCGAGGATCAGGTCGCCCTTCCCCATCACCCAGTGCACAAAAATGCCGGTCCGGACATTGGCGCCATACGACGTGCAGTACGCCTTGAAGAGCGGCTCCGCGATGAAGAGCCGGCGCGCCCCGTGAATGAGCTGACGGCCCGCGACATAGAGCAGCAGCATCGGACGCACCACCACGCGCGGCGCCGGCAGCGTGAACTGCAACACGCCGCGGCGCAGGCGCCGGACCAGCACGGCGATCGCGTCATCAGAGGTGGCCAGATACCGTCGGAGCTGCATGACTTGGGCAAGGCAATAAGGTGATCGGGACCGCATGGCGTCCCCCCGGATCCAGGGGCGCCGCCCGACATTCCCCAGACGATTTTCGGGGTACTTCGTTTCGATGAGGCTCCCATACGGGGCTCCATACGGGGCTCCCTCCATGTACCGTCGGGTCCATGAGAGGTGCCACGGCAGGCTCGACCGTCGGCGTCCCCCGCATCGTCACGGTGACGTTCGGGGTGACGTGGGGGGTGACGCCCGCCCGTGGGCTTCGTCTTACCGCTGTGCGCCGCACAGGCGCGCCCGTGTGCGATTCCCACCAGTCCCTGCCATGCCCCACCAGACCAGCCTGCTCCGTAAAGTCCTCCATCAGCCGACCCGTGTGGTCCCGGTGCTGCTGGCGCTTGGGCGGGGGTGGTGGTGCAAGCTCTGGTATCCGCTCACGGGGCGCCGCTTCACCGCTGGACGGAATTTCCGGGTGGAAGGGCGGCTGCAGCTGCAGGGGCCAGGTCAGGTGATCTTTGGCGACAACGTCATCATCGGAATGACCGTGACCCCGTGGACCCATCACCCAAATGCGGTGATCACCGTGGGGGACGGGACCTTCCTGAATGGGGCGCGGTTTGGCTGCGCCGAGCGCATCACGATTGGGGCGCGCTGCATCATCGGCGAGTCACGCTTCATGGACACCAATTTCCACTCGGTGGAGATCAATCGGCACGATCCCACCGCCCCGGTCACCGTGGCGCCCATCACGATTGGAGACAACGTCTGGGTGGCGGCGAGCTGTGGGCTGCTGCCGGGGACGCAGGTGGGGACGAACAGTGTGGTGGGCTTTGGCAGCGTCTGTAACGGCGTCTATCCGGCCGATGCGCTGATCGCCGGCAATCCGGCGCGGGTGCTCCGCACCTTGGTTCCGCCACCGGACACTCGGCCCGACTGAGCCGCGGCCGCATCGGGCGGCCTCACTGGGCGGCCTCACGAACTCGCGGCCGCATGAGTCGCGTGCGCCGCTACCCCTCGCGGGTCCAGATCGCCACGAGACCGCACCACGTGTCCGTGCGCAGCCCACTCAATTCGGGGGGCAGGCGCGCGGGGCCATTGTACACCTCCACGGCGTACACATCCCGTGGCACCACTTGGTCGATGTTGTAGAGCGCCGGCATCACGACGCCATCCAGCATCACGCGCATGACACACTGCGCGAGACCAAAACCCACACCGGATCGGATCGGACTGGGCTTCGCGCCACGACGGGAGATCGCCACCGTGTACCCCAGCGAATCCCCAATCTGAATACCGGCCACCCCCCGCAGCATCCGGGAAAGCACGATCGGCGCCACGCGTTCAATCTCCGCCTGCATCACGACGGCACTCGGGGTGCCGGCTTTGCGTCGGCGCTCAAACGCCTCGAGCCGCGCCACATGCGGCATCTCCGCTTGCACCTGCACACCGGCGAGACGCGCCGTGTCCGTGGTCTGGGCCCCGAGGTGCGGGGCCCACGACCACAGGGCCGACAGCCCAACCAGTGGAACGATCCACCGGCGGGGAGTCACCGCTTCTGCCACCCGGCCAGCTGCTGGGCCACCGGCAATTCACGAACCCGCACCCCCGTCGCGGCAAAGATCGCATTCGCGATCGCGCCACCCGCGGGAGGCACGCCGGGCTCGCCAATACCGCCAGGCAAGCCCTCACTGGGCACCAGATGCACGTCCACCACGTGCGGCGCCGCGCGCATCCGCGTCACGGCATAGTCGCGAAAGTTCGACTGGATCGCCTTGCCTTCCGCGAAGGTCATCTGACTCGTGAGGACGTTGCTCATCGCCATGATCAGCGCCCCTTCCATCTGGGCCTTCGCCCGATCCGGATTCGCAATGAATCCCGCATCGACCGCGACCGTCGTCCGCGGCACCAGCACGGTCCCGTCAGGCAATACCTCGACCTCGACGACCATCGCCACGTACGACAGAAAGCTGCGATGAAACGCGATCCCACGCCCCTTGCCGCGCGGCAACGGGGCACCGCGCCAGCCGCTCTTGGCCATCGCGAGCTCTACCACGCGGCGTGCCCGTGCCGTATCCAGCGGATGATCGGTCCACGTGGCGCCGTAGTTGCTCGCCGGCGCGACTAACCCCGCCTTGGAGAGATCCACCACCCGATCGCGCCCAATCAACGACAGCAGAAAATCGCCCGAGTCCTTGCCGGCGGCGTGCGCCAACTCGTCCACGAACGAGCCGATCGCAAAGCCGTGATGAATCGCATTCACACTGCGGAACCAACCAATGCGAGTATGCGCAACCGCTGGACAGACCTCGATGCGCATGTTCGGAATATCGAACGGAATGTCACTCGCCCCATTGGTGAGCTCATCCGGCTCGGCGCCCGTCACGTTGGGCGCAAAGGTGGCACCGATCGCGGGATACGCCGAGCGATGCAGCCACGCCGTCACGTGGCCGTTCGCATCGAGCCCCGCTTCGAGTCGATGGCCCGCGACCGCGTGCAGATACGAATTGCGGAGATCGTCTTCGCGCGTCCACTGCACGCGCACCGGCGCACCGACTGCGCGGGACAGGAAGGCCGCTTCACAGACGTAGTCCGGCTTCGACTTCCGCCCAAAGCCACCCCCCAGCAACGTCACGTGCACCGTCACGTTCGCGACGTCCAGTTTGAGGTACTCGGCCACCGTCTTACGCGCGTCCATTGGTGACTGCGTCGGGGCCCAAATCTCCGCCTTGCCGTTCGCCACATGCGCGAGCGCCGCCACCGGCTCCATCTGCGCATGGGCGAGATGCGGCATGTAGTACTCGGCGGTCACGCGCTTCGTCGCAGAGGCCAGGGCTTCTGACACATCACCGGTGGTGCGTCCAGCCTTCCCCGGCGTGCGCACGGCCGCATACAGCGACGCCTTGTAGGCGGTGCTGTCATACGAGGCATTGGGGCCACCGGACCAGGTGATCTTGAGGGCGTCGCGCCCCTTGATGGCCGCCCACGTGTTCGTGGCCACCACCGCCACACCGCCCAATGGCAAGAACGCCCCTGGCAGCGGTGACTCTGGAATACGGATGACACGCTCCACACCAGGCACTTTAAGCGCGAGGGTATCATCCACCCGCACCACCGTGCCGCCCCACACGGGCGGACGGCTGATCACGGCCACCTTCATGCCGGGGAGCGTCATGTCGGCGCCGTACTTCGCCGTGCCCGTCGTCATGGGCACGAGATCGATCGAGCGCATCGCCTTGCCTTCCCACCGACGCTCACTTGGCGACTTGATGCGCACACGCGAGGCAGTGGGCATGGGCATCGTCCGCGCGGTGGCCACGAGTGCCCCAAAGCGTTTGGTGCGTCCGCTCGCCGTGTGAATCACTGCACCGTTCCGCGCCTGCACCTCTGCGGCGGTGACACCCCACTCTTTCGCGGCGGCATCTTCCAGCAGCGCGCGTACGGTGGCACCCGCCTCGCGATACTTGGAGAGGAAGTCGCGGATGCTGGTGGATCCGTCGGTATTTTGGCTCCCATACTTCGGCTCGTCGCCGAGGGCCTGTTCCACGCGACACATCGCCCAATCCGCTTCCATTTCGTCGGCGATGATCATCGGCATCGTCGTGCGAATCCCCTGCCCCATCTCCGAGCGGTGACAGAAGATGGTGACGATACCATCGTCGCCAAGGCGCACGAAGACATGGGGCGCCCATGGCTCGACCAGCGCATCGAACGCCGTGTCTTGTGCGGCAAGACGACGCACGCCAAGGGCACTCGCGGCAATTAATAATCCGCCGGCGCCCAGGAGCTTGAGCAGCTCGCGACGGTGCGTGAGGGGTGCGCCTGTTTCCGTCTCCGCCGCCGGGTGATCGGCCATGGGCGCGGTCGTCGCGGCCGGCTGCGACGACGAGAGCCACGGCAACCGTCTGGGCGTGCTCATGGGAGCTTCTCCGCGGCGGCCTTGATCGCCGCACGAATCCGCGGATAGGTCCCGCAGCGGCAGATGTGTCCGTTCATCGCGGCATCGATGTCGGTGTCACCGGGCTTGGTCGTGCGCGCCAGCAGCCCGGCCGCCTGCATGATCTGTCCGCTCTGACAGAAGCCGCATTGTGGCACATCGAGGTCACGCCACGCGACCTGGAGCGGATGCTCGCCCGTCGGATGTAATCCTTCGATGGTGGTTACGGTCGCACCGTTGAGCGTCTCCATGCGCCGTTGGCAGGCGCGCGCGGGCGCCCCATTCACGTGGACCGTGCAAGCGCCGCACTGCGAGATCCCGCAGCCGTACTTGGTGCCCGTCAACGACAACTCATCACGCAGAAACCAGAGGAGCGGCATCGTCGGATCGCCGTCGTAGCGGCGACGTTGGCCGTTGACGGTCAGGCTGATCGCAGCGAATGGTGGTGTGTCGTGCGCGTCGGCAAACGGCGCGACGGCACCACGATCGGGAGTCTCGACCTCAGGCGTCACGGATTACTCTGATGAAGAGGGTGTCGGGCAAAAGAGCCCCCAGCCATGCCCGTCGGGATCCAGGAAACTGTGCGTGTACATGAAGCCGAAGTCCTCGGCCACATCGTGCGTCGATCCGCCGGAGGCCAAGGCCGTCGCGACCATCGCGTCGACCGCCTCACGGCTGTCGCACCGCAAGTTGAGAAGCATCTCCACCGCCTGCGACGTGTCGCAGATCGCTTTGGGGGTGAACTCGCGGAACTTCGTGTGCGGGCAGAGCATCACGAAGACCGTTTCGGTGATGGCCACGCAGCCGGCGTCGTCACCGGAATATTCCGGGACCCGCGTGAAGCCGAGGGCTTCGTAGAAGGCCATCGATCGCGGAAAATCGGCGACCGGAATGTTGATGTAGAGCTGGTCGGGCATACCGTCTCGTGACGCTCGTTATGCGTTGGCCAGATGGCCCGCGCTTGGGAGTGGGGTCATCAGCAGCCAGTCGGTCTGCCGATCGTCCCCCACAAAGAAGTCATGGCTCCCCACGCGAACAAATCCGGACTTGGTGTAAAAGGCGATCGCGCGCGGATTCCGCTCCCACACCCCGAGCCAGAGATGCGTGCCGCCCAGAGCAACCGCGGCCTCGCGGGCGCCCTGCATGAGCGCGGCGCCGAGCCCGGTGCCATGCGCCACGCGGCGGAGATAGAGGCGGTGGAGTTCGACCGGTCGGGGATCCACGTGCGTCGCCGCGTGAGTCGTCGCCGCGTGGGTCGTTGACGCCGCCTGTTCGGCCGCCGCCGCCGTGACCGACGCGGGCGCGTCCTGCCGACGGATCTGCGCAAAGCCCACCAGCGCGCCGTCCTGCTCGGCGACCAGGGTGATCACCGCGGGGTCCTGCAGCTCTGCGGTCTGCTGGGCGATGCCGTACGAGGCGGCGAGATGCGCCGCGAGATCCTCGGGGCGATTGTCGGCCCCGAACGTTTCGGTGAAGGTGTCAGCCGCGAGCGTCGCCAGCGCGGCCGCATCGGCGAGGACCGCTCGACGGAGCCGGGGGGAGACGGTGGAAAGCTCGGGGGACATCTCGTGAGCGTACCGCCCGATCCCCGTTGGCGCCACCGCGCGCTGCCGACGCGTCCCAGCTCAACCGCCTTGACGGCGTTTTTATCCGGGTGTATTTATTTACCCGGATAGTTTATTTCATCCGGATGATATATACCTCGGCAACAGACTGCGATGACGACTTATACGGTGTTTGCGGGATCGGTGCGGCTGGGTTCGGGATCCCTGCTCGACGCGGCGCGGCTGGTGGCGCGGGCGGGCGGGGCGGTCTCGACGCTCGTCTTCAGCGATGAAACAGGGCATGTGATCGATCTTGATGCGCGGGGGGACGACGCCGCGCTGGTCGCCCGGTACGGGCCGGCGCCGGAGGTGCCCACGACATCGGACGCTGTGGAGCCGGACGCCCCCGCATCGGCCGGAGTCGGGTCCGGCACCGGGTCCGGGTCCGCCACCGGTCCGCGTGGTCCGGGCCGGCCAAAGCTTGGGGTGGTCGCCCGCGAGGTCACGCTCCTCCCCGGACAGTGGGATTGGCTGTCGGCGCAGCCCGGCGGGGCGTCGGTCACCCTCCGGAAAATCGTCGAGCAGGCCAAGCGCGCCGGCGCCGCGGACGAGCGGGCGCGCCGGGCGCGCGAGGCGTCGTACCGGTTCCTTTATGCCGTCGCGGGCGACTTGCCCGGCTTTGAGGAGGTGAGCCGCGCGCTCTTTGCGGGGGACGCCGGTCGGATGCGCCGAGAGATGGCGGCGTGGCCGGTGGATGTGGCGGCGCACGCCTTGGTGTTGCTGGGGGCGGGCGACCCTCCCCGCCCCCCGGCCGTTCCGGTTAGCATCCCCGGATGAACCACTTCGAAATTCCCATCACCGTCGATCCGGCGGACATCGACGACATGGATCACGTGAACAACGTGGTCTACCTGCGCTGGGTGCAGGATGTCGCCATCGGCCATTGGCTCGCCCGCTCCACCGAGGCCCTGCGCGCCGAATACGGCTGGGTCGCCGTGCGCCATGAGCTCGACTACAAGGCCGCCGCCAAACTCGGTGATGCGATCACCGCGCGCACCTGGATCGGCACGGTCGATTCCCGGCGCTTCGAGCGACACACGGAAATTCTGCGCGAGAGTGATGGCGCGGTGCTCTGTCGCGGGCGTACGCTCTGGTGCATGGTAAGCCGGACGACCGGCAAAGTCGTGCGGATCCCCCCCGCCATTCTCGACTGCTTCCCCACCGACGCCTGACCCACGCCGCCATGTCCATCCGTTCGCACGCGCGCCTCATGGGCGCCGCCATCGCCCTGGGACTCGCCACGGCAGTCGCCCCGCATCCGGCCGCGGCGCAAAGCGCGAAGCCGGTCGGCATGACGCCTGCCGACCTCTTCGCCCTCGAATACGCCGCCGATCCACAGATCTCCCCCGACGGGCAGTGGATCGCCTACGTCCGGCAGTGGAGTGACATCTCCACCGACCGCCGCTACAGCAACATCTGGCTGGTCCGCGCCAACGGCACCGAACACCGGGCACTCACCACCGGCAAGTTCGTGGAAACGGCGCCGCGCTGGTCCCCCGACGGCAGCCGTCTGGTCTTCGTCTCGAACCGCGGCGGCAGCGCGCAGCTGTGGCGCCGGAGCCGAGATGCCGATGATGCGGCCGTGATCACGAGCGGCCCCACGGCGCCGTCGGCGCCCACGTGGTCACCCGACGGGGCACAGATCGCCTACCTCGCACTCGTCCCCGCCGCGCCCCTCGTGATCGGCACCCCGCTCACGCCACCACCGGGGGCGACCTGGGCCGCGCCGCCGAAGTACGATGACCGCCTCGTCTTTCGCTTCAACGACGTGGGCGAACTGCCCCGCGGCTTCGTGCACGCCTTCACCGTGCCAGCCGCCGGCGGTGCCGCTCGCCAGATCACCAGCGGCGACTATCAGCACACCACCGGCTTCGGTGGCGGAGGCGCGCTCGCCTGGACCACCGACGGCACAGAGCTGATCGTGTCCGCACGGCGTGGCGAGAATCCGGAGTTCAACGCGAAGGAAAGCGATCTCTGGGCCTTCCCCGTGCGAGGTGGCACGCCGCGCCGACTGACCACACGCCTTGGCCCCGACCAGAGCCCCGCCGTGAGCCCCGATGGCCGTTGGATTGCCTACACTGGCTACGATGATCGGCATCAGGGCTATCAGAATACGCAACTCTACGTGATGGCCCGCGACGGCTCCGGGGCGCGCGTCGTGAGCGGCGCGTTTGACAACAGCGTCTCCAACCCGCAGTGGGCCGCCGATTCGAAGAGCCTCTACGTGCAGTCCGACGAGCGCGGCAACACGCACATCCTGCGCTTTGCCCTCACCGGCGGCGGCGACGCGTCTCCGCAGCTCGTCGCCAAGAACCTCGGCAGCGGCTCGAGTGCCTACGCGGGGGGCTCGTACAGCGTGGCCCGCACCGGTGCGGTGGCATATACGCTGAGCACGCCGTCGATTCCATCGCAGGTCGCGCGGATGGAAACGACCGGTGGAGCTCCGGCGGTGCTTACCGCGCTGAACGCCACCCTGCTCGCGCAGCGCACGTTGGGCGCGGTGCAGGAGATCACCTATCCGTCATCGAAAGACGGTCGCTCCATTCAGGGATGGATCATCACCCCTCCGGGCTTTGATCCGAGCCGCAAGTATCCGTTCATTCTCGAAATTCACGGCGGGCCGTTCATGAACTACGGCGACCGCTTCGATGAAGAGAAGCAATTGATGGCCGCGCAGGGCTTCGTCGTGCTCTATCTCAATCCCCGCGGGAGCACGAGCTATGGCGAAACCTTCGGCAATCTGATCCATCACGCCTATCCGGGCGACGACTTCTACGATCTCAATGCGGGCGTCGACGCTGTGATCGCGAAAGGGTTTGTCGATCCGACGCAGCTGTATGTCACCGGCGGCAGTGGCGGTGGCGTGCTCACCGCGTGGATGATCAGTCACACCGATCGGTTCCGCGCGGCGCTCGCCTTCTATCCCGTGATCAACTGGGAGAGCTTCGCCCTCACGGCCGACATGGCGCCCACCGCCGTCAACGATTGGTTCCCCGGCTTTCCGTGGGATCACCGCGACAACTACGATCAGCGGTCGTTGCTGAATGTGGTGGACAAGGTGAAGACGCCAACGCTCATCATGACGGGCGAAGAGGATTTCCGAACGCCGATGAGTGAAAGCGAGCAGTACTACAAAGCGCTCAAGATGCGCGGCGTGGACGCCGTGCTCGTGCGCGTCCCCGACGAACCCCATGGCATCCGGCGCCGGCCGAGCCATGAAGCGAGCAAGATCACGACGCTGATGGGGTGGATCGCGCGCTATCGCGGGACGGGGATGTAACCGCCAACGTGTAACCGGTTGGTCACCGCGCCAGCGACATCGTCGTTGGCGCGGTATTTTTTAGCCATGATGACTCGTCGGCACTCCATCGCGTCGCTCGCCGTCTGTGGGTGGGCGCTCCTGGCCCTGCGGGCCCTTCCGGCCCAAACACCGGCCCCCTGCCCCACGGCGGCGCTGCAGGCGCCGGCAGGCTCTCCGCAGAGTGTGCTCCCGCGCACCTTCGCCGGACCACCCACCAGCGCCGCGATCTCCGCCTGCGATCTCATGACACGGCTGTACCGTTTCGCGGATGACTCCATGGGCGGCCGCAAGATCGGGACCCCCGATCATGAACGCGCGACGGCAATGATCGCCGCCGAGGCAAAGCGGCTGGGATTGCAGCCCGCCGGTGACAACGGCACGTATTTTCAGGCGCTGCCGCTCGTCTCGCGGGCGTTGGATACCTCCAGCACCATCGTGGCGGGCCGTACGACGCTGCGTGCCGGCACGGATTTCCTGGCCTCCACCACTGCGGCGCGCCTCACCGACTTCGCCGGATGGACGTTGGTGTACGGGGGCTCACTGCTCGACACCACGATCACGCTCTTCTCGGTGCCACCGAGTGGGACGCTGGTGTACTTCCGGCCCATCGCCCCGGGGGTGGATGGCAGCGCCATCCAGAAGACCGCGAAGGGGAAAGCGTGGGTCGCGTGGTATAACGCCATCCGGCACCGGGCCACCGGCAACACGCCGCAGCTGCCGGCCGCCGCAGTGCGCACGGCGCTCAATCCCACCGCGTTGATCCTGCCAGCCGATCAAGGTGCCACCCTTTCGCTGACGCTCACGACACCGGCCGCGCAGGCACTGTTTGGCGGGTCGTTGGATGGGCTCGCGGCCGGCACGCCCGCCAAGTCGTTCACCCTCACGTTGCGGTACGTGGATACGCCGCGCCTCGATCGCAACGTGGTGGCGGTGCTTCCAGGCAGCGATCCGGCTCGGCGTGCGCAGTACGTCGCGTTGGGGGCGCATGTCGACCATCTGGGCATCTTCCGATCCGCAGTCGACCACGATTCGGTGCGCGCCACGCATCTGGGCGCACGCTCGGGCGCCGAAGGGGCGGCCTCTCGCCGGCAGGTCACCGACGACGACGAATACGATCGCATCAAGGTGCTGACCGACAGCCTGCACACGCTCCGGCCCGTGCGGCGGGATTCGATCTACAACGGCGCCGACGACGGTGGCTCCGGCACAGTGGCCCTGCTTGAAATTGCCGAAACGCTGGCGCCGAAGACGAACCGTCCGAAGCGCTCCGTGCTGTTCGTGTGGCACACCGGCACGGAAACCGCACCCACCCTGTCCGGTTCGTCGTGGTTCCTCGAGCATCCCACGGTGCCGCGCGATTCCATCGTGGCGCAGCTCAACGTCGACATGATTGGCCATGGGGAAGCCACCGACGAAGTGGGCATCACCGCTGACGAAGACCCGCGATTCGGCCATCCCGATTTTGTCGAGGTGATCGGGTCCCGTCGCCGGTCAACCGAGCTGTCCACGCTCATCACACGCGCCAACACGGGCGCCACGCCGCTGCGGTTGGATTATGCCGCCGATGCGCCGGGGCATCCGGAGGGGCTGTTCTGCCGGAACGATCAGGCGTCGTATGCGCGCGTCGGCATTCCGGTGGCCTTCTTCACCACGGGCTATCACGTGGACTTCCGCGAGCTCACCGACGAGCCGCAGTATCTCCGCTACGGCCATATGGCGCGCATTGTGCAACTCGTGGCGGCGACCACGCAGTCTCTGGCCAATCTTGATCATCGGCCGAGCCTCGACCTTCCAGCCCCCGATCCGAAGGCCGCCTGCAAACCGTAACGCCCCAGGGTGATCCCCGGGGCGCCTTACCGCACGACTACGGGACGATCCAGTAAAAGGCGAAGACCGCCACCGTCCCGCCAATGAGCGCGGCCACGCCCCATTTCCGACGGCGTGGCAGCGCCCACCAAATCAAAATGCCGGAGAGCGAGCCGAGGAACAGCAGGGCCGCCGAGGCATCCAGCAGCCAGCGCCACGGCACGCCGGTATCCTTGCCGCGATGCAGATCATCGAGGCGCATCAGCAGCCCGCGGCGCTCCACCGACAGCGTGAGCTTCCCGGTGGCGCGATCAATGTCGGCCTCGGTGTGTCGCCCCGGCCCCTTGAGCTCGATGTGCAGACTCGAGGGATCATCATCGAAGGTGGTGACCGCCCCAATCGCGCCAAAGCGCGACCGAAGGGCTTCCACGATCATCAGCTTGTCCGGGCCCTTCATGAGCTCCAGCGGCAGCGTGGCCGTGGTGTCACGCCGCACCGTCTGCCCAGCGATCCAATCCTCATGATTGAGCACCACGCCCGTGAGGGCGAAGAACATCATGAGGAGAAACGCGAACATGGTGAGGTAGATGTGCACCGTTCGCACCACGCCCGCGAAACGCGCATACGTGACTGCCATGGCCGTTACTTCTTGATCGGGTCGCAGCTCACCTCGGCGCCGGTGAACGCCGCCGCGCCCGGAATGGCCCCGGCGACCAGTCCCTTGCCGCATGACAGCGAGACGCTCTTGGCACTGTGGGCCCCGTCCTCAAAGCCCACCTCCAGCCAGAACAGGTAGGTGCCAGCGGGGACCGCTTCGCCCTTTTGGTCGAGGCCATCCCACTCCAGCGCATACTTGCCAGCCGGGCGCGTGGCGCGCGTCACGGCGTCAATGAGCGGCTGATCGCTGCGGGCCAGCGCCCACCACTTGGACATTTCCCGCAGGTACTTGGGCTTATCGCCCCAGAACACCACCGTGCGCACATGCTTGCCAGCGGTGTCGGTCACCCATACGGCCACATACGGCTGATGCCGGTTCGCCACCGTCGGAGTGACATCGATGTTGATCTTCGCACTGAACGCCTGCGCGGCTGCGCGGGACGTAATGGACGTCGCGATCGCGCGCGACGTGGTCCGCACATGGTGTGCAAAGCCGGGCGTCGTGTGCACCGTGCCATCGGCGGTGACCAGCATCGCCTCGACCCCGGGGATCGACTGCGCGAGCGCCAGCCCACGTGCCGGTCCCATCACCGACAGCGAGGTGGCCAGCGCATTGGCGGTGGCGTTGTCGGGGGCAAGCACCGTGACGCCGGTCACGGCGTCAACCGGCCGACCCGTGCGCGGATCCAGCAGGTGCGAGTAGTGCCGCGTGCCAATGGTGAACCCACGCGCGTAGCCGCCACTGCTGGACACAGCGCCCTGCGACAGGGCCAACTCGGCGAGCGGCGCCGCATTGTCGGCTGGGCTGGTGGGATTGGCCACGCCAATGGTCCAGGCGGACCCGTGCGGGGCCGTGCCCCACACCTGGATATCGCCGCCGATGTTGACGAGCGCGCCCTGCACCTCGGGCACCTGCGCGCGCACGGCCTGCATGGCGCGATCAATGATGAAGCCCTTCCCCAGCGAATTGAGGTCGACGCGCTGCGTGGTGAGCGCCACCACGCGCGTACCCTCGTCCCGCCACGCCGGCGCGGCGATGGCCTGCGTGATGCGGTCCAGATCCTGCGCCGACGGTTCATGCCCCGCCGCCGCCGCGTCGCGCCAGAGTGCCGTGAGTTCACCCACGCGGGCGGAGTACGCCTGTTCCGTGCGCGCATGCCACGCCGTGTACTGCGCCAGCACTGTTCGGAGTTCCGTCGAGGGATGCTCGAGCGCGCCGGTGGCGAACAGCTGTGCCAGCTCCGACCGATCGTCCCAGCTGCTCAGCACACGCCGCAGCCGCTCGATTTCCGCGAGCGCCACGTCGCGGGCACGGGCTGCCGCCACCGGTGAGGCCGTGACGAATGTGAAGTCAGCCGAGGTGCCCAACACGCCGTCGAAGTGGAATGAGGCGGCCGCACGCGCGCGGGCAGTCGGTGCGGGCCGCAGACGCAAGGCGCGAGGCGATGCAGCGGATACGGCGGACACCGCTGGGGACGGCGCGTGCACAGCGGCACGCAGCGGGGCGGGCGCGGCCGCGAGCAGGGCGGCCAGAAGAGAGGGAGGCAGCATGGGCAGGATCAGGGTCCGGGCACCGTGACAATGGCAGGTGCAAGGGCGAGACTACGAAAGGTACTGCGCCGTGAGACGGGCGGCGATGGCCGCGCTATTCGTGACATACCCGCGACGGCGGTCGAAGGGGACTTGGCGTGCGCCCGGTGCGCTACAGGGACGTTCGACCGGTCGCGCATACCGGGTGTCGCCGCCACGTCATGGCGCTACACGGTGCGCATCGGCATGATGCACGGTCAGGACGTGAGGTCGTGGAGCGACACGGCGCGGGTGTGCAGCGTATGCGCCCAGGCGCGGCGATGGCGGTGCCGGAACCCCTGCACAATGATGGGAATCCAGGTGATGGCAAAGAGCGGAATCCATACGAGGTAGCGGGCGGCCCCCCGCATGGGTCGGCGTTCGGCCGCCGTGATGACCAACGGTGCGGCCATCAGCACGACCAACGATAGTGCTGTCTGGATGGCGACCCCCTCCCATTGGGTGAGGACCGCGACGGAGAGGAGGACGACACTCACGAGCGTGGACAAGGGTTGAAACAGGTAGAGCACCATGTCGAGCAGGCGCCATCGCCCACGTGCGTCACCGGTGGCCTGCGGTGCGCGCCACACCGCCCGCAGCAATAGTGGCCCGTAGAGGGTGGCGCAGTCCCAGTGGCCCTGCATCCAGCGCGTGCGCTGGGTCCACGACTGGTGCAGCGTCAGCGGCTTCTCGTCATACACGATGGCATCATGGGCCCACGCGACCCGACGTCCGCTGAGCACCACGCGCACGGAAAATTCGAGGTCTTCCGTAAGGCAGGTATCGCCCCACCCAAGCTCGCGCAGGACCGTCGTACGCACCACGAATCCCGTGCCGCCCAGGGCGCAACTCAACCCGAGCACGGCACGGGGGAACTGAAACAGGCGATTGCTCACCCAATATGCCATGGCATAGCAGGCAGCGATCCAGCTGTCCCCTGGATTCTTGCTGTCGAGATACCCTTGGACGATGTCATGACCGAGGGTGAGCTGCGCGTCCATCTCGTACAGGAAATCGGGGTGCATGAGGTTATCGGCGTCGAGGACGCACACCGCATCCCCGCAGGCTGGATCGACCAGGAGCGTCTCCAGCAACCATTGCAGGGCATGGCCCTTGCCTCGACGCACCGTGTCATGGCGCTCGTGCACCGTGGCACCGGCAGCCCGTGCCACGGCCGCCGTCTCATCCGTGCAATTATCCGCAATCACGTGCAGCGTGATGAACGCCGGTGGGTAGTGTGCGGCCTTCACACTGCGCACCGTTTCGGCAATCACCGGCGCCTCATTGTGCGCCGCCACCACCACGGCAAACCGGGTGGTCGGCTTCGCTGCCCCACGTGACAAACGCCGGCGTCTGCCCCAACCCGCGATGCTGATCGCCACATGGTACAGCAGGTGCACTGCCAGGAGCGCCTGAAAACCAAACGCCAGCCTGGTGATTGGGGACCCAGACATTTCGAACATCAAGAGACGATCCAGCATTTCCCCTCGCAATCGCTCGTGGGAGAACTTTTATGGGATGTAACCACGGCAGCGCGCGGCGCGTCGCTCAGTCCTGACGCCCTTTGCCAGCGAGAATCGCGGGCACGGCGTGGGCGATGCGCCGAGCCCGCGTGGCCGACTGCGCCGCCTGTGTGAAGTGCAGGAGGTAGCCGCGTTGCCGTCCCGGCGTGAGGGCGGTGAAGGCTGCCTCCAGCACCGGATCCTTGGCGAAGGCATCCCGCAACTCGTCGGGCCACGGGGAGGCCACCGCTGTCACCGCCGGCACCCGATCGCCACGCCGGGCCACGGTGATCGCGTCCTGCAAGAGCGCCGCGAGTGCGGGCGCCCGATCGCGCACGGCTGTCACACTCGTGGCGGAGAAACGGCGCACCTGTCGGGAGTTCGGCCCCGGTGCCTCGAGCAGCCCGTCAGGATCAGTGAGCAGCACGCCCTGAAAAAAGCTCAGCACGCAGTGGTCGGTGAAGGCACTCACCATCGCCACATTGGTGCCGTCGGCCGTGTAGCAGGGCATTCCCCACTTCACCGTTTCGGTAAGCCCACTGGCCAGGGCCAGCTGGCGGAGCGCCTGGAGCGCGTCCGCCCACTGATGCACCTTGCACTGCGGCGTGCTGAACTTCGCGCACCGCCCGCATCCCTCGGCGAAGTACCCGTCGATCGTGCTTTGCATGGGGATCCGAGGGTGCGTTGGGCGGACGAACCGGTTTACCGCACCAGCTTCCGATACGCGATCCGCTTCGGCTGGTCGGCGTCGGCACCCTTCCGGCGCTTCAGATCCTCGATGTACGCGCCGTAGTTGCCTTCAAACCACACGACTTCGGAATCGCCTTCGAAGGCCAAGATGTGCGTGGCCACGCGGTCCAGGAACCACCGGTCGTGGGAGATGATGACGGCGCAGCCGCTGAAATCGAGTACCGCATCTTCCAGCGCCCGCAACGTATCGACGTCGAGATCGTTGGTCGGTTCGTCGAGGAGGAGCAGATTGCCCCCCTGCATCACCGTCTTCGCCAGATGCAGCCGGTTCCGTTCACCGCCCGACAGGTTGGCCACGAGCTTCTGCTGATCGGCGCCACGGAAGTTGAAGCTCGCCGCATACGCGCGGCTGTTGAGCTCCCGCTTCCCCACCTGCATCGACTCCCGCCCGCCGGAGATTTCTTCCCACAGCGTTCGCTTGCCTTCGAGCGTGCGCTGCTGGTCCTGATAGGAAATGCTCACCGTCTCCCCGAGCGTCAGCGACCCACCATCCGGCTGCTCCAGCCCGTTAATCATCCGGAAGAGCGTCGTCTTACCGGCGCCGTTCGGCCCGATAATGCCCACAATACCAGCCCGCGGCAGATCGAAGCTCAGGTTGTCGAACAGCAGCTTATCGCCAAAGGACTTCTTGAGCCCCTTCGCGATGACCACGTCGTTGCCCAAGCGCGGCGCCGGCGGAATGATGATTTCGTTCTGCATCACGCGATCCTGCTGCGCTTCGCTCGCCAACTCCTCGTACGCCTGCAGACGCGCCTTGTTCTTGGCCTGCCGAGCGCGGGGCGACATGCGCACCCACTCCAGTTCCTTTTGCAACGTCTTCTGGCGGGTGGACGCATGCTTCTCTTCCAGCGCCAACCGCTGCTGCTTCTGATCGAGCCACCCGCTGTAGTTCCCCTCGTACGGCACACCTTTGCCGCGATCGAGCTCGAGGATCCACTGCGCGACGTTGTCCAGGAAGTACCGATCGTGCGTGATGGCCACGACCGTCCCGGCGAAGCGCTCCAGATGATGCTCCAACCACGCCACCGATTCGGCGTCGAGGTGGTTGGTCGGTTCGTCGAGGAGCAGCATATCCGGCTCTTCCAGCAGGATCTTGCACAGCGCCACGCGGCGCTTCTCACCGCCCGACAACTTGGTGACGTCCGCGTCGCCCGGCGGCAGCCGCAGCGCGTCCATGGCCACCTCGATCTTGTTGTCGAGGTTCCAGAGATCATGCTGATCGATGTACTCCTGCAGCTTCCCCTGCTTGTCGAGCAGCGCTGTCATCTCGTCATCGCTCATCGGCTCGGCGAACTTCATCGAGATGTCGTTGAACTCATTCAGCGCATCGCGCTGCGCCTTGAGCGCGAGTTCCACATTACCGCGCACGTCGAGGGCCGGATCGAGTTCCGGCTCCTGCGGCAGATAGCCGATGCGCGTGCCCTTGTGCGCCCAGGCCTCCCCCTGAAACTCCGTATCGACACCCGCCATGATGCGGAGCAGCGACGACTTACCGGCGCCGTTGGGGCCGAGCACACCGATCTTGGCCCCAGGGTAAAACGACAGCCAGATATCATCGAGGATGATGCGCGACGGGGGAACCACCTTGCGCAGCCCCTTCATCACGTAAATAAACTGCGGTGCCATAAAAACGGTCTCGTGGGATCAGAAGGAAACAGGAACAGATGTGGAGCGGCACGCGAACGCGTGCGTCAGTCACCCAGACGGCGATCGCCCACCAGATAGCTCTGGACATAATCCGCCACCGCCGTGGTCAGCGGGGTGACCGGCGCCTGATAGCCCGTGGCGCGGAGCTTGGTAATGTCCGCCTGCGTGTGATACTGGTAGCGGGCGCGAATCGACTCCGGCATGTCGATGAACTCGATACGCGCCGGGCGGTGCATCGCCGCAAACAACGCATCGGTGAGCGTCAGCCAGCTGTTGGCCTCCCCGCTGCCGATGTTGTACAACCCGCCAGCCGATGCCGTCATGGCGAGATGCAAGGTCATGGCGACGGCATCCTTCACATAGAGGAAGTCGCGCCGCTGCTCGCCATCGCGATAATCCGGACGATGCGAGCGGAACAGCCGCACCTGACCATCGCCCTCAATCTGGCCATAGGCTTTGTGCACGAGGGAACGCATCTCCCCTTTGTGCGCCTCATTCGGGCCGAAGATGTTGAAGTACTTCACCCCGACCAACTGCGGGAGCGCACCAGCGCGCGCTGCATACAGATCAAACAGGTGCTTGGAGTAGCCGTAGGCATTGAGCGGACGCAACCGACTCAGCGCCGCTGGCGAATCGTCCGCATCGGCCATGCCGGCCTCGCCATCACCGTAGGTCGCGGCACTCGACGCATACACACACCGTACCTCGCGCCCGAGTGCCCAGTGCGCCAGATCCTTGGTGAACTCAAAGTTATTCTTGGCCAGATACGTCGCATCCCGCTCCGTCGTGGCCGAACAGGCGCCCAAATGCAGCACGAGATCAAAGCGCCCCAGCCGCCCCGCGTTGAGCTGCGGCAGCAGGTCATCGGCTTCGAGATAGTCGTCGAAGCGGAGCGGCACGAGATTGCGCCACTTGTCGTCGGTGCCCAGCCGGTCCACGGCCACAATGCGCTCCACCCCGCACTGGTTGAGCGCCCAGATCATCGCACTGCCAATGAACCCGGCGCCGCCCGTCACCAACACCCGCGTGGGGAGCCGATCAGGGATCGACGGCAGCGGTGCCGGGGCGGCAGGCACCGGAGCGAGTGGAGACGGCGGGAGCGAAGACATCCCGGAAAATAATCAGCCCCGCCCCGCGGGGCCCGGTGCAATCCGTCCAACAGGGCGCCGGGCACCAATCACCGCGTGCCCGGCGCCTCGCGGTTACCGCCCCCGGGGTCCGCCTCGACCGCCTCGGCCGATCACGATCGGCACCCCGATGTACGCGCTGTAGAAGGGACGCATCCCGATCCCGCCGTAGTAGTACCCACCAATCCACGGGTCATACGGCCCCCACGGACCCCCCGGGCCGTACCGGTACGCCGGCCGGTCGTTGCGGTCGGTATCCGGCACCTCCAACGGGGCGATCGCCACACTGGCATTCCCCGGCATCCCCTTGCACGACCGTTTCTCCTTGTCGGCGGTCGCCACCAGCTTGCCGTCCATCCACAGCTCCATCGCCTCCTTCGACTTCGACTCCAGCTCGATCTGCTCCCGGGCGCCGAGCGACAGCTTGTAGTGCTGCCCCTGCTTCACCACCGCGTATTCGAGCTCCACCGGCTTCGTCCCATCATTGCGGATGACGAATCGGTCGTCGCACCGATGCCCAAAGGTGAGCTGCGCCACCTCCGCGATCGGGGACCGGGCCACCTCGGTCACCTGCGCCTGCAGCGCCCCACCCCCTGCGACCATCCCCAGCGCCAAGGCGCCCGCCATCGTCCTGCGTCGTGCCATACAACCTCCGTGAAATGGTGTCGTCCTAGTGACACGGTGAGGCGGGGGAAACCCTACGCGGAGCGGCGGTCGACCGGGGCATTTCCCCCGGCACTACATTTCGGGATGCTTGCCCCGGATCTCGCCGCGCAACTCTCCGGATCACCGCTCACGGCGCTGCCCGTGCTCTTCGGTGCCGGGGTCCTGACGTCGCTCACCCCGTGCGTCTACCCGATGATCCCCATCACGGCCGCGATCGTGGGGGGACAATCGAGCAGCGCCGACGCGGCGCCGGTCTCCCGCTGGCGTCCGCTCGGGCTCTCGCTCACGTATGTCCTGGGGCTCGCGACGGTCTATGCGGGCCTTGGCCTCCTGGCCGGTCTCACGGGGACGATGTTTGGCACGGTGAGCAGCAATCCGTGGGCCTTCTTCGTGATGGCCAACCTGCTGCTCGTGGCCGCCCTCTCGATGCTCGATGTGATTCCGGTGCGCGTCCCGGCCGTGCTGCTGCAGCGCGCCGCGTCGGCAGGCACCGGTGGACGCGTCGCGGGCGCCTTCCTCATGGGCGCCGCCAGCGGCTTGGTCGCCGCCCCCTGCAGTGCCCCGGTGATGGCCGCGGTCCTCACCTGGGTCTCCACGACCGGAAGCGCCGGCTTGGGCTTCCTCTATCTCTTCACCTTCTCGCTCGGCATGTGCACGCTGCTGGTGCTCGTCGGGCTGAGCGCGGGAACACTCACGCGGCTCCCGCGCGCGGGCGCCTGGATGCTCTGGGTGAAGAAGCTCTTTGCCGCCGTGATGCTCGGCATGGCCGAGTATTATCTCGTGAAGATGGGACAGGTCTACTTCTGATGACGATGATGATGATGCCGATGCGTGGAGCGCAGTGGACGTGGCGCCGGATGATCCCGATGCTGATCGCCGTGCTGGTTGTGACGCTGGGAACGGCGCGGTCGGTGAGCGCGCAGGAGAGCGGCATCGCCATCGGGACGAAGGCGCCAGGCGGTCCCCTGGAGACGCTCGACGGCAAGCCCGTCGATCTCGCGAGCTATCTGGGGAAAGGGCCCGTGGTGCTCGAGTTCTGGGCCACCTGGTGCGGCAACTGCAAGCAGTTGGAACCGGCGATGCGCGCGGCGATGAAGCAGTACGGCGCGCAGGTGCAGTTCATCACCGTGGCGGTGTCGGTGAATCAGTCGCTCGCGCGGGTGCAGGCGTGGCAGAAGGCCAATGCGCTGCCCGGGTTGATGCTCTATGATCGCAAAGGGATCGTGAGCGGCACGTATGATGTCCCCGCCACGAGCTACGTCGTGGTGCTGAACAAGGCCGGCACCGTGGTCTACACCGGCGTGGGCGGTACGCAGAACCTCACCGAGGCGCTGAAGAAGCAGTAATGCCCGCTCAGTACCCGTAGTGCTGCAGCACCGCGCGCCCTTCCCGCTCCAAACCGTCCACCAGTTTCGCCATGTGCGACGGACGGGTGCGCGCGTTCATCACCACCACGCGCAGCACGCGATGTCCATCGAGCGTCGTGGCGGTGATCCAGCCGCGCCCGGACCGATTGTACCGTTCCCGCAGCGCATCGGTCAGCGTATCCCGTTCGGAGAGCGGAACACCCTCCGGCGTCCACGAGAAACAGAGGATGTTCGACTCGGGGACGTGGAGCGGATGGAACGTGGCATGCGAGGCCAGGCGATCGTGCAGGTCACGCGCCATGCGGCACAACCGATCGTAGAGCGCGCCCAGTGCATCGGCGCCGTACCGCTCGAGCGCCACATACACCTTCACCACATCAGCGCGGCGTGAGCACTGAAAGCTCCGCGGCCCAGTGTCCCAGCTGCGGGCCTCGTTCGCCTCGCTGAAGAGATACGGCGCCTGCTGCGCATAGGCCGCCGACAGGTCACGCTCATCGCGCATGAGCAGCATCCCCGCCGACAGCGGCAGCAGCATCGTCTTATGCGGATCCCACGTGATGGAGCGGGCCCGTTCAATGCCGGCCACGCGATGCCGCTGGGCCGGCGATAGCAGCGCGCCGCCGCCATGCGCGGCGTCGACATGGAGCCACAGATCGCCACGGGCGTTGGCAAACTCATGGCAGACGGTCGCCACGGCGTTGAGATCGTCGAAACTCCCCGTGGAGGTGCACCCGGCCGTCGCGACCACCGCCAGCACAGGCGTATGCTGCTCCCGCAACTGCCGCAGCGCGGAGCGCAGGGCGCCCATCTCCATGCGGTGCCCATGGGACGGCACCTTCACGACGCGATCCATCCCCAGCCCCATCACGCCGGCAGCGCGACTCACCGCATAGTGCGCATGTTCCCCGCACACCAGCGCTGGCGGGTGCACGCCATGGCCATGCGTCCAGCTGTTCGGGATCGCATGACTGCGCGCGGCCAGCAATGCCGTGAGTGTGGCTTCGGTCCCACCGCTCGTCATCGTGCCACCCGCCTTCTCATCCCAGCCCACGAGATCGGTCATCCACGCCACCACCTGATGCTCAAGGGGCGTGAACGACGGCGACATTTCGCGAACGGCCATGCTCTGGTTGAACGCGCTGATCAGCGCATCGGTCCAGACGGCCGCGGGCAGGGGCGCCGAGACCTGATGGCCGATGTACATCGGATGCGCGAGACGGTTCACATCCTCGAGCAACATCGACGCCAACCGGCGCGCAACATCGGTGAGGGGGCGTCCGCGACGCGGGATGCTGGCTTCGAGCCGGTCCGCAATCGTCTGCGCACTGTGCCAGGTGGAGACCGGTCCTTCGCCGCTCTTCGTCTCGGTGAGATACTGCGCCGCCAACGCCAGCAGCGGTTCCGCCGCGGCGAGCGTGGTGTCCGCTTCCATCGCGGCATCGAGCTCGGCCAGCACCGTCTCCGGATCCAACGGCACCCGTAACGGATCCGGGGGCAAGGGGATGTCAGGCGTCATAGAAAAATCCCGTGCTGCGAAAAGAAGAAAACGGCGTCATGACCGCCCAGGACTGAACCGAACACTCCCAGGTAACGCATTCAGCAGCGGTCCAAGATCGGTGGCCCGCTCCAACGTGGTCACAAAGGTCAAGCCATCGAGCGAGACCACCAGCATGCCGGAAATTCCGTAGGCGACGATGCACTGCCCATCGGCGTGAATCACATTCCCCGACGCGTCCACGCAATGGACATCGCCCATCAGCCCATTGCCGGTGTCATCGAGCTCCCGAATGCGACGGAGCGCCGCCCACGTCCCCACATCATCCCACTCAAAGTCACCGGGGAGCACCACCACCGCATCGCTCCGCTCCAACAACCCGCGTTCAATCGACACCGAGGTCACCTCGGCGGCAAACTGCGATAACGCACCAGCGGCGAGCAACGGCAGCGCGTGCGCCACTTCTCGCGTATGGGCCGACAAGGCGTTCAGCACCACCGACGCGCGCCAGACGTACATCCCGCTGTTCCAGAAGGCGCCGCGCTCAATGAGCGTATCGGCGAGCGCCGCTGTCGGCTTCTCCACCATGTACGACACGCGATGCGCGGCCCCATCAGCGATCGTGCGCAGCCCATCGAGTGGCGTCCCCGGTTGCAGATAGCCGAAGCCCGTTTCGCAGCGCGTGGGGCGGACGCCGATCGCCACCAGCGCCTCGGTCCGCATCGCTTCGGCGACCGCCTGACGGAGCGTCTGCCGCAGGGCGTCAGGGCGCCCGACGGAGAGATCCGCATGCACCGCGCAGAAGGGGGTCTCCGCTCCGGCCCGCTGCGCGACCGCGGTCGCCCCCCACGCCAGTGCCGCGGCGGTCCCCAGGGGACGCGGCTCAATGAGCAGATTCGCCCGCGGCACCTCGGGAATGGCCGCATGCAGTGTCTCCACGATATCGGCGCTGGTGACAACCAGCACCCGCTCAGGCGGCACCAACGGGGCAAGTCTATGCACCGTGTCGGCGATCAGCGGCCGCTCGTTGACGAGCGCCAGCACCGGCTTGGGACGCCGCGCGGTGCTCAGCGGCCAGAACCGGCTGCCGATCCCGCCGGCGAAGACCACTGCCCAGAGTCCCACCCCGGTCGCGTCCAGGAGCGCCGGATCCGCCTCCGGTTCAGCGGACTCATCCAAAAGCGGGAGCACCGCCGCCTCCGGTTCCATCACGGAGGGGACGTGGAGGGCAGCAGGCGCCGGCAAATTGGCGCGCGGAAATTCGGGCGGGATAGCCACAGAGGCAACATATTATCGGGAATGCAGATCCTCCACGTCACGAACGGCGACGTTGCGGCAGACAGTCTGGCGCAGACCGGACTCGAGGGGGATGTCCTGCCATGGCGGGATGTCCTGCATGACGGTCCCGTCCGCCCAGACGCCGACCGCCGCGCCTTCGCGGAAGAGCGCGTCGCCTTTCTCGCCGATCGTCGGTGGGGGACGTCCGCCGCGATGCGCGCGACCTTCGCGGAACGCGATGCCCGGCTCGACGCCTGCACCGCCGCTGACAGCGTCGTGCTCTGGTTTGAACCGGATCTCTTCGATCAACTGCAGCTCATGCAGGTGCTCGCCCGCCTGAGTCATCGGGCCGAGTCGGATCGTCCGGCCATCAGCATTGTGCCCGCCGATCACCTCCTCGGCCCACTCGCCCCCGAACGGTATCTGCCGCTCTTCGCGCAACGCCGTCCGATTACTCACAGCGATTGTGCCGACGGCCGCGCGGCGTGGGACGCTTTTACCGCGTCAGCCCCGGAGACGTTGGGACAGCTCGCGAGTGCGCAGCGGCAGGGGCCACGCAGCTATGCCGATGACGAGACGGTCCGCCTCCCGCATCTGTCGGCGGCGCTCCGTCGTCTGCTGGAGGAGTATCCCTCGCACGATCAGGGGCTGTCGCGGAGCGAACGGCAGATCTGTGAAGCGTTAGAGCCCGGCCGCATCACGCTCGAGAAGCTCTTCCCCGCCGCGCATCATGCGACGGAATCCTGGCCGTGGCTTGGAGACCTGAGTTTCGCCTGGTACGTCGAGCGGCTCAGTCAGGGGCCACGTCCACTGATCACGCATGACAACGGATCGCGGGTGCTCATGACCCCCGATCGGTCGGGGAGCCGTCGGCACTGGGAGCGGCAGGTGATGCTGACCCCCTTTGGCCGCGATGTGCTGCGCACCCGCGCCGACGCGATCGACGGGGTGGGGCTGGATCGATGGATCGGCGGCGTGCATCTCACCCCTAACCAGCCCTGGCGCTGGCACGCCACGACCGGCACGCTCGTTCGCTGACCGGTCGCCGACCGGTCGCCGATCGGTCGCTCGCGGACGCCCCCCCCACTACCGCCGGGGCCGACCCACTCACTAGATCACTCCCATGCTCGTGGCGTCCGCCTTCGGCGGAACGCCTCGCCGGTGCTGTTGCCGGCCCCTTCAGCGTGTGTGATCCATGGCCGCATCCCGTTCCACCGTGATGGAGTCTCATCCGGACGACGCCGCATCCACGATGACTGGTCCCTTGGCCTGCGCCGACGCGCTGGGGCGGACAGCCGCAGAGACCTGCCGGCAGCATGAGCGCCTGTCGAAGTTGACGGAGCTGGGCGTCGCCGCCGCGGAGCTGGCCGCCGCCGTCGCCATGGTCGACACGATCGATCTCGCGCTGGCGGAAGCGGTCCAGGAATTCGAACGGGTGTGTGATACCGTCCCGGTCAGCGATCAGGTCGAGACGCGCCAGAAGGCCAACGCCCTGTGGCTCGCCGCCCGCGAGTATCTGCGCCGGCATTCCATCGCCGAACGCGCCGCCGAACAGCTCTCGCAGCATGATGCCGAAGAACTTGGCGTGCTCAAGTTCGAATACGAGCTGGAGGCCTCCGCGCTCCTCGCGCTGCGTCAGGCCACGACCGCGTTCATGAAGCAACGGGAACAGCGGTAACTACGGCGCGGCAGGCCGTCGCAGCTCCAGCTCCATCAACTTCCGCGCCGGCTGTGGGTCGCGGGTGAGATACACCTGCAGCCGTTCAATGCGCGCCGGGGCCAGCACCCGAACCGCCAACAGCTCCCGCTCCCGCTGTGGCGTGAGCGTCGGATAGAAGCTCAGCGTACAGTGCGGTGAGAACTGAAAGCGCGCCTGTCGGAAAGGCAACCCCGAGCGCGCGATGCGTTCGTGCAGCGCCCGCAGCGGACCATGCGGGTCGAGCGGCAGGGAGACGATCTCCGTCTGCATGAAGCGGTGCGGCAGCCCGAACTTGAGCGCCATTGGTGCGGTGTCGGCCACGATCGGCTCCAGCGCGGCACGAATGACCTCCACTGGCGTATCGGTGGGAATTGTCCCCACGCCAGAGGACCCGGCGATCGTCACATGCGGCGGCGTCAGCCGAGCCAGCTTCGGATCGAACCGTTCCTGCAACGCACGAACCTGGGCTCCGGCGTCGCCGGGAAGTTCTGCCAAAATGAAGATGCCAAAAGACGCCGACATCATGGCAAGATAATCAGCCCCTCACCGAGGCACCGAAGGCGCGGTATGTTTTCGGCATGGGCGAAGCGATGCGCGTCATCCGGCAATTCGTGGTGGAGATGGAAGCGCAGGTCGCGCGCTCTGTCCTCGAAGCGCATGGCATCCCGGCCGTCGTCCTGCGTGACAATGCTGGCGGGATGCTCCCCGCCTTGCAGTATCTCTATCCCGTGCGCCTCGCCGTCCGAGCCCAGGATGCGCACGAAGCCCTGCGCCTCCTCGACAGCCCGTTCGATGCCTCGACGGATCCCGAGCGCGACGCCGATGGGCCCGGGCTCTCCGGTCTCCCCTGACCCCGCCAATGCGCCAGCACGACTTCACCGGTCAGGTGGTCCTGATCACCGGGGCCTCCAGCGGCATTGGGGCTGAACTCGCTCGGCAGTTTGCCGCCGCTGGTGCGCGCGTGGCCCTCGCCGCCCGTGACGGGGCGCGCCTCGCACAAGTCGCCGATATCTGCCGCCAGCTCGGCGCGGAAGCTTTTGTGGTGACGGGCGACGTGGGGATACAGGCCGATTGCGAGCGCGTGGTGGCCGCCACCGTCGCCCACTTCGGTCGTCTCGACGTGCTCGTGAACAATGCCGGCCTGGGGTCGAGCGGCCCGTTCGAGGCGGTCACCGATCTCACGCTCTTTGACACGCTCATGCGCGTCAACTACCTCGGCAGCGTCTGGTGCACGGCGTATGCCTTGCCACACCTCAAGGCCTCGCGTGGGCGCATCGTCGCCATCTCGAGCCTGACCGGCCTGACCGGCGTCCCCAAGCGCGCCGCCTATGCCGCGACCAAGCATGCCATGGCCGGCTTTTTCGACAGCCTGCGGATTGAGCTCAAACCGACCGGGGTCTCCGTCACGGTCATCTATCCCGGCTTCGTCTTCTCCGAGATCAACCAGCGGGCGCTCGCCCCCGACGGACAGCCATTCGGCAGTCGCAGCTACGTGCGAAAGAAAGGCGAGACGATGGAAACCGATGTGTGCGGCCAACTCATTCTCCGCGCCACGGCGCGCCGCGATCGCGATTGCGTCATGACGCTCCGCGGGAAACTCGGCCGGATCCTCAAGCTCATCTCGCCCGCGCTCGTCGACCGCATCGCCGAACGCGCCATCGCCACCCGGCAGTAACCCCCGCTGCCCCTGACCGCTCCCTCTGCACAGAGCGGCCAGTGTAGCTTGGTCCATGCTCCGCATTGATCCGCGGTCGCCGGACCCGGCGGCCATTCGCACCGCCGCCGACACCCTCACCCGTGGGGCGCTCGTCGCATTCCCCACGGAAACGGTGTACGGGCTCGGCGCGAACGGACTCGATCCCGACGCGATTGCGCGCATCTACGCCGCCAAAGGCCGCCCGGCCTGGAATCCGGTCATTTTGCACGTGGCGAGCATCGCGGGCGCGCAGGCGCTGACCCGCCACTGGTCTGACGAGGCGGATCGCCTCGCGCGCCACTTCTGGCCCGGGCCACTCACGCTCGTTCTGCCGCGCGCCGCGCAGGTCCCGGAGATCGCGACCGCCGGGCTCGATGCCGTCGGGATCCGCATCCCCGCGCATCCCGTGGCGCTGGCGCTGTTGCAGGCGGTCCCTTTCCCCGTCGCCGCCCCCAGCGCCAATCGCTTCACCCAGCTGTCGCCCACAACGGCGGCCCACGTCGAAGCATCGCTCAGGGACCGCGTCCCACTCATTCTCGACGGCGGCCCCTGCGCGGTGGGGATCGAAAGCACGGTCCTCGATCTCTGCGGCGCCACGCCCACAGTGCTCCGCCCCGGGATGATTGACCGCGCGCAGCTCGAAGCGGTGCTCGGGCGCCCCGTCGCGCTCGCCTCGGCCGCCACGCATGCCGCCGCCTCGGCCGACGACACGACCACGGCCGCGCAGCGCTCCCCGGGGATGGCCGACCGGCATTACGCCCCGAACGCCGATGTCTGGCTGGTGGAGACCACCGGGCTGACCGAGGCGGCCAAGGGGTTGGCCCAGCGCCCCGCCGATCAGGGACAGACCCCGCGCGGGGGCGCCGTACTCTTGCGCTGGAGTACGCCCGACGGCGCCGAGGCAGTCGCCGACACATGGCTCCTGCGGGGCGGCGACCGCGTCGTCGCGATGCCGGCGACCCCCGCCGAGTACGCCCGCGCGCTCTATGCGGCGCTGCATGAGGCGGACGCCACTGGGGCGGCGGTGGTCGTGATTGAACAGCCCCCGGCGACCGACGCCTGGCATGCCATTCGGGACCGACTGGCCCGCGCCGCCCGGTGACCCTGTCCCCGTGATCGTCTAGATTATCCGGATGCTCTCACTCGACCTGACTGGCAAGCGCGCCCTCGTTGCGGGCGTTGCTGACGATGGTGGCTTCGGTTTTGCCGTCGCCAAGGCGTTCGCGGAAGCCGGCGCCACGGTGTGCGTGGCCACCTGGCCCCCCGCGCTCAACATCTTCCTCAACCTGCTCGAGCGCGGGAAGATGGACGAGTCGCGACGACTGGCCGATGGTTCGCTGCTGACGTTCGAGCGCATCTATCCGCTCGACGCCATGTACGACCGGCTGGAGGATGCCCCGGCCGACGTGCGCGACTCCAAGCGCTACAAGGACGTGGGGGACTTCTCCATTGGCGGACTGGCCCAGCGGCTGATCGCCGACTTCGGCGAGCAGCCACTCGACATTCTCTTCCATTCGCTCGCGAACGGGCCGGAAGTGAAGAAGCCGCTGCTGGAAGTGAGCCGTGGCGGGTATCTCGCCGCCTCCAGCGCCAGCGCCTATTCGCTGGTCTCGATGGTGCAGCACCTCGCCCCGATCATGCGTCCTGGTGGCTCCGTCTGCTCGCTCACCTACATGGCGAGCGAGCGCGCGATTCCCGGCTATGGCGGCGGGATGTCGTCGGCGAAGGCGGCGCTCGAAAGCGACACGCGGACGCTCTCCTTCGAAGCCGGCCGGAAGTACGGCCTGCGCGTCAACACCATCTCCGCCGGCCCGTATGCCTCGCGCGCGGCCAGCGCGATCGGCATCATCGACAAGATGGTGAAGTATTGCGCCGCCAACACGCCGCTGGCCGAGGAGCTCACCGCCACCGAAGTCGGCTCCACCGCGGCCTTCCTGGCCAGTCCGCTTGCCTCGGCGATCACCGGCGCCACGATCTACGTGGACAAGGGCTACCACGCGATGGGGATGGCGGTCGCCATGCCGGCGGGCACCGAGCCCATCGCCGGCTAACGGCGCGTGTACTGGATTCTCTTTGTCATGGGGGCGATCGCCGCGCTGGTGATCGCCCTGCTCGTTGGTGGGCTCGTCACGCCGCGTGTGCACACGCTCGCGCGGACGGTGGTGGTCCCACGTGCCGCCGCAGAGACGTGGGCGGTCATTCGTGAGGTGGGCCGCTACGCCGACTGGCGGCATGACCTCGAGTTCGCTGAGGTGGTGGATACCGACCAGCCGCAGCCACGGTGGCGTGAAACCAGCACCCGGGGATCGGTCACCTTTGGGATCACCCGCGACGTCGCCCCCACGACGATGGTGGCCGTCATCCTCGATGAGGATCTCCCCATCGAGGGGGAGTGGACTTGGACCGTGACCCCCGAAGGGGACGGGACGCGCGTCACGATAACGGAACGCGGCAGCATCAAGAACCCCATCATTCGGTTCATCGCCGCGCATCTTCTGGGGTATCACCGCTCCATGGATACCTATCTCCGGGCCTTGGCGCAGCATCTCGGGGTCGCCCGACCCGAGCCCGTGGACGGCACGCCCAATACCGTGACCGCATGATGGGGTTCGGGCGGATCGGGCGCTTTTGGCGCACGCTCGGCCCGGGACTGATTACGGGGGCCGCCGACGACGATCCGTCAGGCATCGCCACCTACTCGCTCGCTGGTGCGCAGTTTGGCACCGGGCTCCTCTGGATGCCGCTCGTGGCCTGGCCCCTCATGTGGGCCGTCCAGGTCACCTGCGCGCGCATTGGCATGGTCACCGGGCGCGGACTCATGTCGGCAATGCGCAGCTATCTGCCGCGTCCCGTCTTGCTGGTCATCGCCCTCGCCCTCTTCGCCGCCAACACGATTAACATCGGCGCCGATCTCGCCGGGATGGCCGATGGCGCGGAATCACTCACTGGGGTGAACTCCCATGTGTGGGTCGTGCTCTTCGGCGCCGGCATCATGTTTGGCACCGTGCATCTGCGCTACAAGCAGATGGCCCGGGTCCTCAAGTGGCTCTCGGTCGCGCTGCTCGCCTACGTTATCACCGCGCTGATCTCCGGTCCGGTCTGGTCGGACATCCTGCGGGAGATGGTCGCGTTCCACATGCCGCGCACAGCCGAGGCGCTGGGAATGATCGTCGCGATCTTCGGGACGACGATTTCCCCATACCTCTTTTTCTGGCAAGCGTCGGAAGAAGTGGAAGAAGAAAAGAGTATTGGCCGTATTGGGCGGGAACGGCTTGGCGCCACCCCAGCCAGTCTGCACGCGCGATCGACCGATGTGCTGACCGGCTCGTTCGTGGCGACGGTGTCGATGTTCTTCATCATGCTGACCACCGCGCTGACACTGCATGCGCACGGCATCACCAACCCCACGACGACGAAAGAAGTCGCGAGTGCCCTGCAGCCGCTGGCCGGTCGGTCCGCGACGTTGCTGTACACGATTGGCCTCTTCGGCACGGGCGCGCTGGCGATCCCCACACTGGCCGGCGCTTCCGCCTATGCCTTCGCGGAACTGCTCGCCTGGCGACAGGGGATGGACGAACGCTTTCATCGGGCGCCGGCCTTTTATGGTATCGTGCTGCTCTCCATTGCCGTCGCGATCGGTATGGACTTTCTGGGGATCAGTCCTGTTCGCGCGCTGTATCTCGCCGCCGTCCTCAATGGGCTGCTGGCCCCGGTGTTGCTCGTGGTGATCGCGCAGGTCAGTGGCCATCGGGCGCTCATGCAGCAACAGCCCGCTCATGTCGCCACGCGGAGTATGGTGTGGCTGACCGCCGCCATCATGGCGACTGGCGGCGTCGCCATGTTTGTGCTGTAAGTACGGCGCACGCACACCGCGCCGTCAGGACTCGCGATGCAGACTGTGATCCATGCTGTGATCCATCGTGGTCATCGTCATGCGCCCGGTGCGCCACCGCACGAAGACGCTGAGCCCCAACGGCGTCGATGATCCGTAAAAGTCGCGCAGTGTGGTCGGCACCACGTTGATGGTGATGCGCGTCCCAAGTCCGACCCGTCCCGCACCAGACAGCGCGACTTCACGCAGCACGCCAGCGCTGATGTGCCCCACCACAAAGCGCTGCTCGGGATCATCCACATGGGACAGGCTGGATGATCCCATCGCATGGTGGTCCACCGCCGGTAACACGAGTTCCTCTGCCGTCTTCTGCACCGCTTCCGCGCGCGCAAAGAGCTGCCAGCGCGTGTGCAGATCCGTGAGCCCTTCCACCGTGAATCCGGGGGTCCAGCCGCTATGCCCAACGGCATTCGCGCCCGCAATGAACGCCAGCGACTGGCTGCCGCCGTCGGCCTGCGTGCGGGACCAGAGGGCTGACGCCGTCGCGCGATGCACTGCCTCACCCGGATGCGCCGCCTCGGCATACGCCAGTCGCCCATAGCTGGTCGACAACATCAGCGCGGGGGATGCGGCCACCGTGATCCGCCCCGCATACGAGTCGAGACGCGCGCCCTTGAAGTCGAAGTTGGTGCGAATGTCGTCAGGCTCGCGCCCGTTAAACACCGACGCTTCCACTTTGACCCGTGGCGAGTAGAGCCCGGCAGTAACCACCCCGAAGCTGACATGCGTCGCATCCTGCCAATGATGCGAGAGCGTGGCGAAGGGATCGGCGGCCGCGCTGGCGCGATGCGGGAAGGCCACCGGACCCAGGGCGGGTTCGCCCACCGGCGCAGCGTACAGCTGCAGCCCGAGCGTTGGAGAGAGCGCGCGCTCGTAGACAGCGGCCAGCTCCATGAACAGATCATGCGGATGCTGCCGGTCATGAATCGCCTCGCCACGATACGACTCGCCGGTTTGCAGCAGCAGCGGATAGCCGCGCCCACCCACGGTGAAGGCATCGAGGCTCCCCATCGCGCGAAGCTGCAGTCGTCCACCACCCACGGTGCGCATGGCATTCACCATCCCGGTGTTGACGCTGCCGAGCTGCGACGCCCCACGCGGACCCGTGGCGTGGATGTACTGGCCAAAGACGGTGCCATGCAACATCAGCGACCAGTTGCCGGCGCTGCGCATCACGCCATACATCGGCGCCGAATCCGGGAGCCAACTGGTCCCACTCCCCATACGCGTCATGGAAAGTCCCAGAGGGTCCGCGACCATGACATGCGGCGGATCGGCGGGGGGCGTGTTGGTGGACGCCGGTTGCTGGGCCGCGACCGAATGCGTCGCCACGCCACTGAGAAGGCAGACCGAGAGGAGAGCACACCACCGACGGGCGGTGTGTAACACGAGGATCGACGACATAGGACGCAACCGTGCGAGGTCGGCCGCGGGCCGACAGCGAAGCAACAGGACGGTGCGGGCAGACGCGTCGCTGCACGCGCAGGACGGTCACCACACCACGAGGACACCACATCGGGCAGACGCCCGTCGGGATCAGCCTCGTGGAGGGGGGGCCTCGACCTCGCGCTCCGTGTGACTCCCGGGGAGCACCGCACCAACCGGCGCGTCCACCAGGTGCTCGGCCTCCGTGCTCTGCCAGAGGGCGTCTGGGAGATCCGGCATCAACGCCGCACACCCCGGCATCGCCGTGCACGGGGCATCATGGGGCATGTCATGCGCCGGCATGTCGTGCGCCGGCGTGTCGGCCGGCATCTCATGGGCCGGCATCTCGTGCGTGGCCATGTCATGCGTGGCCATGTCGTGGGACGCCATCTCCTGGCGCATCGCCGATGCCGGCGTCGCGACACCGCGCTGCGGGCACGGGCGTGCCGCCTGTCCGACCGTCAGGACACAGAGCAGCAGCTGCACCAACGCCAAAATCCGGCGCCGGTGCATCCGCGTTGCACGGGGCAACGTCCGCAGAGAAGGCCACCACAGCATGTCGCAAAGATAGTGCGCGCGCCGGAGCGGCACAGGGGAGCGCCTACGCGGCCGCCAACCGACGCAACCGGGCAATGCTCACGATCCCGAGCAGCGGACCCAGCGCCAACACCGGAAAGACCCAGCGCCATCCCAGCCACGCCACCAGCGGCGGTATCAGCTGAATGGTGATCGTGGTGAGAAGGAATCCAAGACTCACCTGCAACGTCAGCGCCGTGCCCACCGTGTGGGCCGGGACACTCTCGGTCACCAGCACACTGAACTGCGCGCTGTCGGCGATCACGAAGAACCCCCACACGAGCGCGAGCGGCGCCAACAGCCACCAGGACTGCCCCCAGACGAGGCCGATCGCCAGCGCACAGGCGCCGCTCACCGCCATCGCCCACGTCACCAGGCGCGTGCGCCCAAGGCGGTCCGCCACCACCCCGCCCCAGACGCACCCCGCCCCGCCGACCGCGATCACCCCAAAGCCCAGCAGCGCCGCCAGACGTGGATTCGCGGCACTTCCGGTGCGCGCCGCACGCGCCGCCTCACTGGCCGCCAGAAAGGACGGAATCCACGTCCAAAACGAGTACAGCTCGGCCATATGCCCGAGATAACCGCCCGTCGCGAGACGCCAGCGTTCGCCGCGGACCACGTCCCGCACCCGCGCCCACGAGAAGGGACGGGCGGGAAACGCATAGGGCCCCTCCCGATACCCCAGCCACACCAGGGCCGCCGCAAGGAGCGCGCACGTCGACGCGGCCCACGTCACCGCCGAGACGGTGAGACCAGGGATCGCCTGCGCGAGATAGGGGGTCGCCTTCCCGACGGTCAGCGCCCCCACAATGGTCCCCACGGCCACGCCACGACGGGCGCGAAACCAGGTGGACGCCATCTTCATGGCGGGCGGATAGACCCCGGCGAGACACATGCCGGCCAGAAAGCGGGAGCCAAGAGCGATCAGATACGACGCGGTCGTCGCCAATGGCGCATTGGCCAGCGCCCCCGCGACCGCGGCCATCGCAAAGAGCCGTCGCGACGGCATCACATCGGCCAGGTTCAGCAGCGCGCTCAGCGCCGTGCCACAGACGAACCCGAGCTGCACCGCCGTGGTCAGCCACCCCACCTCGGTTGGCGATAACGACCAGCGCACCGCCAGCGTCGGCCCCACCGCGCTCCCGGTGAACCAGAGCGCCATCCCGAGCAATTCCGCGAGCGCCAAGAGCGCCAGCATCCGCCACCGGGCGGGATCGGTATCCGGTGGCGTGTTGGGAGTCGTGAGGGGAGCGAGGGTGGGCGCGAGCATGGCGCCCCAAAGCTACGTCAGGGGCGCGCTGGGGACATGCCGATCTGCTCGGCGGATGCGACCCGCTCAGTGCCCCGCGAAGTTCCAGTTCACGAGGGGCATGATCCGCCGTCCTTCGGGATTACGGCGCGCGATGTTGAGCAGTCCGAGCTGCACCCCCTCGAGCTCGTCGGTCAGGTTGAGCATCCCAATCATCAGCCCGTGTTGGCGTGCACCGCGGGCGTCGGTGAAGGCGCTCACGGCGATCCCCTGCATGACGCCACCAGGCAGCGTCTTCACCAGCAGCGGGGCGGCGATGAGCCCATGCAGGTCATGACCGCCCACGCCGATCCCGGCCAGCGCCACGCCGCGAATGCTGGAGGCCCCGATCCCCACCCCGGAGATCGCCACGCCACGCAGTTCCCCACCAGCGCCCACGCCAACCCCACTGACGACGATCCCCTCGAGGTTCCCGCCCACCCCGGCGCCAATCCCACCGATGAGCAGCCCATGGGCATTGCCACCCGCGCCGATCCCCACGCCACCCAGGGCGATCCCCTCCAGGTTCCCGCCGACCCCGGCGCCGATCCCACCCGCCAAGAGGCCACGCGCATTGCCGCCAATCCCGGCGCCGATCCCTCCCGCCATGATCCCGCGCACGTCACCACCAACGCCGGCGCCAATCCCACCGAGCGCGATCCCGTCGAGTCGGGTGCCAGCCCCCACCCCAATGCCGGCGACGTGGATCCCCCGCATGGTCCGGCCGGCCCCCGCCCCAATGAGCGTGGCACTGAGGCCATCGAGCGACGTCGCCGCACCAACGCCCCCACCAATCGACAAACCGTGCAGTCGCTCCGCCCCGGTGAGCGGCAAGCCAACGGCGAGCCCCGTCACACGCCCCGTAAGCACGCGCGGCATCCACCCGGTCACATTCGCCCCCGTGACCCGCTCGAGCCGGGTATCGCGCCAATTGATCCGCACCCCCGTCACGCCCCGCGAATTCCCAAGGCTGAGCCCAACGCCATCAACGGTCAGATCCAGCGCCTGTGCACGCTCCGGCGCACGCTCCTGAGCCGCGGCCGACGTCGACAGCACCCCTAGAGCGAGCACCGCGGGGACCGCACGCCGCAGTACGCGCGCACCGGTCTTGCTGTACGACGTATCCATCACCCACCTCCACAAAGCACGTAAGGGCCGCATCCAACAAATGCGGCCCTTACGGGATCACGACGGTGGAAGGTTTCAGGCCTTCGGGCCTTTCTCCGCCGGCTTCACATCAATCGCCGGCAACCCATGCGCCTTCCGGATGGCATCAATCGGCGGCAGCAGCTCCGTGTAGGCCTTCCGCAGGTCGACGAGATACCCCTCCAGCTCCTTCGTCAGCAGATCAAAAACCGTATAGCTCTGCTTGGTCGGACGCGCTTCCGTGCCACCCACCACCCCGCCGAGCGCCGCGATCTGGTTGTTCACGCGGATCGGGAAGTTGAGCGGATCCTGCCCGCTCTGGTTCTTCACCTGATACACCTTCGCTTCGAGCTCGGAGATCTTGGCATCGAGCGACTTCACGAGCGCCGCGTACTTCGCCGAGTCCGCACCCACCTGCTTGGACGCCGTGACCGCCTGATCACGGACATGGCGCACCGTCCGCACCGCATCATTCGCATCCGTGGTGCGATCGCGGATCTGCATCGCGAGCTTGTACTGCGCGACGAGATCGGCGGCCGTCGCTTCACTCCGCGGATCCTTGAGCACGGTGAACTTCGCATCCTGCGGCGTCCCGCCATCCACAATCATCCGCACGGAGTACGTCCCCGGCAGGACCAGCGGACCGGTGACACTCGCCCCCCAGTAGATCATGCCGTCGAAGCTCGTGGCATCCGCCTCGCGCAGATTCCACGAGAAGGTGTTCATCCCGGCGCGATTCGTGGGATTCGCATCCGCCGCCACGCCACGACGCCCACGGGGCGCCGCCGCCGAGCTCCCGGCCGCGGCCGTGTCACTCGAGAAGCTGCGCACGGTACGGCCCGTGGAATCGCGGAACTCGATCGTCACCTTCTTCGCCGCCTTGCCGAGCCAGTACGACACGATCGTCCCCGATGGGGGATTCGCGCCAACGGGCGAATCGCTGTTGCCGGCGCTGAAGCCTCCGGTCCAGTTAATCCGATAGGTGGCGCGCGGCGTGAACAGATGCGACGCCGAGGCCAGCGTGGCGGCGCTCAGCTGCCGCAGTCCGCTCAGGTCATCCAGAATCCAGAACGACCGGCCGTGCGTGGCGGCGATCAGATCGCCGTCCTTGATCGCGAGATCATGCACTGGCACCATCGGCAGATTCCGACGCAAGGAGCTCCACGTGCCGCCGTTATCGAACGACACGTAAATGCCACGCTCCGTACCGGCGAACAGCATGCCACGGCGCACCTCATCTTCACGGATCACGCGCGTGAACTCGCTCGCCGGTATCCCGGTGGCCGTGCCGCTCCCATCAATGCGCGTCCACGTGGCGCCGTAATCCGTGGTGCGGAAGAGATACGGCTGCTGATCATCCATCTGGAAGCGATTCGCCGCGACGTACGCCGTGCCGGCATCAAAATGCGACGCCTCGATAATGGAGATACGCGCCCACTCGCGCTCCTTGAGCAGCGGCGGCGTGACGTTCGTCCAGCTGCCACCACCATTCCGCGAGACGTGCACCAGCCCGTCATCGCTCCCGGCCCAGATCACGCCCTTCGTCACCGGCGATTCGGCAATCGCGAACACCGTGCCGTACGTCTCCACGCCGGTCTGGTCCTTCGTGATCGGTCCGCCCGACGCCCCAAGGGTGCGCGGATCGTGCCGCGTGAGATCGGGGCTGATCGCCGTGTAGCTCTCCCCTTCGTTCGTGGTCTTGAAGATCACGCTCGAGCCCACGTAAATCGTCTTCGCACTGTGCGGGCTCACCACGATCGGGAAGGTCCACTGCATCCGATACGTGGCATCTTCCGCCGAATGGCCCATGGGGTTGAGCGGCCACGGATTCACATCGCGCGCGAGCCCCGTGCGCATATCCTTGCGCGTCAGCAGCCCACCGTAGCTCCCCGCGAAGACAATGTCCGGCTTGTCCGGCAGCGCCGTCACGAACCCACTCTCGCCGCCGCCCGCTTCCTGCCACATGTCCGTGGTAATGCCACCCGCCGCGCGCGAGGGACCGCAGAGCGTCGAGTTGTCCTGCTGCGCGCCGCAGATCTTGTACGGGAAGTGATTCGTCGTCGACACATGATAGAATTGCGCCGTCGCAAAATCCTGCGCCGTCCACGTCTTCCCGGCATCCGTCGTCACCGACGCGCCGCCATCATCCCCTTCAATGAACCGATCGCCATTGTCCGGCGCGATCCACGCATCATGCGAATCGCCATGCGGCGGCCGCAGATCAGTCCACGTCTTCCCGCCATCGCGCGAGACCTGGAAGTTCACGTTGCTGGCGTACACCAGATCCGCATTCTTCGGATCCGCATAAATCTTGTTGTAGTACCAGGCACGCTGGCGCAACTTGCGCTCGTCATTCATGCGCGCCCACGTCGCCCCCGCATCATCACTCCGGAAGACGCCGCCCTCATCGGCTTCGATGATCGCATACACACGGCGCGCATTCGCCCCGCTCACCGAAATGCCGATGTTCCCCCACAGCCCCTTCGGCAACCCGGCGTTCTTCGTGAGCTCGGTCCACGTGTCGCCACCATCGGTGGACTTGAACATCCCCGAGCCGGCGCCGCCGGAGACCAGCATCCACGGCCGGCGATGCGCCTGCCAGAAGCCCGCATAGAGCACATTCGGATTCGTGGGATCCATCACCAGATCCGCCGCCCCCGTCGAGTCATTCCGGAACAGCACCTTCTGCCAGCTCTTCCCGCCATCCTTCGAGCGGAAGATGCCGCGCTCAGCGTTCGGCCCCCAGACATGCCCCTGCGCCGCGACATACACGAGATCCGGGTTGCTCGGATGCACCCGGACCTTCGAAATCTGCCGCGTGTCGTTCAGGCCAATATTGGTCCACGTCTTCCCGCCGTCGGTGGTCTTCCACATGCCGTCGCCGTGGGAGACGTTGCCGCGAATCGGAAACTCGCCGCCGCCGACATACACCACATCAGGATTCGACGGCGCCACCGCGATCGCGCCAATCGTCCCGCCGAAATACTTGTCCGACATCGGGGTCCAGTTGAGCCCCCCGTCGGTGGACTTGAAGACACCGCCCCCCTGCGAGCCGAGCCAGTATTCGCGCGGACGGGCCACGCTGCCAGCCACCGCCGACGAACGACCGCCCCGGTAGGGACCAATCTCTCGCCACTTCACGGCGCCCATCGCGCCGGTATCAAAGGGGGCCGCCAAGAACCCGACCGCCGCCGGCTTGCCCGCCGGCTTGGCGGCTGGCTTGGCGGGCGCCGTCTGCGCCACCAGGCGCACGGCTGGCAGCAGGGCGGCAGGGAGCAGGGCGGCCGCCTGCATCGTGGCGGCCAACAGGCCGGATCGCATCGTCAATCGCAACACGGGATATCTCCGTACAGAGGGAATCTCATCTATAGACGACGCGCACCAGCAGGTCAATAAAGGACCGCCAGTCCGAGCCCACTTGTCACAACGTCCGCACTTTTCTCCACCCCTATGGCACGGATCGGACCCTTACACCGTATATTCCTCGTCCCATGGCCGAGTCCCCCGTCCCCCTCCTTCGCGCACATGCGCGCTTCGCCCCGTGGAATGCCCGCGGGCTCGCAGCGCATGCCGCCGCACTCGTCGATTCGGCGGGCATGAAGCCGACGAATGCGTCAGCGCGTGCGATGCCAAGTGCACGGGCGGTGCGTTTCTATGTCGCGAATGGATTGCTCGACCGTCCGGAAGGCGCGGGCACCGCCGCGACCTACGGCTATCGGCATCTGCTGCAACTGCTCGCGATCAAGATCCGGCAGCGCGAAGGGCAGACGCTCGACGCCATCAAGGCGGAGATGCGCGAAGTCACCGGCGATGCGCTCGAACGGCGCGTCGCGCAATCGCTCGCACCGGCCCTGACGCTGCAGATGGATCCGGTGATGCCCCGTGATGGCGGCGTGACGAGCTGGCGCCGGCTCCCCGTCGCCGATGGCGTCGAGCTCCAAGTGCGCGATGACTCCCCCGCCGCCCGCGACGATATCCTCGTCGCCCTCCGTGAAGCGCTGCGCGACGCCCTCGGCCGGCATCACCTCGGCAGCTGAGCGTCACCCCGCGGTGCCGACGGCACGCGTCGGAACCTGAAAGCGCGAAGCGGGCATTAATAGGAGGTGGGTGGCGATCCCTGTGGTCGGACCACCGTCGCCTCTGCCCCGCACCGACCTGCCGATGTTCCGAGTCCTGGTTACCGATGACGTCGATCCCGAAGGCGTCGCGATCCTCACCGCTGAGCCCGGGCTGCAGGTCGACGAAGTGCCGACGCTGCCCCGTGAAGAGCTCCTCCGGCGGATCCCGGACTACAATGCCATCGTCGGACGCAGCGCCACGCGCATCTCCCCCGAGCTGCTCCAGGCGGCGACGCGGCTCAAAGTCGTCGGACGCGCCGGCGTGGGCGTCGACAATATCGCCCTCGATGTCGCGACGGCCCTCGGCGTCGCCGTCATCAACGCCCCGGCCGGCAACACCGTCGCCGTTGCCGAACTCTTCTTCGGCACCGTCATCGGCCTGCTGCGACAGCTCCCCAAGGCAGCGCAGACCATGCAGGCCGGCGGCTGGGACCGCTCGGCCTTCATGGGCCGCGAACTCAAGGGCAAGACCCTCGGCATCGTCGGACTGGGACGCATCGGTGGCGAGGTGGCCACACGCGCGCACGCCTTCGGCATGACGGTGATCGCGTTTGATCCCTACATCGCCGACGAGCGGTTCACGACGCTCCGGGTGCGGCGGGCGCCCACGCTCGATGCGCTGCTGGCCGAGGCGAACATCCTCACGATGCATGTGCCACTCACCGATGAGACGCGCGGCATGATCGGCAAGCGGGAGCTCAATCGGCTTCCGGCCCGGTCGGTCGTGGTGAACATGGCACGTGGTGGCATCGTCGATGAAAGCGCATTGCACAGCGCACTGGAGACCGATCAGCTGCGCGGGGCCGTGCTCGATGTCTTCACCACGGAGCCGCCCCCGGCCGATCATCCGCTGCGACTGGCCCCCAATATGCTGCTCACGCCGCATCTCGGGGCCAACACCGTCGAAGCCCAGCGCAACGTCTCCCGCGATGTCTGCGAAGCGGTACGGGACGCCCTGCTCCACAATGATCTCTCTCGCTCCATCAACGTCACCGGCAGTGGCGGTGCCTGGAGTGACCTGCAAAATGCGGTGACGCTCACGCGCCGAGCGGCGGCCGTCGCACGGGCCGTGCTGGCCGACCAGGGGATGCGCGCCGTGCGCCGCGTTGCGTTGCGCATCGGCCCCGATCTCGCGCCGGGCGCCGGCGCGCTCCTCTCAGCCGCGGCGATTGGCGTGCTCGAAGGGGTGATCGAAAGCGATCGCCTGAACCTCATTAACGCCCGCAGTCTCGCGGAAGCCCGTGGCATTGAGCTCTCGCTCGCCGAAACGCCCGATCTCGGACACCCGCGCGCGATCGAAGTGGCCCTCTCCGGTGGCATGCAGCAGCTCGGCGTCGCGGGCATCGCCCCCGAAGACGGTACCCCGCGCCTCACGCGCATCGGCTCCTTCCATGTCGATGTGAATCCGCGCGAGACGCTGCTGATTCTCACCAACCACGACGTCCCCGGCGTCATTGGTCGCGTTGGTACGCTGCTCGGGGAACGGGGCGTCAACATCGCGGAATATCATCAAGCGCGCTTGGCACAGGGGGGCGATGCCCTCGCCGCGGTCTCCGTCGACGGGACGGTGGATGAAGGCACCCGGCAGGCGCTGCTCGGACTCTCCGACGTGCGCACCGCCAGCATCGTGCACTTCGGCGACGAGTGACCGCGCGCGCGGGGCGGGCACGCTTCGCCGCCGTCTGTTTTGACGTCGACTCGACGATCGCGGCCCTCGAAGGGATCGATTGGCTGGCCGCGCAACGCGGACCGACCGTCGAGCAGCAGTGCGTGGGACTCACCGCACGCGCCATGGATGGCGAGATCCCGCTCGATGCCGTGTATCTCGAGCGGCTGCGCGCCATTCAGCCCACGGCCAATGATCTGCAGCAGCTGGGTGCGGTGTACGTCGCGGCGATGGAGCCCGGCGCCGACGCGCTGATGCGCGATTTGCAGGCCGCGGGCGTCGTGGTCCATTGGATCAGCGGTGGCCTGCGCGATGCGATCCTCCCGCTGGCCGCGCACTGTGGCGTACCCGCCGCGCACGTGCATGCCGTCGAGCTCCTCTCCGATGCCAGCGGCGCCCTCGTCAGGCTCAACGGCGAACAGCCCCTGGCGACACAATACGGAAAGCGCACGGTCATGACGGGGCTCCATCTCCCTGCACCACGCGCCATGGTTGGCGACGGCGCCACCGATGCGGCCACGCATGACCTCGTCGATGCCTTCATTGCGTACACTGGGGTAGCACACCGTGCCGCCGTCGTGGCGCTGGCGCAGGCGCGCGCCGGCACGATGGCCGAGCTGCGCGCACTGCTCTTCACCCCCGCGGACTGAGCCCTTCTGTCGCTTCATTGAGTATGCCCATGTCGACTGCCGCCGCCCCTTTCGGGACCTTCTTCCTTCCCGGGCCCACCGAAGTCCGGGCACCGGTGTTGCAGGCCATGCTCGCCCCCATGCTCCCGCATCGTGGCGCGGCCTTTGAGACGCTCTTTGCGGAAATGCAGGACGGGCTGCGTGCCGTCTTTCGCACCACGCGACCGGTGTACGTCTCCAGCTCGTCAGCAACCGGCCTCATGGAAGCGGCGATTCGCGCGGCGCGGCCGGGGCCGATCCTGGCGCTGGTGAATGGCGCCTTCAGTGAACGGTTCGCGCAGATCGCGCAGGCGTGCGGACGGGACACCACGCTCCTCTCCGTGCCGTGGGGGACCGTCCACGACCTGACGCTCGTCGAGGCAGCGCTCCGTGCGCGCCCCTACAGCGCCGTGACGGTGGTGCAATCCGAAACCTCCACCGGGGCACTCACCACGCTTCCCCCACTGGCCACGCTCGTGCATGCGCATGGCGCGGCCCTGCTGGTGGATTCCGTCACCGGGCTTGGTGGTGCGCCCGTGGAGACCGATGCGTGGGGGCTCGACTTCGTGCTCACCGGCTCGCAGAAAGCGCTCGCGCTCCCACCGGGACTCGCCTTTGGTGTCGCGTCGGCCGACTTCATCGCGCACGCCGGCGACAGCCCGGCACGTGGCATGTACTTCGATCTCGTCGAATTCGAGCAGTACATCCACAAGCAGCAAACGCCGAACACGCCAGCGCTGTCGCTCTTGTACGCGACCGCGGAACAGATGCGGCACATCGCGGCGGAAACCGTGGAGGCCCGCTGGGCGCGACACGCCACCATGGCCCGTATGACACACCGCTGGGTGGAGACGCTGGCCCGCGACACTGCGCTCCCTATCACCGTGCTGGCGCCCGAGGGACACCGTTCCCCCACCGTGACGGCGATCGACGTACCACCGCCACTCAGCGGTGACGCGATCGTGCGCGCGGTCGCCGAACGCGGCTACGTGATTGGTGGTGGCTATGGGAAGCTCAAAGGCCAGAGCTTCCGTATAGGCCACATGGGCGATCACACCCCCGACGGACTCGCGCGCTGCCTCGACGCCGTCACCGACGCGATCAGCGCGCTGCTGCGGGCGATGTAGGCAACGCCCGCTCGGTGGCGAGCACCGCCGCCATCGTGGAGAGCACCGCATCGGGATTGAGCGACATGCTGTCGATGCCCCGCTCCACGAGGAACTGCGCAAAATCGGGATAGTCACTGGGCGCTTGCCCGCAAATCCCAATTTTGCGCCCGGTGGTATGACAGGTCGCGATCACCTGCGCAATCATCGCCTTCACGGCCGGATTCCGCTCGTCGAAAATGGGCGCCACAATGCTGCTGTCCCGATCCACGCCCAGAATCAGTTGCGTGAGATCGTTCGACCCAATGCTGAACCCATCGAAGAGCGTCGCGAACTCCGCCGCCAGCACCACATTGCTCGGGATCTCGCACATCACGTACATCTCGAGCCCGTGCTCACCACGCACCAAGCCGTGCGTCGCCATTTCCGCCTGTACCAAACGCGCTTCGTCCATCGTTCGGCAAAACGGAATCATGACCTTGAGATTGGTGAGCCCCATCACCTCCCGCACCTGCTTCACCGCGCGGCACTCGAGCGCAAACGCGGCCCGATAGCGGGGATGGTAGTAGCGGCTCGCGCCGCGAAATCCGAGCATCGGATTCTCTTCCACCGGCTCGTAGGCACGCCCACCCAAGAGATTCGCGTATTCGTTCGTCTTGAAATCACTGAAGCGCAAAATCACGTCGTGGGGATGAAACGCCGCCGCCAACATCGCGACCCCCTGCGCCAGCTGATCCACAAAAAACTGCGGCTTGTCGGTATACCCCGCCGTCAGACGCGCGATCTCCGCCTTCGCCTCCGCATCGGCCAGCGTCGCAAAGTCGACCAGCGCCTGCGGATGAATGCGAATCCAGTTGGCAATGATGAACTCCATGCGCGCGAGCCCCACGCCATCATTCGGCACCATCGCGAGGCGAAAGGCATCGTCCGGGTTCGCGACATTCAGCATGATCTTGGTGCGCGGACGCTCGAGCGTCGACAGATCGGTGCGATCGATCACAAAGGGGAGCGCTCCCTCATACACCACGCCCACTTCCCCTTCCGCACAACAGACCGTCACGACCTGACCATCCTGCAGCGTCGTCGTCCCCGTCTCCGTCCCCACCACCGCCGGTACCCCAAGCTCTCGGCTCACGATCGCGGCATGACAGGTGCGTCCGCCACGGTTCGTGATGATGGCCGCCGCCTGTTTCATGATGGGCTGCCAGTCCGGATCGGTCTTGTCGGCCACCAGCACATCCCCTGGCTGAAAATCCCCGAGGCGCGCCAGCTCCGTGACCACCCGCACGCGTCCCGTCGCGATCTGCATGCCCACACTGCGCCCTTGCACCAGGGCGGTGCCTCGCGAGGTTAAGCGGTAGCGCTCCAGCGTCTGCAGCGAGCGGCGGGACTGCACCGTTTCAGGACGGGCCTGCAAGATGCACAGCTGTCCCGTCACGCCATCCTTGGCCCACTCGAGATCCATCGGCGTCGGCACCCCATGCCGCGCGGAGTAATGCGCCTCCACGCGGGCCCCCCAACGGGCGAGCTGGAGAATCTCGTCATCGGTCAGCACCCATCGCCCCTGATCTTCCGACGTGACCGGCACGGTGGCCACACCACCCACAGCCCCCGCCTCGTAGATCATCTTCTGCGCCTTGCTGCCGCACTGTTTCCGAATGATCGGGCGGTGCCCCGTGGCCAGCGTTGGCTTGAAGACGGTGTATTCATCGGGGGTGACCGCGCCTTTCACCACCAGCTCCCCAAGCCCATACGCGGCACTGATCAGCACGACGTTGGGAAAGCCAGTCTCGGTGTCGATCGTGAAGAGCACCCCCGCACCGCCACGATCAGCGCGCACCATGCGCTGCACGCCGACGCTCAGCGCGACCGCGGCATGATCGAAGCCCATCGTCGCGCGATAACTGATGGCGCGATCGGTAAAGAG
>JBAXMW010000009.1:0-82521 GCA_037134115.1 Gemmatimonadaceae bacterium | reverse complement strand
TGTTCGTGGCGAGGTCGGCGACCCGCTCCAAGTTCCGGCTCACCAGCAACAGTTCCAGCGCGGCCGGAATCATGCGCGCGTCAGCCGACATCGCCGCCACCATGGAGCGATACATGCCATCATGGAGGGCATCCACGGCGTCATCGGCTCGGACGACGTCACGCCCGAGGCTCCCGTCTCCGCGAATGAATGCATCGAGGGCGTCGCTCAGCATACCGCGGGCGCGGCGCGCCATGTCGGGCAATACGGGCGTCTGCGGCATGATGGCATGACCTTCGACCAGACGCACCGCACACTGGGCGATGTTCACCGCATGATCCCCTACGCGCTCCAGATCGCTGGAGACTTTGATGGCGCCCACCAGGAAGCGGAGATCCCGGGCCATTGGCTGTTGGAGTGCCAACATGGAAATGGCGAGATCCTCGATCTCCACTTCCAACTGATCGAGCGCCTGATCGGCGGCGATGACGGATTCGGCTTTGACGCGATCGCGGGTGTGCAGGGCATCCACCGCGACGTCCACCAACGACTCGGCTTGCTCGGACATTTCGAGCAGGCGTTCCTTGAGCGCCGCGAGCTCGTCATGGAAGTGCCGATAGCCGATCGATGCGCCGCCGCCGTCCACCATCAGCCGAATCTCCCCGTGATGAAGGCCTCCGTACGGGGATCCCGTGGGGCCGTGAAAAGCTGGCGTGTTTCCCCGAACTCAACCACCCGGCCCTCATCGAGCAGGACTGTGCGATCGGACACCCGCGCCGCCTGATGCAAGTTATGCGTCACCAGCAGAATCGTCAGGTCGCTCCGCAATTCATACAGGAGCTCTTCGATCCGCTGCGTGGCGGACGGGTCCAGCGCGCTGGTCGGTTCGTCGAGCAGGAGCACGTCCGGCCCGTTGGCCAGGGCCCGGGCGATGCAGAGCCGCTGCTGCTGCCCGACCGACAGGGTGAACGCGCTTTCCCGGAGTCGATCCCGGACCTCGTCCCAGAGGGCTGCGCGCCGCAAGCAGGCTTCCACCGTCTCGGCGAGCGTCGCCCGATCCCTGACCCCTTGGAGGCGGGGGCCGTAGGCGACGTTCTCGAAAATGCTGCGGGGGAATGGATTCGACTGCTGAAAGACCATCCCGACCCGTTGGCGGAGGGCGGCGGTGTCCACCGCGGGATCGGTCAGGTCGTCCCCGTGGAGCCACAGTTGCCCCTGCTGCAGGTATCCCGGGCGGAGATCATTGAGGCGATTGATCGCGCGCAGCAGGGTGCTTTTGCCGCTCCCAGACGGCCCGATGCAGGCGGTGACCTGCCGAGGCGGAATCTGGAGCGTGACGTCGCGCAGCGCAGCGGTCAGGCCAAACCACGCGGAGAAGCCCTGCACGTGGACCATGGCCTCTGGGTCCGGATGCGGCACGTTGGGCGTGTCGCTCATCCGAACCGTCCGGTCACGTAGGCCTCGGTGCGCGGATCGTGCGGCGTGGTGAACAGCTCGCGCGTTGGCGCACTCTCCACGATGGTACCACCCAGAAGGAAGGCGGTCGTATCGGAAATGCGGGCGGCTTGCTGGAGGTTGTGGGTGACGATGATCGTGGTGACCTGCCCGCGCAGCTCGTACAGCAATTCCTCGAGTTGCTGCGTGGCGCGCGGATCGAGCGAGGCCGTGGGTTCATCCAGCAGGAGGACGACGGGCTCCACCGCCAGCGCGCGGGCGAGGCACAGCCGCTGTTGCTGCCCGCCGGAGAGCGCCGTGGCCTGTCGATCCAGTCGGTCGGCCACCTCCGCCCACAGGCCACTCCGGCGAAGCGCCAACTCCACGCGATCGGCCAGGAGCCCTCGCGACAGGGTGCGATGGGCCGCCCGCAAGCCAGCGGCCACATTGTCGAAGATCGACATCGTGGGGAATGGCGTCGGTCGCTGAAAGACCATGCCAATGCGTTGCCGCAGTCGGATCGGATCGGTGGTGGGGTCCAGTGCGCGCAACTCCCCAATGGTGATCGACCCCGTCGACCAGGCCCCCGCTGTCAGCTCATGCAGTCGATTGATGCACCGCAGCACGGTGGATTTTCCCGCACCCGATGGACCAATCAGTGCGGTGACGGCACCAGGAGCACAGCGGAGCGAGACGTCCGTCAGCACCTGCCGCGTGCCGAATGCGGCGCCCACGTGCTCGAGGTGAACCTCTGGGGCGCGCGTCATCAGGGTTCCCGCTCGCCGACAATCGGCGACGGACGCCCCCCGCGCAGCAGCGCCTGGCGGGCCTGCAAGACGGCACGGGCGATCAAACTGAACACGACGACCAGCATGATCAGAACGAGGGCCCCAGCCCAGGCCTGCGCGCGCAAGTCATCAAAGGGGCTTTGGGCGTAGGCGAAGATCTGCAGCGGCAGCGCGGCAATGGGGCGAAAGGGGTTCGTCGACCAGTAGGTATTGCCGAGCGCCGTGAAGAGCAGCGGCGCGGTTTCGCCGGCCGCGCGCGCGATGGCCACGAGTGCCGCAGTCACGATCCCCGGCATGGAGGTCCGCAGCACCACCACGAGGGCGGTGCGCCAGCGTGGAAACCCGAGGGCGAGCGCCGCCTCAATCAACGAGCGGGGCAACAGCCGGACGACCTCTTCCGTCGCCCGTGTCACCATGGGAATGATGAGCAGCCCAAGCGCGACGCCCCCGGCGAGGGCGGAGAAGCGTCCGACAGGGCGCACGAGCAACTCCCAGACAAACACGCCGACGACGATCGAGGGCAGGCCACTCAGCACGTCGGCGACATACCGCACGACCTGCGCCAAGCGGGTGTGCGCGCGCTCCGCGACAAACAGCCCGGCGCCGAGCCCGACGGGGATGCCGATCAGGCTGCCAATCAGCACCAACAACATCGTCCCCGCAATGGCGTTCCCCATCCCACCACCACTCACACCGACGGGTGCGGGCGAGCGCAGGAGAAAGCTCACCGACATCGCGCGCGCGCCGCGCATGGCGAGATCGCCGATGATCGCGATCAACGGGAGGATCGCCAGCGTCGCTCCTGCCGTCATCAGGAGCTGCATCCGGCGATTGCGGCGATGACGGGCCCGTCGCGCCGCATCCACCTGAGCGCCCGACACGCGGTGCTTCATGACGGTACCACACCGTGAGGCCGGGCAACGCGCGCCACCAACAGGCGCGCCCCCAGATTCACGAGCAAGGTGAACAACAGGAGGACGGCGCTGACCGCCATGAGGGCGCCGAGATGCGCATCATCAGAGGCTTCCGCAAACTCGTTGGCCAGCAGCGCCGCCATCGACTCGGCCGGATCAAAGAGCGAGTGCGGCATCGCATGGCGATTCCCGATCACCATGGCCACGGCAATCGTCTCCCCAAGCGCGCGGCCAAGACCCAACAAAATGCCACCAATGATCCCCGAGCGGGCATACGGGAGCACCGCATCGCGAATCATCTCCCAACGGGTGGCCCCGAGCGCCAGTGCCGCCTCGCGCTGCGTGGTGGGGACTGCGAGCAGGACTTCGCGAGAAATGGCCGCGATAAACGGCAGGATCATGACCGCCAAAATCAGTATGGCCGCCAACAAGCTGGGGCCGTACGCGGGACCGGTCATCCCGAAGAGGTCAGCGGCGCGAACGGGGGCGAGCAGCTGCGTGCGGAGCCAGGGCACCAAGACGAGCGCGCCCCAGAGGCCGAAAACCACACTGGGAATGGCTGCCAGCGTATCGAGGAGGAATCCCAAGGCACCGCGCAGACGCCGCGGGGCGAGCTCGCTCACGAAGACGGCGGCACACAGGGCCACCGGCGTGGCTATTACGGTCGCGCCAAGCGCCGAGATGACGGTGCCAATGATGGCTGGGGCGGCGCCGAAGCGACCGCGGGCCACATTCCACTCTCGACCCAAGAGCAGATCCGTCAGATGATCCCGCAACGTGGGACCGGCGGCGATCGTGGTGACGATGATGAGCGCCACCAACAGCAGGGGGATCAGCAGGGCACAGGCGGAAATGATCAGGTCATACGCGCGGTCCCCCGGAGTCACCACGGGGCGAGGCGCCCCGGTGTCGCGTCGGGGGACTCCCACCGTCACCGACGTGGCGCCTGCGTTGCCGTCTGTGACGCCGCGAGGCGATCCACTTGGTTCAGCACACGGACCGCCGTCGACGAGGGCAGGGGAACGTAACCCATACGGCTCGCGATGTCGCTGCCGTCAGTGAGCGCCCACCGGACGAACTCCAGCAGCATTCGCGTGCGTGTGGCACCGAGCCGCTGTGGGGCGACGAGCATCCAGGTGTATGACGCGAGCGGATAGGCGTGGAGCCCCGCCGCATCCACGAGCGTGGCGCGAAGACTGGTGTCTGCGGCAGCGTCAATGGCAGCGGAGGCAATTTCAAACGGCATGGGAGAGATGAACCGACCCGCCCGATTTCGCACGTGTACCACCGGCAGGTGGTTTTGCCGTGCATAGACGACTTCGAGATAGCCGATCGTCCCGATGACCTGCTTGACCTGACCGGCCACGCCCTCGTTGCCACGACTGCCGATCCCCACCGGCCACGCGACGTCGCGGCTGCGTCCTGGACCGCGCGCCCATTCCGGGCTGACGGCCGTCAGGTACTCACTGAAGATGAACGACGTTCCGCCGCCATCGGCGCGGTGCACCACGAGAATGTCACGGGCGGGGAGCGGCGCGCCGGGGTTGTCGGCGGCGATCCGCGCATCATTCCAACGCGTGATGCGGCCAAGGAAAATATCGGCGAGCACCGTCCCCGACAGGCGCAGCGGCGCGGTGAGCTCTGGCAGGTTGTAGGTGATGGCGACGGCCCCGATGATCATCGGGATGTGCAGAATCGGTTCGCCAGCGGCAGCGAGCTCGGTATCCGACATGGGGACATCGCTCGCGCCGAAGTCCACGGTGCCGGTGACGACTTGGCGGATGCCGGCACCGGATCCGATCGACTGATAGTTGATGCGCAGCGGGGCGAGCTGGGCGTACTCGTTGAACCACCGCGAGTAGAGCGGATAGGGGAAGGTGGCGCCCGCACCGGTCAGCTCCATCATGCGGCGCGCAGCACCGACCGCCGTGCTCGAGTCGTCCCGACGGGCGTCCGTCGGAGCGCAGCTCTGCACGAGCAGGGAAGTGCAGAGCAGTCCGACCAGAGCACACCACCGAGTGGAGGGCATGGCGTTCAAAATTCGTTGGAGTAGCTCATGAACTTGAACTGCCCATCGCGCTCCAGAATGTTGCCGAAGAACCGATGCGTCGAGGTCTGCCCCTTCTCGTCCTTCAGCTGTAGCAGGCAGTGCGTCCAGAAGCGATTCCGTCCCTGTTGGCCGGGCTTGGGATCACACCGATAGCTCACCAGAATGATCGGCATGCCACCAGCCCGACGGAGCAGGCGGCGATAGCCGGTGCCGCTGGGGTTCTGGATGGTGCGCCAGGTGAGCGCGGGATCCTGCTGATAGGGCGGCTTGGTATTCGGCGATTCCGGATAGACGAGATCCGCGAACTCGCGCGCAGTCACCACCATCTGCACGAGCGCGGTGGAATCCGACGCTGCGACGGCCTGCATGAACCGCTTGACCAACGCATCGCGGCTTGGGCTGGCATGCTGAAGCCGGGTGAGTGGTTCGCCGCCGATGGCCATCCGGAAGCGCCGCAGCTGTTCTTCCACGGGGAGGATGGAATCCACTATGTAGTCCGGGCGTGCCCGGTTGATGGAATCCTGGCGTGCCCGCGCGACGGAGTCAGCGGTGGCAGAATCCAGTCCGGCCACTTCGCGCCGCGCCGAGCTGTCCCCGGCACGTTGGCAGGCGACCACCGAGAGGAGCATCGACACCGCCAGCCAGTGGGCGGGAGAGAGCGCGGACACAGGGCGTCGCATGATCTTCGAGTATACGGGAAGGAGGGGTGAAACGGCAGACGGCCGGCGTCCCGAAGGACGCCGGCCGTCCGTTCCCTACTGAAAATTAGTTCCGGGCGTACGTGGTCCAACCCTGCCACCACTTCGGACCGGCCGGCGCCACGGCGCCGAGGTACGAGGTAGCGGTCACCACCGTGCCCGCCTTGGCCGCGATCTTGCCGGCGAAGGTGGCCATACCACCCGTGGCGATCGCCGAGCCGGCGGCCGGGGTGAAGTCGAACGCGGCCAGGTTCGCCGGGGCCACACCCGTCGCGGGCACCGCCGTAAAGAGCGCGGTGGCAAGGGCCGTGCTGTTGGTCAGGTTGTTCCCCGCCAGATCGAACGCGTTCTGCTGGGCAGCGGTCGGAGCACCCGGCGCCTGGAAGACCGTCGGGGTCTCGGCGAAGAGCACGTTGCGCACGACGAGGTCGGAGGTCGCGACATCGGGCGTCGCCGAGCGGCCAGCGCGGTCGAAGGTCAAGCTGTCGCGAAGCGACACGCCACCGCGCGCCCAGCGGGCCAGCACGCCGTTCACGTAGTAGCCGCCCGTGCCGCGGCGGAGCATCATGCCGTAGCCACCGCCCGTGCCCGAGCAGTCCGTGCTGCCGCAGCCGATCAGCGTGAAGTTGCTGACGAGCGGGATCGTGTACGGGGTCGAATTGAAGCCGAGGTCGCAGCCGGTGCCGTTGCAGCCGTCGTTCTCAATGCCCTGAATGTCGACCGAGTAGAAGCCGGCACCAGTACGCGGCGTGAGCTGCACCGAGTTGTAACCGATGAGGTACTGCATGCGACCGCTCCACCCTTCCGACATGTCGAACATGTCGTCGGCGGTCTCGAAGGCCACCGCATTCGTGAAGTCAAAGCCACCGCCGAAGAACTCGAAGGAGTCATCGAGGCCGGCCATCGCTTCCACGAAGGACACGCGCGTGCCGGAGCCAATCGCCGCAAAGGTGAAGGCGTTGAATTCCTGATCGACCAGCGGGGCGTAGCCCGCGAACTCGACGCGCACATAGCTGATCGTGCCGGAGTTGTCCGTGGCCACCGTGCCGCCGTTGTATTGCACGAAGTAGTTCTTGCCACCCACGACCGCGGAGCCGTCGACGCCCGAGCCTTCGACGTTCACGATGCCGCTGCGGTTGTCCGGCGCGTTGCCGACAAACAGCAGGCCACCCCAGTCACCCGGCTGACGCTGGCCGGCCGCGCGCGAGGAAGTGAAGACGATCGGCAGGTCGGCGGTGCCCACGGCCTGCAGCTTCGCACCGCGCAGGATCCACAGCGACGAGCCCAACGTATTGAAATCGCCCACAATCTTGGTGCCGGGCTGAATCGTCAGCGTGGCGCCGTTGGCGACGTGAATGAAGCCCTTGAGCGTGTAGACGGTGTCCGCGAACAGCGTGCGGCTGGCGGTGATGTCCGTCGTGATATCGGCCGACGCATTGCCCAGACCCAGCGTCGTCACCGACGCTTCGCTCGACGGGACGCTCGACAGGCCGCCCTTGACCGTCGTAACACGGAACCGATAGGTCGTGCTGAACTTCAGACCGCCGCGGGTCACCGTGATCGGCGTGGCCGTTGCCGGCGCCGTGATCGTCGTGTCCGCCGCAAAGGTGCCGGTGGCGCCTTCCGCACGCTCAATGAGGTAGCTGCCGTCGCCGGCCACGGTCGTGAAGCCATACTGGACGGACGTGGAGCTCTTGGCGGAGGCGGTCAACCCGAGGATCGGGCTTGGGGGGACCGGAGCGGTGGTGCTGTCGCTCTTGCAACCCGTCAAGAGCGAGCCGGCTACAACCGCCGATGCGGTCAGCGCCCAGCGAGAGAAAGACATGAAAGGCCTCAAAACGAAAAAGGAAACAGCGCGGCGAACGGAGCGGCGAACGGAGATGCGGGACGAAACAGGGGACGCCAGTGAAAAACCCTGAGCGTCCCCTGAATCAAGCGGTGAATTGTCCGCAAACCATCACTGTCGTGTCACGCCACTGTCACGGCCCTTGCGAGGCCGGCGCTCTCTTACGGGCGGACCTGCATCCCCAGCTGGAAGGTCCGGCCACCGAGGTAGTAATCCCGGATCACCGTGCCCTGGGTCATCTGGTACGGCGCGTTCAACATGTTGCGCGCGTCGGCCCGGAGCGTGATCGCCTGCGTCACCCCCCAGCGGAGCGAGAAGTCCAACACGTTCCGCGGCGTGATGATCACGTCGGGAAGCGGCGATTCGCCGGCCACGTCGATCCGTTCGCCCACGCGGTTGAAGAGGAGGCTCGCGGTGGTGGCACCGCTCGTGGTCGTGTACGAGAGTCCGCCATTGAACACATACGGTGCCTGGCCGACCATCGCCCGCTTCGTGTTGGTGAGGCTCGACGCCGCCACCGACGACAGGTTGATCTGGCTGCGCATGACCGTGACGTTGCTGAACACCGTGAAGGGGCGCAGCGCGGGCGTCAGGAACCCGAGATCCTTCCGCAACTCGAGCTCCACACCGATGTTGTCGGCGCGATCGGCGTTGGCGTAGTAGACCTGCCGGGCGCTTGATGAGGCGCGATAGACACGTTCGATCGGGTTGACGAACTGCTTGGCGAACACCGCAACGCTGAGCAACTCACCGGGGTTCGGGTAGTACTCCCACCGGACGTCCGCATTGGTCACGTTGGTGCGCTGCAGATTCTCGTTCCCGGCGAGGTCATCGCCACCCACCACGTCGCGGCTGATGATCGGTGACAATTCCCGATACTCGGGGCGGGCCAGCGTGCGCGACGCCGAGAGGCGGAGCTGCTGGGCATCGGTCAGGGCAATGTTGACGGCGAGCGACGGCAGCAGGTCGCCCCAGCTACGCGTGGTGTTCACCGCGCGCCCCAGGCTCGAGATCGCGTTTACCTGCAGATGGTCCAGCTCGTACCGCGCGCCCGAGATGATGCGCACGTTGTCGCCCACCGGGATTTCTGCCATCAGGAAGCTCGCGGAGAGCTGATCCTTGGCCGTGTACTCACCACCCTGCGACAGCGGTCCGATATCCAGCAGCGACGAGGTCGGCGTGGTGAACCGGCCATCAAAGAGCAGTTCGGCCGGGAGGGCACGCTGCGCCTTCGTCATCCCGCGGCCACTGATGCTGTAGGCGCGGTTATCGGCTGCACGGTCCGTGCTCCGCACGAGTCCACCCATTTTGACTGTGGTGGCGCGCCCCGGAGCCCCGAAGGAGAACGCATACTTCGCGTTGAACTCCCGACTGTTCTCGTTGAGCAGCGAGAAAGTACGCACGGCACCGCCATTGCCACTGCCGAACCAGCGGTAGGTGCCCGCGTCGGTTGGCGTATCCTTTTCGAGGACCTGCACGAATTCCGACTTGTCCGGCTCGTTCCGCGAGACCCCGCTCACCGTGCCGAACCATTCAATGTGATTCCGCTCGCCGATCTGATGATCGCCGGCCAGCTGGAACGAATGTACGGAGCGCTCGACGTACTGCATACGGGTAATGCGGGCGATGTTCTGATCGTTCGAGAACATCCCGGTTTCCTCGCGGGCGGTGTTGTCGGCCGTGCGGTTGTAGAGCGCGTTCAACGACAGGCGATTGTTGCCGCCCACGAGCGTGCTGAGGTTGGCGAGGCCGCCCCACAAAACGCTTTGCTGCGCCGTCTGTCCTGAGAACTTATCCATCTCAATCGTCTCACCCTTGACCGGGCCGCGATCGGCCAGCGCCCGCACCTGACCGCTCTTCAAATCGGAGCCGTTCGAGAAGGTGCCCGAGATGAGGTAGCCCAGCCGATGCCCAAACAGGATGGGATCGTTGCCGCCAATCGAGAGCGAACCAGAGGCATTCGGCGCGGCCGACGACAGCGACGGCGTCCAGGAGTTCCGGAACTGATTGATAAGGAGGTTCTTGTCGCCCTGGCTCAGATTGACGCCAAGGAAATTTCCAACCGATCGCACGAGCGATGGCAGCGCGCGCGCCGTGCTCACCATCGCGACGCCCTCACCGCCCACGGAGCTGGCGGTCAGCAGATCGGAGCCCGTCGCCCCCGATTCGTAGCCACTGCCGAGGCTCAGGTTGATGCTCCGACGCGCCGGGAACTCGCGCGTCTTGATGTCTACCAGCGCTCCAGAGAAATCGCCCTGCTGTTCCGGCGTGAACGTTTTGATGGTCGTGACGCTCTGCAGCAGGCCGGCCGGGAACATGTCGAGCGGCACCACGCGCTTCTCGGGCTCCGGGCTCGGCACACGCGCACCATTCAGCGAGCTGGTGGTGTAGCGCTCACCCAGACCGCGCACAAAGACGAACTTGTTGTCCTGCACCGTCACGCCACTCACGCGCTGCACGGCCTGCGCCGCGTTCGCGTCAGGGCTCTTCGCGATTTGCTCGGCGGTGATCGAGTTCACGACACCGGTGGCGGTGCGCTGGCCATTGAGCGCTTCCGAGACCGTGCCCTTTTCCGCCGAGGCGGTGACAACCGCCGTCGCCAGCTTGAGCGTGGCGACGCTCAGCGTGATGTTCTGCTCCAGCGTGGCGCCCTTCTCGAGCAACACCCCCGTGATGGTCTTGGGTGCGTAGCCGATCCGGCGCACCTGCAGCGTCACGGTGCCTGCTGGCACATTGTTGATGGTGTAGCGGCCGTCGACGCCAGACATCGCGCCGATCGTGGTGCCGACCACCTGCACGCCAGCACCGACCAGACCCTGTCCGTTGTCCGGGTCGATCACGCGGCCGACAATCCGGCCGACGGCCGCCTGCGCGGTGGCCTGCGCGGTGGCCTGCTGGGTGGGAAGAAGCAGCAGCGCGACGGCTACACCGAGCAGTCGGCGCACGACGCGTTGAGTGGTGCGAAACGCGGGATACGACGTGGGAACGAGGATCCGCATAAATTCCGTGGTTCGGAGTCATCATGTCCGCGAATGGCGCGCCAGGCGGCGCACGACGGACACCCAAAAGCTCCGTTACCCGGGTGTCGGTTCGACTACGGAATTGCAACGATTGTGTCACGACCGGGGTTCGATTGGACCGTCGGACCGGACCGCCTGTGCGTCTGCTGGTGTCCCGGCTGGGGGGCCCCGTTGATTCTGTTTGGTACGCTGTGTAATGTCGCCCTGCGATGCCTACCTCCTCCTCTTCCAGCGCGTCCCCGTCCCGCCGGGTCGCTTCGACGCCTACCACCGATCCGCAGACGCGTGCCGAGGCCCTGTCGGTGGCCGCCAAGGCCCTCCGGAGTGCGGAGCATGTGTGTATCTTGACGGGCGCTGGGACATCGGCTGAAAGCGGGATTCCCACCTTTCGGGATGCCTTGACGGGCGTTTGGGCCCAGTATTCGCCGGAGGAGTTGGCCACCCCGGAAGCGTTCGCGGCGGACCCGGTACGGGTCTGGCAGTGGTATGCGGCACGGCGGACCATGATCCGGGCGGCACAGCCGAACCCGGCGCACACCGCCTTGGCGGCGCTGGCGGCCCGCGTCTCGCACTGCACGCTGGTGACGCAGAACGTCGACGACCTGCATCAGCGGGCCGGGAGCCGAGACGTCATCACCTTGCACGGCTCCATCATGCGCGCCCGATGCAGCGCTGGCTGCCCGGGGACGATCGAACCTACCGAGGCGCAGGCGTCGGCGCCCCCGGCGTGCGTCCAGTGTGGCGCCCTGATGCGCCCTGATGTGGTCTGGTTTGGCGAGCCGATGCCGATGGATCAGTATGAGGCGGCCCGCAATGCGGCCGTGGCCTGCGACGTGTTCCTGTCGGTTGGCACCTCGAATGTGGTCGAGCCGGCCGCGTCGTTACCCTGGGTCTCCGCAACGCATGGGGCCACCGTGATCGTGGTGAACCCGACGATGGACGGCCAGCGACGGGGCCCTAGTGTACTGGCGGTGGAAGGGCCTGCCGGGGTGATGTTGCCCAGGTTGCTGGCGGAAGCCTTCGCGGGCAAGCGCCCCCGTCGGTCTGATGCGGCCGCCCGCAGTGCGGCGGCCGAGGATGACCGCGCCGCCGTCTCTGAGGTCGATCAGGCGGCGGTGTCGGGGGTGTTGCTGGACGAGGCGCCGGGCGAAGTCGACGCGTCCGCGGACGAGATGGCCGACTGATGGGACGCCGAGGGGAGCTCCGCCCCCTCGGCCGCATCGCCCCGCGGGAACCAGGCAGCAATCGAGGTACCCACGCCCGGGGTGCTGTCCGCCCGCACCCGCCCGCCGTGCGCTTCCGCGAGATGGCGGACAATCGCCAGCCCCAGCCCGGTGCCGCCCGCCTCGCGGGACCGCCCCGGATCGGCCCGATAGAAGCGCTCGAAAATTCGCGGCAGATGTTCGGCACTGATCCCAATGCCAGTATCCCGAACCCCGAGCCAAATCCCGTGCGCGTCCGCTTCGGTGAAGAGCACCACTTCACCACTCATCGTATGCCGCAGGGCATTTTCGGTGAGGTTGGTGAGAATCTGCCGCGTCGCCGTGGAGTCGGCATAGAGGGCGTCGGCCCCCGTCGCGATCTCGGCGCGCAGCACGACCCCCTTCTCCGTCGCTGAGGCCTGCAGTGGGGCCATGATTTCGGCCGCCACCGCCGCAATATCCTGATCGACCGGGTTCGGGATCCAGCCCCCGGACTCGATACGGGACAGGTCGAGCAGGTCATCGACAATGCGCTGCATGCGCCGCACATTGTGTGCGGTCATGGACAGGAACTGCTGACGGAGTGGAGGCGGGAGCTCCTCGTCCTGCAGCGTTTCCACGGAGCCGCTGATGACGGTGAGTGGCGTTCGCAGTTCGTGCGACACGTTTGCCACAAAGTCGCGCCGCACCGCTTCCAGGCGACGAAACGGCGTCAAATCGTAGAAGGCGAGGATCGCGCCGCCGGCTGGGAGCGGCCGCGCGGTCAGGGACAGCGTGCGATCGTCGACCCGGATTTCCCCGGGGAGGGCGTCTTCCCCTTGCAGCACGGCGGCGAGCGCCTCACGGAGGCCACGATCCCGCGGCAAATACTCGGCGGGGAAGGGCACCGCTTGCCGCAGGCGCAGCAGCGTCCGCGCCGTTTCATTCATACGGACGACTTGCCGCCGGGCATCCACGGCGACGACGCCTTCGTTGAGCGACTCCGTGAGGGCGACCAGTAATGCTTCTTCAGCGTTGAGCTCAGTCTGTCGGGCCTCGAGCTGTTCGGCCAGCGTCCGGAGGGCGTTGGCCAGATCCCCAACTTCCCCAACGCTGCCGCGGGATGGGCGCTGCGTGAGGTCGCCAGCCGCGAGGGCCCGCGCCACGTCACGCAGCTCTTCCACCGGCCGGGCGATCGGACGGGCCAGCAAACGCGCGACCGCGACACCGACGAGCAAGGTGCAGGCACCCGCCACGACAATGTCGCGCCGGATGCGGGAGAGAAACTCATCGGTCGGCACAGCGCCGGCGGCCGCTGTCCCGGTCCGGAGCCGCTCCGTGACACGCCGCTCCACGGCCACCAGCACGGCGCCCACCAGCACCGTGGTGACGACCGCGGTGTTGAGGACCAGTCGCTGGGTTAAGCGCACGTGAAGGGGCGGTGCATTAACTGCCGCGCGGGTTGCTGGCGCGCAGGCGGTAGCCGAAACCGCGGACCGTTTCGATCAGATCGCCGGCGGGGCCCAGCTTCGCGCGCAACCGCTGCACATGCATGTCAACGGTCCGGGTCTGAATGTCCGGGGCCGCCTCCCACACGGTTTCGAGCAAGTGACTGCGTCCTTGCACCCGTCCCCGTCGCTCGGCGAGCGTAAGGAGCAGTTTGAACTCGGTTGGCGTCAGATCCACGGCGTCATCGTTGACATAGACGACCATGGCCGACTTATCGATGCGGATCGGACCGATCGTGAGGCCGTCGGTGGTGGCCACGGGCGTCGATCCGGAGCGGCGCAGGATGGCAGCTACCCGCAACACCAACTCTGCCGGGCTGAACGGCTTGGTGAGGTAGTCGTCGGCGCCGAGCGACAGGCCACGAATCCGGTCGGGTTCTTCGCGGCGGGCGGTGAGCATCAGCACGGCAACATCGCGCGTGGCTTCTTCGGCGCGCAGCGCCTCCAGCACTTCAAATCCGGACATCTGCGGCAGCATCAGGTCCAGCACGATCAGCGAATAGCGCTCCCGGCGTGCGGCTTCGAGCGCTTCCTGTCCCGTGGATGCCGTGGCGAGCCGATAGCCCGCCTTGCCGAGATGATAGGCCACCAGCGCGACGATTTCAGGTTCATCGTCGACAACCAGGATACGTTCGGCGGACTGGGGCGCAGGATTCATGAGGCTCAGTGATCGACGGTGCCCGCGGGCGCAAGCGTCGGCGTAAGTACGGAGACCCGCACTGGATCCAGCAGTGGATCCGGTGCGACATCCTGCGTGCTGGCCGCATCCGAGTCACCGAGGGCTTCGCGTGATGCCTGTCGCGCGAGGAGCCGCCGTTGAATCTTGGCAACGATCATCTCGATCGCCACCGCGTTGCTGCCACCACGCGGGACAATGACATCGGCGTAGCGTTTACTGGGTTCCACGAACTGCAAATGCATCGGCTGCACCGTCGTCAGGTACTGCTCCAGCACCGACTCCAGCGTCCGTCCCCGACTGGCCGTGTCTCGCCGGATACGACGAATCAGCCGGATGTCCGCATCGGCGTCCACAAACACTTTCACGTCGCACAGATCCCGGATGGAGGGATCCGAGAGCAACAGGATGCCGTCAATCACGACGACATCGGCCGGTTCGATGGCGCGCGACCGGGTGCTGCGTGAGTGTGACGCGAACTCGTAAATCGGCATCTCCACCCGCTCGCCCCGCGTGAGCGCGGACAGGTGGTCCACCAACAGCGGCACATCAAAAGCGTCTGGGTGGTCCCAGTTCACATGGTGCAACTGCTGCAGCGTGAGGTGGCGGAAATCGCGGTAATAGGCATCCATCTCGAGAAACGCGACCGACGCCTGCGGCAGCGCTTCCGCCACGCGACGGGCCACGGTCGACTTCCCGGATCCTGTGCCACCGGCAATACCAATCACCAGCGGCTTCATAGCCGATCCCAAGCGAAGAAACAGTTACGCCACATCGACACGTCCAGAGTGGGGGGCGATCATGTCCGCTGTGCCACGACCATGTATCGGCTTGGTATCAGCCGATGGCGCGATCTCTCCCGTGGAAGTTCGCGGGGGCGGCGGTCCCGGGGGAGGGGGTGGGGCGGTTTCGGAGGGAATTCCCGTCCTATTTGGGTGGAGGGTGGGGCCCCGTGCTGCTAGCATTCTCCTATGACGCCGCCGGGCGAGGCACTGCCGCGGCCGGCCCACCCCAACGTGATGGACGCCGTTTCCGATGACTCTCCCCAATGACCTTCGGGTCTATGTGAATGAACGTGGCGTTTCGGTCCCGGCCGGGGCGGTCGCGCTGGATGCGGTCCGCGCGCTCTTCCCAGAGCAGGCGGCCGAGGTGGCGGATGGGACCGCCCGGCTCACCGACAGTCGGGGACTCCCCACGCCCTTCGATACGCCTCTCGTGGGTGGCACGATCCTGCGCGTGGTGCCGGTCCGGGAGCGGCTGGCCGAGGGCGCGGAATGATTGAGCTGTCGGCCGCCTTCACCAAGGCGCTGCATCGGCTCCCCAAGGCGGAGTTGCATTGCCATCTCGATGGCTCGCTCCGCCCCGCCACGCTGCTGGAGCTTTCGCAGCAGCAGGGGCACCCGTTGCCGGTCGCGTCGGTCGAGGCGCTGGCCGCGTGGATGCGGGTGGATGATGCCCACAACCTCGACGAATATCTGGCGCGTTTTGAGCGCACGCTCGCGGTGATGCAGGATGCGGCTTCGCTGGAACGCATCGCCTGTGAGCTGGTCCATGATGCGGCCGCAGAGCATGTCCGCTATCTGGAAGTCCGGTACTGCCCCACGCTGAATGTCCGCGGTGGGTTGTCGCTGGACGAGGTGGTGCAGGCGGTGCACCGTGGGCTGTTGCGGGGGGAAGCGGAAACCGGGACGGTGGCCCGTTCGATTCTCTGCGCGCTGCGTTCGTTCCCGTGGCCGCATGCCATGGAGATTGCCGAACTCGCCGTGGCCAGTCGGACCGCTGGGGTGGTGGCGTTTGATCTGGCCGGTGGGGAGTTGGGCAACCCGGCGCATCTGCACGCGCAGGCGTTCGATTACGCTCGGCAGCAGGATCTCGCGGTCACCGTACATGCGGGGGAGGGGGACGGTCCGCTGTCGATCCGTGAGGCGGTCCACCGGTGTGCGGCCGACCGTCTTGGGCATGGCACGCGTCTGCACGAAGATCCCGCGCTCGAAGCGTACGTTATTGACCGCCAGATTCCACTGGAGGTCTGCCCCACGAGCAATGTGCAGACCCGTGTCGTCCCCACTTTTAGCGCACACCCGCTGGCGCGCTACCATCGCATGGGGGCGGTGGTCACGATCAATACCGATAACCGCCTGATGAGCGACGTCACGTTGACCGACGAATACGTGCGTTGTGCCTCGCATCTGGGGCTCGGGTTGGCAGAGCTGTCCCAGATGGCGCTGCATGCCTTTGATGCGGCGTTCTTGCCGTTGGCCGAACGACGCGCGCTGCGCCATGCGGCGGAACGGGAGCTCGCGACGCTCCGTCAGCAGGACCCCGCCTTCGTCGCCACCTGGGGCGAGAGCGCGTGACGCCTGACGCCACCGCCGCGATGACGGCTGCCTCCACCGCGGCGGCGATGATTCGCGACCGGGTCGGCGCGGCCTGGGAGACGCCCGTCTGTGCGATCGTGCTGGGATCAGGATTGGGTGGGCTGGCCGCGCGGGTGGCTGGAGCCGTGCGTATCCCGTACGCCGAGGTCCCGGGGTTTCCCGCGGTGGCGGTCGCTGGCCATGCGGGCGAGGTGATTGTCGGCCAGCTCGCCGACCGACCGGTCGTGATGCTCGCGGGACGCTTCCACATGTATGAGGGGCATTCGGCGCAGGTGGCTGCCTTCCCCGTGCGCGTCGTGCAGGCGCTTGGGGCGCCGGTGTATCTGGCCTCCAATGCCGCCGGGGGGATCCGGCGCACCTTTGAGGCGGGCGACCTCATGCTGATTGCGGATCATCTGAACCTGATGTTCCGCAATCCGCTCACGGGACCGGTGCACCCTGGGGATACCCGCTTCCCTGATATGTCGGATCCCTACGACCCGGCACTGCGCACCCTGATGCTGCAGTCGGCGCAGGCGGCACAGGTGCCGCTGCAGGTTGGCGTCTACTGTGGGCTGCTCGGCCCCACCTACGAAACGCCGGCGGAGGTGCGCATGCTGGAGCGCCTCGGGGCCGATGCGGTGGGGATGTCGACGGTGCCGGAGGTGATCGCGGCGCGCGCCATGGGACTCCGCGTGGCGGCGGTCTCGTGCATTACCAACAAGGCGGCGGGGCTGTCGGCGCAGCCGCTCAACCATCAGGAAGTGATGGAGGCCGGGGCGGCGGTGGGGTCCCGCTTTGAGGCCCTCGTGACGGAGTTTGTCCGCCGGCTGTGACGCCCGCGCGACGCCCGGGTGCCGCCGGCCCCGGCGTCAGCGCGCTGGGGTACGGCGCGGGAGTGCCTGCAGTCGTGTTTTGAAGGCGCGGAAGGCGGGCGTGTCGCGCGTGAGTGACGGCAACAGCGCCGGGTCCAGCTTTCGGATCTCCGCTTGCGTGGCCTCAATGCGGCTTTCCTCCACCGGATGGGAGGCAAAGAACGCTTCCATGCCGCTGGGATTGCGCTTCCGCTCCGCCATGAGGACGCCGAACATGCTCGTCATCCCGCGGGGATCAATCCCCGCTCGTGTCACGTAGGCGACGCCGAATCGATCGGCTTCCGCTTCGTCGTTGCGGCTGAACTTCGAGAAAGCGGCGTTGCTGCCGAGGTTCACGAGGGTGCTGCTGACCTGGTTGTTGCAGACCTGTGGCGCGACGAGGCAGCCGATGGTCATGCCGATGTTGGCGCGCTGTTGGTCACGCATCTGGGTCATGCTGTGTCGCTGCGTGACATGCGCGATTTCATGCCCCACCACACCGGCGAGCTCGGACATCGTGTTCATCCGCTCAATGAGGCCGCGGTAGACGTAGATGTGCCCCCCCGGCACGGCGAAGGCGTTCACCTCGTCCTGATCCACCACATCGAACGTCCAGGTCAGATCCCGGTCGTCGGAGACGCGCGCGATCGAGTCGCCGAGAACGCGGAGGTAGCGGGCGACCTCGGGATCCTTGATCAGCGGCAACTGTTGGGCGACCTGTGCCGCATACTGGTCGCCGAGGGCCACCTCCTGCTGTGTGGAGGCGAGGCAGCCGGTGCTGAGCGCCGCCAAGAGGGTCGCCAATGCGCCGCGTGCGGCGCGGCCCGTACGGGTCTGTCTCGATTCGTGTGCATCCATCGTGTCGTCCTGCCGCGGTGGTGGTGCAGCGGTCGCCGTTTTCGGGTACTTTCGAGGGGGGGCCGGTTGGCCCCGCCTTGCCGGCTGACTCCGTCCTCGTCCTGTGAAATTACTCACCCTCGCTCGTGACCTGCAGCGCCGCAAAGCGCGCGACAAGCATGGGCTGTTTGTGGCCGAAGGGGTGCGGACGGTCGAAACGCTGCTGGCCTCCCCCTGTCGGGTCACGGGGCTGCTGGTGAGTGCCGGTGCCACGACGCCGGCGGCCCCCGAGAGCCCGGCCGGCGGGGCTGGGGGGGCGCTGGTCGATCGACTGGCGGCCGTCGTCGCCGACGCCGTGGCCCGCGGGATTCCCGTGGGGACGGTCTCTGAGGCGGAATTCGCCTCCGCCGCGAGCACGGATTCCCCGCAAGGGGTGCTGGCGATCGCCGAGATTCCGCAGCGGACGCTCGCGGCGCCGGCGACGGTGGGGCGCTATCTGCTGTTGGATGCCCTGCAGGACCCAGGGAACGTGGGGACGATTCTCCGGACTGCCGCCGCGTTTGGGGTGACCGCCACGATGGCGTTACCCGGGACGGTCGATCTTTGGAACGCGAAGGTCGTGCGGAGTACCATGGGCGCGCTCTTCGCGCATCCGGCGGTGGCGCTCACGTGGGAGGAGGCCCGGGCATTTCTGGCGACGCATGCGGTGGCCTGTTGGGCCGGTGATGTCGATGGCGATCCGCTGCCGGCGGTGTTGGATGGCGACATGCCGGCGATCCCCGCACGCTTGGCGGTCGTGGTCAGTAATGAGGGGGCCGGGTTGTCTGCGGCGCTGCGTGATCAGGTGGACCGGCGGGTGGCGATTCCCATGGCCCCCGGCGTTGAGTCGCTGAATGTGGCCGTGGCGACCGGCATTCTCCTCTACGCGCTGCGCCCCGACACGACGGAGACGGCATCCTGATGGTGATCACTGGCCTGCCGACGCAGCTCGCGGCGCAGGTGGTGCCGATGCCGCTCGGGATCCTCGTGCTGGTGGCCATCCTCGGGGCCAGTGTCGGATCGTTCCTGAATGTCTGCATTGCCCGATGGCCGGAGGGGCTCAGTGTCTGGCGCCCACGGTCCCGGTGTCCGCAGTGTGCCCGCCCAATCGCCTGGCATGAGAATGTGCCGGTCCTCAGTTGGATGCTGCTGCGCGGACGGTGCCGTGGCTGCGGCCAGCCGATTTCACCACAGTATCCGCTCGTTGAAGCGATGGTGGCGCTCGGGTGGATCGCCTGTGTGCTGGCCTTTGGCCTGTCGTTTGAAGCGCTGCGCGTCGCGGTTGTTGGCACGACGCTACTCGGGATCATGGTCACGGATGCACGGCACTACCTGATCCCCGACGGCTTCACGCTTTTTGGCTTGGGGTTCGTCTTGGTGACGGCGGTGGCGAATTTCTTTATCCAAGAGCCCACGCACTTTGCCACGACCTGGCCCGCCCTGGTAGGGGCCTGCACCGGCGCCGGTGCGATTGCCATTGTGGGATGGCTCGCCGAAGTGGTCATGCGGCGCGAGGCGATGGGCTTTGGCGACATGACGCTGATGGCGATGGTGGGCGCGGCGTTGGGGCCTGAGCGGGCGCTGCTGACCATTGTTGCGGGCGCGGGGCTGGGCGCCGGCATGTTTCTGCTCGTGGTGGGCCCGGTGCTCTGGCTGCGTTCGCGTCGGGCCGGTACGACCTTCGCCTTCCCCGATGTGCCCTTCGGGGTCTTTCTCGCGCCGGCAGCGATTGGTGCGCTGCTTTGGGGCGACGCCGCCCTTTCCTGGTATCTGCAGTGGATGCTCCCGTCATGAGTTTCGTCTCTCCTTGCATGCCGCGCCCGCGGCGATTCGTGGCGCTGGCCGCGCTTCTCGTGTGGTCGACTGGCTGCAGCAAGGCCAAGCCCGCGGGCGATGGCCCCTATGCGGAACTCGTCGCCGATGCGGTGCCCCGGATCGAAGCGCAACTCGGGCTCCGCTACACGACGCCGCCGAAGCTCGCGACCCGCTCGAAGGCGGAGGTGTCCACGTTCCTGATGCACCAGCTGACGAGCGAACGCGCGCGCACCATGATGGCTGGGCAACAGGCGCTCTATCGGGTGCTCGGCCTCATTCCGGACACGATGCAACTGGGCGGCCTGATGCAGCGGCTGCTGGAGGAGCAGGTCGTGGGGTATTACGACCCGAAAACCAAAGTGCTCTACGTCGTGGACGGGGCCCCCAAGGCGCTGGTGCAACAGACGGTGACGCATGAGTTGGTGCATGCGCTGCAGGATCAGCATCTCAATTTGGATTCGGTGCAGGCGCAGACGGACGATGCGGATCGGCAGAGCACCGTCCAAGCGGTGCTCGAAGGGCAGGCGGTTTTCACGCAGCTGCTGCTCGATCCAGGCACGGGCCCCATGATGAAAATGCCCGGTGGATGGGATCGCATTCGCGATCTGATTCGCAACGGGCAGACGGGGATGCCCGTCTTTGCCTCCGCCCCCCGGATCATTCGGGAAGGGCTGCTCTATCCCTACCTCGGCGGCGCGGATTTTGTGCGGCGGTATCAGGAACAGCGTCCGATGGCATCGCTGCTGACCGATCTGCCCGTGTCGTCGATGCAGCTGCTCAACGATGGGGCCTACTTCACCACGACCCCGGCGGCGCGCCCAGTGCCCACCGCGGTGACCATGCCGGCGCCGGTCGCTGGCACCGTGGTGTATACGAACACGCTCGGGGAATTCGAGACGCGGCTCGCGTTGGTGCAGCATGTGCAGGATGAATCGTTGGCACGTCGCGGGGCGGGTGGGCTTGCGGGTGATCGCGTGACGGTGGTCCGGACGCCGCAGGGTGATGCCGTGGTGTGGGCCAGTGCCTGGACGACCTCCGTGGATGCGGCGGACTTCTTGGAGATCCTCGCCGATGCGGCTCGTCGCCGGTACGAGATGGCGAAGCCAGAGGTGCCCCCAGGTGCCACGACGCGCCGACTGGATGTCTCGGCCTCGAAGCGCCATGCGGCGCGGACCGTCATGCTGTCCCTCTTGCAGCGCGATGGACAGCCGGTGGTGCTCTTCACCGATGTGCCGGCTGGGGTGAATCCCGCCCTGATTGATGCAGCGCGCCTGACCCTTCGTCGCTGAGTCGATGTCGTCTTCCTCCCCGTTGCCGCCGGGGCTCCAGCCGAGCCCCGATGATGCACTCCGCCGCGATCGGTTGGTGCGGATGCAGCGGGTGGCGACCGGGCTCTTGGTCGTGGTGGCGGTGCTCTTCGTCGTCGCGCGGCAGTACGAAGGACAGTATCCCGCACTCGGCTATCTGCGCGCCTTTGCCGAAGCGGCCATGGTGGGTGGCATCGCTGACTGGTTTGCGGTGACGGCGCTTTTTCGGCATCCCATGGGCGTGCCGATTCCCCACACCGCCATTGTCCCGGCGCGGAAAGATCGCATTGGGCAGGCGCTCGGTCAGTTCGTGCAGCGCAATTTTCTCGCCGCCGACGTGGTGCGGCAGAAGCTGACCGCCATGCAACTCGGGCGACGAGCGGCGGAATGGCTGGTGGCCCCGGGGCACAGTGCCGTCGTCACGCGCGCAGTGGCGCGCACGCTAGCAACGGCGACGCAGGCCGTCCCTGCGCAGGAGGTGGAGTCGCTGGTGGATCGGGCGCTGGTGGCGCGACTCCGCGCGATGCCGGCCGCTCCGGTCGCCTCGCGCGTGGTGGAGTTGGCGAGTGCGAATGGGATTCCCCAACGCTTGTTGGATGATGTGCTGCAGGTGGCGGTGCGGTTCCTTGACGAGCATGAAGCCACGATCCGCGGGAAGCTCAAAGAAGAGAGCCCGTGGTGGGTGCCCGGGGTGGTGGAGAATCGGCTGGGGAACCGTCTGGTCAGTGGGATCGAGAAGACGCTGGCCGCGGTGGTGGCGGATCCGGCGCATCCGCTCCGCGAGCGCGTCAATGCAGCGATCGCCCGGTTCCACACGGCGCTGCGTGAGAATCCGGAGCTGATCGCGAAGGCCGAGTCACTGAAGTTGGAGCTGTTGGCGCATCCGGCGGTGGGGGCCCTGGTGCAGCGGCTCTGGGCTGATGCGAGTGCGCAGCTTGGCGCGTATGCCGCGGGCGGCGCGCAGGCGACCAGCCCGTCTTCGGAGCTGCTGGATGAGGCGCCGGCGCGCGATGACGTTGTGGCGGCGTGGGTGCAACAGATGGCGCAGCGTGCGCTGGACGACCCGGCGGTGATGGCTCAGGTCGATGCGTGGCTGGTCACGGTGGGCATTGCGCTGGTGGATGGCTCGCGCGATGAGGTCGCCGCCCTGATCGCGTCGACGGTGGCCTCCTGGGATGCCGAGGCCACCTCCCGCAAAATCGAACTGCAGATCGGTCGCGATCTGCAGTTCATCCGCATCAACGGGACGCTGGTGGGTGGGGTGGTTGGGGTGCTGCTCCACCTGATCGCGACGCACTTTTCGGCTTAACGTCGGCCGGCACGGCGTCGACAGTCGGGCCATCGCCCGGTGCGCCGTGTGCTGCCGGGAGCAGTGCGAGGTGGAGCACCTCGTCCATGGTGGCCACGAAGGTAAAGGCCATCTGATCGCGGACCTCCTGTGGGATGTCGCGCAGATCCTTCTCGTTGGCCTTGGGGAGCATCACTTCGCGCAGGCCGGCCCGATACGCCGCCAAGACTTTCTCCTTCACGCCCCCGACTTCCAACACCTTCCCGCGCAGCGTCACTTCACCGGTGAGGGCGAGATCGCGGCGCACCGGTCGACGGGCCAGGGCGCTGGCCACGGCCAGAGTGACGGCGATGCCCGCCGATGGGCCATCCTTCGGAATCGCGCCGGCCGGGAAGTGCAAATGCAAATCGGCGTCCCGGAACTCTTCATCGGCGATGCCAATGGTGGCGGCGCGTGACCGCACAAACGAATAGGCTGCGTCGACGGATTCCCGCATGACGTCGCCGAGTTGCCCGGTGACGGTGAGCTTGCCGGAGCCCACCATGCACAGCGCCTCGATGCTCATGAGATCGCCGCCGGTGCTGGTCCAGGCGAGCCCCGTCACGGCGCCCACTTCGGGCTCTTGCTCCGCTTCTTCGGTACTGAAGCGTGGCGGTCCGAGCAGCGTTTCCGTTTGCTCGACCGTCAGCGTCCAGGCGGTGAGATCGCCATCGGCCTTCGCGCGCGCGCGCTTGCGCATGAGCGCCGCGAGCGACCGTTCGAAGGTGCGCAGCCCGGCTTCCCGCGAGTAACGGCTCGTGATGAAGCCGAGCACGGACTCCGGGAAGACGATCTCCTCGGTCAGCAGCCCATGATCATCGAGCAAGCGCGGGAGCAGATATCGTTGGGCGATCTCGACCTTTTCCTCGATAGTGTATCCGGCAATGCGGATCACCTCGAGCCGGTCCCGCAACGGTCCGGGCACGTCGTAGATGTTATTGGCCGTGCAGATGAACAGGACCGACGACAGATCGAAGGGCAGATTCAGGTAGTGATCCACGAAGCCCGTGTTCTGCGACGGGTCGAGCACTTCCAGCATCGCGGCCGTGGGGTCCCCAGCGTTGCCGCCATTCCCCATCTTGTCGATCTCGTCGATCATGATGATCGGGTCTTTCACGCCTACGCGACGGAGTGCCTGCAGCAGCAGCCCCGGCATGGCGCCCACATAGGTGCGCCGATGGCCGCGGATCTCCGCTTCATCGCGGACGCCACCGACGGAAATCCGGTAGAACTCACGACCGATCGCGGTGGCAATGGCTTCGCCAAGCGAGGTCTTGCCGGTGCCAGGCGGGCCGACGAAGCAGAGAATCGGACCGCTTGGGTCGCCACCGCGCAGCTTCCGGACGGCGAGATACTCAATGATCCGCTCTTTCGCTTCGTCGAGGCCGTAATGACGCTCCCCCAGCGCATGCTCAACGCGCGACAGGGTAATCTCGTGATCATCGGCCGTGTGCGCGTTCCAGGGCAGGGCGAGGATCCAATCGAGATAGGTGCGGAGCACCTGATACTCACTCGACGCCGGAGAGAGCAGCCGCAGCCGTTCCGTCTCGCGCTTCGCTTCGCTGAGGACTTTCTCCGGAAGCTGTGCCTCATCGAGGCGACGCATGAGATCGATGGCGTCGCGTTCGTTCGGATCGGTGTCGCCCAGCTCCGATTGAATCGCGCGCAGCTGTTGCCGAAGGTAGAACTCGCGCTGGTGCTGCTCGATTTTGACTTCGGTTTGCTTCTTGAGTTCATCCATGACCCGGGCGCGGGCCACTTCGCGGTCGAGGCGCGACAGAATGAAGCGAATCCGCTGGCCGATGTCGAGGCGCTGGAGCACCTCTTCTTTGTCGGCAATGCGCAGATTCATGTTCGTGGCCGCGAGATCGGCAAAGCGTCCCGGGTCGGCCATGTTCATCTTCAGGATCTGCGGCACTTCATTCGGGATGCGCTCCACGAATTCGGCCAGCGTTTCCGCGGCCGTGATCGTGCGGGCCACCAGCTCCTCGACTTCGACCGTATCGACCGGGGTTTCCTTGGCGCCCTGCACGCGGGCAATCGCGTAGGGGGCTTCCTGGTCGATCCCTTCGATCGTGATCCGGCGCAGCCCTTGGAGCGTGATCTGGATCGTCTCCCCCGGCAGGTTGATCCGTTCATGCACCCGGGCGGCCACACCGACTTTCCCGACGAAGCTGTTCGGATCGATGACGTCGTCGGCATCGCCTGAGGCGACGACCAGCGCAACGACCAGTCCGGACTCTTCGTGTGCCCGCAGGAGCGCCAGATTCTCCGGGGCGCCCATCTGGACGGCAATGGTGCCGAGCGGAAAGACGATCGTCGACCGCAGCGCCATCATGGGCAGGGTCGGTGGAAGCTCAGCGCGGAGGATTTCCTCCTTTCGCTGACCGCGGGGCATGGTCATGGCCGGAAAGCGCGGGCGGGAAGGCAAAACAGGTCTCAAACAGGGGAAACAATCGTGGGCGGGACCACGTCCAGTATCGGCATCCCATCCCTCCCCTTGAACTTGCGCGGTTGCGGGCGCGGGCGTCACCCCCCGCGACCGAAAACGCCTGCGGGGAGGCCATGGCGGGGACGGCGAGCGTGGCGGCGGTTGTACCGACCGCCGGCGGGGGTTAGCCTACGGGCACTATGTTCGATGAACTCTCAGATAAACTCGGCAACGTTTTTGCCAAGCTACGGGGCCGTGGGGTCCTGTCCGACGCCGACATCAAGGAAGGACTGCGCGAGGTACGCCGCGTCCTGCTGGAGGCGGATGTCAATTTCTCGCTGACGCGGGAGTTCCTCGACCGCGTCGAGAAGAAGGCCGTTGGCGTCCTGCAGATCAAGACCATCCAGCCAGCTCAGCAGTTGGTCAAGATTGTCCATGACGAGCTGACGGCGATGCTCGGGGAGCGTCGGGAGCCGCTGAAGCTGTCGACGGTACCGCCCACTGTGGTGATGATGGTGGGGCTGCAGGGCTCCGGGAAAACGACGACCGCGGGGAAGCTGGCGCGGAAGTTGGTGAGCGAGGGACGCACGACGCGGCTGGTCGCGGCGGACGTGTATCGTCCGGCCGCCATTGATCAGTTGGAAACGTTGGGGGCGGCCCTCAATGTGCCGGTGTATGCGGACCGGAGCACGCAGGATGTGGTGAAGATCGCCAAGGCGGGGATCGAACAGGGCGTCCGGGCCCGGGATCGCGTCGTGATTGTCGACACGGCCGGCCGCCTGCAGATCGATACCGACATGATGGAGGAGCTGACTCGGCTCAAGGCCGCCATCAAGCCGGACGAAATCCTGTTTGTTGCCGACGGCATGACGGGGCAGGAGGCGGTGAAGATCGCGCAGGGCTTCAATGACGCGCTGAACATCACCGGGGTGATCCTGACCAAGCTGGACGGCGACGCCCGTGGCGGTGCCGCGCTGTCGATTTACGGCGTGCTCAAGAAGCCGATCAAGTACATCGGCGTGGGTGAGAAGCCTGATGCGCTCGAGGAGTTCCACCCGGAGCGGATGGCCGGGCGCATTCTGCAGATGGGCGACATCGTGTCGCTGGTGGAGAAGGCGCAGGAGACCTTCGACGCCGAGGCGGCGAAGAAGCTGGAGAAGAAGGTCCGGAAGGAGGGGATGGATCTGGAGGATTTCCTGGGCGCCATGCGGCAGATGCAGAAGCTGGGCCCCATGGAAAACCTGCTCAAGATGCTCCCCGGCGTGAACTCCAAGATGCTGAAGGACGCCAAGCTGGATCCGAAGCGCATGAAGCACATCGAGGCCATTGTGCTGTCGATGACGCCGGCGGAACGGAAGAAGCCGGAGTTGTTGAACGGATCCCGCCGCCTGCGGGTGGCCAAGGGGTGCGGTCGGCCAGTGAGCGAGGTGAATCGCTTGCTCGAGCAGTTCCGCGATATGCAGAAGATGATGAAGAAGCTCGGCGGCGGCGGCGGGATGCCCCGCCTCCCCTTTGGGGGCGGCGGGATGTTCGGGATGCGCTAAGGGCGCTGCGGTCCGGCGCGCTGCGGTCCAGCGCGCTGCGACACGCTCAGTCGATGAGCGTGTCGAGCCCCGGCCAGGCAGCGAGGTTGTAGCGCACCAGCACCTGCAGGTAGTGCCGTCCGTCGTCGCCATGCTGCGCCAGGACGGCGGCGGCCGCCGTCGCCACCTGATCGGCGGTGGCGTATGGGAGCTCGAGCCCCTCGGGGATCACGCCCTGCTCATGGGCGACGCCGGCCGACTCCAGGAAGGTGATCTGGATGGCGGGCTCCATGTCCACATACAGCACTTGTAGCAGTTCGAGCTCGTCCTGCGCGGATTCGGCGTTCAGCCGGACGATTTCCCGCGCCAGCCGGTCAGGGGTCCAGGTCATGAGGGTGGCGGCCCGGAAGCCCCCACCTTTGGCCACGAGGCGCTGCGCGTAGAGCGCGCGCGCCCCCTTGTAGCTGGCGATGGCATGCTGCACGAGGGCGACGCGGCGGGCCGCCGGCAGGGCGCGATACAGGGACGTCTTGGACATGGAACCGGGAACAGGAAGTCGGAATGGGAACGGGTGGAAACCTGATGGCATGGCCGGCTGTATACCAGTCACCTGAGTGGCGTTCCCGCACTCCACCTGTTTTCTCTGGAGGAAGGTCTGATGATGGTTTCGCGTGTACTTCGATCGACGGCGCTGCTGGGCGGGCTGAGTCTGGCCCTGTTCCCCGCGATGGGATTGGCGCAAGGCGGCATGGAGAAGGCCCCGCAGGGGGCGGCCAAGCCGGCGCCCTTGTCGCCGCGGGATTCGCTCAAGGCGACGGTGGGTGGGGCCCAGATCTCGGTGAATTACGGGCGTCCGTCCAAGCGTGGCCGGGTGCTTTTTGGCGGCCTCGCCGACATGCAGTGGGGGATGGTCTGGCGGATGGGGGCCAATGAGGCCACCGCGTTCACGACGAGCAAGCCGCTGCAGTTCGGAGCGTTGGTGGTCCCGGCCGGGAGCTATACGCTCCGCGTGCTGCTTCAGGAGAAGGGGCCGTGGCAGCTGGTGATCAACAAGCAGACCGGGAACTGGGGCACTGAGTACAAGCCGGAGATGGATTTGGGGCGTGTCCCCATGGTGATGACCGAGACGCCGGCGGTGGTGGAGAAGATGGAGATCACGGTGACCCCGAAGGGTCCGGGCGGGGAACTGGCGGTGACCTGGGATCGCCGTCGTGCGGCGGTGGCGTTTGTGGTGAAGTAAGTCGCTGTATTCCAACCGGTTACGCGGTTTTCAAGACGGGTCCGCCGGCGCCAGTAGCGTCAGCGGACCCGTTTCTGCTATCTTTCGAGGCTATCCGGTGGTCGTGCCGATGTCCGAGCGCGGCGCCGGGGGCGGTGCTCATGCCGCCGTGGTCACCGGGGCGGTTCGCCAGCGGTGATCCCATGAGTCTTGCGTGCGGTCCGGAAGCGCCGGTGCCGCGATGAGCGCAGGTGCAGGGGCCTGTCCGTGCAGACGGACAAGCCGAACCCATTGTCGAGGATGTCGAGATGGCCGTGCGTATCCGTCTCCGCCGTGAAGGGCGGAAGAAGACCCCGATGTACCGTATCGTTGTTGCCGAATCGACCATGCCGCGCGATGGGCGTTTCATCGAAATCATCGGCCAGTATCAGCCGCGTGGCGGCGAGCAGGCGCTCAACCTGAAGGTGGATCGCGTGAACCATTGGCTCGACCATGGTGCACTCCCCACGGACACGGTGCGGTCGCTGCTCCGTCGGGCGGGTGTCATGAAGTCGCGCCACGAAGCGCGTCTTGCGGCCAAGCTGCAGGCGTCGGCGGTCGCGCTGCCCTCCGGCGAGGCGTAAGCTGGCCGACTATGTCTTGGTGGGACGGATCACCCGCGCGCACGGTGTGCGCGGCGGGTGGGCTGTCCAATCGTTGACCGATGCGCCGGACGTGATTTTCGCGTCCGGCGCTGTCGTTTATGCCGGTGACCGGCAGGGCGAACTCTCCCGCCTGAACGGGGAGCCCATCGCGCTCACGGTGGACGACGGCCGTCCCATGAACCGCGAATGGCTGGTCCGGACGCGCGAAGTCACCGATCGGGATGAGGCGGACGCCTGGCGTGGCCGACACCTCTTGGCTGACGCGGCGCGCCTCCCGGAACCCGATGGCGATGACATCTACATCTTCTCGCTGATCGGCATGGCGGTGGAGGTGGAGGGGCAGGGCCCCGTCGGGACGGTCAGCGACGTCTATGAGGCGCCGCAGGGGCTGCTGCTGGAGGTTGAGACCGCGCAGGGACGGCATCTGGTGCCGTGGCATCCCGAGATTGTGCGCGCGGTCGACGATGACGCTCGGCGCATTCTGCTCGCGCCCCTTGAGGGATTGCTGGGCTAGTCATGCTGCGCATCAACATCGTCACCATCTTCCCGGAGTTCTTCGCGGGCCCGCTGAGCCTGAGTATTCCGGCAAAGGCGGCGGCGGCGGGGAGCGTGACGTACCATCCCCTCGACCTGCGCGATTTTACGCACGATCGGCATCGCACCGTCGATGACTATCCGTTTGGCGGTGGCCCCGGGATGGTGATGCAGCCCGGGCCGTTCTTCGACGCGGTGGAATCGGTCGGCGCGGTGGCGCCGATTGTCTTGCTCTCCCCGCGCGGTCGCCGCTTTTCGCATGCCGACGCGATGCGTTTTGCCGCGGGCACGGAGCTCACGCTCCTCTGCGGGCACTACAAGGACGTGGATGAGCGCGTCGCCACGCATCTCGCGACCGAAGAGCTTTCGCTGGGCGATTTCGTGCTGAGTGGTGGTGAGCCGGCGGCGCTGGCGATCATTGATGCCGTGGTGCGTCTGCTCCCCGGCGCGATGAGCGATCTCGAGAGTGCGCGCACCGATTCGTTCTATGATCGCGGCATCAGCGCGCCGAGTTTTACGCGTCCCGCTGTGTTTCGGGATATCCCCGTCCCCGAGGTGTTGCTCGGTGGCGACCATGCGAAGGTGGCCGCGTGGCGTGAGGCGGAGAGTCTGGCCCGAACTCGTGTCGCCGAGGCGCGGGACCGCGCCGCCTGGCTTGCCCGTGAAGCGGACATTGCCGCGCGAGAGGCGGTGATCGCGGAGGCCGAAGCAGTGGCGCGCCGCAAGGCGGAGGCCAAGGCGGCGGCGAAAGCCCGTCGCGCGCGCGGTCGGTGACACCGCGCAACGCGGAGGTGGTGATTGTGGGCGCCGGCATCGCAGGGATTGCCGTGGCGCATGCGCTCGCCGTCACCCACGGGATTCGCGATGTCGTGCTGGTCGATGAGCGTCCGCCGCTGACCCTCACCAGTGATAAGTCCACCGAGGCGTATCGGAATTGGTGGCCTGGGCCAGACGACGCGATGGTGCGGTGCATGAATCGCAGCATCGATCTGCTGGAGTCGTGGGCGGTGGCGAGTGGGAATCGCTTTTTGCTCAATCGCCGCGGGTATGTGTATGCCACGCGATCCCCGGAGACGGCCGCACGATTCCTGGCCGATGCCGAGCAGGCCGAGGCGCAGGGCGCGGGCCCGCTGCGCACCTATCGATCGGTGGGCGAGGCGTCGGCCTATCGTCCGAGTGCGCACACCGGGTTTGACGACCATCCGCGTGGGGCCGATCTCTTTCTCGATCGGGCAGCGATCCGCGCGCACTTTGGTTTTCTCGCCGATGATCTCGTGGCGGTCCTCCACGCCAGACGGTGCGGCTGGCTGAGCGGGCAGCAGTTGGGGATGACGCTGCTGGAGGAGGCGCGACACGCTGGCGTGGCGCTCGTGACCGGGCGCGTGGAGGCCGTCGAGACGGCGGCTGGGCGCGTGGCTCAGGTCCACGTGATGACCCTTGCTGATGGGCCGCTCACGATTGCGGCGCCCGTGTGCGTCAACGCGGCTGGTCCCTTCGCACGACAGGTCGGCGCGCTGATGGGGGCATCGCTCCCGCTTTTCTCCGAGCGGCACCTCAAAGTCTCATTTGAGGACGTGCTGGGGGCGGTGGACCGGAATACTGGGCTCGTCATTCTCGATGATCCGCAGACGCTGGCCTGGAGTGCGGAGGAGCGGGCGCTCTTCGCCGAGGACCCCACGACGCGTTGGCTGACGGAGCTGCTGCCGGCGGGGATTCATCTGCGCCCCGATGGGTATCATGGCAGTCGCACGGTGCTCATGCTCTGGGATTATCACGGAGATGAACGCTATGAGACGCCGGAATTTCCATTGCCCCCGGATGACGCGTATGGCGAAGTGGTGATGCGCGGGATGACGGCGCTGGTGCCGGCGCTCGGTGCGTATGTCGATCGTCTCCCGCCGCTCTGGATTGACGGCGGCTATTACACCAAGACGGCGGAGAACCGGCCGTTGGTTGGCGCGATGCCGGTGCCGGGGAGCTTTGTCGCCGCGGGGTTCTCTGGCTTTGGTATCATGGCGGCGCCGGCGGCGGCTGAACTGCTCGCGGCGCAGCTGGTCGGCGCGGCGTTGCCGCCGGGGGCCGAGGCGTACGCCGCCGCATTTGCGCCGAATCGGTACGACGATCCGGCGTATCGCGCGCGCGTGGCGGCGTGGGGCGCGACGGGGCAGCTGTAACATCGCGCCACCCTGCGAGCACCCGTGTGCTGGTGCTCGCAGGAGGGCGCGGGCTTACTGCGCCGAGAGCTCCGTGATGGCGCGCACGAGCGTATCGAGTTCCGCGGTCGTCGTGAACAGTTGCGGGGTGATGCGCACGCCCGACACACCGGCGGTGTTGATCCCGACCGTCCAGATGCGATAGCGGTCGAAGAGCGCCGTGGCGAGTGCGCCAGGCGCCATCCCCTGAATCCCCACGTTTGCAATGGCGCCCGTGCGGGCTGGGTCACTTGGGGTGAAGAGTTGCACCTTCGACATGCCGCGCACCTTGGTGGTCCAATATTGCTGGAGCCATCGCAGCCGGGCTTCCTTGCGCTGAATGCCGATGCTCTCGTGAAACGCGATGGCATCGAGGATGGCGAGATCGGTGTGCACCGGATGCGTGCCGGTGTGATTGAGCTTCCGGATATCGTCGGCGGCCATGCCTTCGTCCGCAAAAACGGGCCAGAGGGCGGGGATCCGATCTTTACGTACATAGAGCATGCCGGCGCCGAGTGGGGTGCCGAGCCATTTGTGCAGGCTGGCGCCGTAGTAATCGCAGCCGAGGTCGGGGATGCGGAAATCGAGCTGCGCGAAGGCGTGGGCGCCGTCGACGAGCACCTGCACGCCCTTGGCATGTGCCATGTCGCAGATCTTCCGCACCGGCAGCACGTGTCCGGTGATGTTGATCATGTGGCAGATCATCAGCAGCCGCGTTTTCGGCGTGATGGCGCGGGCGTAGACCTCCACGACCTCGTCGTCACTCTTGGGATCGATCGGCACCGTGACCAACGTGTTCTCGATCCCCCAGCGGCGGGCCATGAGCTTGAACTGGTCGAGCATGGCGCCATAGTCGTGCACTGACATCACGGCGTGGTCGCCGGCCTTCCAATCAAACCCGGCAATCACGGTGTCAAGCGATTCCGTGGTGTTGCGCGTGATGACCAGTTCCTGCGCCGAGCAGCCGGCGAGCTGCGCGAGCCGCTCCTGCGCCTTGAGCTTGTTGGGCACCTGTACCGTGCGCATGTAGCGCGAGGCCTGCAGGTTGACGTCGCGCACATGCCCGATGAACCGCTCCAGCACCGCCTGCGACTGCATGGAGTAGTAGCCGTTCTCGAGGTTGATGTAGTCCCCGGTCAGGCGATAACCGGCACGCAGGGTGGCCCAGAAATCCTCGCGGGTCGCGAGTTCTGCCGCGGGCAGCGCACCGAAGGCGGCCAGCCGGTCCGGGGTCATGAGCATGCCGAGGGAGGCGCCGCCGAGGGCGCGGAGAAAGTCACGCTTATGCATGGCGCGTCGGGTTGGCGAAGCGAACACGGACTGGGGGGGCGGTGCCCCGCAGGGGAGGGGACCGCCGCTGCGGGATACTGTCGTCTGGACGGCGTGGCCGCCAGTGAGTCGGGGCGGTAGGTTGGTGACATGACCGTTCCAATGACTCCGGCTTCTGACGGCAGACCTGCCGACGGCAGACCTGCCGACGGCGGACTGCTGGGCTGGTGGCGGGTGGCGGCCCCGTCGTCACGTCGCGCCCTCATTGCCGCTGCCACCGGGTGGGCCCTCGACGCCTTCGACGTGATGCTCTTCTCGCTGACCCTCTCGGCGGTGATCGCCGAGCTGGGGCTCTCGAAGGTGCAGGCCGGCGCGCTGGGTTCAATCACCCTGCTGGGTGGGGCCGTGGGCGGGCTGTTCTTCGGGTGGGTCGCCGATCGCTATGGTCGGACCCGTGCGCTGATGGGGAGCGTGTTGCTGTATTCCGTGTTCACGGCGGCCTGCGGGCTCTCGCAGACCTTCTGGCAGTTTGCCGTCTTCCGGGCGCTGTTGGGGCTGGGGATGGGGGGCGAATGGGCGAGCGGGGCGGCGTTGGTCTCTGAGACCTGGCCGGCGAAGCACCGGGGGCGCGCACTCGGCGTGATGCAGAGCGCCTGGGCTATTGGGTTTGGGGTCGCGGCGTTGGTGGTGGGGGTGGTGTTGCCCCGCTATGGCTGGCGCGCCGTCTTTTTTGTGGGACTGCTGCCGGCGTTCTTTACGTTGTGGCTCCGTCGGAATGTCGAGGAGCCGGCGGCGTGGCGCGCCATTGATGCCGCGCGTCGCGAGGGACGGAGCACGGGTGGGTCCACGGTGAGCGTGCTCGACATTTTCCGCGGGAAAATGCTGCGCCGGACGCTGATCGTGACCTTTATGAATGCCTGTGCCCTCTTTGGTTGGTGGGGGCTCAATGGCTGGGTGCCGGCGTATTTGTCGTTGCCGGTGGCGCAGGGCGGGATTGGGCTGAGCACCCAGACCATGTCGCGCTTGGTGGCCTTTATGCAGATCGGGATGTGGTTCGGCTACATCACCTTCGGGTTCATCACCGATGTGATCAGCCGGAAGCGCGTCTATGTGACGTACCTGCTGATGGCGAGCGTGCTGCTGCCTCTCTATGGCTCGCTCAAGAATCCTACGGTCCTCCTGCTCCTGGGTCCCTTCGTGGCCTTTTTCGGGACGGGATTCTTCAGTGGCTTTGGGGCCGTGACCGCCGAGCTCTATCCCACGGCGATCCGCGCCTCCTCCCAGGGATTCACGTATAACATTGGGCGGATCGCGAGTGCGGCCGCGCCGTTCACCGTGGGGAGCGTGGCGACCACCAAGGGGTTCCCGATGGCCTTCGCGATGGCCGGGGCGGCGTATTTGCTGAGCGCCCTGGCGTGGGTGGGGATCCCGGATACCCAAGGGCAGGAGCTCGAGTAACTCTGGCTCCGCCTGCGGGAAACCGCGTGTGGGAAACCGCACGCGAGGGCTGGACGATTGGGCACGGTCCGGCCAAGATCCGGCATGCGTGCAATCCCCTCCTCCATGAGCCGCGCCCTGATGGCGCTGGCGACCCTCAGCGCTGGCCTGCTCCCCGTGAGCCTGTCGGCGCAGTCCCGCAGTGCGACACCGGCGCCTGCCGCCGGCCGTCCCGCCTACGATCCCACCCTCTACAGCGACGGCACCCGCACCAACAAAGCGTTCAAGTCGCTGCGGTGGCGGAATGTCGGGCCGTCGCGTGGTGGCCGGGCGCTCGCCGTGGCGGGCGATCCGACTCGGCCACTCGTTTTCTACTTCGGTGCCGTGAATGGCGGGGTCTGGAAGACCACGAACGCCGGCCAGTCGTGGGACAACATTACCGACGGGAAGACGGATCTGTCGTCGGTCGGCGCGCTGGCGGTGGCGCCAAGTGATCCGAATGTCCTGTGGGTGGGGAGTGGGGAAGGGGCGCCCCGGGAAGATCTGACCTATGGGACGGGCGTCTATCGCTCGACCGATGGCGGTCAGACGTGGCAGGCGCGCGGCCTCGCGAACACGCACCAGATCACCAGCGTGCGCGTGCATCCCAAGGACCCCGATGTCGCGTATGTCTCCGCGCTGGGGCATGCCTTTGGACCGTCGGCGGACCGCGGCATCTTCCGGACGCGCGATGGCGGCGTGACGTGGAAGAAGGTGCTGTTCCTCGATGACAGCACGGGCGCGGCGGATCTCTCGATGGATGTGAACAATCCGCGCATTCTGTACGCGTCGATGTGGAAGTTTCAGCGGACGCCGTGGGGGATGAATGCCGGCAGTGGCCGCAGCGGGCTCTGGAAGAGCACGGATGGCGGCGACAGCTGGACGGAGCTCACCTTCAATCCCGGGATGCCGAAGGGACCGATCGGCAAGATCGGCGTCGCCGTGTCGCCCGCCAACAGTCAGCGCGTCTATGCCAACATCGAAGCGCGGGATTCGCTCGGTGGGGTTTTTCGGTCGGACGATGCCGGGGCCACGTGGAGCCGTGTGAACGGGGATCAGACGTTCGTGGTCCGTCCGTTTTACTACATGGGGGTCACGGCGGATCCGCTGAATGAGAATGTGGTCTACGTGATGAATCTCACGGTGCACCGCTCCATTGATGGGGGGCGCACCTTCCGCCCGGTGCGCGTACCGCACGGCGACACGCACACCATGTGGGTGGATCCGGCGAACAGCGATCGGTTGATCAACGCGAACGACGGCGGCGCCTCGATTTCGCTCGATGGCGGCAAGACCTGGAGCGCGCAGAACAATCAGCCGACGGCACAGTTCTATCATGTCACCACGGACATGCAGGTGCCGTATCGCATTTACGGCGCGCAGCAGGATAACACGACGGTGAACATCGCCAGCCGCTCCAACGATCGGAGCATTGGGGAGCGGGATTGGTGGCCGGTGGCCGGCTGCGAGAACGCCTACATCGCCATCGACCCCAAGGAGCCCACCGTGACCTACGGCGGTTGCTACATGGGCACCTTGGAACGGCATGACTCGCGCACGAACATCCAGCGGGATATCTCGATCGGGCTCCGGAATTACGATGGCTACGCGGTGGCCGATGTGCCGCATCGCTTCCAGTGGACCTTTCCCGTCCAGTTCTCCGTGCATGAGCCGAATACGCTCTTCGCGGCGTCGCAGGTGCTCTGGCGGTCGCGCAACGGTGGGGCGTCGTGGGAGAAGATCTCCCCCGACCTGACGCGGCATGACCCGGCCACGATGCAAGCCTCCGGTGGCCCCGTGACGTATGACATGACGGGGACGGAATGGTACGCCACGATCTTTGCGCTGGCGGAGAGTCCGGTGAAGGCGGGTGTCCTGTGGACCGGGAGCGACGACGGGCTCATTCACGTGAGCACCGATAACGGTGGCTCGTGGAAGAACGTGACCCCGAAGGCGTTCGGCCCGTTCACGCGCGTCTCGATCATTGAGGCCTCTCCCTTCGATGCCGGCACCGCGTATGTCGCGGCGAACCGGTATCAGCAGGACGACTTCGCGCCGTATCTGTTCAAGACGACGGATTACGGGGCGACCTGGACGCGCATCGATGCGGGTATCCCCGTGGGGGCGTACACGCGCGCGATTCGCAGCGATACGAAGCGCCGCGGCCTCCTCTTCACGGGAACGGAAACCGGCGTCTATGTCTCATTGAACGACGGCACGTCCTGGGAACCGTTGCAACTGAATCTGCCGCGCGTGAGCGTGCGCGATGTGCATGTGAAGGACAACGATGTACTCGTCGCCACGCATGGCCGGGCGTTCTGGTCGCTCGACGATATCTCGCCGCTCCGGGCGCTCACCGATTCGGTGATGGCTGCGCCGGTGCATCTCTTTGCGCCCGCGCCCGCGATCCGTTGGGCGAGTGGCGGGAATGGGCGGGGCGCATCGGTTGGGGCGAACCCACGCTTTGGGGTCGCGATTGACTACTGGCTCCGGACGGCGCCGACGGCGCCGATCACGATCCAGCTGCTGCAAAGCGATGGACGCCTGATCCGCAGCTACAGCAGTGCCGCGCCCGCGAAGCCGGACTCCACCGGATCGGCGTTGGCTGATTCCGCCGCGAAGGTGGCCCGGCAGGCGCAGCAGGTTCCCGAGCTGGCCTACGAAGCGGCGGACTCGCTCCTGCATGCACGAGCGGGTGCGAACCGCTTCGTCTGGAACTTGTCCTATCCGTCGGCGCGTCGTTTGCCGGGAACGATCTATGATGACGGCAACGCCAATGGTCCGGTGGCGCTGCCGGGGAGCTACACGGTGCGCCTGATCGCGGGCCGCGACACGCTCACCCGGCCGTTTACGGTGCTCCCAGATCCTCGCACTTCGATTTCTGCGGCGGATGCGCTGGCCGGCTTCCAGGCGGCCGCCGTGACGGTGGAACGGATTAACGCCGTGACCGATGCCGTCACCCGCATTCAGGAGCTCCAGCAGCAGCTGGATCAACGGGTGCGGTTGGCCAATGGGCAGCCGTATGCGGCGCAGGTGCGCACCGGTGCCACGGCCGTGCGGAAGGCGCTCGAGGCGGTGCGCGCGGAGCTGTACGAGGTCTACACGAAGGCCGATCAGGCGACGCTCAACTATCCGGTGAAGCTCTATCAGCAATTCATGACGCTGAACTCGCAGATCAACGGCGGGCCCTTTGCCCCAACGGCGCAGGTGACTGAGGTGCTCGGCGAAATGACGGGCAAGCTGAACGGGCACCTGAAGACCATTGAGACGATCGAGGCCAATGATCTGACGAAGTTGAACGCGACGTTGACCTCGCTTGGTCTGCCGCCGGTCTTCGTCGCGCCGAAGAAGCCGATTTCCTGATTCGTTCTCACACCGGACGTCGTGATGCGTTTCCCCTCTGGACAGGCCTTTCGTGAACAGTCGCACCTGGCGATCACGCTCTTTGGCATGTCCGGGGTGGGGAAGACCACGATTGCCCGGCGATTGCAGGCGCAGGAGTGGTTTCATTTCTCGGTCGACTACCGGATTGGAACCCGGTACATGGGCGAGCATATCGTGGACAACTTCAAGCGCGAGGCGATGAAGGTCCCCTTCCTTCGTCAGCTGCTGCGCTCAGATTCGATCTACATCCGCTCCAACATCACCTTCGAGAATCTCAGTCCGCTCTCCACTTATTTGGGGAAGCCGGGTGATCCCACCCGTGGCGGCATTCCGTACGCGGAGTATGGCCGTCGCCAGGCGCAGCACCGGCAGGCCGAGGTCGCGGCGCTGTTGGATGTCCCGGAGTTCATTGAGCGGTCGCATGACATTTACGGGTATCCGCACTTCGTCTGCGACACGGGGGGCAGTTTGTGCGAGGTGGTCGATCCGGCGGATCCGAACGATCCGGTCCTGACCTGTCTCGCCCAGCATTCCCTGCTCCTCTATCTCGAGGGCACGGAAGCGCATCTGCAGACGCTTGTTGAGCGATTCCGGCAGCAGCCGAAGCCGATGTACTACCCACCCGCCTTCCTCGAATCGACGTGGGCGGCGTACAAGGCCCAGACCGGGGCGCAGCATGACGAGGAGGTCGACCCAGACGCCTTTGCGGTCTGGGGCTTTGAACAGCTGCTCCGCAGCCGTCAGCCGCGCTATGCCGCGATTGCGAAGCAGTATGGCTACACCATTCGCATGGACGATCTCGCGCAGGTCGCGGACAATGCGGCCTTTCTGGATTTGGTGGCCGACACCATTGATGCACAAACCGACTCAGCACGCTGACGGCTGGGACTGACGCACAACGGGCGGCCTCGTGTGAGGCCGCCCGTTGTTATTCCTGCCTCCTCGTCCAACTCAGGCCATCTTGGCCTGCAGGCGACGGTCGATCGCGTCGAGGAACGCTTCAGTGTGCAGGTATGGCGTGTCCTTGCTGATGAGGATGGCGAGGTCCTTCGTCATCTCGCCGGCCTCCACCGCTTCAATACACACCTGCTCCAGCGTGTCGGCAAAGGCCGTCAGCGCCGGCGTGCCATCCAGCTTACCACGATGCGCGAGCCCGCGCGTCCAGGCGAAGATCGACGCAATCGGGTTGGTGGACGTCTTGTTCCCCTTCTGGTGCTCCCGGAAGTGCCGCGTGACGGTCCCATGGGCCGCTTCGGCTTCCATCGTCTTGCCGTCGGGCGTGATGAGCACGCTGGTCATCAGGCCGAGGGAGCCAAAGCCCTGGGCGACGATGTCCGACTGCACGTCGCCGTCATAGTTCTTGCAGGCCCACACGTACCCGCCTTCCCACTTCAGCGCCGAGGCGACCATGTCGTCGATGAGCCGGTGTTCATACGTCAGGCCACGCGCCGCATACTCGGCCTTGTACTCGGTCTCGAAGACATGTTCAAAGATGTCCTTGAAAGCGCCGTCGTACGCCTTGAGGATCGTGTTCTTCGTGCTCATGTACACCGGATAATTGCGCTGCAGGCCATAGGTGAAGCTGGCCCGGGCGAAATCCCGGATGGAGTCGTTGAAGTTGTACATCCCCATCGCCACGCCGCCGTCGTTGCCGAACTTCGCGACTTCGAACTCCATCGGCTGGCTGCCGTCGGCGGGCGTGTACGTCATGGTGACCGTGCCGGCGCCCGGGACCTTGAAGTCCGTCGCCTTGTACTGATCTCCGTGCGCATGACGACCGACGATGATGGGCTTCGTCCACCCCGGCACGAGGCGCGGGATGTTGGAGATGATGATCGGTTCGCGGAAGATCACGCCGCCCAGAATGTTGCGGATGGTCCCGTTGGGGCTCTTCCACATCTTCTTGAGCTGGAATTCCTTCACGCGCGCTTCATCGGGCGTGATCGTGGCGCACTTCACGGCGACGCCGTGGCGTTTGGTCGCTTCGGCGGAATCGATCGTCACCTGGTCATTGGTGGCGTCACGGTGTTCGATGCCGAGGTCGTAGTAATCGAGCTGAATGTCCAGGTAGGGCAGGATCAGCTTGTCCTTGATGAACTGCCAGATGATCCGGGTCATCTCGTCGCCGTCCATTTCGACGACGGGGTTCACGACTTTGATCTTGGTCATGATGATGCGTATCGCCGGACGGAGCGCGGCCCCGGGAGGGGGCGCCACGGACGGCTGGAATGAGAGAACGCCGTGGACCCCGTTGGCACTGGCCGACAGCGGGTCCGGACGGCAGGTCCGGAAATGATAAAGCGCGTACACGGCTCCCGCCTCCTCTTACTGGGGTGGTGCTCGGCGGGTAGCATGGAACGCAGTCTGCGTGGTATCCGCTGGACCTGCTCCCCAGTCTGGGGGGCAGGCGACCCCTTGTCCCTACTGAGTCTCGCGATGCCTTCCTTCCGTCCAGTTTTTCTCACCGCTCGTCACCGCGGTCCGCTCTGGATCCCACTGCTGGGGCTCATCGCCTCGACGGGGGCGGGGCCGGCGGGCGCCCAAACGAACGCCCCGGCGGGCGCCGGCACCCGGTTGCTGCGCACCCCGTCGGTGAGCAGCACCCATGTGGCGTTCGCCTACGCCAACAACATTTGGGTGGCCGATCGGGCCGGCGGCGCCGCCCGCCGCCTGACCAGCTTTCAGGGACAAACACAGAACCCGAAGCTGTCCCCTGATGGATCGTTGGTGGCGTTCAGCGCCGAATACGCCGGGAACACCGATGTGTATGTGGTGCCGGTGCAGGGGGGGCAGCCGACGCGGCTGACGTGGCATCCGGGTCCCGATCTCGTGCAGGGGTGGACCCCGGATGGGAAGGCGATCCTCTTCTCGTCGACCCGCGCGTCGTGGGCGCCGACGGCCACGCCGCGATTCTGGACGGTCCCGGTCAACGGGGGCGAGGAAACGGCGCTCCCTATGCCGCGCGCCAATCAGGGGAAGATCTCGCCCGATGGACAGCGGGTGGCGTATCGCATGCCGGCCTCATGGGACGAAGAACGCCGCAACTACCGCGGTGGACAGAACCGGCCGATCTGGATCATGAACCTGCGTTCGGCGGCCGTGGACACGACCCCCTTTGCCGGCACCAAGGAAATGGACCCGGTGTGGCTGGGCGATATGGTCTACTTCCTGTCTGACCGGGACGGCGTGTCGAATGTGTGGTCCTGGGACACGAAGAGCCGGCAGTTGGCGCAAGTCACGAAGTTCACCGACTTCGATGTGAAGTCGATCGATGCCGGCGCTGGTGTGGTGGTCTACGAACAGGCCGGATATGTCCATGAGTACGATCCCAAGACGTCGCGGGATCGGATTCTGCCGATCACGGCCGCCGGGGATTTCCCGTGGATGCTCCCGCAGTGGAAGGATGTCTCGTCGCGGATCACGAGTCTGGCGTTGTCGGCCACGGGGAAGCGGGCGGCGGTGGAAGCCCGCGGGGAAATTTTCTCGATTCCCGCTGAGAAGGGCGATGTGCGCAATCTGACCAATTCGAGTGGGGCGGCGGAGATCGCGCCGGTCTGGTCCCCCGATGGCCGGTCACTGGCCTATTTCAGCGACAAGAGCGGGGAGTATCGGCTCATGATCGCCTCGCAGGATGGACTCTCACCGGCGCGTGAAATCGTGTTGCCGGAGCCCAGTCGTCCGTATGCGCCGGCGTGGTCGCCGAATGGCAAGACGATTGCCTTCCAGGATACGCACTTCCGCATCTGGATTGTTGATGTGGCGAGTGGGACGGCGAAGGTGGCCGACACGGATCCGTATTTCATGGCCGATCGCTCGATCGTGCCCGTGTGGAGCCCAGACTCGCGGTGGATCGCGTATCCGAAGCGGCTCAAGTCGCTCTTTCGCGCGATCTTCGTCTACGAGATGGAGAGCGGAAAGGTTCGGCAGATCACCGACGGGCTCGCCGACGCCACGGCACCGGCGTGGGATGCCAGTGGCAAGTACCTGTGGTTCCTCGCATCGACCAACTTCGGGTTGAATTCGTCGCTGCTAGACATGTCGAAGTACGATCGCCCGGAAACGCGGGCGCTCTACCTCGCCGTGCTGGGCAAGACGGAGGCGTCGCCGCTGCTGCCGGAGAGCGATGACGAGTCGCCGCGTGCGGTGGGGGATTCGACACGTGCTGCTGGTGCGCCCTCGCCCTCGATGGGGGCCGGCGCGGTCCGGACGGTCACGATTGATTTCGCCGGGATTCAGCAGCGCATTCTGGCCGTGCCGGGGGTGGCGGAACGTGATTATGCACAGCTCGTGGCCGGCGTTCCAGGGACCGTTTTCTTTGTGGAATCCGTGCCGGCGTCCGGGACCGGAAATGGCGGCGCCTCCGGTGGTACCCTCCATCGCTTTCAGTTGAGTGCGCGGCGCGCGATGCCATTCGCCACCGGGGTCTCGCAGTTCGTGGTGAGCGCCGACGGCAAAAAGCTGCTGTATCGCACCGGCGGTGCGCAGGGTGGCCTGTACTTGGTTGATGCCGATAAAGCGGCGCCCGCCGCTGGCAGTGGCAAACTGATGGCCGCGTTGAAGGCATACATCGATCCGCGCGAAGAGTTCCGGCAGATCTTCAACGAAGGGTGGCGCAACCAGCGGAACAACCTCTACGTCCGCAACGCGCACGGTGCTGACTGGCCCGCCATGAAGGTCATGTATGAGCCGTTGCTCGCACATGTGAACCATCGGGCCGATCTGAATTATCTGCTCGATATGATGGGTGCGGAGATCGCGATCGGGCATTCCTATGTGCGCGGTGGTGACCTGCCTGACGTCCCGGCGTCCACTGGGGGATTGCTCGGCGCGGATCTCCGCGTCGAGAATGGCCGGCACCGTATTGTCACCATTCTTGATGGGGAGAGCTGGAATCCGGAGCTTCGGGCGCCGCTCGCGACGCCCGGGGTGGCCGTAGCGGCGGGCGATTACCTCCTCGCGGTGAACGGGGTGGAGCTGCGCGGCAGCGACAATCTGTTCCGTGTGCTGGATGGCACCGCGAATAAGCAGATCGTGCTGACCGTGAATGCGCGACCGGAGATGCAGGGGGCGCGCCAGATCAACGTGGTGCCCGTTGCCAATGAACAAGGGCTGCGGACGCGGGCGTGGGTGGAGCACAACCGTCGCCTGGTCGATTCGCTCTCGGGCGGGACGCTCGCCTATGTCTATCTCCCCAACACGGGGCAGCCGGGGTACACGAGCTTCAACCGCTACTACTTCGCGCAGCAGGATCGGCAGGGCGTCGTGGTGGACGAGCGCTATAACGGCGGCGGATCGGCCGCGGATTACATCGTGGATCTGCTCGGTCGCGATTACGACGGCTATTTCAATAATCCCGTGGGCGAGCGCTATCCGTTCACCAGCCCGGCGAATGGGATCTGGGGCCCCAAGGTCATGATCATCAATGAAATGGCCGGCTCTGGTGGGGATCTCATGCCGTACATGTTCAAGCGGCGGCAGCTGGGGCCGCTGGTCGGGATGCGCACCTGGGGTGGCTTGGTGGCTACGACCGATACGCCGCCGTTCGTCGACGGCGGTTCGATGATCGCGCCGCGCTTCGGGTTCTTCTCACGCGACGGGAAGTTCGCGGTGGAGAACGAAGGGGTCGCGCCCACCATCGAAGTGGAGAACTGGCCCAAGGATGTGATCGCGGGCCATGATCCGCAGCTCGAACGGGCGGTGCAGGAAGCGCTGCGGCTCGTGAAGGCAAAGGCGAGCGACCGGCTCAGCAAGGAGCCGGCGCCGCCGACGTGGGGGAAGCGGAAGGGACGCTAATCGGGCGATCAGCGCGGGCCTTCATACTCCTCGGTGGGGAGTTTGAAGGCCTGTGCGTACTTCGGATCGCCCGGGATGCCGAGGACCCGTTGGGCGACATACTCGCCCACCACGGGACCGAACTTGAAGCCCTCGGCCTGACCAACGCCGGCGATCCAGGCGTTGGTCGTGTCCGGGACGTGATCCACGATGAAGTTGGCGTTAATGCTGGATTCGTAGTGGCAGGCCCGCGTCTCGAGGAGCGGGGCGGTGGCCAGCAGCGGGAAGCGCGCTTCCAAGACGCGGCGAGCTCCGTCAATGCGCTCTTGATTGGCCCACCGCGAGCTGCGGTCTGGATCCTGCGCGTAGGGATCGGTTGGTGCGGCGGCGGGACGTGCCGCGGCTTGCGCGTTGGCGGCCTGCGCATTGGCGGCCTGCGCGACGGGGCCTGACGCGCCGAGGGACCCACGCACGCGGAACCCGCGGCTGTCCGTGGGCAACACCGGCCATCCGGTGACGCCGGGGATGTTCCAGCTGGGGAGCTGTCCTGCGGTGAACCGCTGATCACCCATGGGCGTGCCGAAGTAGCAGGCGACGCCAATGGGAATGCGCATGCGGTTTTCCATGTACGGGAAGAGCCGCCGGAGCCATGGGCCACAGGCAAAGACGTAGGCGTCACCGCGCACCACGGTGCCATCGTCGAGCACGACCCCATCCATGCGACCGGACTGGATCGGACCAGGGCGCACGCGGCTGATCATCAGCTTCACGCCTTGATCCTGCGCAATCGCGGCGATGGCCTGCGTCGAGGCGCGGGCGCGGGCCACCCCGGCATCGGGTTCATAGATCGCGGTGGTGATGTCATCGGCTTTGATGACGGGCCACCGCTTCCGCACTTCGTCCCCCGTGAGCACTTCGTGCGGGACGCTATTGGCCTTCCAGAGTTCGACGGTGCGCGTCAGGAATGGCTCCGTGGCGGCGCGCATGATGATGTCGCCCGTTTTGTAGAAGAAGCGCGTGTGAAAGCGTGGGCCCCATTCGGCGTCGAAGTCCGTCCAGCGGCTAATGGCGGTGCGGGCCCATGGGGTCCAGAGATCCCCCGCGGCACGGTCGCCGTAAGACGATCGGATCCCGCGGGTTTCATCGCCGCTCGTGGCGCGCGAGTTGGCCGGCCCATACGCGTCAATGAGCGTGACGCGGGCGCCCCGATCCCGCAGATGGTAGGCGGTCCAGCTCCCCCACGCTCCGGCGCCAATGACCACCACATGGCCGACCCCGCGGTCGCGCGGCGCGCTGCGCGGGATCCCCGCGGCGGGATGAGTCGTGACAAAGCTATTGCCAGTCGCACACCCACCGGCGAGCAGCGCACCCGCCCCGACACCGGCCATGCGCAGGAAATCGCGTCGTGCGAGCCCCTCGGCGGGAGTGTCGGTAGTGTCGGCGGCGGCCGTCGACGCGGTCGCGGGGGGCGTGGCGTGCGTGGAATCGGACATAAATGGGACGGGTTGGAGGGGTGCGCGAAGATGTAGCCGGGTGGGACCGGACGCAAATGCGCTGGGTTGGACCGACGCGCCGCAGGCGGCTGCGGATTTCGCGTCGTGGCATTGCGAGGTTGTGTCCCCCGCGACAGTTTGGGCGCGTATGACGTTTCTGACCTCCCTCCCCAGTGCGGGCTTCGCCACCGTGGTGTTGCTCGCGACCCTGAACGTGGCGCGTCCGGCGTTGTCGCCGTTGACCCCATCGTCATCGTCCGTGGTCCGCGCGACCCCCGTGGCCCATGCGGACCGGGCGCGTGTGGCGCGTGTGGCGCGTGACACCACGCCGCTCTACACCGACGCGCAGGCGACGGCGGGGCTCGCGGTGTTCACGAAGAACTGCGCCGAGTGCCACGAAAAGAAGGATGTGACCAGTGCGGACTTCCGTACCAAGTGGAGCGGAAGGACGTTGTTTGATCTCTATGAGCTCGTCCGAACGACGATGCCCGACAGCAATCCCGGAGCCTTGTCGCGGGACGAGTATGCCGCGGCGATCGCGTACATCCTGAAGTTGAATGGGCTTCCGGCTGGACCGGCCACGGTGATGCCAGATTCCGCGGCGATGCGGGCGGTGACGCTCGCGCTGCCCCCGCAGAGCCCCTGACCGATACGGGGCGGTGACGCCCCTGGGGTTTCGCTGGTTGTTCGACGGTGGTATCCGCGAATTGTCCAGTATTGACAGGCTTTTCCCCCGACCGTAGCATCGGTCTTCTGGTAGGACCCGCAGTCGTAGAACCGTCGTTCCCTCCCCGTTCGATCCCCGCCTGAACCTTCGGGTGTTGCGCCGCTTGGTGAGCGCACCCCATGCCCCATGTGTCATCCCCGATGGGCCGTTTGCCGATCGGACCAACAGTTGCAAGGTCGCGTTCATGATCTCTCAGTTCGGAGATGATGGAAGCGATTGTCTGCAAGGCCGGTCGCAACTCGGTGACCGGCTCTGGAACCCTGCTCAGGGAGAGTCGCGAGATGCACGTGCTTCAGTGTGCTGGGCGCGAGTCACGAGCGCAGCATCGGTCGGGCCTGACGCGTTGGAGTGCGCGTGTCATGGCCACGGCCCGGGTTGCGGTCGGTCTCGTTGCCGCATTGGCGCTCGGAGGGTGGTCTACCCTTCAGGCGCAAGCGTCAGCTGGTGGGACAATTAACGGACGCGTTGTGGATGCGGCGTCGGGATCAGCCGTTGGGCAGGTCAGTGTGCGGGTGGCGGGTACCACCGTCGGCACCCTGACCAGCGACAATGGCCGCTACTCGATCCGTGGCTTGAAGGCTGGCCCGGTCACGCTGGATGTGAGCCGCATTGGCTACGTGGCGAAGAAGGTCACTGTCACCGTCTCCGCTACGGCGGCGGTCACGGCGGATGTGCAGATCGCGCAGGCCGCCTTCTCCCTGGCCGCCGTCGTGACGACGGTCACCGGTGAGCAGCGCAAGGTCGAACTGGCGAACTCCACCACGCAGATCAGCCTCGGCGAAAAGATCGCGGAACTGCCCGTGACCTCGATGGGCAGCGTGCTCTCCGGCCGGTCGGCCGGCGTGCAGGTGAACTCGGACGGTAACGCCGGCTCCGGCTCGCGGATTCGTATCCGTGGTCAGTCGTCGCTGTCGCTCAGCAACGACCCTGTGGTCATCATCGACGGCATCCGTGCCTCGGCGCAGACCGGCAACTCGGCGATCGGCGTCGGTGGGTCCGGCCCGTCCCGCTTTGACGACATCAATCCAGAAGAAATTGAGTCGATCGAAGTCATCAAGGGTCCCTCGGCCGCCACGCTCTACGGCACGGAAGCGGCGAACGGTGTAATCAACATCAAGACGAAGCGCGGTAAGGCGGGGAAGACGCGCTACAGCGTCTGGACCGAAGGGACGCGCATTGATGACACGCACCAGTACCCCAACCTCTTCGCGCTGTGGGGGAAGACCCCGGGCACGACGACGTCGAAAATCTGCAGTCTCCAGACGATTGCGGCCGCCACCTGTGTGGCGGACTCCCTCTCGCAGGGGAACGTGCTCAACATCGACAGCTTGACACCGCTGAGCACCGGCAACCGCCAGCAGACCGGCATGCAGATCTCGGGCGGTACCGACAAGCTGCAGTTCTTCATCTCGGGTGAGAACGAAAAGGAAGTCGGTATCTACAAGATGCCCGAGTGGGACCAGAAGCGTCTGCTCGCCGAGCGTGGCGTTGAGGCGCTGCCGGCCGCGCAGGTGCGTCCGAACGCGCTCGAGCGCAACACGATTCGTGCCAACCTGTCGGCGCAGCTGGCGGAGAACTGGTTCATGCAGGTCTCCTCGGGCTACATCAACAGCAACCTGCGTCTGCCGCAGAACAATGACAACAGCCTGGGCCTCATGGTCGCGGCGCTGGGCGGGCAGTGGCGTCAGGATCTGAAGGACCCGGACGGCGTGCCGCTCATGGGTAACCGGTTGTTCCCGTTCGGTGACGTCTTCTCCCGCGTGACCTCGCAGGGGGTGAGCCGGTTCATCAACTCGGTGGCGACGCAGTACAACCCGTATTCGTGGCTCACCACCCGCGCCACGGTGGGTATCGACTACACCAACCGGAACGACAGCTTCCTGAATCGCCTGAATGAAGGGCCGAAGGATGGTACCGTCCGCCTTGGTAACGTCAACAATTTCCGTGCAGAGTTGAGCCAGACGACGGTCGACATGGGTGGTACGGCCACCTTCCAGCCGTGGAACTGGCTGAACACCAAGACGTCGTTCGGTATGCAGTACATCCGCAATTACGTCACCACGACGGGCGGCACCGGTCTCGGCCTGCCCCCGGGCGGCACGACGTTGACGGCCGCGGCCACGCGCAGCGCGTCGCAGTCGACGGACGAAAAGCGGACGCTGGGCTACTACTTCGAAGAACTGCTGTCGCTCCGCGACAAGATCTTCATCACGGCCGGTCTGCGCCGTGACGCCGCGTCGGCGTTCGGTTCGCAGTTCCGTGCGGTGTGGTATCCGAAGCTCGGCGCCTCGTACTTGATCTCGGAAGAAGACTTCTTCCACAAGCCGAGCTGGATCAACTCGCTTCGCCTGCGCGCCACGTACGGCGCGTCGGGGCAGATCCCGGGGGCAACGGACGCCATCCGTTTCTTCTCGCCCTTCTCGACGACGTTGCCGAACGGCACCGATGCGCCGGGCGTGACGATCGGCTCGCTGGGCAATGCGACGCTCAAGCCGGAATACTCGGCGGAAACCGAAGCGGGCTTTGACCTGAATATGTTTGGCGGCTGGACCAATCTCGAAGTCACGCACTACGACAAGAAGACGACGGACGCGCTGATCAGCCGTCGGTTGGCGCCGTCGCTCGGTGGTGTGCAGGCAGGCTTTGAGAACATCGGCTCGATCAACAATCAGGGCACCGAGCTGGTCTTCAATCAGAAGGTCGTTGATAACAAGGCGATCACTCTGGACATCACGCTCACCGGTTCCACCAACAAGAACCGCCTGTTGACGCTCCCCGAAGGGGTGTCGGCGATCTTTACGGGGAACCGGAACACGCAGCGTAACCAGCCGGGCTATCCGCTGTACGGCCTGTGGGGCCGGAAGTACACCTACAACGACGTGAATGGCGACGGCATTCTCGCCACGAGCGAAATGACGCTGACGGACTCGGCCACCTACATTGGCCCCAGCTTCCCGACGCAGGAACTCGCCTTCTCGCCGTCGATGGAACTGCTCAACCACAAGCTCCGCATCTCCGCGCAGCTTGATCACAAGAGCGGCTTCCGGAAGTTCAACAACACGCTCCGTCACCAGTGTCAGGGTGGTGCGTCGTGTCAGGGGCTGTACGACAAGAACGCGCCATTCGATGTGCAGGCCAAGGCGGTGGCGGCCAACGTGTACGGTGTGTTCACCGGTATGTTTGAAGACGGTACCTTCACGCGCCTGCGTGAAATCTCGGTCTCCTATGACATGCCGACGGCGTGGGCGAAGTCCTTCAAGGCCGAACGCTGGAGCATCATCGCCAGCGGCCGTAACCTGGCGTATTGGTCCAAGTACACGGGCGTGGATCCTGAGGCGACGACGGGTAACTCCGATACCCGCGGTAACGAGGAGTTCTTCTCCACGGCGCCGATGCGGTATTTCACGCTCCGCATGAACTTCAACTTCTGAGGCGCGCGCACAGATGACTCATTTCTCGACTGCGCTTCGGGTGCTCCGGCCGGCCGGCCTCATGGCCGCCGTGTTGGTGGCGACAGGCTGCTCCAGTGACATCCTGAATGTTGCCACACCCGACGTGCTCAACGTGGCTGATTACAACAGCCCAATTGGCACCACGCCGTTGCTGAACGGCGTCGTACAGGATTTCACCAACGTGTACTCCGGCACCCAGGATGGATTCATTGGGTCGACGGGGAACATGGCGGATGAAATCCAGGCGACGGATACCTTCGACGACCGGCTCTTTCCGAACCAGCGGAGCATGACGACGACGCTCCCGTCGATGGATACGTATTACCTGAACATGCACCGGGCGCGTGCCGGCGCGACCACGGCCATCAAGGTGTGGAAGCAGTTCAAGCCGACGCAGAAGGACAGCATCAGCTTGCTGTACTCGATGCGCGGGTATGTGGAAGACTTCTTCGCGGAAGGGTACTGCTCCGGCGTGCCGTTCTCGGAAGAAGATGGTATTGCGCGGACGTACGGGCAGCCGCAGACGACTACGCAGATCCTGACGCGTGCGGCGGCCACGTTCGATACGGCGCTGAGCAATGCCACGGGGGCGACCTTCGTGAACCTGGCGAAGATCGGCCGCGCGCGGGTGCTGCTCAATCAGGGCAACTACACGGGGGCTGCCGCGGCGGTGTCCGGGGTGCCGACCAGCTTCAAGTACCAGACCTACCACTCGGTGGCCACGACCCGGCAGAACAACGGGATCTGGGCCGGCACGGTGGTGTCGGGATCGCGGTACATGGTGGGCACGAAGGAGGGAACCAATGGTCTCGATTACCTCCTGACGCCGGCTGATCCGCGTATGCCGTGGTCACCGTCCACGCGTACTGGCTTCGACGGCACCTCCAAGAACATGCCGACGCAGCTCAAGTACCCGGCGAACAACAGCTCGGCCGTGCTGGCGGACGGTATTGAAGCGCGCCTGATCGAACTGGAAGCCACGCTGCAGGGTGGCACCCAGGCCGATTATGACGCAGTCTTTGCGGGGTTGAACAGCCTGCGGGCGACGGCGATCACGCCGGCGATCGCGGCGCTGCCGGCGTCCCCGACGACCAAGGCGGCAGCGGTCGACATGCTCTTCAAGGAGCGCGCCTACTGGATGTGGCTGACCGGCCATCGCTTGGGTGACATGCGCCGTCTGATCCGGCAGTATGGCCGGGATGCGGCGACGGTCTTCCCGGTCGGTCCGGTGGTGACGCGTCCGGCGGGGACAGTCTACGGGACGGATGTGAACTTCCCGATTCCGTTCGACGAAACGAACAACCAGAACTTCAAGGGCTGCCTGGATCGCAAGGCATAAGCCGAGAGGGCTGGTGCAGGAAACAGAACGGGCGGGCCATCACTGGCCCGCCCGTTCTGCATACTGACTGGTGTCGTCCGGCGTTATCGCTTGCCGACCTTGCGACCAATCTCCACAGCCTTGAAGCCGGGTTCGCCCCACCCAATCACAAAGACACTGAAGCCCTGCTGCATGCGCATTTCGATGTCGGCGGCGCCCGCCGGATAGCCGCAGGGGACGTTGAATTCCTTGCAGGCCGCCAGCACCTGCTGAATGGCCCCCTCCCACCCCTTCTCATCGAAAGTCCGCTGCCCATTCGCATCGGTGGTGGTGAAGACACCGCGCAACGTGCCAGCGCCTGGGAAGAGCACGCCAATGCCCTTCACGGCCGCGATTTCGCGAATATGCGCGAGCCCTTCCTTGCTCTCGACGATCGTGAAGTTCACCAGTTCGCCCTTCGGATTCAGCGGCCAGACGTCCGCCTTCTCCTTGTAGTCCTTCTCGCTCAGTCCCCAGCGGGCCGCGGCATCGCCCACCGCATCGGGACGGGTTCCGCCCTGTGAGGCGAAGCGCATCGCCGCGAGCCCCTGCTGCACTTCCTTGGCGCTTTCCACGCCCACGAAGACCACGCCCGTCACGCCAAGGTTCAACTGGGCGGCGATCCGACTGCCCGCCTTCGCCACATCGGGGGCGATTTCCGGGGTCTTCACAAACACCGGGTGGGTAAACCGCTTCCCCTGGAGCATGCCGGCGCTTTGCATCCCCTTCGCGAAATCGGCAAATCCGGGGAGTGCCGCGTCGAAGTTCCCTTCCATGCTCCCATCGAACACGTAGTCGCCGAGTTTGTAGGCGACGGCATCGGCGGCGAGCTGCGCCGCCGATTTCACGGAATCGGGCGGCAATCCCGGCTGTCCCGGGCGCGTCCGCCGATTTGCTGGGGCGTAGAGCCCGAAGACCGGCTTCTTCGCGGCCAAAAGGTCGACCACCGGATTCATGTGCGCCTGGGCGACGGCACGGTCCGGGTGGAGCAGGGTGGTGGCGGCTGCAGCCGCCAGAAGCCAACGCGTGCGCACGAGGTTGTCCTTACGAGGGGGAGGTGGGGCCACTGGGCCGATCCGCGGCGTTGAGAACGTCGCGGGACAGGTGGGTGAGCCGCCTATGCTCGCGCGAGAACGCCCCAGTCGCAAGATGCCCGCGCGGGCCGCTCTCGGCGCGGCCATTCCGCCGGGGTGTTTCCGCTTGCCGATGCCCTGTCCGGCGCTCATTATTTCAGTACTGAATCGTTGGTTCCCTCCCGCCCTGGAGACCCGGGCATGAAGTCTCACGTTCTCGCCGGTGGCACCCTTGCCGCCGTGGTCGCTGCGCTCGCCGTGATGGATCAGCTTCCGGCGCGCGATGTGCCGCACGCCGTCGCCGACCGTGCGGTGCAGGAGCGCGCTGCGTCCCTCAGCCGTGTGGTGCGCACCCTCCCGCCCGTCGCGCCCCGATCGCGCGCGACCTACGGCGTGCATCGCAGTGCTGGCTCACTGGCCAACACGCTGGCGCCGGAGACGCTCAATGGCGTCATCAAGAAGAGTTGCGCCGGGTGCCATAGCGATCAGCGGAAATCCGGCAATCTGTCGTTGGCCAATTTCGATGTGCTGACGGCGGCGGATGCCTCACCCGAGGTCGCGGAGCGGATTATCGGCAAGCTGCGGACGGGGATGATGCCGCCTGCAGGCCGTGCGCGTCCTGGCGGCGATACCCTCGCGGTGCTGACGGAAACGTTGGAGCGCGCCATGGATGGCGCCGCGGTGAAACACCCCAATCCCGGCAGCCGGGCCTTTCAGCGCCTGAATCGCGCGGAGTATGAGCGCTCGATTCAGGATCTGCTGGGGCTGCAGGTGAATGCCGAATCGTGGCTGCCGCTCGATACGCGCAGCGCCAACTTTGATAACATCGCCGATGTGCAGTTACCGTCGGCGACGACGCTCGATGCGTATCTCGATGCCGCGAGTGACATCGCGCGGCTCGCTGTGGGCGATCCCAAGGCGAGCGCCAGCACCGCGTCCTTCAAGATTCCGCGGCTGGCGTCGCAATTGGAGACGGCGGACGGCGCGCCGCGTGGCACCCGTGGCGGTGTCTCGGTCGTGCATAACTTCCCGGCCGATGGTGAGTATGTCTTCACCGTGACGTTGCATGCGATTCCGACGGGGCAGCTCTACGGCTCGACGGCGCCGTTTGACGAAAAGATTGAAGTGTCGGTGAACGGTGAGCGGATGGCACTGCTGGAGATTGATCGGGGGATGTCGCAGGCGGATCCGAACGGGATGGATCTCCGGACGCGTCCGATTCCGGTGAAGGCCGGCCCGCAGCGGATCACGGCGGCCTTCGTGCGGACCTATGACGGTCCCGTCAACGACAACATCGCGCCGATTGGCCACAGCATTGCGGACACACAGATCGGCTCGCAGGGTGGTGTGACGATTGTGTCGCACATGCAGATGTTTGCCGTGACCGGTCCCTACAATCCAACGGGCGTGTCGGAGACACCGAGCCGGAAGCGGATCTTCAGCTGCCGCCCAACGGCCCCCGCGGAAGCGCGCCCCTGTGCCGAGAAGATTGTGGGGCGGCTTGGCGCCGTCGCGTATCGGCGGCCACTGACCGCCAATGACAGCAAGGCGCTGATGGCGTTCTACGATGCGGCCGCAAAGGACGGCGGGTTCGAGGTCGGGATTCGCACGGCGCTCGAAGCGATGCTGGCAAGTCCGCATTTCGTCTTCCGCATGGAAGAGGTCCCAACCGTCGCGAAGGGCGCCTCGCGGGTCGCCGTTGCCGATCTTGACCTGGCCTCCCGCCTCTCGTTCTTCCTCTGGGGCGCGCCCCCTGATTCCGCGCTGGTGGCCGCAGCGAAGCGCGGGGGATTGTCCGATACCTCGGCGTTGCTGGCGCAGGCTCGCCGGATGCTCAAGGATCCGCGTGCGGAAGCGCTCTCCACGCGCTTTGCCGCCCAGTGGCTCCGGTTGCAGGATCTCAGCAAAGTGCATCCGGATGCGTTGCAGTTTCCGGATTATCACGAGCAGTTGGCGGATGACATGCGCCAGGAGACGGAGCGGTTCTTCCAGTATCTCGTGCGCGAAAACCGGCCCCTCCTCGAACTCTATACGGCGAACTACAGCTTCATGAACGAGCGCCTCGCCCGTCACTATGGGGTGGATGGCATCGTGGGGAGTGACTTCCGGAAGGTGCAGTATCCGGACACCACCCGGTTGGGGATTCTTGGGCACGGCTCCGTGCTGACGCTCACGTCGGTCGCCAACCGCACGTCGCCGGTGTTGCGTGGGAAGTGGGTGATGGAGGTCCTCATGGGCTCGCCGCCGCCACCGCCGCCGCCGAATGTGCCGGACCTCGAGAAGACTGGAGACGTCAAGGACGGCCGCATGCTGACCACGCGGGAACGCATGGAGCAGCACCGCAGCAATCCGTCGTGCAAGTCGTGTCATGCCGTGATCGATCCGATCGGGCTCGCGCTCGACAACTTTGACGTGACGGGGCGGTGGCGCATCCGGGAGAACGGGGCGCCGCTCGACACGCGCGGTGATTACTACGACGGGACTCGCATCAACAATCTGGGGGATCTGACGCGCGTGATGCTCAAGCGTCCTGTTCCGCTGGTGCGTGCCTACGTGGCGAACCTGATGGCCTATGCCATGGGGCGCCGGGTGGAATACTACGATCAGGCGGCGATCCGTCGGATCGAGTCGAGCACGCGCGCGACGAATTACCGCATGACCGATCTCATTCTTGGCGTCGTGAAGAGCGATGCCTTCCGTATGCGGCGCGTGGCCGTCGCACAGACCATCCCGGGTGCTGGTACCCCGGGGACCACGCGCGGCCAGTAACCGGCCCGTTCACGAAATCCCGGAGACCCGACGATGCATTTTCTGAGCGGCAAAGCCATGCCCCGGCGGCAGTTCGTCCAAGGACTGAGCGCTGCCTTCGCACTTCCCTATCTCGATGCCATGCTCCCCACGGGGCGTGGTGCCTGGCGCGCCGCCAATAAGGCGCCGCGTCTCGTCGCGATTGAGATGGTGCACGGGGCTGCAGGGTGTAACGAATACGGGGCGCGGATGAACATGTGGGCGCCGTCGGCCACGGGGCGAAACTTCGACCTGAGCCAGACCGCGCTCAACACGCTTGATCCGTATCGCCAGTATCTGACGATCATCAGCAACACCGACGTCCGTGAAGCGGAACCCACGTCACCGAATGAGATCGGCGGCGATCACTTCCGCTCCAGCGCGACCTTTCTCACGCAGTCGCATCCGAAGCAGACGGAGGGCTCCGACGTGCACGTGGGCACGTCGCTCGATCAGCTGTATGCGCGCCGCTTCGGTCAGGACACGCCGATCCCGTCGATGCAGCTGTGCATTGAGAACGTGGATCAGGCCGGTGGCTGTGCGTACGGCTACGCCTGCGTCTACACCGATTCCATCAGCTGGTCGTCGCCGACCGATCCTCTGCCGGTGATCCGCGATCCGCGGGTCGCCTTTGAGAAGCTCTTTGGCGTTGGGGGATCGTCGGCGGAACGCGCCGAACGTCGTCGCACCCGCCGCAGCATTCTCGACTTCGTGTCCGGCGAGATGGCATCGCTCAAGACCAACCTGGGTCCCGAGGATCGGATCCGCCTGGATCGGTATCTCGAGGACATCCGCGAAGTCGAGCGGCGTATTCAGCGGGTGGAAGCGCGCAACACCAGTGGCGAAGTCCGCGCGTTGCCCGAGGCGCCGGCCGGCGTGCCCGATTCCTTCGCGGAACATGTGCGCCTGATGTTTGACATCCAGGCGCTTGCCTTTGCCGCCGATATCACGCGGGTCTTCTCCTTCAAGATGGGCCGGGACGGTTCGAGCCGGACCTATCCCGAGAGCGGCACCGACAAGCCGTTCCATCCGGCCTCGCACCATGGCGGGACGGAGAAGGGGGTCAAGGACTTCCAGCTCATCAACAAGTATCACGTGGCCCAGCTGCCGTACTTCCTCGATAAGCTCAAGAGCATCTCGGAAGGGGACGGCAACATGCTCGATCAGACGATGATCATCTACGGTTCGCCGATGGGTGACTCCAACCTGCACAACCACCGGCGCTGCCCGCTCATCCTGCTCGGTCATGCCGGCGGTCGCTTGGGCGGCAATCAGCACATCAAGGCGCCGGATGGCACCCCGATGGCGAATGCGATGCTCAGCATGATGCACACGCTCGGCATGGAGGAGATGAAGAGCTTCGGGGACAGCACCGATGCGCTCAGTCTGCGGGCCAATGTCTGAGCCCCTGATGGCTCGGCGGCGCCGGCGCACCTTCGGAGTGGCACTGGCCGTTGGGGCGTTGTTGCTGACCGCCGCGCGGCTCGCGCCCTCCACCTCCGCGGTGGCGGATGCCGTGATGCGCGGCGATGCCGCCTCGGTGCGGTTGCTGCTCAAGCAGGGCGCCGATGTGAACGCCGCCCAGACGGACGGTATGACGGCGTTGCATTGGGCGGCCTCGCGTGGGGATGCCGACGTGGCGTCGATGCTCCTCGCTGCCGGCGCGCGCGTGGATGTACTCACGCGGAATGGCAACTATACGCCGCTGCATTTGGCGGCGCGCTCCGGGCGCGCGCCCGTCGTGAAAGCGTTGCTCGCCGCGGGGGCCGACGTGAAAGCGGTCACCACCACGGGGGGCGCCTCCGCGTTGCACTTTGCCGCAGCGGATGGTGATTCGGCGACGGTGGTCGCGTTGCTCGAGAAGGGTGCCCCCGTGGATATGCGGGAAGGCGCGTGGTCACAGACGCCGCTGATGTGGGCGTCGTCGTACAATCGCGTGCGCGCAATCAAGGTCCTGCTGTCGCGCGGTGCGAACATCGAGGCGACCTCGAAAATTGAAGACATCGGGGCGCGCGAACGGGCGGAACGGACTCAATTGCTGGCGCGGGCCCGCAAGGTCGCCGCGCTGAAGGCGGCCGAGGCGCCGCTGACGACGCCTGGGGCGCCCGGTGGCGCGGCGTTCGTCGCCAACGCGATCGCTTCGGCGAGCGCGCCCGCTGCGAGTGCGCCCGCGGCGGCCGCTGCCCCTGCGTCAGCTCCCAAGGCGCCGGCCCCTGCGCCGACCCCCGCGGCGGCCCCCGCGGCAGCCCCGAAGTCTGCGGCTGCCACGCCGGCAGCGGCCCCCAAAGTCGCAGCGTCGGGTGACAGTGCCCGCCCGAACACCGGCTTCAACAGCCGCGGCCCCTCCTACGGCGAGCTCATTGGCAATAAGGGCGGGCTGACGCCGCTGCTCTTTGCCGTTCGCGACGGCAACGATGAAGCCGTCGCCACGTTGCTGGCCGCCGGCGCCAAGATCAATCACGTCAGTGACGGGGATCACACGAGCCCGTTGCTGATGGCGTCGATCAATGGGCGCTTCGATATGGCCAAGATGCTGCTGGCGAAAGGGGCGGATGTCAAGCTGATGAGTGATGCAGGCGCCACGCCGCTCTACGCGGTCATCAACATCCAGTGGGCCGCCAAGTCGCTCTATCCGCAGCCCACGGCTCAGCTGCAGCAAACGACCTCCTATCTCGACCTGATGGAGGCGATGCTCAAGGGTGGCGCCGATCCGAATGTCCGGCTCACCAAGCACCTCTGGTACATGTCGTTCAACTTCGATCTGCTTGGCGTCAACACCACGGGGGCCACCCCCTTCTGGCGTGCCGCATACGGGACCGATGTGGACGCGATGAAGTTGCTGATGCGCTACGGCGCCGATCCAACGATCCCCACGGTGAAGCCGAGTGGCCGGCTGCCGGGTGATGATGCACCGGAAGACGATGCCAGTGGCAAGGATCCGTCTGGGCTGCCGCCGATCCCGGCTGGTGGACCCGGCGTCTATCCGCTGCAGGCCGCGTCAGGCGTGGGCTACGGCGAAGGCTTCGCCGCCAACTCGCATCGGCATGCGCCGGACGGGTGGATGCCGGCGGTCAAGTATCTGATCGAGGAGCTCAAGGTTGACGTCAATCAGCGTGACCACAACGGCTACAACGCGATCCATCACGCGGCCGCTCGTGGCGATACCCTGTTGATTACGTACCTGATGAGCAAGGGCGGCGACCTTCAGGCCATCAGCCGCCGCGGGCAGACCACGGTGGACATGGCCAATGGTCCGGTGCAGCGTGTGCCCCCGTTCCTTGAGGCCGTGGCCTTCCTGGAGCGTCTGGGCGCCAAGAACAGCCACAAATGCAAGTCCTGCTGAGCGTCTAGCTCGGCGTTGCGGTGTACCCCACGTACCACACGCGGCGGATGACTCTCAGGTCATCCGCCGCGTTGTGTATCCGAAGGGGGACGGCTCAGTCGTCGTGGTTCAATTCGTATTCACGTTGGGCATGCATCCGTTCGGAGCCCTGACGCTGATCCCGGCGCTTCGCCGCTTGCATGGCCAGCCCATGGGTCGCCTCGGTCTTGATGGCCGGCAGCGACAGTTGCTTTTCCAGCTGGTCAGACTGGCAGGCCGGACAGGTGGGTTGATGCGATCCGCGCACCAACGCTTCAAATTCATGTCGGCAGGCTGAACAGACGAAATCAAACAGTGGCATGCTGCAACTCCCCTTCCTATTGCCTGAGAGGCTTTCATGGTGCGTCGCATGATCCCCACATCGGGGCGGCTGCTCGCCGTCTCCTTCACACTCCTCACACTCACCGTCCTCCCCCTCCGCGCGCAAGGGCAGGGCGCAGCGGCTCGGCAGCCCGTGATCCCCGCGGGCCAGTCTGCATCGCCGACGCTCACGCCGGGTATCCGCGTCGGCAACCTCGTCTTCGCCTCGGGGCAGTTGGGGATGCGCCGGGACGCCCCGGACAGCACGATTCAGGGGCAGACCAAAGTCGCGCTGGAGAACACGCAGAAGGTCTTCGAGGCGGCCGGGACGACGATGGCCAATGCGGTGAAGTGCACGGTCTATCTGATCGACGGGAAGGACTTCGCTGGGATGAATCAGGCCTACCGCGAGGTCTTCCCGACGTCCCCGCCGGCCCGGACCACCGTCGTGGTGGCCGCTCTCGTCTCGCCGGGGGCGAAGGTTGAAGTCGAGTGTGTCGCGGCGATTCCAACGCCCTGAACGTCACACGGGGCCCCGGTGCATGTCACCGGGGCCCCGTGTCATCATGATGGCATTTTCGGGGCCCGTCGGGCCCCGACCCGCTCGTTCAGGGCGTCTTCCGGGGCCAGACCACGCCCTGGTTGGCCCGGGTGACGGAGCCGAGGCCCTTGTAGCTGAACTTCTGCAGCCGCTTCCCTTCGTACGTTTCCGTGGTGTAGACGTTGCCCTTCGAGTCCGTGGCGATGCTGTGCACCGCGAAGAACTGCCCGGGCTGCCGACCGCCATCGCCGAAGCTCGTGAGGATTTCGAGTGAGTTGCGGTCCATCACATAGATCTTTTCGTTCTTGCCGTCGGCGAGATACAGGTACTTCTGGGCCGCGTCGCGGGAGAAGGTGATGTCCCACACCGACCCGTCACCACGAGTCGCCGGGGCGATGCGCACTTCCTTCACGAATTCGCCGCTCTTCTTGAAGACCTGAATGCGGTCGTTCGGGCGGTCGCAGACGTACACGAGCCCGTCGTTTGACGGCTCGGCGCAGTGCACCGGATTCCGGAACTGCTTGGCCAGCGGCGCGTCGGGATTGTAGGGGCCCAGGTTGGCGTCATCCGGCTTGTTGCCGTAGGCGCCCCAATAGCGCTTGAGCGCCCCGGTGCCCATGTCGAGCACGGCCACCCGCTTGTTGCCGTAGCCGTCGGCGATGAAGGCTTCCTGCGCCTTCACGTCGAAGGAGATCTTGGCGACCCGGCCAAAGTGGGTGCTGTCATTGCTGTTCGGCTGCTGGCCCGGCTTGCCGATCTGCTGCAGGAACTTGCCGTCGTGCGTGAACTTGAGGATGTGCGAATCGGCGCGGCCGTTGCCACCGATCCAGACGTTGTCCTTGTCGTCCAGCGTGATGCCATGATTGGACGAGGGCCACTCGTAGCCATTGCCGGGGCCACCCCACGCCTTGATGAGCGTGCCATCCGGGGCGAATTCCAGAATCGGCGGGGCCGACGCGCAGCATTCCCCAATCGGCGGCTTGGCGGTGGCTCCCGCCTCGGTCCGCTGGTTGAGGGTGGAGTCCCCGCGGTGGATAATGAAGACATGGTCCCGACTGTCGACGCCGACCCCGATCACCGAGCCCAAAATCCAGTGGTTCGGGAGGGGCTTGGGCCACATCGGGTCCACTTCAAACCGCGGCGCCTGCACGAGCTGCCGGTCGGCGGCCCGCAGCGTGCCCTGCGCGGCGCCCGCCGCCACGGCCAGCCCGGCGACCCCCGTCCAGATGACCATCTTCCGCACCTGCATCATCAGCCTCTCCCGAGCGTCGCCGCGGAGTGCGCGGAGGCCTCTGGAACTGGCCCCGTGTGCCCAGCGTGACGCGGTGGTAAGTTCGTGGCGATTCCGGGGGCGCTACGTGGCGACCCCGCCCTGCGCTCTGAAGTAACCCGCGATACCACGCCTGTCCAGAGAATGCTGCGCCTGTCCCTGCTGCTGCTGCTGGCCATCCTGTCGCCGACCGCCCTCCGTGCACACGAAGTGCCGGCGCGGGTGGCGGTCCAGGCCTTTGTGCGTCCCGAGGCGCAGGTCGTCCGCGTGCTGGTGCGCGCGCCCCTTGAGGCGATGCGTGACGTGGAGTTTCCGACTCGCCGAGCGCTCTTTCTCGACCTCGCTCGATCGGACAGCACCCTGCGCGATGCGGCGCAGCTGTGGATCGCCGATGCGATCACGATGCAGTGGCGTGGGGCGGCCTTGCCCGCTGGACGGATCGTTGCGGTACGGGCGTCGCTCCCCTCCGATCACGCCTTCGAGCAGTACGATGTGGCGTTGCGCACCGTCTTGGGCGCCCCTCTCGATCCGACGCTCGAGATTCCGGTCGCGCAAGTGATGTTGGATGTGCTGCTCGAGTATCCAGTCACCGCAATGCCCACCGGGGCGGAGCTCAGTATCGATGCGCGGATGGCGCGGCTTGGACAGCGAACGAGCACGGTGCTGAAGTTTGTCCCGGCCGCGGGCGTCGAACGGGACTACGTCTTTGCGGGCGATCCGGGACCCGTGCCGCTGGATCCGCGCTGGTGGCATGCCGCCGGGCGCTTCGTGCGCATGGGTGCTGGGCATCTCCTCGATGGCGTGGATCATCTCCTGTTTCTGCTCTGTCTCGTGATCCCCGTGCGGCGGATGCGGCCACTGGTCGCGATCGTGACCGCCTTCACGGTGGCCCACTCGCTCACCCTTGGGCTCTCGGCGCTCGGCTATGCCCCCGATGCCCTCTGGTTTCCGCCGCTTGTGGAAGTGCTGATCGCGGGCTCCATCGTCTTTATGGCCGTGGAGAACATGCTGGACCGCCCTGTGGAACGTCGGTGGATGATGGCCTTTGCGTTTGGGTTGATCCACGGCTTTGGCTTTTCCTATGCCCTGCAGGAATCGCTGCAATTTGCCGGATCCCATTTGCTGACGGCGCTGGCGGCCTTCAACGTGGGCATTGAACTGGCGCAATTGGCGGTGCTGGCGGTGCTGGTGCCAGTCTTATCGTGGCTGCTGACGCGCGTGGTGCCCGAGCACGCTGGCGCGATTATCCTTTCGGCCTTCATCACGCACACCGCGTGGCACTGGATGACGGAGCGGTACGACGTGCTGCGTGCGTATCGCGTCGCCTGGCCGGATGCCCCCATCACCACCCTGGTCGTTCCCGTCGTGATCGCGTTCACCGTTATCAGTGTCGTGGCCTGGCTGCTGTCACGGCTCATGGCGCGCGTGCTGGCGACCCGCCCGTCACCCGTTGTGCTCCTGCTCGGGGGGCTCAGCAGTGGGCTGATTGGGAGCGGGGTGATCGCACCCGCGCCCGTGGCGGCGCAGACCGGGCGCACCACGCTCTCCGGCGTGTATACGGCTGATCAGGCGAAGAAGGGGCGCGAGGTCTTCACCGGCTTCTGTGCCGGATGTCATACGGTCGCCTCGCATAGTGGGCCGGCCTTCGCGGCGCGATGGGCCGGGCATCCGCTCTCGGAGTTCTTTGATTACATCACGCGCCTGATGCCCAAGTCGGCACCGGGGACGCTCACCGAAGACGAGTACGTCTGGGTGACCGCATATGTCCTCAAGTTGAATGGCATGCCTCCGAGCCCTCGGGAGTTGTCCGCTGAACCGCAGCTGCTCCGGGCGATTCGGATTGAGCTGGCGGCCGGCGGCGACCGCGATGAGCTCGCGGCGGACCGCCGTGTCACCTCGTTCCACCAACGTATTGCTGTAGCTCCCCGGCCGGACGGCCGTATCCCCGCAGGACGAATGGAGAAGCCATGACAGCTCGATCACGGAAACGCGTACTCCGCCTCATGCTGGCGGCCACCGGTGTGGTGCTGGGCGGCGTCGCCTTGCACGCCGCGCGCTCGTCGGCCCAGGCGGGTAAACCGCTCGCGCGCGGCAATGCGTACGGTGAATGGCGCTACTGGGGCGCCGATGCGTGGAGCTCGCGCTATTCCCCGCTGGATCAGATCAACGCCAAGAACTTCGATTCCCTGCAGGTGGCGTGGACGTGGAATGCCGGCGCTTTTGGGAAGGACGAGTACTATCGCACGACGCCGATCTACGCGAGCGGCCGGTTGTTCACGGTCGCGACCACGCGTCGCGTGACGATGGCGCTCGATCCGGAGAACGGCGAAACCCTGTGGATGTACCGGTTGGAGGAAGGGATCCGGTGGCAAAAGGCGCCGCGGCAATTTGCCGGGCGCGGCCTGTCGTACTGGACGGACGGCAAAGCGGAGCGCGTGCTGACCGTGACGCCGGGCTATCACCTGGTCTCGTTGGACGCGAAGACGGGGCGTCCGGATCCGACCTTTGGGAAGAACGGCGTGGTCGACCTGATGGAAGGACTGGGCTATCCGATGGTGAAGCTCGCCGTCGATGATTCGGGGCCGCTGATCATCAGTGACGCCGCGCCGATGCGCAAAGCCAAGCCGGGCGAGACGTGGGATCCCGTCCGCAAGATTGGGGCGGATGGCACCGTGGGCATCGATCCGGATGCCGGACAAATTGCGTCCAGCTCGCCGCCGATTGTCGTCGGCAATGTGCTGGTCGTGGGGAACTCGTCGATCCACGGCTACTATCCCATGCGGGCGCATAACGTCCCGGGCACGGTGCGCGGCTTTGACATTCGCACGGGCAAGCAGTTGTGGAAGTTCAACCTGATTCCACAGCCGGGCGAGTTCGGCGCCGATAGCTGGAAGAACGGCTCGAAGGTCGGCTCCAAAGGCGTCGGCAAGAACGATCCGTGGGCGCCCTACTCCGCGGATCTCGAGGCCGGGCTCGTCTACATCCCGGTCGGCATGCCGCTCATGGATGAATACGGCGGGCATCGCCCCGGCAACAACCTGTTCGGCAACAGCATCGTCGCGATTGATGTGAAGACCGGACTCCGGAAGTGGCACTTCCAGATGGTGCACCATGACATATGGGACTACGACACCCCGATGGCGCCGAACCTGATCGACGTGACCGTCGATGGCAAAGTGCGGAAGGTGGTGGCACAGACCACGAAGCAGGGGTGGATCTATACGTTCGATCGTCTGACCGGCGCACCGATCTGGCCGATGCCGGAAACGCCGGTGCTGCAGAGTGACGTGCCGGGCGAGCAGAGCTCCCCCACGCAGCCGATTCCGTCGAAGCCGGCGCCCTATTCGCAGCAGGGGCTCGTGGAGTCGGATCTGATCGACTACACCCCGGCGATTCGGGACACGGCGCTCAAGCTCGCGAAGCGCTGCCGCATGGGACCGTATTTTATTCCGCCCGCCGCGGCGGACGGGAAGGGGTCCACGGGAATGCGCTGCTCATGGTACGCGCCCGGCGCGAGCGGTGGCGTGAACATCGATGGTGGGGCCGCCGTCGATCCGGAAACGGGCATGATGTATGTGGGATCGCAGTCCGGGATGAGCACGGCGCAGGTCCAGAAAGATCCCTGCTCCGAATTTGACTACAGCTCGCCGCACGATGCCTGTGGCCTCCCGGGCGCGCCGCCGGCGCCGCCAGGCTACCGCAAACCCACGACGGGCGATCGCGGTGGGGATTTCGCGGCGCGTTCGGCAGGCTCTATGCTGGGTGGGGTGTCGATCGTGAAGCCCAAGGAGTTCGGCGGGATCACGGCGTACAACATGAACACCGGTGACAAGAGCTGGTGGCAGCCCAATGGGGGCATGATGAAAGTCACCAGCCGCGATCCGCTCTTCGCAGGGGTGAAGTTGCCGGACCAGGGCGCGCGGGGTCAGGCGGAGATCATCACGACCAAGTCGCTCATGATCTATGGTCCCGGTCGCAGTGGTGGCGCGCCAGGCGCCCCGCCGGCGATCTATGCCGTGGACAAGATGACGGGCAAGCAGGTGGGCGCCGTCAAGATTGAGTCGAAGAACACGGCGGTGCCGATGACGTTCCTGCACAAGGGCCGGCAGTACATCGTCTTTGCCTCAGGGTCCGACGAGAGCACCGCGCTCACCGCGCTGGTGCTCCCGCGGAAGTAATCGCTACTTCTTCTCGTAGCGCTTCAGCGCTTTCTGGCCAACCTCGGCGCCGTAGATATTCCCTGCGGCGTCGACGGCCACCCCCTCAGCGGAACTGGTGCTGGGGGCGTTGGTATCCGGATCCGGGATGAAGGCGGTGACCTTCCCGTCCCGTGCACTCCCGATCCGGATCCCACGGCGCCACGCCGAGTGCGGCGGCGCCACCGAGCCCGACTCGGAGTCGGCCACGTAGATCACGTCGTTCCGATCAATGAAAATGCCGCTGGGGCGGCTGAACTGATACCACGTATCCAGCAGCGTCCCCTGCTGATCGTAAATCAGAATGCGATCATTGCCGCGATCGCCGACAAAGAGCCGCCCGCGTGAATCAAAGGCGAGGGCATGCGGCTGATCAAGCTCCGTGGGCCCTTTGCCAAAGACGCCCCACTGCATGAGCAGCTTCCCCGTTTTGTCGAACTTGAAGATGCGGGCGTTGGAGCCGGGGCGCGATGCATGGCCCTCGCTCACGTAGATGTCACCATTCGGGGCGGTGATCACGTCGTTGGGCATCCAGAAAAAGCTGGCGTCCTTGCCACCGCCGGCGGTGCCGAGCGTCATGAGCACTTGACCCTCCGGACTGAACTTGATCACCTGATGGCCACGCGCTGGTGCGGTGCTCCCTGCCGTCGTGCCGCCCGTGCACGCGCAGTCCGTCACCCAAATGTTGCCATCGGCGTCGACGTGGATGCCGTGGGGGGAGACGATGAGGCCCGCGCCGAAGGCCTTGAGCAGGCGGCCGGAGGCATCGAAGTGCAGCACGGGGTGGAGGGGCGAGGTGGCACAGCTGTTGGCACCACAGCGCTCCGCGACCCAAATGCTCCGGCCGTCTTTGTCGATGTCCACCGCACTGGTGGAGCCCCAGCTTCGCCCCTCGGGGAGCGTGGCCCACCCCGTGACCGTGCGATATGGGTTCGGCAGGTCGTTCGTCGGTGCCCCCTGGCTGACCAGAGGGTGCAGCGGGAGCAGTGCGGCGCTGAGGAGGGTGGCCAGTGTCACGGGCGTCCGAAGCAGTCGCATGAGCGGGGCAGGGAAGGGACGGGAATGCAGGGTCGCCGGGTGCGACCCCATCGGGATGCTAGAAGTGTGCGTTCTGCACAGGCGTCCGGCAACGGAACGGACAAGACGGGAGCCTCACGGACCGAAACCCCCGCCATATCCTTGTCAGCAGGGGCCCAGAGGGAGAACGTTCAGGATTGCGGGGCCACACACGCCAACGGCGCCGGTCAAGCCCGCCTCCCGTTTCACTGGATAGCTGCGTGAAGGATCTCACCACCGGTTCCATCCCCCGCCACATTCTGCGCATGGCCATCCCCATGGCGGCCGGGATGATCTTCCAGACGCTCTATTATCTGGTGGACCTGTACTTCGTGGCGCGTCTCGGGGACGCTGCGGTGGCGGGGGTCAGCTCCGCGGGGAATGTCCAGATGATTGTCATGGCGCTCACGCAGGTCCTGGGCGTGGGGACCATGGCGTTGATCGCGCAGGCCGTGGGGCGCAAAGACAAGGCCGACGCGACGCTGATCTTTAATCAGAGCACGATTCTGGCGTTGGGGTGTGGCCTGACCGTGCTATTGGGCGGCTTCCTGTTTGCGGGGCGCTATATGCGCGCCGTTGGGGCCGACGCCGCCACGATCGCGGCGGGGCTGGAGTACCTCTGGGCCTACCTGCCGGGGCTCGGGCTCCAGTTCGCGCTCGTCTCAATGGGATCCGCCTTGCGTGGCACGGGGATCGTGAAACCCACGATGCTCGTGCAGGTCATCACCGTCGTGATGAACATCATTCTCGCGCCGATTCTGATTGCGGGGTGGGGCACCGGACATCCCATGGGCCCCGCTGGCGCTGGGCTCGCCAGTTCTCTCGCGATTGCCGTCGCGGTGGTGATGCTCTCGGTGTACTTCGTGCGGCTGGAGCACTATGTCGCGTTTTCGGCGCCGCTCTTGCGGCTGCGCTGGCCCGTGGTCCGTCGAATTCTCGCCATTGGGGTTCCGCCCGGTGCGGAGTTCGCCATCATGTTTCTGACGACCGGCGTGCTGTATTACGTCATTCGGGATTTCGGCGCGGCGGCGCAGGCGGGCTACGGCATTGGGTCGCGCGTCATGCAAGCGATCTTCCTCCCGGCGATGGCCGTCTCGTTTTCCGCTGCGCCACTGGCGGGACAGAATGTTGGGGCCGGTCGCCTCGATCGCGTGCGCGAGACGTTCCGCTGGGCGGTCCTCATTGGCTCGATCCCCATGGTGGTGCTAACGCTGATCTGTCAGATCAAGCCGGAATGGCCTATTGGTGGCTTCACGACTGAAGGCCCCGTGGTCGCGATTGGTGCGGATTTTCTGCGTGTCATCTCCTGGAACTTCGTGGCAACCGGCTTGATCTTCACCTGCTCGGGGATGTTTCAGGCGTTGGGGAACACGATCCCGTCGCTGCTGAGCAGCATCGCCCGGTTCCTCCTGTTCGCCTTGCCCGCGTTGTGGCTCTCCACGCGCACCGGCTTCACGTTGCATCAGGTGTGGCTGTTGTCGGTGCTCACCGCGACGGTCCAAGCGGGACTGAGTGCCCTGTTATTGTTGCGGGAGTTGGCGCGTCGATCCGCTCCCGTTTCTCACCCACTCGGAGTGTCCTAATGCAGGGGAAACGCATACCCACCTGGCAACGTCGCGTGTGGCGCACGGCCCTGCTGGCCGCGCCACTGGCGCTGCTGGCCGCCTGTGGTGACGGTGCGTCCACGACACCGGCCTACGATGTCGTGATTACGCATGCCCGCATTGTGGACGGCACGGGCAACCCGTGGTACTGGGGCGATGTCGGCGTGCGTGGCGATCGCATCGCCACGGTGGCCCCCGATGGGGCGCTGGCACAGGCGCCAGCTGGTACACGGCTTGACGCCAAGGGGCTCGTCCTCTCCCCTGGCTTTATCGACATTCAATCGCACAGCTGGAATCAGCTGCTGTTTGCCGATGGACGTGTCATCGGCAAAGTATCGCAGGGGGTGACCTCCGAAATTCTCGGGGAATCCACTACGCCAGCGCCGTCCAATGTTCGGGTGGATTCGCTGTTCATGGGAGCGGCCCCGGAAGACTCGCTCATGACGTCACATGTGGCGCACTACCGCGGTCCCCACGGCTTCGGCATGTGGCTCGATTCCATGCAAGCGCATGGCAACGCGGTGAATGTCGGGAGCTACCTCGGCGCCAGTACGGTGCGCGCCTATGTCATGGGGCGTCGGGAGGGGGCGGCGTCGCCGGCCGAGCAGGATACCATGCGGGCGATTGTTCGGGACGCGATGCGCGACGGCGCCTTTGGGATTTCCAGCGCCCTGATTTATCCGCCGGGCGCCTACGCGAGCACCGCCGAGCTGATTGAGAATGCCAAGGCCATGGCCCCGTTGCATGGCACGTACATCACGCATGTCCGCTCGGAAGAGAACGAGCTGTTGACCGCGCTCGATGAAGCGATTCGCATCGGAAAGGAGGGCGGTGTCCCCGTCGTGGTCTATCACTTCAAGGCCTCGGGGCAGCGCAACTGGCCCCTCGCGGGGCCCGCGATCCGTAAGATCGATTCGGCGCGCGCGGCGGGGCAGGATGTGAAGGCCACGATGTATACCTATCCGGCGTCGGGCAACAACTTGTCGTCGTGCATTCCGGGGTGGGTCCATGCTGACGGCAAGTTGTTGGAGCGGTTGCAGGATCGGACGCTGGCGGCACGGATCCGGCGTGAGATGACGGACCCGGCCCCCACCGCGACGAACTACTGTCAGCAGAACCCGCCCAGCGCCTACCAGATCAGTGGCTTCCGGCTGCCGGAGTGGAAGCGGTTCGAAGGATGGCGGCTCGATGCCATCGCGAAGGCCCTCGGGAAGGACTGGGTGGATGCGATTATTGCCCTCACCCTTGGCGAGAAGAACACGCTCGGGAAGGTGACCTTTGGGATGTCGGATGCCAACGTGGCGACCATGCTCAAGCAGCCATGGGTGATCGTGGGGAGTGATGCCGGGGGCTTTGATCCGGATACGACCACCGACCTTGTGCATCCGCGCTCGTACGGCACCTTCGCCCGCATGATCGGCAAATTTGTGCGGACCGATTCGCTCTTCCCGCTTGAGGAAGCGGTTCGCAAGATGACGTGGTCCACCGCGCAGATCCTCGGGCTTCGTGATCGCGGGCTCGTCAAGGAAGGGATGTTCGCCGACTTGGTGCTCTTTGACCCGGCCACGATGACCGACCTCGCCACCTTCGAGAAGCCGCACCAGCTGTCGACCGGCGTGCAGCATGTCTTTGTCAACGGGATGGCCGTGTGGCGCGATGGCAAGCACACCGGGGCCAAGCCCGGGCGGGCCCTGCGCGGACCCGGCTATGCGGGGACACGCTGATGACCACCGTGCAACGGCGCGTTGGACTGCTCGCCATCAGCATGCTGGCGCTCGCCGGATGCCGAAGCGGGAAGGGGACGGCGCCCGCGGAGGTGGTGCAGCAGTTTTACACCATGCGCGAGGCCGCCGGCGTGTTTGGGGCACCCACGCCCGAGCAACGCCGCGCGCTGGAGCCGTTCATTGCCGACACGCTGGCCCGTCTCTTGGCCGCAGCCGACTCCGTCCGCAGCGCCGACAAGCAAGCTGCGCCCAGTGAAAAGCCGCGCTTCACCGATGGCGACATGTTCTCGAGTCTTTTTGAGGGCACGACCTCGGTCGTCCCGCAGCCGCCGGTGGGCGCGGGCGATACGGTGCTGGTGCCCGTCAAGATGACGAACGATCAGCAGAAGCCCGCTGTTGTCTGGAGCGATACCGCGGTGGTCGTTCGGCAGCGTGGCGAATGGCGTCTCCTCGATCTGCGCTTTGGTGGCACGTGGGCCTTTGGCTTGCATGGGTCCCTTATGCGCATCCTGTCGCCGCCGTACCAGTGATCTCCTCGCGCTCTCGCCGATCGCGGCGCGCCACCACGCGCTGCGCTTTCTTCTTCGCCTCTTCTCCGGTGCTGTGCATGCGTCACTCACTCCGCTCGGCCTCCCTGCTGTTGCTCGGTACGCCCGCCCTGTTGCTGGCCCAGGGACGCGTGCTGCCCACGCCGCCCGCGGTGATCGATTCCACTGATCCCGTGGCCGTGCTCGCCTCGCGGCTCAACCTCGAGTCCTACAAGGCGACCATCAAGGGACTCACCCAGTTCGGGGATCGGCGTCAGGGGACCGAACGGAATCGGAAGGCGGTGGACTGGATTGAAGCCCAGCTGAAGCAAGTGGGCTGCACCAATACCGAACGCATCACCTATGAGTACGCAGAGCCGGTTCGTGCCGCCGCCCCTGCTGGCGGTGGTCGCGGAGCGGGAGCCGCTCCGGGGGGCGCTGCTGCGCCGACGCGCGCGCCGGCGGTGCAGACGGCGGCCGGTGGTGGTCGGAACCGCGGGATTCGCACGCGCACGGGGGTGAACAGCGATTCGCTGCTGCAGCCGGACGCCCGGCTTCGCGCCCTCAACGCCGAACCGAGCACGCCGGGACCCCGTCAGGAAGTGTACTGCACGAAGATCGGCACCACGCATCCGGAGGAGATGTACATCGTCGGCGGACACATGGATGGCATTGGGTGGGGTGAAGCGGCCAACGACGATGCCTCCGGCAGCGCCATCGTCATGGAGCTGGCCCGCATTTTCAGCAGCCCCGATGTCACCACGGAACGGTCCATTCGCTTCGTCCTCTGGAATAACGAAGAGAGCGGCCTGAACGGCGCCCGGGCCTATGTCGAACAGCGCGCCGCGCTGCAGGGACAGGAAAGCCCGAAAGGCTCCGGGAAATATCCCGAACCCAAGTGGCTGGGGATGATTCAGCATGACATGATGATGTTCGATCATGGCATGCCGAAGGCCGATGGATCGATCGCGAAGGATCAGCGCCCGGAGGCCGATGTGAACATTGAGTTCCAGTCGAACTCCAAGATGGCGGCGGCCTCCCAGGCGCTGGCCTGGGCGCTGCACTCGGCCAATGCGCGCTATGCCACGGATTATCCCGCGCAGGTGGGGCCACATATGACCAACACCGACTCCGGTCCGTTTCAGGACCTGATTGCGGCGGTCAGCCTGCGCGAAAACGAACGCGGCACGCAGGTCGGCAGCGGCTGGGATCCGCATTGGCATCAGCCCACCGATCTCTTTGCCACCTTCAGCGATGCCGATTTCCGTCTCGGGCTGAACGCGGCGCAAACCACACTTGGCGCCCTCGGCAAGCTGACCGGGGCCAAGCGGAAGTAATACGCATCGCCACGCAAACGGCCTGCGCTCCACTCGCTGGGGCGCAGGCCGTTGTTGTTGCTGGGGAGCGCGGCGTTATGTCGCCAGTCCTGGCGGCATCCGATCGGCCCACGGACGCGCCTGCTCCAACTGCCCCGCCACACGAAAGAGTGTCGCTTCATCACCAAAGCGGCCAACGAAGTGCGAGCCAATCGGCAGCCCCTGCGCATTCCAGCTGAGTGGCACCGACATGGCCGGATGCCCCGAGGCATTGAAAATCGGCGTGTAGGGAATGAAGCCGAAGGCCTTCTCCACCATCTTCCCCAGCAGGCTGGGTGAGCCGAGCACGCTGCCCAGCCCCAAGGCCCCGAGCACCGACATCGCGACCTTCTCGGCCGCCGTGGGTTGCAGCGCGCCGACCACAAAGGGCGGATCTGCCAGCGTGGGCGTCAGGAGCAGATCGTAGCGCATGAGAAAGCGGCTGATCGTGCGACCCGCCATCTGTAATGCCCGCACGGCGAGCGCATACTCTGACGCCCGGAAGTTCCGGCCCACGAGCCCGAGCGCCCAGGTGGCCACTTCAACGTCCTCCCGGCGTGGCGCCCGCTTGAGTTCGTGTCCCATCCATTCCAGGTCGGCGCGGCACTCTGCGGCCACCACCGTGAGGAAGGCCTGCGCCAGCGCCTCGCCATCGAGCGCCGGCGTGTCCTCCACTACCTCGTGGCCCAACGAAACCAGCAGCCGACCGGTCTCCTGCATCGCGGCCACGCAGTCGGGGTGCACATGATTGCCGAAGAACGGCGTGCTGGTCATCGCAATGCGGAGCCGGCCGGGAGCCGTCGTGACCTCATCGAGGAACGGCCGCGCTTGCGGCGGGCAGGCCACCGGCGCCCCCACATCGTCGCCAGCCGTCGCATCGAGCATGGCCGCTGAATCGCGCACGCTGCGCGTGAGCACATGCTCCTGCGCAAAGCCGCCCCACACGCTCCCCAGATCCGGCCCCGTCGGCATGCGGCCCCGCGTGGGCTTGAGCCCAAAGAGTCCGTTGCACGACGCGGGAATGCGAATCGATCCGCCCCCGTCACCGCCATGTCCCATGGGCACGATGCGCGCCGCCACCGCGGCACCGGAGCCGCCGCTGGAGCCGCCCGTGGTTCGGGTAATGTCCCACGGATTTCGCGCGGGCCCCAGTGCCTCACTTTCGGTGAACGGGGTGAGCCCCAACTCCGGCGTGTTCGCTTTGCCAACGAACACGGCACCGGCGCGCCGATAGCGCGCCACCAGTTCGCTGTCATGATCGGGGATCACCGTCTGCATGGGACGGGTGCCATGGCTGGTCGGCACGCCGCGCACGAGCGCCTGCAGATCCTTGATCACCATGGGCACACCGGCAAAGGGTGCAGCGGATGGGATCGCGGCAACGCTGGCGCGGGCCTCGGTCGCCAAAACCCGGACGACGGCATTGAGCGCGGGATTCCGTGCGGCGATGCGGGCGAGGGCGGCCTCGGTGGCTTCCGTGGCACTGATGTGGCCGGTGCGAATGAGGGCGGCAAGCCCCAGTCCGTCCAGCGTATCGTATTCAGGCAATGGCATGGGCATAGGCATACGCTACGGGGAGATGCGCTGGCGGGCAATCGCGGATCGTCGATCGACTGGGGGCCTGTTTCCGTTCGGACCGGCTGGCGGACCCGGCCGCTGGCCAACAACTTCGCTGCGGACGGTGGGCGCTGTGCGCAGACGATGGGCGTCGCGTGGCCTACCTGAACTTTGCCGGAGTCTCCCCGTGCGGTATCGAATCGCTCATCTGCATCGCGCGCCACGGCGCTGGCCGCTCGTGCTCACCGCGGCGTTCATGGTCACGCAGACGTTGTCGGGGGCCGCTGCGGTCGCCCAGGGCGTGCAGCCGTCTGGCAACGCCAGCGGTCGAGCCAACACGGGGGCCACGGCGGGTCGCGTGTCCGCCCCGTTTCCTGCGGATCCGCTCGCCTCGGTGCCTGCGCTCTCGACCTTGATGCCGGCCGGGCAGAGCGAGCTCGCGGCGGTGGTGGAGCGTTTTCAAGTCGATCAGAGCGTCCTGAATCGGCGCTATGATGGTGTCGACTCGCCCGATCAGCGTCTTCGGCTGCGTGGCTTCTATACCTCGTGGCGCACTCGGCTCCGCGAGATGGCTTTCGAGAAGCTGACGCGTGAAGGGCAGGCGGACTATCTCCTGCTCGACAATCATCTGCGCTATCAGTTGGAGCTTGCCGATCGGCAGGATCGACAGCGCGCGGAAATGCAGCCCCTGCTCCCCTTCGCGGACCGATTGCTCCAGCTGCACGATAATCGGCGGAACCTGCGCACCTTCATGGCCGCTGATGCGGCGCACACCGTCGCCGCGTTGGCACGGCAGATCGACAGCCTCCGATCGGCCATCGATGCGCCGGGGCCGCGAGCCTCGAAGACGGTGGCCAATCGCGCTGCGGATCAGCTTGATGCCATGCGTGGGGTGATCGGGCAATGGTACCGGTTTTACACCGGCTACGATCCGCTCTTCACCTGGTGGGTGGCCAACCCGTATCAGAAGCTCGACGACGCGATGCAGCGCTACGCACAAACTATTCGGCAGCGACTCGTAGGACTTCCGGGGGCCACGGTCGCCGCGGGACGAGGAGCCGGGGGGCCGGCCGGTGCGCCCGCGGCCGCCCCCGCTGGAGGACGTGGTGTCGGCGGTGGTGCCGGCGGTGGTGCCGCGAGTGATAATACGGGACCCATCATTGGCGATCCGATTGGCGCCGACGGATTGGCGACGGATTTCCGGCACGAGATGATCCCGTACACCGCGCCTGAGCTCATTGCCATCGCGGAGCGCGAGTATGCGTTCAGTTTGGCCGAAGCCAAGAAGGCCGCCCGCGAGATGGGATTTGGTGACGATTGGAAGGCGGCGATGGAGAAGGTCAAAGACACCTACGTCGAGCCGGGGAAGCAGCCGGAGCTCATTCGTGATCTGGCTCGGCAGGCGGAGGCATTTTTTGATCAGCATGACTGGGTCACTATTCCGCCACTCGCTCGCGAAGACTGGCGCATGGACATGATGACGCCGGAGCGGCAGCGGGTCGCGCCATTTTTCCTTGGCGGCGATCAGATTCTCGTGGCCTATCCGACCGCGGAGATGACGGACGACGAAAAGCTGATGAGCCTGCGCGGCAATAATCCGCACTTCTCACACGCGACCGTCTTTCACGAGCTGAATCCTGGCCATCATCTGCAGGGCTTCATGGCCGCGCGCTACAATCCGCATCGTCGGCTCTTCGCCACGCCCTTCTGGAACGAGGGGCAGTCGCTGTATTGGGAGATGTTCCTCTGGGATCACGACTTTCATGTGAGCCCGGAAGATCGGATCGGCGCGTTGTTCTGGCGGATGCACCGGAGCGCCCGGATCATCTTCTCGCTCAACTTCCACTTGGGGAAAATGACGCCGGAGCAGGCGATTCAATTCCTCGTGGACACGGTGAACTTCGAGCGGGCGAACGCCGAAGGGGAGGTCCGACGCTCCTTCAATGGGAGCTACTCACCAACCTACCAGGCCGCGTACATGCTGGGCGGGCTGGAGTTGCGGGCGTTGCATGCTGAGCTCGTCGACAGCAAGAAGATGACCGAGCGGGCGTTCCATGATGCCATCCTGCAAGGCGGTCCCATGCCGATTGCGATGGTGCGCGCGCGGTTGCTGGGGCTCCCCCTCACGCGAGAAGGGCCGGCGCCCTGGCGGTTCGCCGAGAAGCTGCCGGCCCCTCGACCGTTTCCGGTGAAGAAACCCTAAGTCGGCATCACGCCGGTGGGATCACTCGGGAATTGTCGGGGTGATCCCGCAGGCGTGAAAGAGGAAGGCGTATACATCAGCGGTTTCGGCGATGCTCTTGGAGAGCGACGAACTGCCGTGCCCCGATTGCGTCTCAATGCGAATGAGCACGGGCTCCGGTCCGCGATGCGCGGCCTGCAAGCGCGCGGCGAACTTGAACGAATGCGCCGGCACCACGCGATCATCATGATCGGCGGTGGTGATGAGGGTGGCCGGGTAGGCGACCCCATCGCGCAGCGCATGCAGCGGCGAGTAGGCATGCAGCGCTGCGAACTCCTCGGGATCATCGCTTGAGCCATAATCCGCGATCCAGTTCCAGCCGATCGTGAATTTGTGAAACCGCAGCATGTCCATCACGCCGACCGCCGGCAATGCGATCCGCGCCAACTCCGGACGCTGCGTCATCAGCGCGCCGACCAGCAGCCCACCATTCGACCCGCCTTGAGTCGCCAAGCGGGCCGGCGTCGTGTACCCCTCCGCCACGAGCCACTCCGCGACCGCGATGGCGTCATCGAACACATTCTGCTTCTGCAGCTTCATGCCGGCGCGGTGCCACGCTTCGCCGTACTCGCCCCCGCCACGCAGGTTGGCCTGCACAAAGACCCCACCCTGCTCGAGGAACGCGACGCGCAGGGCACTGAAGGCCGGTGGGAGCGTCACATTGAATCCGCCGTAGCCGTAGAGCAGCGTGGGATTCTGACGGTTCAGCACCACGTCGTGACGACACACGATAAACGCCGGCACCCGCGTGCCGTCGGCGCTCGGGACAAAGACCTGCCGCGTGACAAACTGCGTCGGATCGAAGGGAAGGGTGACCTGCCGTACCATCGTGCTCGCACCGTCGGTGATCTGGTAGCGATAGACCGTTGGCGGCGCTGTGAACGAGGTGAAGGTGTAGTACACGGCTTCGGCATCACGGGCACCCGTAAAGCCGACCGCGGTGCCCACGCCGGGCAACGTGATCGTCCGCTCGAAGCTGCCGTCCAGTGCATGCACCTCGGCGCGCGTGGTCACGTCCTGCAAATACAGCGCGAAGAGGCGCCCGCCGGCAGTGGAGGCGGCATCGAGCGGCTCGGGCCGCTCCGGGATAATGGTGCGCCATGCCGATTCACTCGGCGTGGCGAGGTCGATGGCGATCACCCGACGGTTCGGAGCGCCACGGTTCGTCACGACCAACAGCGACGCGCCGACGTTATCCAGCACGCTCAGTTCATCGTCGAAGTCGGTCCAGAGTGGCTGAAAGGCCGGTGTCGGATCGTGCAGATCCATGACCGACAGGGCATTGCCATCTTTCCCCTGGCCGCGATCGCTCAGATAGAGAATGGCGTAGCGCTCATCCTCCGTGGTGAAGAGCTGATGGAATCGCTGCGGATGCTCGCCGTCCTGATAAATCAATCGGTCGGCGGACTGTGGGGTGCCGAGGGCGTGGTAGAAGACCTGATGGTCTTCGTTCACCGACGAGTACGCGGCCGCCGTGTCAGCGGGCTCTGGATACCGGCTGTAGAAAAAGCCGGCGCCGTGCCACGCGATGCCGGAGACCTTTACCCATTCCACCCGGTCCGGGAGCTCCTCCCGGGTCGCCAGATCAATGACGCGGATTTCCTGCCAGTCGGAGCCGGAGGCGCTCAGCATGTATGCGATCCGGGTGCCGGCCCCATCGAAGGTCAGGCCGGCGACGCGGGTGGTCCCATCGGCCGACAGGGCGTTCGGGTCGATCAGGACCTCCGGGGTCCCCTCGTCCCCGTCCTGCAGGTAATAGACGGCCTGGTTTTGGAGCCCCTCGTTCCGGGCGAAGAGGCGCCACCGGCCTTTGACCTCAGGGGCGGACTCCCGGGGATAGTTCACCAGGGCGGTCAGCCGCCTCCGGAAGGCCTCCCGGAAGGGAATCCCTGCCAGAAAGGCGTCGGTGACGGCATTCTGCGCCGCGACCCAGGCACCGGTCTCCTCGGAGGTGTCATCCTCGAGCCACCGATACGGGTCGGCGACCGGGACGCCGTGGTACCAGTCCACCTGGTCGACGGTGCGGGTCACCGGGTAGGTCAGGGCAGGCGCTGCGGCCAGCGGGGAGGCAGGAGGGATGGCCATGGGCAAGGGGTAAGGATTCCGAAAGGTAGCGTCCTGACCGGCCTCCCCCAATTGCGCCCCGATCCCGGACCCGGTTATCCTTCACAGCTCCCCCGGAATGTCGGGGGAAATCCCACCCGCAGCGGATTCCCGCGGTGGTGGGACGCAGGGCTTCCTGGAGCCCCGGCGGCACGCGACGGGTACCCTCGGGTATTCGTCAATGACGCCCGCGCTCCGGTGGCGATGCCACGTCGGTTCCGGTCGGGAGACTTCGCTCCCGTGTCCGCGTCGTGGCCTCTCGCACTGGCAGGGATGCCGTATGGTCCCGCCGGATCGGCAGCACTTATTACCGGGCTGTGGGTTGGCCCCGGAGTGACAGATGCATCCGTTTATCGAAACGCAGAAAGAGTGGATGAAGGCCTCGGTGGCGCCCTTCCGTCCGGGCGACACGGTCCGCGTCAACGTGCGCGTGAAGGAAGGCGATAAGGAACGTGTGCAGGCCTTTGAAGGCGTGTGCATCGCCCGTCGTGGCGGTGGCGTCAGCGAGACCTTCACGGTGCGGAAGATCTCCAACGGTGTCGGCGTCGAGCGTATTTTCCCGCTCCACAGCCCGATGATCGCCGACCTGGTGGTCGTGCGTCGTGGTGTCGTGCGCCGCGCCAAGCTGTACTACCTCCGCGACGTGACCGGCAAGGCCGCGCGCATCAAGGAGCGGAAGGTCATCCGCCCCTCGACGAACGGCTGAGGCGGCACCGCGCGATCGAGTCCTGATTCGGTCGCGCGGGCAACATCCCGGTGGCGCGCTGGAGTGCCATTGAGAGTGAGGCGCGGGCCCAACACGGTCCGCTGCTCGCCGGGGTCGATGAAGTCGGACGGGGCCCCCTCGCGGGCCCCGTTGTCGCATGTGCCATTGTCATGCCCCCCGGCGAACGGGCCATTGCCGGCGTCGATGATTCCAAACGCCTGAGCCCGGCCCTCCGTGTTGCGCTCGCGACGCGCATTCGCGAGCGGGCGCTGGCCGTCTGCCTCGGCGCCGCCTCGGTGCCGGAGATCGATCGGGTCAACATCTATCACGCCACGGTCCGCGCCATGCAGCGCGCACTCACCCGCATTCCCGCCGCACTCGGCGAGGCGCCGCACCATGTGCTGGTCGATGGCTTACCGCTGCGTACCCTCGGACACACACACACCGCGGTCGTGAAAGGCGATAGCAAATGCTATGCGATTGCCTGCGCGTCGATTGTGGCGAAAGTGACCCGCGATCGCCTGATGGAGCAGCTACATGCGCGCTATCCCGCGTACGCCTGGGCTCGCAATGCGGGCTACGGCACGGCCCAGCATCGTGAGGCGCTGGCGGTGCACGGGCTCACGCGCCATCATCGACGGAGCTTTTGTCTCGATGAGCAGGTCACGCTCGACCTGCTCTCCTGACGTCACCTGCCTTCCAGAGAAGTCACTATGACGCCGCTAGATGCCACCGCTTTGACGTCGGTTTTCCGTCCCGGTTTGCTTGAGGGGTAGGTCGCCCTCGTTACGGGCGGCGGGACGGGGATTGGCCTCGGGATTTCGCAGCTGCTCGCCGGCCTCGGCGCCCACGTGGTCATCGCCAGCCGGAAGCCCGAGCATCTCGAAGCCGCCCTCGCCACCATCACCAGCACCGGTGGCTCCGCCTCCACCGTAGCGCTCGACGTGCGTCAGCAGGAGCGGGTGAAGGAAGTGGTCGATGGCATTGCCCAGCAGCATGGCCGACTCGATGTGCTGGTGAACAACGCCGCGGGGAATTTTTACGCCCCGAGCGCGACGCTGTCGCCGAATGCCTGGAAGGCCGTCATCGAAATCGATCTCTATGGCACCTTTTACTGCTCGCAGGCCGTCTACGGCATCATGGCGCAGCAGGGCGGTGGGCGGATCATCAGCACCAGCATGACGCTCCATTACCGCGGTTGGCCGCTCATGGCGCATGCCACTGCCGCCAAGGCCGGGGTGGACGCGCTCACGCGGACGCTGGCGATGGAGTGGGCGCCGCAGCGGATCCGCGTGAACGCCATCGCCCCGGGGCCGATCCCCACGGAGGGGGTCCGGAAGGCCTTCACCCCGCCCGCCGACAGCGGGGTGACTGACGTCTTTGCCGCCGCCGAGCGGCATATGGCGGAGTATGCCGCGAAGGGGATCCCGATGGGGCGGTGGGGACGTCCGGAGGACATCGCGAACATGGTGGCCTTCCTCGCCTCACCGGCCGGCGATTGGATCACCGGGGCGATCTTCGTGATCGATGGCGGGGAATGGCTGGCCAAGCCGACCCGGTAGGATTTTTTCGGGAGCTGACTAGATTGCCGTCGGCACGTGCAAGCGTGCCGGTGTGACCGTTTTGGTTACCCGCTCCGGTAGCTCAGCTGGTAGAGCAGCGGCCTTTTAAGCCGTAGGTCGTGGGTTCGAGCCCCACCCGGGGCATTCTCGGGGATCCTCCTTGTGCGAATGCTTCTCGATCGTCGTCGCGGCGCGGCCGTGATGCTGACCCTGTCAGCGCTGATGCTCTGGCCTCTGGTGATCACGGCCCAGATGCCACGCGGTACCACGGGTGCGCCGAGCCGCGCGGCGACGGACACCGTCGTGGTGTCACCGGCCTCCCCGCGGGCGGCGTTGCAGGAGTTCACGCGGCTCGCCAATGCCAAGGCGTGGGACGATGCCGCCCACTTTCTCGCGGTGCCGACGTCGGACCGCGACAATGCCGCGCAACTCGCGCGGCGCCTCAAGGTGGTGCTCGATCAGCGGCTGGCGATCAATCCGGCCACGCTCTCGCCGCTCGCCGTTGGTGATACCACCGATGATGACCATCTCGGGGAGCGGCTTGGCGCCATTGTCGACGAGACCGGTCGGGAGGTGGATGTCCGGCTGGTGAAGATGCCGGGGAACACGCCGCCGCACTGGGTCTTTTCAGCGGGGACGGTGAACGCCATCGATAGCTGGTATGCCAATCTGGGGGCGCCGTGGCTGCGCGACCGATTGCCGCCGACGTTCCTGCGTGAAGGCCCGCTGCATTTGTTCTTGTGGCAGTGGATCGGGCTCGCGCTGTTGTTGCCGCTGATCTTGATCGCGGCGTGGTTGCTGGGGGCGACGCTCCGTCGGGTTCTTGTGCGGTTGGCGGCGAGCACCACGACGGACTGGGATGACCTGTTGCTCGCGAATCTGCGCGGGCCGTTCCGGTTGTGGGTCGGTGCGCTGCTGACCGGTCCGGTGCTGGGGTTGCTCGACCTCAACGCGCGGGTGGCGCTGTTTATCGAGTCGGCTTCGCGTGGGTTGGTGTTGCTGGCGTTTTTCTGGTCGTTGCTCCGGGTGATTCGCTTGGTGCAGCATCGGTTGGAGAACGCGGCGTGGGATGCGGGGCAGGGTGGTCAGGCGCGCACGCTGGTGCCGCTGCTTGGGAATTTCCTGCGCGTGGCCGTGGTCATTGTCGCGGTGCTGGTTGCGCTCTCGCAGTTTGGGTATCCGGTCGGCACGCTGCTCGCTGGTCTGGGCATTGGCGGAATCGCGGTCGCGCTGGCGGCGCAGAAAACGGTGGAGCATCTGTTTGGCTCCATCTCGCTCGCCGCCGATCGCGCCTTTCGCGTGGGCGATTGGGTGCGCGCGGGCACGGTGGAGGGGACGGTGGAGCGGATCGGCCTCCGCTCCACGAGTGTCCGCACGCACGAGCGCACGGTGGTGCGCATCCCGAACGGGCGCTTGGCGGACGAGCGCATTGAAACGTTCGGCGAGCGGGACCGCATGTGTTTGCGCACCGATCTCGATTTGACCTACGACACGCCGGTCGCGGTTATCGATACCGTGCGTGATGCCATTGAGGCGGCGCTGCGGGCGCATCCGCGTCTCTGGCAGGAATCGGTGCGCGTGCATGTCGTGGCGTTCACCGAGTCGGCGATCCGCTTGCATGTGCTGGCCTGGTTCGAGACGACGGACTGGCCTGAGTTCCTCATGATTCGCCACCGCATGTTGTTGCGGATCCGCGAGATCGTGACGGAGCAGGGGAGCCAGGTGGCCTTCCCGTCGCGCACGGTGTATCACGTGACGGGCGGCAGCAGCGAGGGCGCTGCCACGGCGCCGATGATGGGACCGACCACGGGACCGGACACGGGACCGCAGGGCGCGGTGCCGCTCACCGATGCGTAATCGCTGTCCCGTGATGCCATGCTGATGCAGGCGTCATCGTTCACGGTGCCCCCCGTGGAGGCCACCGAGTGGGCGGCGGCCCTGTTGCAAGGTGCGGTCACCACCGGACTCGCGGTGCTGAGCACGCAGCTGTTCACGCGCTATCGGCGCCCGTGGTTCGGGTGGTTCGCTGTCGCGTGGGGACTCTATGTCGCGCGTCTGCTGTGCATCCTGATCTTCCTCGGGACGAGTGCGCGCGTCTGGCTGTATTGGCATCAGGTGACCACCGGATGGACGGCGCTCGCGCTCCTCTGGGCCGCGATGGTGTTCTGGCGGCAGCCGGTGCTCCGTCGACGCTGGTTGGTGGCGCTGCTCTTTCCGCCGCTCTGGTCGTTCATCGCGATCTATCAGTTGGATCAATTCCTCTGGGCCGCGCTGCCGGCGGTGCTGTTCCTGAGCGGCGCGACGGTGTGGACCGGCTGGGTCTTCTGGCGGCATCATCGCACGGCGGCGTCGCCCGGCGCGCGGCTGCTGGCCTTTGCCTTTCTGCTCTGGGGACTGCACCACCTCGACTATCCGTTCCTGCGTGCGCAGGGGGCGTGGGCGCCGTGGGGCTACTACCTCGACATCTGTTTTGAGCTGCTCGTCGGGGCCGGGCTCGTCCTGCTGGTGCTCGATGACCTTGGGCGTGGCGTGCAGGCGCTGACGGCGCTCAGCGGGGATTTGCAGCGCCGCACGGCCCAGGCCGACCCGATGGATCTGCTGCTGAGCCGTCCGCTCACCCTCCCCGGGGTCCGCGGTGCCGCCATGTTCGCCTTTGCTGGGGATACATCGAGTGGGCAGTTCACCCGAGGGGCAGGGACGTGTACGTCGTGGGTGGATGAGGCGCCGCCGCCTGCGGTGGCGGATGCACTCGTCCGGATGCGGAACACGCGCCGCCCCACGGTGGTGACGGCGTCCGGTGATCATCCGTTCATTGCCGCGCTCCCCATCGTCACGGCGAACCAGTTGATGGGCGCGTTGGTGATGGCTGGCGATGTACGGAATCCGTTCACCGCCCTCAATGACGACTTCTTGCTCGCACTCGGTCAGCAGGTGGGGGCGGCGCTCGAGCAGTTCACCCTCGACCAGCAGCTGGCGGCGCGCACGCAGGCGTTGGAGCGGCTCTCGGGGCGGATGGTGCGCCAACACGAGGATGAACGGCGCCGGCTCTCGCGTGAGCTGCATGACGAAACCGCGCAGGTGTTTTCGGCGGTGAAGATGCAGCTTGAGGCGCTCCGCACGTTCATGACCGAGGCGGCGGCGCCACGGCTGGATCGGCTCCTGGGGCTCGTGGATCAGGGGATCGCGAGCATCCGGCAGGTGACGAGTGATCTGCGGCCGTCGCTGCTCGATGATCTGGGGCTGCTGCCGGCGCTGCGATCGCTGGTGACCGACTTTGGCGAGCGGAGTGGATTGCGCACCAGCTTGCGCGCCCCTGACGCGCTCCCGGCGTTGTCGGCGGATGCGGAGCTGGCGCTCTTCCGGGCGTTGCAGGAGGCGCTCTCCAATGTGGCGCGTCACGCGGGGGCGAGTGTGGTGATGGTGCAGGTGGCATCGGAGATGGCCGCCGTGACGGTGACCGTCCGCGATGATGGACAAGGATTCCCGCTGACCCGGGAGGGACAGGTGCGCGATGCCGACGGACGCATGGGGCTCACGGGGATGCGAGAGCGACTCTTTGGGGTGGGGGGCACGTTGACGCTGGGGAATCAAGAGACGGGTGGCGCGGTGGTGACCTTGCGTGTGCCGCTCACCGCCGGCGGGGCGGTATGACCCCGATCCGCGTCGTGATTGCCGATGATCACGCCTTGGTCCGCGAAGGGCTCCGCCATGTGCTGGATGTCGATCCAGACATCGTGGTGATTGGCGAAGCGTCCAACGGCCGGCAGGCGGTCGATCTGGTCCTGCAGGAGCGCCCGGATGTGGTCGTCCTCGACATCACCATGCCCGAGGAGACCGGCCTCGCCGCCGCGGCTCGGCTCACGGACCTGATGCCGGAGGTCCGGATTCTGATGCTCAGCATGCACGATCAGCTGGAGTACGTGCGCGAAGGGATGCGGATTGGCACCCACGGCTACCTGCTCAAGGACAGTGCCGGTGAGGAGCTGCGGGCGGCGATCCGGGCGGTGCATGCCGGGGGGACCTTTTTCAGTCCGGCCATCGTCCGGCGGTTGAGCAGCACTCCGGCGGCCGACACCCCCACCCCCGCCGCGCTGTTGGACCTGCTCACCCCCCGCGAACGGGATGTGTTGGGCGGCGTGGTGCGTGGGCTGACGAACAAGGCGATTGCCGCAGCGCTGGGGATCAGCCGGCGCACCGTGGAGGCGCACCGCGAGAGCCTGATGCGGAAGCTCGATATCCACGGGGTGGCTGGGCTCACGCGCTTTGCCCTCGAAGTGGGGCTCCCGGTGGCGCCCGAGGCGTAAGCGGCGCGGTCGTCAGGCGGCGGGGCGCCCCGCCGCCCGTCGCGAGACTGGCGCGAAGGTGGTTCCACGTGCAACGAACGGCGCCACCGAACGGCGCCACCGAACGGCGCCACCGAACGGCGCCACCGA
>JBAXMW010000008.1:0-84732 GCA_037134115.1 Gemmatimonadaceae bacterium | reverse complement strand
TCGGTGCGCGGTGAGGTGAATGCCCCAACGTCGCTGGTGGCCACTGGTCGGAGTTTGGGCGCCTACATTCGCGCCGCTGGTGGTGCGACCGCCGTTGGTGATACGCGGAAGGTGTACGTGATCCAGCCCAACGGAAAAATTCAGAGCCGAGTGCGGGTGCTCGGCTTCATGGACTTTGATCCCACCCCGCAACCGGGGGCGACCGTGGTCGTGCCCGCGCAGGGCGAGCGACAAACGCTCACGACCGTGCTGCAGACCACCTCGATCATCGTGCAGAGTCTCACGGCGCTCGCCACGGTCTGGGTGCTCTTCAAGAAGTAACGGTGGTGCGATAGGCGCCGAGTCGCGTCTGTCCGCAGCACCGTCCACATACCCCGCCCCGCCGTCTGCGCCGATGCAGGCTGGTGTCCCGATGTGAAGGGCGAGGGGCTGTATTCGTGGTCAGTCCGGCCTTTGCCTGGGACTGACCATGCACTCGCACGGGTACCGGTTTGGTGCATGACATGGCAGCGCGCTGGTATGTGATCTGGACCGAGGCGCGGGCGGAGAAGTTGGTCGCCTCGCGTCTCGAGGCTATTGGTCATGCCGCGTGGTTGCCCACCTATACGGCGCGCCGTAAATGGAGTGACCGCTGGAAAGAGGTCACACTGCCGCTCTTTCCCGGCTACCTCTTTGCGCAGGAAGGACCGTGGAGCTGGCATGAGCTGTTGCGGGTGCCTGGCGTGCTCACGCTCGTGAAAGTGGGAAGTGTGCCGGTGCTGCTCACCAGCGAGTATATCGCGCAGCTGCAGCGGGCCATCGCGACCCCCGAGGCCCAGGCGGAACCGGTGGAGCTGCCACCGGATTTTTCGGCGGGCGATGAGGTCGTGGTGCTGGATGGGCCACTGGCCGGGGTGCGTGGCGTTGTGCGGGATATGCAGAGCCGACGCACGTTGGTGATTTGGATTGAGGCGGTCGGGCGTGGGGTGGCGTGCACCATTGGTGCGGCTGCGGTCCGGAAGGTGGGTGCTGTCGCATGACCCCCGCACAATAGGAATGGTGACAGAAGCTTATGTTATCTCTGCAGGCAAAGCTGCCGTGGACGCGTTTTCCGTATGTCCTGACCGAACTAATATTCGACGACAATGCGGTCATGAAGATTGCCGTGGGATGGCCGAAATGGACACCGGGGCAAATGAGTCAAGGCATGCAGGGAGCACCTATATGGCATTGATCAAGATCCGGCAGGTATTGGCCGTGGCCTGTCTGGAGGAGGTAGCGTTCCGGCAGGGGTGCCGCAGCACAGAGGAGGTTCGGACCCTCGCCTTGGCGTATGCCGAACATCCCAGAGGGGCGGATCTGGCGGAGCCGGTAAGAAAGGTGGCGTGGTCATGAAGGTGGAGCGACTCGCACTGCCTGAGCTGCTGCTAATAACGCCGGACGTTCACGAAGACGCGCGCGGGTATTTCATGGAGACATATCAGCGCGATCGATATGTGGCGGCTGGGATCCTAGAGATGTTTGTCCAGCACAACGTCTCAATGTCGCACCGTGGTGTGATTCGCGGCTTACATGCCCAGCGTGCGCCGCATGCGCAGGCGAAGCTGGTGACCGTGTTGCACGGGCGAGTGTTCGATGTGGCTGTTGATGTGCGGGAAGACTCACCGCGCTTTGGCCAGTGGGTTGGGGTCGAGCTCGACGATGTCCGGCATCAGCAGCTCTACATCCCACCGGGATTTCTTCATGGGTTTCAGGCGCTGAAGGACGGAACGGTGTTAGGGTATTCCGTATCAGCACCGTATAATCGCGAGGCGGAATACGGGGTGCGCTGGGATGACGAAACCATTGGCATTCGATGGCTGGATATCTCAGCCCAGTTGGTGGCAAGAGACGAACAGCTCCCACGACTGTCTAAACACAAATGAAGACCGATCATTCGCCGGACCTCGCACACGCGCAACGCATTGTCGCAATGCTACGTGAGGTTGCAGCGGGTCACACCGTAAGCGCTGCCTGACGACCACTTGATAGCGTTCGGGCACTCGACAGCACGAGATGGATCGATGAGCCCGTTGGGCGTGTGGAATGGGATGACGGGCGCAGAGGATTGAAATCGGCCTGCGCGAAGTGGGAGGACTAGTGGGCCGGCTCGGCTTGAAAACTCCGGCATGCAGCCTCACCCAATTGGACACACCTGCTATGGAAATTGCCCCGCAATCGCGCGAACTAAGTTCGCTTGTTCTCGATCAACCGACCACGCACCGATGACACCGCCCCCCGCTCCGTCCAGTCAGGAAATGAGCCTCGCCGAACTGTACGAGGAGCTGCGATTGTTCGGACGAACCGTATGGGGCGAGCGCCGAATGGTTGCCCGCTTTACCGCGATTACGGGCCTAGTCGGCCTGTTCCTTGCCTTTGCGAGCCCGGATGAATTCGACGCGAAGACCCGCGTGCTTCCTTACCGAAGTGGCGCCGGGGCTATCGGTGGTCTTTCGGGTCTCGCCGGGCTCGCAGGCATCCGCCTCCCCGCCGGTGCAGCAGACCAGACGATCACCGCCGATTTGTATCCCGAGGTGGCGAAGAGTCAGGATTTCCGCATCCAAGTCGTAGAAACCCCAGTCTACTTCACTACGCTTGGCCGATCGGCGACAACACTAGAGTTCTTCCGGACGCTATACGATCAACCTTTGACCGATCTGTTGCTGAAGTATACGGTAGGGCTGCCGGGCGAAATACTCGCGGTGCTGCGACCGCAGAGAAACGGATCGACGAATGCCGCATTGCCTGACAGCGTGACGCGTCTCAAATCGTACGATCAAAAGTACATGAAGCTGGTGCGCGTCCTGGATAAGCGTATTGCGGTAAACATCGATAAGCGTACGTCGATCATCACCATCACGGCGATGATGCCTGATCCCTACGCTGCGGCCGACCTTGTACGCGTAACCTCGAACCTTCTAATGGCACGAATCATCGACTACGAATCACGCAAGGCAGGTGAGCAGTTTCGATTCGTCAGGGAACAGCAGGAACGGGCCATGCGACGATACGAAATCGTACAACGGGAGCTCGCAAGTTTTGACGATCGAAATCGAACTCTCATGCGCGCGACGGCGAAGATCGAGCGAGACCGGCTACAGCGAGAATATGACCTAGCTTTCGAAGTGTACCAGCAGTTGAGCCGTGAGCTGGAACAGGCACGACTCAAAATGAGCCAAGACACCCCGGCGTTTACGGTACTCGAACAAGTGACGGTGCCAAGCGAGCGCAGTAGTCCGCAACGCGCACGCATGATTCTGGTATCACTGTTCCTCGGCGCTGCGCTCGGGGTTGTGCGCGTGGGGCTCCTGCGGCTGCTGCAAATCGCGTAAGGCGCCAGACATCTCGACACCACCTGTCCTTAACGCATTGGCAGTCGTGACCAGGCACCCCGCGGCCGGAGCCGCTCGCATCGCCGGTAATACAGCGCTCTTATACCTGAGGATGATGGTCGTAATGGCCATCAACCTCTACTCGGTGCGATTGGTCCTAAAAGCCTTTGGTACAATCGACTACGGTGTATACGACGTAGTCACCGGCGTGGTGCTACTCCTGTCGAGCGCGAGCAGCGTGATGGCAACAGCGACGCAGCGCTTCTATGCAACGGCACTAGGGGAGGGCATAACAGGGCGATTCGCGGCGGTATTCTCGGCGACTGTTGCACTCTACGCACTCCTCTCGATCGTCATAATCGTGCTCGGCGAGACACTGGGACTGTGGTTCGTGAACCACGTCCTCGTGATTCCGCCGCATCGGCTCGCAGCAGCGAACACCCTCTATCAGTTCTCTCTGGTGACGTTCGTTTTCGGAATACTCCACGTTCCGTTTTCGTCTGCGATCATTAGTCATGAGGATCTCGGTCTTTTTGCGGCTGTAAGTGTTGGAGAGAGCATTGCAAAGCTTGGTGTAGCTGAGCTACTGACGCGCTTATCGAATGATGCGATGACGAACTATGGCGCCGGTTTGCTCGTTGTCGCTGTGTTGGTCGCGACCATCTTTAGTCTGCTCGCAATCTCACGGTACGATGAATGCCGATACAGCGCTCCTCTGAATCGTGCGCTACTTGGGAAGATTTTGGCGTTTTCGGGCTGGCTATCCTTCGGATCGTTAGCAGGCGTAGGGTTAGTGCAGGTTCTCTCGATCCTGGTAAACCTTTTCTTTGGTCCCGCCGTTAGTGCCGCACGCGCCATATCGCTTCAGCTTAGCAACGCGATAAGCATTTTCACTGGGAGCCTAGTGACGGCGGCGCGGCCGGCTATGATTCGAGCGCACTCTGAAGGCGCGTTCGAATATTTGAACATCCTGTTTAGCGCCAGCAACAAATTCATATTTTACGGTCTGACGCTGCTCTGTGCCCCGATAATCTTTGAGATGGACACCGTGCTTGGGTTGTGGCTGGGCACGCCGAGCAATATGGCGGTGTTGTTCTCGCGCCTTATCCTAGTGTACGCGGTCATCATGGCGCTGAATAACCCCATATCGGTGATTGTGCAGGCGACAGGACACGTGAAGGAGTACCACCTCGTCGTCGAAACCTTCACTTTGCTCTGTGTTCCGGCAACGTACCTGTTGTACCGCCTTGGGTTTCCGGCGCTAATGGCCTACATCGTCATGATCATCGCGGCTGTAGCAGCGCATGCCGCACGCCTCTGGTGCATACGGCGATATTATCACGGATTCGATCTTTCGGAATACCTAAGGGACTTCATTCTGCCGGCGCTGACGGTGCTCGCAATCCTGGCTGCCGTACTCTACGGCGTGCACCGCAGCGTGGCGAACGCCCTTCTGCGCCTAGTCGTGCAAGTCGGCACGTCGTCGGTCCTTACGCTAGGACTGGGTTACGTCATCGGGATCACGCGGGCTGAGCGTGGTCTGCTAAAAGGGGTACTCCGTGCACGGACCGGCGGCGGCGTCTCGGAGAGGTCGTCATGAATACCACCGCGAGCGAGACGATACTCTTGGGCTATGCACTGCTATGGCTTCTGACGTGCATTGCCTATCAACTCCGAAAACGCACCCTCGACGCCGGGAGCCTGCTTCTGGGTTCGTATTTCTGCTATTCGGTACTGTCACTCGCATTGTATCGCAGCGAGTACTATCCGTTTGAGCCCATCCGAGTGATGCCGTTCGTGTACCTGTATGGACTACTGATGGTGGCGTTCTACCCTGTGCTGCGGTTCGATGCGTCGCGCATAACGGTCATCCAGCAGCCTTCGCGCTGGGTGCTACTGCCTATCTGCCTGATATTCATAGTAGCTGCTCTGTCGCAGCTCCCCTCAATCATAGCCAACTTAGGCGAGAGCGTAATCCGTCTCCTGACCACACCGACGGGTGGGCAAGATCTCTATAACGAAGCGATGGCTGAGAGCTATGCGCTGGGTGATGGCGCTATCGCAAACCTCGCCTCGATAATTACAAATGCATATGGTAACTTCGGCGTTTTACTGTTGTTCTATTACGTAACGCTTGAACATAAAAGCCGTCTGATCATTGTCGGCCTCCTGATCGCATGTCTCATCGGAATCGTTCAAAACGTTATGCTTGGACAGCGCGGGCCCATCCAAGAGGCCCTGTACGCCTTCGTGCTCACGTACGTTGCGGTACGGCGCTGGTACAGCCCAGCCCTCAATCGGGCCATTAAGATCATAGGCCTTATCATTATGGTCGCCGCATCCGTACCGTTGATCTACTTGACGGCCAGTCGTTTTGGGGAATCGGAAGACGGTGGGGTCAACGCAACGCTGTTCTATCTAGGGCAGCAGAACTTGTTTTTCAATAACAATGGTCTAGACAATAATGGTATTCGGTATGGTGACCGCACGGTGCCGATGTTCAAGCGTATGATGGGTTTCGAAGGCGTCCCCAAGAACTTCCACGAGCGGCGCGAGAAGTATCCTAACCTGCGTATCAACGACGAAGTGTTTATCGGTTTCGCCGGTGATTGGGTGCTTGATTTCGGTCCGCTCGTCGCGCCGGTTCTATTCCTAGCGTTCAGCGGGCTGGCGCTGATGGGCAGCCGAGTACGCAATGGCACAATACGCTTTCATCAAGTCGTGCTCCTGCACTTCGTGATGACCGTTGGCATGCTCGGTGGCATGAAGCTCTATCCCTATTCCGATGTTGGCGGGAACCTACAGCTCATCGTATACGCGGGGGCCTATGCGGTGTTTTTCATAGACAATGACCTAATGCGCCGCTACCGCAAGCGGGGTGTGAAGTCACTGGTAATTCCGCGTTTCGCGTTGCCCAGCGTCTCAGCCATTCAGCACCCGTGAGTAATTCCGCCTATCCGTTGTTCACGGTTATCATCCCGCAAAAAAATCGCGCGGAATATCTCGGGCCTACACTGCGAAGCTGCATGGCCCAAGATTATCCGAACTTTGAGATCATCGTCTCCGACGACGGTAGCACTGACAACTCGGTGCGTGTTGTCCGGGAGCTCATGTGTATCGATAGTCGCATCAAGCTGTTCGCGCACGAACAGCACATCGGGATGCGCGAGAACTTCGAATTTGCCTTGGCGCAGGTGCGACCAGGCTACGTTATTGCCCTGGGAGGGGACGACGGTCTCGTCGTAGGAGCGGTAACGCGAATGTACCAGATTCTCACAGAAACAAAGCGAGACTTACTGACGTGGCCGCTCGCTGGCTTCACCTATCCGGAGCATAGGGGTGGAGAGAACATCCTTTACATAGAGCGACGTAGGGACCGTGGCATCCGGCTTATAAAATCGCGAGACTTCCTCAATAACATCGCGAAGACGTTTCGCTACCAAGTTTCCGAATGCCCGATGTTTTACATGAAGGGTGTGGTCTCCACTGCGTGTATCGCGAAGGTCAAGTCGCGGACGAGCGATGGCACCTTCTATATCTGCCCTACACCGGATGGCTTCTCCGGTGTGGTCCTTGCGGGCGAGGTCGAGGATTTCGCGTTCACTGATGAGCCGCTTTCCATTGGCGGTACGACCCATATGTCACAAGGGCGGCGTTATCAGCAGACGGACGCCGAAAGTAAGCAAATTGCTCAACGGTTCTTCAATGATAATGCTGGACGTTTGATGCACCGAGATCTCGCGTCACAACCATACTCACCGCTGGCAACGTTGATGACCGCCGACTACCTGTTGACGGCGCGGGATCTCCCGGGCTGGCCCGGCGAATTCGAACCCCTCTCATTTGAGGAGTTGCTGCGGGCGTCTTTCGACCTAATGTCCACGAGCACCTTCGAGAACGAGGTTCTCGTGCGCGAATTGCGCATCCTGCGTGAAATTGCGGCACAACACGGATTGCTAGACCTCTTTCATAAATTGCATACACACTCACGACGCCGTGTGATCCGTACACCACACGTTTACGGTTTTGTACTAACGGGACTCATTCGGTTTGAAGGGAGCAAGCTGGGTGTACGAAACGTGCATGACGCCGCCCAAGTTATCCCCTTCTTGTACCGTATTTACACAACCCTCCGCTTTGGCTCCATCTTAACACTCGTTCGCAACACGTGGCGAGTAATCGTACGCAAGTGGTCATACAGCGTCGAAAGGTACCCCAGCATCTAGCAACCAAAGTCATGGTTTCATTCGAAGGCAAGACCCTGCTCATCACAGGCGGGACGGGATCATTCGGGAACGCGGTGCTCAACCGCTTTTTACACACCGACATTTCGGAAATCCGAATTTTCTCACGCGACGAGAAAAAACAGGACGACATGCGCCACGAGTATCAGGGACGCATGCCGCAGCTGGCGCGAAAGATTAAGTACCACATCGGGGACGTGCGAGACATCGGTAGCGTACGAGCCGCGATGCGTGGCGTAGACTATGTATTCCACGCGGCAGCCCTTAAGCAAGTGCCCTCCTGCGAGTTCTTTCCACTCGAAGCAGTGAAGACGAACGTATTGGGCACCGACAACGTGCTGTCTGCTGCAATCGACGAGAGTGTGACTGCCGTTGTCTGTCTCTCGACAGACAAAGCGGCATATCCCGTTAACGCTATGGGAACATCGAAGGCGATGATGGAGAAGGTGGTGATCTCGAAGTCGCGAACTGTGGAGTCGACAAAGACCAAGATATGCTGCACACGTTACGGCAACGTGCTCTGCTCTCGCGGTTCGGTAATTCCCGTTTGGATCGAACAGCTAAAAGCTGGAGTGCCAGTAACTGTGACCGAATCATCAATGACTCGGTTCATTATGACTCTCGATGAAGCTGTTGACCTCGTGCTTTTCGCGATCGAGCACGGTGCCAACGGTGACATTCTGGTACAAAAGGCCCCCGCTTGCACCCTTCAAACCCAAGTCGAGGCCGTCTGTGATCTCTTTGGCGTAAGCTATGACAACATCCAGACGATCGGCATCCGGCACGGCGAAAAACTATATGAAACACTGCTGACCAACGAGGAATGTGCTTCGGCTATCGACCTCGGCAAGTTTTTTCGGGTCCCTAGTGACAACCGTGGCCTGAACTATAGCAAGTATTTTACGCAGGGAGACGTCACCCGTAACCTGCTGACGGAGTTCAATAGCAACAATACGGAGATGCTTAACGCCGATCAGGTCAAAACCAAACTGCTCACCTTGGACTACATCCGCGCCGAACGCGCAAGCCTCGGCCTTCGATAAAATGCGCTTCCTCGTCCTTGGCGCCAACGGTATGGCCGGCCACACCATCTGCCTGTATCTGAAGCGTAGGGGGCACAGCGTAGTGGGCATTGCACGGACCGCCTCACCGTTGGTCGAGGTCATCATCGGTGACGTCCGCGATAGCGAGGCGCTCAGGCATCATGTACAGGGTGGCAGCTTTGATGCTGTGATCAACTGCATTGGTATCCTTAACAAAGCTGCGGAGCATGACAAAGCTGCGGCCGTGTACATCAATGCACTCCTGCCACACCTTCTTGCCGACATTACCCGTGGTTCCTCGACGCAGGTGATTCATCTTAGCACCGACTGCGTCTTCTCGGGAAAGCGCGGGCAGTATCGCGAGGACGATTTCCGTGACGGTGAGACCTTCTACGATCGAAGCAAGGCGCTGGGTGAACTGGAAGACGATAGAAACGTAACGCTCCGGACTTCAATTGTTGGACCGGACCTCAGCCCTAGAGGAATAGGCCTGCTCAACTGGTTCATGCAGCAGCCTGGGCCTATCAACGGCTTCACAGGCTCTATCTGGAATGGACAGACCACGCTGCAGCTTGCACGCACAATTGAATACGCCGCCGCGCACCGCCTGAGTGGCTTGTACAACACCGTCCCAGACTGCGCCGTGAACAAGTTTGAGCTTTTGCGGCTCTTCAACTGGCACCTGAGACACGACACGCTGCAGGTGAATGCGGTGCCGGGCCTCAGCATCAACAAGTCACTCGTGCGAACGCGTCTTGAGGTGGACTTTCAAGTTCCAGACATTCCCACGATGGTTGCGGAGCTTGCCGAGTGGATTCGAGAGCATCGCTCGCTGTATCCGCACTACGACCTGTAGGCTAGAGGCTTTACGCATGAGCAGACTAAAGGTGATGACGATCGTCGGGACGCGTCCTGAGATCATCAAAATGTCGGCAATCATCCGAAAGTTCGATCGGTACTTTGACCACACGCTGGTCCATACCGGACAGAACTACGACTACACGCTCAATGAAATCTTCTTCCACGAGCTCGGCCTTCGGCAGCCGGACCATTTTCTCGGCGTTGTTGGGGACAACGTTGGCCAGACAATGGGAAACGTCATCGCCAAAACATACGAGGTGATGATCGCTCAACAGCCAGATGCCGTAGTCGTGTTAGGCGATACAAACTCTTGCCTTTCAGTGATCTCGGCAAAGCGACTGAAGATTCCCATCTTCCATCTTGAGGCGGGCAACCGCTGCAAAGATGAAAACCTTCCTGAAGAAGTCATTCGGCGCATCGTGGATGTTACCAGCGACGTCAACTTGTGCTACTCGGAGCAAGCGCGGCGTAACATTCTCGAATCCGGCGTGAGGCCAGAGTACACTTTCGTTATTGGCTCACCAATGATGGAAGTGCTCGCCGGTGTATCGGCTGACATCGAGGCGAGCGATGTCCTACAGCGTCTTGGACTCGAGCCCCGCCGCTTTATTCTCCTCTCGGCACATCGAGAGGAAAACATCGATATCGAGGTAAACTTTCGTTCAATTGTAAAGGCTATCAATACCTTGGCTGTCTCGTATTCAATGCCGGTGATCTACAGTTGCCATCCACGGGCTCAGAAGATGATCGAGCAACGCGGCGTCGCCTTCGATCATCGGGTGCTTCAGATGCGGCCCTTTGGATTCTTCGACTTTTGCAAGTTGCAGCTGAACGCATACTGCGTGGTCTCGGACAGTGGTACGCTTCCTGAGGAAAGTGCATGCCTCAACTTTCCGGCGGTATCACTGCGAACGTCGAGCGAGCGCCCTGAAGCCATTGATCAAGGGGTGTTCATTGTTGGTTCAATATCATCAAACGCCTTGCTCGAAGCGGTGCGTGTTGCTGTGGAGATGCACCAGAATGGCGAGTTTGCTAGTGTCGTGCCGGCGTACGCCGCTGAAAACATATCGACGAAGGTTGTGAAGCTCGTGCAGGGCTACACCCACATCGTGAATCGAATGGTTTGGCGAAAAGAATAATGCGGCTACTAGTTCTCACATCTGAGTACCCCAATCGACACAGCGCACATGATACGCCTGTAGTCCACTACTATGCTCGTGAGTGGGTTCGCCAAGGTCACCAAGTGCTGGTGGTACACTCTCGCTCTGTTTTCCCAGCCATATTTTACCCAATCGCGCGCGGCCTTAAGGCGCTGGTCAAGAAGGTGTTTAAGACAGACTTCATTCCATTTCACCGCCTGCGCGGAATGGAATCAACTCTTCTGGATGGCGTAAAGGTCGTTAGCGTACCGCTCTTCAAGCTTTTCCCGCATATACGCTTCTTTGACAGGACAATACGTCGCCATGCTCGCGCCATCCAGTCGCTCTGTGAGGCCGAGGGGTTTCACCCTGACGCTATTATTTGCCACTTCTTGAATCCTCAGCTGCCCCTCATCGCAGAGCTCAAGCACAAATATCCGAACGTCACGACGTCGCTGGTGATCCATGAGGATCCTCGGATCATCGGCATGCGCTTTGGGCGACATACCGGAGCTCTCTTGGGTCAGGTTGACCACCTTGGCTTTCGATTCGACGCCATGCGCACGCGCTTTGTGGACGAATACGGACAGCGGCCGAACCTTTTCCTATGCCCTTCGGGCGTGCCAGAACGTTTTGTCTTGAACACGGTGCCTCCGAAAAGGTTCGCGGCTGGTCCACTGACGTTCTGTTTCGTTGGAATGCTGATCCCGCTGAAGAACGTCGAGATTCTCCTTCAAAGCTTTCACCAAGCTTTCCCGGGGAAGGACTTCCGTCTTCGAATCATCGGTGAAGGGTTCCTCCGTCCGAAACTCGAGCGACTCTCGGTGGACCTTGGACTCGGCGCCTGCGTTCGCTTCGAAGGCCGTATAACCCGCGAGCAGGTTCAGGAGGTCTTGCGGGATGCGGATGTGTTCGTGATGGTCTCCAAACCAGAAGCGTTTGGCCTAGTATACCTGGAGGCGATGGCCAAGGGTTGCTTGACGATCGGGACCCGCGGACAGGGCATTGATGGTGTTATTGTCTCACGGGAAAACGGGTTTCTTTGCGAGGCTAGTGACATCGAGAGCCTACGGGCGACCCTGCAAGAAATCGTGGTCCTCCCCCGCGAGCGCCTACTGGCCATTGCCGAAGCCGCGCGCCAAACCGCAGCCGATCTGTCTGATGGCAAAGTGGCTCACGCATACCTCACGACGCTCGGAATTCACGAATTGAATTAACGTAAGTGGATAAGTCGCCTGGATGCTGCAAGGTGCTCCCCCACGGATAAGGCAGGGGTTCGGCAGCGAGCGGGTCGCTCTTCTCGAAGAAGTGGAGATTTCGGCACATCACTCCGGTAAACGAGGCGTTGTCGGTGATAATTGTTACGGGTGGAGCGGGTTTCATTGGCAGCAACTTCGTGCTCGATTGGTTATCCACGACGAACGAGCGCGTCGTCAACTATGACCTCCTTACATACGCGGGTAACCGGCGGAACCTCTCCTCCTTAGATGCCGATTCACGGCATCACTTCGTGCAAGGGGACATTGGCGACGTAGTAAAGCTGAAGGGCTTGTTCAATCAGCACCGTCCACGCGCGGTGATCAATTTCGCAGCGGAATCACATGTGGACCGTTCGATTATTGGGCCCGATGCCTTCGTGCAAACAAACGTGGTTGGAACGTTCCGATTGCTAGAGGCCGCCCGTGCTTATTGGTCTGAACTCACGGGTGCTGAGCGAGACACGTTTCGGTTCCTTCACGTTTCAACCGACGAAGTGTACGGTTCACTGTCGGCTGAAGCGCCCGCGTTCACCGAGGAACATCGTTGCCAACCAAATAGCCCCTATTCCGCGAGCAAGGCGGCGTCCGACCACTTCGTACGGGCGTATCATCACACATATAAATTGCCGGTGCTCACCACCAACTGTTCCAACAACTACGGCCCGTACCAGTTCCCAGAAAAGCTGATCCCACTGGTGATTCATCACGCGCTCATTGGGAAGCCGTTACCGATCTACGGCGACGGGCAACAGGTGCGCGACTGGCTGTACGTGGGCGATCATTGCGCGGCCATCCGCCAGGTCCTCGCCGCGGGCCGTGTCGGTGATGTATACAACATCGGCGGCCTTAACGAGCGCCCCAACCTTGAGGTAGTGCGAGCAATCTGCGCCCTGCTCGACGATTGGGTTCCGCGCGCTGATGGGCAGAGTTACGCGACGCAAATGACCTACGTGACAGATCGGCCAGGCCATGACCGCCGCTACGCGATCGACGCGAGCAAGATCGAGCGCGAACTCGGCTGGCGCCCCAGTGAGACTTTCGAGAGCGGCATACGTCGTACGGTGCGTTGGTACCTCGACAATCAGGATTGGGTACAGGACGTGACCACTGGCGCTTATCGCCAATGGATCGGCGCCAACTATGAGGCACGCAAAGAATGACGAGCACACGTCGTGGGATCATCTTGGCCGGCGGATCGGGCACGCGGCTTCATCCGGTCACACAAGCCGTGTCGAAACAGCTGCTGCCGGTTTATGACAAGCCGATGGTATACTATCCGCTGAGCGCACTGATGCTCGCGGGCATACGCGAAGTGCTCGTCATCTCTACGCCGCAGGACACACCACGTTTCGCCGACCTGCTAGGCGACGGCGCGCGCTGGGGTATGCGCATCTCGTATAAGGTGCAGCCGTCGCCGGACGGTTTGGCACAAGCATTCATTCTCGGTCGCGACTTCGTCGACGGTCTTCCCTCGGCTCTGGTGCTTGGCGACAACATCTTTTACGGCACGGGCCTCGTGGCGGCGCTCCGGAATGCCGATGCGCGCAGCGACGGCGCAACGGTTTTCGCCTACCGCGTGCAAGACCCCGAGCGATACGGCGTCGTTGAGTTCGATGCCTCGCAACGCGCGGTGAGCATCGAGGAGAAGCCAGCTGTTCCCAGGGGGAACCATGCCGTCACCGGTTTGTATTTTTATGACGCACAGGTTTGTGATATTGCGGCCTCTATCGCCCCTTCGGCGCGCGGTGAACTGGAGATCACAGATGTGAACCGGCGATATCTCGAGACTGGCTCCCTCAATGTTGAGACGCTCGGTCGCGGTTTTGCGTGGCTCGACACGGGAACACATGACTCTTTGCTTGAAGCCGGATCATTTATCGCAATGCTGCAGAAGCGCCAGGGCTTAATGGTTGCCTGCCCGGAAGAAATCGCCTACAGCAATCAGTGGATTGATGCCGCGCAGCTCGAGCAACTCGCAGCGCCACTGCGGAAGACGGGCTATGGTCAGTATCTGCTCAAGTTGCTGCAGCCAAACAACCTGTGACTGTTCCCATGCCACCATTGCCCTCCGTTGCCGTCATCGACTACGGTATGGGAAATATCGGGTCCATCTGCAAAATGCTCCGCGTGATTGGCGCTACCCCGGTGGTAACAGCCGACCCTGTGGTTATGGCGCAGGCCGATCGCATACTGTTGCCCGGCGTCGGACATTTTGACCGAGCAATGGCGAACTTACATGATCTGCGGCTCGTCGAGCCCATCCGGCGATTGGCATTGGAGGATCGGAAGCCTGTTCTTGGAATCTGTCTCGGCATGCAGCTACTCTGCTCCTCGAGTGAGGAGGGCACTCAACCTGGCCTAGGCTTAATTAATGCCCGCGTGAGGCGTTTCGAATTCAGTGGACCGGCGCGCCTTAAGGTACCGCATATGGGGTGGACCGGACTGACCGTGAGGAAGCCATCGGTGCTCCTGCACGAATTGGACGAGGTCTCGCGATTCTATTTCGTCCACTCATTCTACGTCGAGTGCGCAGAACCAAGTGATGTGCTGGCCGAAGCCACCTATGGTATGCCGTTTGTTGCCGCACTCGAGCGCGGAAACATTCATGGTGTTCAATTTCATCCGGAAAAAAGCCACCGCTATGGGATTCAGATGTTCCGGAACTTTGTACGGAGTGCGCTGTGACTCGCGCTCGCGTCATTCCATTCCTCCTTACTAGCGATAGCGGCCTCGTCAAAACGAGGAAATTCACGAATAGGCGCTATCTCGGCGACGCCATCAACGCGGTCCGCATCTTCAACGAGAAGGAAGTGGATGAGCTGGTGCTGCTTGATATCGATGCCACGACCCGCGGATCGGGACCGCAATTTGGGTACGTGGAAGAGGTGCTGTCGGAGGCCTTCATGCCAGTAGGTTACGGTGGCGGCATCACATCACTCCAGCAGATCGAGACGCTGTTTAAGCTTGGCGTCGAAAAGGTGGTACTGAACACGGTGTTGGCCGAGCAGCCAGCGCTGCTCTCGGAGGCCTCACGGGTATTCGGGGCGCAGAGCATAGTGGCGAGCATGGACGTAAAGCGAGACCTGCTCGGGCGGCGGCGGGCTTATATACGAGGCGGAACGCGTAAGTTGGACGGCGATCCCATCGACTTGCTGAAACGCTGGGAGCAACTCGGGGCGGGCGAGGTGGTTGTGAATTCAATCGATCGCGATGGAATGCGACAAGGGCTAGACCTGGAGTTGACGCAACAGGCGGCGTCGGCTGTTGAGGTACCAATCGTGGCCGTCGGCGGTGCTGGACATCTTGGGCACGTGGTCGCAGGGCTGCAGGCTGGGGCCTCGGCCATCGGGGCGGGGTCTATGTTTGTCTTTCACGGGGTGCATCAGGCCGTGCTCATCAGCTACATTGACCGCAATGAGTTAACGGCGCTGACCGCCGCCGCCACATCCACGACAAAAGCGAGCAGCCAATGACCGCTCTCCGTGTCTGCGCGCGATGCGTGATGGACGAATCTGTGCCGGATATCGTGTTCTACGATGATGGCCGGTGTAGTAGCTGTCGCCCCTACGACGAACAACGCACTAAGGAAATTTTCACCGATGAGGCGAGTACCGCGCGGCTCAACCGGCTGATTGAACAGGTCAAGGTAGATGGTCGCGGCAAGCCATACGATTGCCTTATCGGACTCAGTGGCGGTGTAGACAGTTCTTACGTCGCCTATCTGGTGGCGAAGCGATTTGGCCTTCGCGCGCTTGCGTTGCATCTCGATAACGGTTGGAACACAGAACTTGCCGTAGCGAATGTCGAGCGTTTGGTGAAAACGCTGGACATTGACTTATCAACGCATGTCCTTGATTGGCGAGAGTTCCGAGACATTCAAACAGCCTTCCTTCGCTCCGGCATTTCGAACATTGAGATTCCCACCGATCACGCCATTTGGGCGGTGTTATTGAAGACTGCTTCAAAAATGGGAATCAAGTACATTTTTGCAGGGAATAATGTCGTAACCGAATCTATCATGCCGGAATCGTGGCTATATGGATCGAAGGATTCACGACTGATCCGAGCCATCCATCGCAGGTTCGGGAAGTTGCCAATGAAGTCATACCCATATCTGACGACGATCGACTACGTCCGGCACCTACTTGTTGGCGGGATTCGCTGGGTACCCATTCTGAATTACGTGCCATACGTCAAGGCGGATGCAAAAACGCTCTTGATGGAGGAATTGGGATGGCGCGACTATGGCGGCAAACACTATGAGTCAGTATTCACGCGGTTTTTTCATGCATGCTATTTGCCGTTGCGGTTTGGTTACGACTTGCGAAAATCATACAACTCGGCCTTGGTATGCTCCGGTCAAATTTCGCGTGACGAAGCACTTCGCGAACTGCAGCAGCCGCCGGCGCCGAATGAGGTATTGCAGCAGGACCGTGAGTACGTCGGCAAGAAGCTTGGATTGAGTGCGGAGCAGTTTGACGAGATCCTCGCGTCTCCGAACAAGGTATTTACCGATTATCCAAACTCCGACGCACTCTGGAGGCGGATGGATTGGTTCGTTCGTCGAGCTCGGGCACGAGTGACTCGCGTGTGATGGTGTATCCCGGTGAGCCAGAGCTCGTCTCTGTGATTATTCCCAGCTACAACCATCGGCCATACGTCGAGACTGCGGTCCGTAGCGCGCTCGCCCAGACGCATCCCGCGGTCCAAGTTATCGTCATAGATGATGGGTCTAGCGATGGATCCCGGGAGTTCTTGCAGGAGCTCGCCGTCAAAGAGCCATTTGAGTTCATCGCCCAGGAGAACGCGGGAGTCTGCCGAACGCTTAACCGGGCGGTACGTGAGATCGCTCGGGGAAGTTTTATCGCCCTCCTAGCGTCAGACGACTACTGGGTCCCGGAGAAACTCGCGCTCCAGCTCGCCCGAATGCGAAGCGAAGAGGGGGCTGAACTGTGCTTTTCGCAGGCGCGGGAGTTCAGGTACGAACCTACAGATGCTGTTGGCGCACCGTTCCCTGTGCGAGTGTTTGAAGGCGATATGCTACGACACGTGGTGTTCCGTCAGCACGTGCCGGCGGGTACGCTGTTGTTCTCCCGAAAATTGTATGACCGGCTCGGTGGATTCGATGAAACCCTGAGGGAAGAGGATTGGGACTTCGTTATTCGTGCGGCCGCACAGACGCGTTTTGTGGCAGTTCCGCAACCGCTCCTGTTCTACCGAGGTCATGCGACCAACGCGATGCGGTCAAGAGCTAGAAGGGAAATTTTCCATCAGAAAGCGTTGGTGCTTGCGAAAAACTTCCCGTTAGTATCACCCGTCCGCTGGATACTATCCGTGCTCATCCACTTTGCGCACGATGTGCTTCTGCAGAAGCTTCTGATCCTCTTACCCCGATACCGTCCCGTTCGTGACCATCGCTGAATCCGCATTTGTCCACCCGCTGGCTGACGTCTCCGAATGCACCATCGGTGCAGGCACTCGAGTCTGGCAGTTTGTAGTGATCCTAAAGGGTGCGATCATCGGTGCTGACTGCAACATCTGCGCACATACGCTGATCGAGGGCGATGTACGGGTGGGGAATCGGGTCACGGTAAAGTCTGGCGTCCAGCTCTGGGATGGTCTAAGGATTGAAGACGACGTGTTCATTGGCCCAAATGTGACGTTCGCCAACGACCCCTTCCCGCGCAGCCGAAAGAAGCCTGCGTCGTGGGCTGAGACCCGCATTTGCACGGGCGCCTCAGTTGGCGCGGGGGCTGTGCTCTTGCCCGGAATTACAGTCGGTGCTCACGCGCTGATCGGGGCCGGCTCGGTGGTCACGCGGGATGTGGTGCCCGGGACGATTGTTGTCGGCAATCCTGCGCGCTTCCACGGCCTTGTTGAGGAAAGAACCGATGCCTGACGTTGCGAACTGCCACCTCGTCTCGCTGCCGAGAATCAGCGATGGGCGTGGGAGTCTCAGCTTTATCCAGCCCGGACCCAATCTGCCCTTCGATATCCAGCGAGTCTATTATCTTTACGAGGTAGGGGAGGGACAGGCCCGAGGGGCTCACGGACACCGCCGGCTCGAACAACTCATGGTGGCCGTGGCGGGAGCTGTCGACGTCGAATGCGATGATGGGCGGCGGCGCCGAACCTTTCGTCTCGACTCCCCCGACGTTGGACTGTACGTTTGTCCAATGATATGGCGTAATCTCACCGGTTTCAGAACCGGCACGGTTTGCATGGTGTTGGCTTCGGAGCTGTACGACGAAGCAGATTACTTTCGCAACTATGACGAATTCTTGGCTGCTACCGCACGGATATGATCGTTCCCTTTCTCGACTTAAAGGCCTCGTACACATCGCTGCAGTCCGAGATCGATGGGGCAGTTGGGCGAGTGCTGGCCAGCGGCTGGTACATTGGTGGTCCCGAGGTCGAGGCGTTCGAAAGCGAGTTTGCTGCTTATGTCGGCGCAGCCCATTGTGTCGCTGTCTCAAACGGCCTTGAGGCGCTGCAGCTCGCGCTTCTCTCCGTTGGTGTCGAGCCTGGTGACGAAGTCATCGTACCCACCCACACATTCGTTGCCACTTGGCTTGCTGTGACTCAATGCGGGGCGGTGCCGGTCCCGGTCGAGGTACATCCTGAGACGTACCAACTCGACGCGGAGAGAATCGCAGCAGTCATTACGCCACGCTGCAAGGCGATTGTTCCTGTTCACCTTTACGGCATGCCTGCTAACCTCAATCCCATCCTTGAGGTAGCGACGGCCTATCGCATTCCCGTTGTCGAAGACGCGGCGCAGGCTCACGGAACGTATTATCATGGGCAGCGCATCGGTGGGCATGGAGCGGCCGCCTCGTGGAGCTTCTATCCTGGGAAGAACCTCGGGGCGTTCGGTGATGCCGGCGCTGTGACGACTAACAACGCGCAGGTTGCCGCGCGTCTTCGATCACTACGGAATTACGGATCGACCCAACGGTACGTACATGATGAAATTGGGTTTAATAGCCGGCTCGATCCCATCCAAGCATCCATCCTGCGCGTGAAACTCCTTCATCTTGACGCGTGGAACTCAAGACGCCGAGAGATCGCTTCGCGTTATCAGACTGAACTTGCTGGCACGGGGTTGGTGTTACCATTCATCCCGGCATGGGCAGATTCGTCATGGCATCTCTTTCCAGTTCGCCATCCCATGCGTGACGCACTGAGGGAAGCCCTTGCTGATGATGGAATTGAAACACTCATCCATTATCCAGTACCGCCGCATCGCCAGAGAGCGTACGCGGACCTAGGGTATACTCAGGGTACGTTCCCAATCGCAGAGGAGTTATCTGCGACCGTTCTGAGTCTCCCGATCGGCCCCGCTATGACCGATGCTCAAGTTGCTGCAGTCATTGAAGCGGTGCGCACCGCGACGCGACACTTGCATCACGCGGCGTAATGGTTGACGACCATTCGCGTCTCTTGCTAAGGGCGGCATCTGAGCTTGACCTCACGGGAATGGCTAGGGTCCACCGATCGGCGTATGGCGCCGGTCATTTTTTAGCGCTCTTACCTGAAGCAACGCTCGCTGAATACTACCGGCTGTTTCTCGGCGGTGGGACTCATGCCGTCGTTGCCGAATCGCCTGCGGCTTACGGTGAAACAAGAGCACTGACTGGATTCGCCGTGTTCGGTGCAAACATCGAGCCCCGAATACGAGAGTTTAAGCGCGAACAACGCCTAGCCATCCTGCGAACCGCAATGGCGCATCCGTCGATCTCCATGCGCAAGGCGCTGTTTCGCCTGTTTGGGAACGGGATCGGCGATAGTCCCCACGAACCAGCACCGTGGCTACTCCTTTCCATCGCTGTGAGCGGTGGGCGTAAGGGTGTTGGAACAGCGCTTCTCAGGAATATGATCCAAATAGCGACGGTGGAGCGTCAGCAGCGGCTCGGTCTGTATGTCCGCCACTCGAATTTTGCAGCCGTGAGCGTGTACATCAGAGCAGGGTTCCGTATCGTCGCATCAATAGCAGACCAGTACTATATGGAGGTACCATTGTATCCGCATGATTCAGCCGTCACACGTTGATGTCGAACGTCAATCGGAAGTTTCTGACGTTTGCTTTGCCGGAAATTGGCGAAGAGGAGATTGCAGAAGTTGTCGATTCTCTCCGGTCCGGCTGGGTAACGACCGGCCCAAAGGCGCGACGTTTTGAGCAGGAATTCTCAGCATACCTTGGCGGTGAAGTAGAAAGCGTTGCAATCAATTCTGCGACGGCGGGCCTGCACTTGGCGCTTGAGGCGCTCGGCGTGGGCCCCGGCGACGAGGTCATCACCACCACGCACACATTTACGGCCACGGCAGAAGTCGTGCGCTATCTCGGCGCGACGCCTGTGTTTGTCGATGTTAAGCCAGACACGCTTTGCATCGATGCGGACGCCGTCCGTGCAGCGGTGACGCCCCGGACTAAGGTCTTGATCCCGGTGCACTACGCGGGGCTTGCCGCTGACATGAATGCGTTGTCGGCTATCGCGCACGAGTTCGGCCTCGCCATCGTTGAGGATGCCGCACACGCATTCCCGACAACGTATAATGGTCGGATGATCGGCACGCTGAATAGTGACATCACGGTCTTCAGTTTTTACGCGAACAAGACCATGACGACCGGCGAGGGTGGGATGCTAGTGACTCGCCATCCGCAGATCGCGGCGCGCGCACGGACCATGAGACTCCATGGCATTAATCGCGACGCATTTGACCGGTTTACTGCGGCAGTGCCAAGTTGGTATTACGAGGTTGTGGCGCCTGGCTTCAAGTACAACCTGACCGATATTGCTGCTGCACTAGGGATCCACCAATTGCGGAAAGCGGAATCATTCCGGCAGAGGCGCGCAGAGATAGCGAGCGTATTTCAGTCGGCGTTTGCCGGACTGCCAGTCTGCTTGCCAGCAGAGGCTCCAGTCGGCGATGTACACGCCTGGCACCTGTATGTGCTGCGGCTCGGTGATGTCGCTCTTTCCCGCGATGCCTTTATTGAACGGCTCTACGCGTTGGGTATTGGTTGCAGCGTACATTACATCCCGCTCCATCTGCAGCCGTATTGGCGTGATAGCTTTGGACTGCGAGCCGAGATGTTCCCGGAGAGTCAGCGGGCGTTTGAGCGAATGGTGTCGTTGCCAATTTATAGCAAGATGACGGACGATGATGTTCAGCGTGTGGTTGAAGGCGTCCGCGACGCCCTTCGTTGATGGTTAAGCGGACGCTCGATATTGTGTGTGCAGCCATTGGGCTCATGGTGCTCGGGCCGTTGTTGCTCGTCGTCGCGGCGCTCATTCCACTCGATTCTGCTGGGCCGGTGTTCTTCCGGCAAGAACGCGTTGGTCAGTTTGGCCGTCGTTTCCGTATCCACAAGTTTCGGACCATGCGTCATGGCACAGCCGCCGCGGGACCTTCGCTCACCGTTGGTGCTGATTCACGCGTGACCAAAGTAGGATCGTTCCTGCGACGCTATAAGATCGATGAGTTGCCGCAGCTGATCGACGTTGTGCGCGGCGACATGAGCTTGGTTGGGCCCCGACCCGAAGTGCCGGAGTACATCGCGTACTATTCCGAATCAGAGCGGGCGGCTGTCTTGTCCGTTCGACCTGGCATCACCGACCTTGCCTCACTTGAATTCAGGGATGAGAGTTCGCTCCTTGCCGCGGCGCCGGATCCACAACGCTTCTATGTCGAAGAAGTCCTCCCCGTCAAAATTCGTTACTACCTGGAATACGTCGCTTCACACAGTGCAATTGGTGATATCCGGATCATTCTTGCGACCATCTACAAGGTCACCGTTGGTGCATATCACCGCCGAAAAAATTGATTGCAGAGGGCGCATTTATCCCTCCGCGATTTCTCCCACGACCGTCGGGAATTCACCGGATAGTGTTTGCGGAACACGAGTTCAGTTTTGAACACCAACTCTTTAGTAGGTGTTCTGCGTCTGATCGCACGGCGTCTCATGCTGCCCGTGGCACATAGTCAAATGGGGTCTGTGCGCGCTTCTCAGTGAACCGGTCGACCCATTCCAGTGTTGCCTTGGGTCGTGAAAACCCTGGGGCCGGCCGGGGCGCAGAGCCGAAGCCGTTGCGCGTCGTCGCGATGTGTCTCAAAATGGCGGCCAACAATAATGCGACGCTCTAAGTCGGACTGCTGCTGTACCACATTTTCGCGTGTTCCTAGTTGAAGTCCCACAATGCTAGACGGATGTTGGTGGTCTTAAAGCGACCTGCGCCGGCTCGTTGACGCCATAATCCGCGCGAGAACGCTCAAACGGCATCTGCTCGTCTCGGAATGACCCCGGCCAGCCTTCAGCCAGCCCGACATGCTGCCTCCTGGGCACGCTTCCGTTGTCACAAACGTCGCGTCTTGTTGGGGCATCCCGACTTAAGCGCGATCGCTCGAATGGTGACCCTCAGGGACGGATGTGAGCCAACTGCTCGTGGAGTAAACGCACGGTACGTTCGCAGATATCATGGCCGAATCAAGGCTCATTGAGCTCCAGCGCGCCAATGGGCCTACGCCGGCAACCCAACCACGGCGCGCGCGCGACCAAAATCCCGGCGCACCGGGTACTGCAGCGCCTTGAATAACCGCGTCCCCCACCCCCAAGCGCACATCGGTGCCATGGTCACCAGCGGCATCAACGCCGCTCCCACCGCACCACGACCTGCCGCATCCAATACCGGAACGGCGTCGTCGCCAGCCCGTCATCAATCACATCCGCAGCGCGCAACACCCAATTGTTCGCATCGGCCACCGTCAATGAAGTGACCATCGCCAGCGGCGTGGACACAAGGTTCACAAATTGATACTGCGCGCCGCCAAAGACGGATTCGGCCCACTGTAATTGCTGCCGGGACAGGGGAAGCTCATCCGCGGTGCGCGCCCTGGGCGTCAGCCACCGAAAGAGCGCCGCCGCCGGGTTCCCCAGAATGGGCTCGTAAAACAGGCAACACCCGCCCGGACGCAGCACCCGGTGCAGCTCCCGAATGGCCTGTTCGAAATGCAAATGATGCAGAATGGCGCGGCCCACGACAAAATCGAAATGCCCATCCGGGAAATCCAACTGGTGCGCGTCCATCACCTGAAAGCGCGCCCGGTCGCCGTACGAGGCCACCGCCGCGGCGATCCCCTTCTCCGAAATATCAATCCCGGTCACTGACGCGGGACCGAGCGCCGATAGCGCCGGGTACATCCAGCCGTCATAACAGCCGTAATCCAACACGCGCGCCCCAGGCACCGATTCCGCGAGGACCTGCGCGAAAAATCGCTCCCCTCGCTGCGTGTTCGGACAGGAAAACACGTGCGCAAACCGCCGGTGCAACCGGTCGCTTTCCGCATGCACGGTCCCCTCGTCATATTCCTGCTGCTCCCGGGTACTCCGTGGGTCCACCGCGGCGTGCGTCTTGTGCATCCTCTGGGTTCACCACCGGTAGGGTTCAGCGGCCTGGGGCCATGGAGCGCTTGTGCGGGAATATATCCCGCCATCCAGCCGCGACACGCCACACACCCCAACACCACGCCCTGTCCGTGCCCCGCATTCTGATTGCGAAGCTCGCTGCGATGGGGGATGTGATTATGGCGTCCACGCTCCTCCCCGCGATCCGGGCCCAATGGCCCGCCGCCCATGTCACGTGGCTCACCGACCGCGCACTGCTGCCGCTGGTCAGCCGCTTCGAAGGGGTCGATGACGTCATACCGGTGAATGCATCCGCCTTGCTGGCGGGCGCACCCCTGCCACGCGCCTCGGCGATGCTGGCCTGCTGGAAGCGCCTTGCGCTGCAACAATGGGATCTCGGCCTCGTTGCCCATGCCGATCCGCGCTATCGGCTGCTCGTTCGCACCGCCCGATTGGGGCAACTGATCACGCAGCCACCCATTCGCCGTCATGGGAACGCCCCTCCGCGCCCATGGCCCTGGATGGGGCAAAGCTATGCCGACCTGCTGGAAGGTACGTCAGGCGGTCCGACGGGCGGTCCGACGCACCGCGCCCAGCTCGCGCAGCTGCGCCCGGTGCCCCAGTCCGCCCCATCCGCGCCCAGGCACGGCCTCCTCCTTGCCCCGGGCGGAGCACGGAATCTGCTCCGCGACGATCCGTTGCGACGCTGGCCACTCACCGCCTGGGGCTCGCTGGCCGCGAGCCTGACCGCGGAAGGGCATGCGGTGACCCTCATTGGCGGGAAGCACGATCGCGCGGACTGCGAGCAGGTCGCCCACATGGCTCCCGGCGTGCGTAACCTGGCCGGCACCACCACACTCTCTGAACTGGTGGCGCTGGTGGAGCAGGCGCAGGTCGTTGTCACACACGATTCCGGCACCCTGCATCTGGCCACGCTGACCCGTACCCCCGCCGTCGCACTCTTTGGTCCAACGGTTCCGGCGGAACGGATTCCCCCTGGGGCTCCCGTGCTGGTCGCCACCTCGGCACAGGGGCTTCCCTGCGCCCCCTGCTACGATGGCCGAGACTACGCCCCGTGCGCGAATAACCGGTGCCTGTCGCAGCTCTCGGTGCATCAACTGCTGTCGCTCGTCCACCGGCAGCTCCACGAGACACCCGCCGCATTTGCCGCTATGGAGCACGCGTAATGCAACGGCTGCGCTACTACCTGCTGCGTGCCCGCCGGCTGATGGACCAGCACGGTCTTGCAGGCGTTGGTCGTGAACTGTGGGCCTTTCTCTGTCGCCACTGGTTCTTCACGGAATTTCTCTGGCACTGGGTGGAATTCCATGGCGTAGCCCCCCGCCGGTCGGCTATGGCCACGATACGCCGCACGGTCCTTGGCGACGTCCCCCTGACCCCTGAACCGCGACAGCCGCTGCTGCTGTATGCCTCGTTCGACGCGACGGGGGTGATCGGTGCCCATGTGCGTGCGCAGTTGGCGGCCTACCATGAGGCCGGGTTCCGCACGGTCTTCGTGACCACCTCGGCCAACTTCGAGGCCGCTGCGGAAGCCGCCGTGCGTCCCTACTGCGTGGCGGCCATCCACCGACGGAATCTGGGGATTGATTTCGGCTCCTGGAAAACGGGCTATGAATGGCTGCGTTCCACGCCATCCGGTGCGGCACTCTTGGAGCACGCCGAGGTGGTTTTGCTCGCGAACGACTCCTGCTATGGCCCATTTCATCCACTGGGCCCGGTGCTGGATCGCATGCGGGCGGCCCCCGACGCGGTCTATGGCATCACGCGCTCCCATGAAATTCGCCCATACTTGCAGAGTTACTTTCTGCACTTTGGGCGCCAGCTGGTGGCCAGCGGTATCTTCCGCGCCTTCATGACCCAGCAGGTGCGCCTGCTTGGCACCAAGGTGGCGGTGGCGCGCTTCCTTGAGGTGGGGGGATCGGTCTGGCTGGAGCGGCATGGTGTGCCGCTGCATGCGCTGATTGACAGCGCCGAAGAGCCGGCCCGCACCCTGCTCGCACGGCATGGACTGTTGGATCCGATCCGGGATCCCGTGGGGCGTGCGCTGTTGGACTTGGGACTCACGCCATTTCATAAACGCAGTAATGATCTGTTGCATGGCGGGGGCTCCGCACCGTGAAGCCGCTTGCCCCACGTCCAGCCCGCGACAACCTTACACAGATGCCCAACCGCACCTTTCGCGCCCTTGGGGCGGCGCTCCTGTTGATGGCGGGGGGCCTCCCCAGCGTTGACGCGCAGTCCGCCCCGATGGCGGGTTCGCAGGCCCCGCTTTTACCTGGTGATGCCATCCTGGTGCGCGTGGCGGGTGATTCCTCACTGCGCGACACCCTGTTTGTGGAGTGGGATGGACAGGTCGCGCTGCCGCGGGTGGGTCGGGTGAACGTGAGCGCCACCTCCGCGGCCGAGCTCCCGGCGCTGATCCGTCGCGCGCTTGGCGCGGTGGCCCGACCGGAGGACATCGGCGTCCGACCGCTTCGGCGCGTGACGGTGGTGGGCGAAATTCTGAAGCCAGGGGTGCTCTTTCTCGACCCGGTCACCACGCTGCGTGACGCCGTGGCGATGGCCGGTGCCTTCAGCACGGTGGCTGACCCGCGACGGATTGGGCTTGATCGTCGTGGCACGCAATCACAGCTCGTGGACTGGCAGCTCTCCTCGGAGGCGTCGGCGCCGGTGGCGAGTGGTGACGTGATTGCCGTGCCGCGGGAAGGGTGGCTGCGGCGTAATGCGCTGAATGTCTCCTCGAGCGTGTTGCTGGTCGTCACCACCTTCCTCGCTGCCACGCGTCGCTGATGACGACTCCCGACTCGCAGGTGGTGCTCGAAACCGATCTGCTCGCGCTGACCCGCTCGGTGTTGGGCGCGTGGAAGCGCCTGTTGATTGGGGCGGGGATTGGGGCCGTGGCCGGTGTGGGCGTCGTGCTGGCGGTGCCCGCCCGTTTCGACGCCAGTGCTCTCGTGCTCATCCGCACCAAGAACGACCCCACCGCTGCGCTGGCCGCCAAGGCTGGGCCGCTGGCTGAGTTGGCGCCAAGTGCGTTGGGTTCCGGATTCAAAGACGAGCTCGAAACAGAGCTGGCGCTGTTGAAAAGCCGGGCGGTGGCTGCCGTGGTCACCGACAGCTTGCGCCTGCAAGTGCGTCTCAAGGGCCCGGTGCGGCTGGCGCCCGACTCACTCATCGATTCGGTCCGAACGGTTGGACGATTCGCGCCATACACCACGACGCTGCATCCGGGACGCAATACGGTCACCGGCGGCACGGTGTGGGTGCGCGCCGCGGCGCCGTCGAGTCTTCGGGTGAAACTGGTGGACCGCGACGACGCGATCGATGATCTGGTGGAGCATTTGGACGTCAAAAAAGACGGTGGGGAAGTGGTTCGCGTGGCCTATACCGGGCGCGATTCCCTCACCAGCGCCGCCGTCCCCAATCTGGCGATCGCCACCTATCTCACTCGGCGCCGTACAGTGGACCGCGGCCTCAATCAACGGCGATTTGAGTTCATGTCCACGGCGGCAGACAGTCTGAACCGCACCTTCGTGGCCGCCGTGCGCGACCGGCGGCAGCTGCAGGATCGGAGTGGCGTTCCGGCGCTCGAGCCCGCCATCAAGGCGCTCGTTGAACGGATCGCCGAGTTGGAGGGAAAGCTGGCGGCACAGCGCGCGGAAGAAACGGCGCTCGATTCGCTGCTGAAGGTGACGCGGGATCCGCGCCAACTCGCCACCTTCCCCGCGCTGTTGCGGAGTCCCTTGGTGAATGAGTTGGTGGGCCAACTGGCGCAGTTGGAGGTCCGCCGCACCTCACTGGTGGCCACGGTCCCTGCCGCGTCTCCCGCGGTGCAGGCTCTCGATGCCTCGCGCGATTCCATTCGTGCGCAACTCACACCGCTGGCGCGCACCTATTTGTCCGCGCTGGTCACGGAGCGGCGCGAGCTGCAACGTGACCTCGACCAGCTGCGCACCCAGCTCCGGGCTCTCCCCGGCGCCGGTGAGGCGATGGTGCTTGCGGATGCCCGGCTGGGGCAGCTGGCGGTCATGGACAATGGTATTGGTGCACAGGTGCTGCAGGCTCGGCTTGCGGCACTCACCGAGGGGGGGGATGTGCGCGTGGTTGACGCCGCCGTGCCGCCACGCAAAGTGACCTTTCCCCGACCGGCCCTCACGGTCGCATTGGGCGCGGCCCTCGGGATGTTGTCCGCGCTGGCGCTGCTCTTGCTCTCACCGTCGCCTGCTGCTCGTCGCGTTGGATGAGCGCGTGATGCAATTAGCGGGCTGATGCGTATCCGCCCGTTCACTGTCGTGGCGGCCGGGGCCCTCACGTTGGCGCTCGGCAATCTGGGGCGCCTCCCCCTCGGGGAGCTCGCTGGACGCCCCGCGCCGGTGGCGTTGGGTGACCTGCTGCTGCCACTGCTCTGGGCCATCATGCTCAGGCAGGCGAGCCGCTCCGGACGCTTCCTGCTCGATCCGGTTGGCCAGTCCATTCTCTGGTTCGCGGCGGCCGGTGCGGCGTCCCTGGTGCAGGCCGCCTCGCTGTGGCACCTCGGCGTCACAGGGATCCTGGGGCCCGGCTCGTTCCTGCTGCGCTGGTTCCTGTACGCCGGTTGGTACTGGTTCATGACCACCATGCTGACCGATGATGAATCCGCCCGTGCCGTGGCGCTGACGCAAAAAGCCTTGCTGGCGATCGCCCTCTTTGGCGTGGTGCAGGCGGCGTTGCTGCCGGGTTTTGCACAGTTGGTCCCTTGGGGCGGCGGGGCGAAGCAGTGGGACCAACAAGGCCGTCGGTTGGTCTCCACGTTGCTCGATCCGAATTTCGCTGGCGTGCTGGTGGTGATGGCGCTGCTGCTGGAGTTGGCGCGGGTGGTCGAGCACCAACCACCTCGACGGACCCGTTTGGTCCTGCTGGCGGTGGCGATGTTGCTCACCCTGTCGCGGTCGTCGGTGCTTGCCTGTGCGGTGGGATATCTGCTGCTGTTGCTGGTGCGCGGTGTCAGCCGGCGGCTGGCCGGGGTCACCATTTTGGGGGCCGTCGCCATGGTGCCGTTCTTGGCGCTCTATCTCAAATTCGCGGCCAGTTTCGGCAAACTGGGAATCGACGGGTCGGCCGCGCAGCGATTGATCCCGTGGTCGCGCGCGTTGCGTATGCTGTTGGATCATCCCTGGCTTGGGGTGGGGTTCAATGCCGTGGGTCCCGCGCAACAGGCGTACGGGTGGAAGCCCATTGGTGGCGCCGAGGTGAGCTTTGACGGGGGGTTGCTGTTTGTGGCGGCGATGACTGGCGTGGTGGGGCTGGTGCTGTATCTCGTCCTGTTGGGGCGCGTGGTGTCGGCCTGCCAATCGGTGTGGCGCCGCAGTGTGAATGCGGAGCACCGCGCACTGGCTGCCGGGACCACGGCGGCCACCGGGGCAGTGGTCGTGCATTCGCTCTTCGCCAATTCCCTGCTGCTGCCCTTTGTCATGCAGGTGCTGTGGATTCTCTGGGGGCGGATCCGGGTCATCCAGCGCGCGCTCCCGACCGCTGTGCCGGCAACACTCCCGGTTGCCTTGTTCGCGGTGATGCTGACGGCGTGCGATCCGTGCAGTGGTGTTATCGGCTGCAGCACGGCACCTCGTGTGACACTCGCCGGTCAGATTGTGGAGCCCATGACGGGTGCCCCCGTTCGCGGTGCGATTGTGCGGGTGGCTGGCACACAGGCGGTCTCCGACGTCAATGGCCGATGGGAACTGTGGGTGGCGGCCGATGCCACCATCGGCGACAGTTTGACGGTGGAGGTGGAAGCGCCGGGAGCTCCGCGCTACACGGCGCGCGTGGCGCCGCGCCCCACGACCCGGGCCGGTGACGTGCAGGAGTTGGGGCGCTGGAACAGTCGCCCCTTTGTCCGTTTCCAGGGCACGATGTTGCGGGCGGATGGCACGCCAGTGGAGGGGGCCACCGTCTCATTCACCCCATCTGCGGGTGTGCCGGTCACGCTGGTGGGCAGTGAACCCACCAACTCCGGTGGCATCTTTTCGCTGTATCTCGCGGGCACGAATGCGGTGGGGCAAGCGATTGGCACGCTCACGGTCACGCATCCCGGCTTTGAGCGTCCCACGCAGCTGCAAGGTTTCGCTCTGCCCGTTTCCCAACAGTGGGTGCTCCCCTTTCCGGTGGGGCCCTTTGTCGTGGGGGGGCGCATGGAGTACGGCGGACAGGTCTATGCGCGCGGCACCGGTGAGAAGAGTTCAGGGGTACGCATCACCTTCACGCGCACGGGTGGGCTGGCGCTGGGGAGCGAGGTCGTGCGAGCCGTCAGTGGACCGGAAGGCTTCTTTGTGTTGGCCTTCCCCAACCGTGGATTGGGCACGGTGGTGGGCGACCTGTTCATCGAGAGTCCTGATGGGGCTCGGCGCAGTGTGTATCGCGGGGTGCGCTTTGACAGCTACGATTCCACCGCCATGCGTTACTCCCGGAGCTGGGGGTATGGCTACCGATGGGCCTGGGTGGCGGAACTGTTCCGTAAAGACCGGGCATCGGTGGCTGCCAATGTGCCCGTGCAGTTCACGCAAACGGGCGGTCCAGCCATCACGCCGTCGGTGGTTCGGGGCACGACGGATGCGGCGGGGCGTGTCCAGCTCTCCGCCGATGTGCTCCAAGCGGGTACCGTCGTGGGTGATCTGACGGTAACGCCGCCGGATGCCCCTGCACGGACGCTACGTGGCCTGCGTTTGGCCAGCTATGACGGCGATTCACTTCCCTTCGCCGGTGTTTTGCCCTTTGGCAGTATGATGCGCTACGCCGGTGTGCTCTTTGTGCGCGGCACCAACCAAAAGGCTGCGGGTGCGACCGTGGTCTTCACGCGAACCGCCGGCGTGCCCTTGGCGGACGCGGTGGTGACCACCACCGCCGACAGCACGGGTTTCTTTGTACTGCCGCCAGTGCCCCGCGAGGATGGCACGGTGGTGGGAACACTCACCGTCACCAGTGCCGATGGTCGACAGCAGAGCCGCTACCCCAATACGTCCTTGGCGTCCTACGATTCAACCGCACTTCGGACGCTCGGCGGGATTGGCATTGGTGACCGATGGGCCTATGCGCTGGAATTCTGGCGGAACGATGTGCTGAAGCCGGCCCCCAATATTCGCGTGGAGCTGCGGCGCACCGGCGGGGTGGCGCTGGCGCCGTCCAGCATCAGCGGTGTTACCGATGGCACGGGGCGTTTGGAATGGCGTCCCAGTGTGCAGGACACCGGAATGGTCACGCTCGAGGCGACGCTGTATCCGCCTAATGAACCGCCACGGACGGTGCGAAATATTCAACTCCGCACCTTTGAGGCCGATGAACTGCGCTTTGCCGGGATTTATGGCTTCGGGCCAGCGTTCCGGTATGTGATCGAGGTGAAGACGCCCGATGACAAGCTGCTGCAGGGTGCGCGCGTGACCTGGACCCAAACCGGTGGGCCCGCGCTGTCCAAGAGCAGTGTGACGGCGGTGACCGGTCCCGATGGGTGGCTGCGCTTGGAGTTGATCCCATCGGAGAATGGTGTGATCACGGGCGATGTGCGCATTGAGCCCCCCGCACCGTGGCCTGCCGGCACGGTGTTTACCATCCCCGGCGTGGCACTCCCCACCCGCGAGGATGGCGATTTGCGCTACGGGTTGTTGTACCGGCTGCCGCCACCATGACCGCGTCATCGACACCGCGTCTCGACGCCCTCGTTGGGACGCGGCGGCTGTCGGCCAATGTGCTGATCAGTCTGGCGGGATGGGTGATTCCTGCGGCCGTGGCGCTCGCGGCGTTACCCATTGGTGCACGGCAGTGGGGTGGTGCGCGCTTCGCTATTGTGTCATTGGCGTGGGGCCTCACCGGGTGGTTTGGTCAGTTTGACTTTGGCATTGGTCGAGGATTAACACGGGCCGTCGCGGCTCGGCATGCCAGTGGTCGCGATGCGGAAATCCCCGCGATTGTGTGGAGCGCGCATGCCGCCCTCGCGTTGCTCGCGCTGATCATGGCGGCGGCGCTGTGGATGCAGGCGCCACATCTGGTGCAACGGGTGCTGCAGGTGCCGGCTACCTTGGCGGACGATGCGGTACGCAGCATTCGGTGGATGTCGCTCGGCATTCTGCCCATTGTGTGGGGTACCGCCAGTCGCGCGGTGCTCGAGGCGCGCCAGCAGTTTCGGTTGGCCACCGCGCTCCGCATGCCGGCGGTGATCGGGACCTACGCCCTGCCGTTGCTCGCCACCACCGCCGCCGATGCCGTGTTGCTGATGGTGGCGGTGCGCACCCTCTATGCCATCGTCCAGCTGGTCGCGATGCGGGTACCGCTGGCGCGCCCTAATGCCATGGGGGCCGTGTTACGTGATGGCGGATGGATTACGCTGTCGGCGGTCATCAGCCCCTTTCTGGTGCAAGGCGATCGGTTTGCCCTCGCCAGCTGGTGGCCTATCGCGGCCACGGGTGGTTACACGGCGGTCCAAGAGGTGGCGAACAAGCTGGCATTTTTTTGTGTGGCGTTGCAGCCCGTGCTGTTTGCGGCCGTCAGTGCGGCCCGCAGTGTGAATGAGGGGGCGGCTCGGGCTATTGCCCGTCGGGCCCTTCTCGCAACAGCGGCCATCGTCGCGCTGCCTGTGCTGGTGCTGATGGTCTGGTCCGCGCCGCTCCTGCATCTCTGGCTGCGTGATGCCTACGATCCCGTGGCGGCTCAGGCCATGCCGGTGATGGCGCTCGGCGTGTTTGCGAATGCCCTCGCGCAGGTGCCCTTTGCCTGGTTGCAGGCGGGACGGGGAGACCGCGCCGTGGCGCTGCTCCATCTGGCCGAACTGCCGCTCTTTCTTGGTGCGTTATGGTATGCCGTGCCGCGCTGGGGGGTTCCGGCGGCGGCGGCGGTTTGGAGTGGGCGCTTGATGCTGGATGGTGCAGCGCTGTGGTGGCTCAGCGCGCGCGCTCGGGGGGACGCCGAGCGTCTGACCGCCGAGCGTCAGGCGACAGGGTGATGCGAAACTGCGAGACTGGGACGTCCACGGTGCGGTAATCGCGGATCCACGTGGTGTTCTGAAACAGATAATTCAGACGGGTCCCGATGCTCAGCTCGGCGCCAATGTCGTAGCCGTGTCCACCGAGGGTGGCACGCACGCCGCCGCGCACACCGCCGCGCACCGTGACATCGTGTCGGAAGATGGTGGGGAGGTAGAGGCGCGTCAGCACTTCATTGTTCCATCGGACCCGTTCGACATAGCCACCGACGCGATAGCGGGCGCTGAGGCGGTCCACGGACAACCACTGCGAGGTGCCACCGGGGCCGATCCCAGCCCCCAGGAGCTGTCCGCGCTGCGTCCATCCCTGTGGCGTGTTGCTTCCCGTGTAGAAATCGTGGGGTGGGCGATCCCGGATGCTGATTCCCGGATCGGTGTTCGCCAGATCGGCATGCAGGAGCCACACGACGGGACCACGTGCGATGCGTCGCTCGACGCCGAATTGGTAGCCGCGGGTGTCACCGGGCGCGGACAGGAGCGCCCGGATGCCGGCGGGCGGGTTTGGCGTGACGATTTCCGCGTAGGCGCGCAGCGTCGGCGTGGCGTAGCTCGCGAAGAGTCCCGCCAGTTGATCGGTGTGGGTGACGGTGGCGGAGCGAAACAGGTCGCTGAAGCCCGCGGTGGGGTACTTCGCTTGCTGGGGTCGCTGCACCGCCCGGTACACCCCGACAACGAGGCCGTTGATGTGTGGTGGTGACCATTCCACCCGGGCGGCGCTCACCGTGCGTCGGTCGTTGGTGGGATCGGTATCAAACCAACGACTTTCGGTGAGGGTGCCGATGAACCACTCACCCTGCCACCGGCCCACACGGGTCTCGACCGGCCGGCTGGTGCGCACAAAGGCCCGGGGGATACCTGCGGCGCCGGGGCCCAAGAGCAGTCCGTCCCGCAGCCCTGGCCCCCACCAGACATTGCTGGTGGCCGCTCCAATATCCACGCCGTGGAGGGTGAGCCAGAGGGCGCTCTGGCCAAGGGAGGCGGTGGCCAACGGGCTGACTCCCAAGCGACTGGGGAGGTCGAGTGAGTGCGCGCCGTAGTAGAAGGGGGACGCCAACGGGGAGCGGTTTCCGGTGCCGGAAATGGCATCGCTGGCGAGCAGGTCGTAGGGGCGATTGTGCGCCGCCCACACCTCCGGCGCGAACGCCAGATGCAGCGCCCCGGCGTCGACGGTGACGCCTCCCCGCACGAGCGCCGAGAGCCCGCGCCCAGCCCAGAGGGCGCCGTCGGCTCGTGAGTCCGGGATCCCATCGGCCACCGATAGCATCAGGGAGGGCCACACGGCGCGGAGGGCGATGCGGGGTGCGGGCGGTGCCTTTGCAGAATGGTCGCTGGCGATGGCGGTGCACTGGACCGCATCGCGCGAGGCCAACGGCGCCGCGAACCGGAGCGAGTCCATTCGTTCGGTGAGCCAAGCGCTCGCGTCGAACGGGGCCACGATGGTGGCGCAGCCGCGAGGCGCCTGCGCGGATGCGCCCGCTGCCTGTGCCCACGCGGTCGACCCGGGGCAGAGGGCCAGACAGACGATCCCTAACATTGCATGCCGTTGACGCATGGTTCACAGTATCGAGTTGCCGGCACGGCGGCACAAGGGAATCATTCTCTCATGACTCCGATCCGAAATCCGCGTGGACTGGCGGGCCTCGTGCTGGCGGGCCACGTGCTTGCGGGCCTCGTGCTGGCGGTTCTTGTGTTGGCGGGCACGCCACGGCTGGGATTGGCGCAGTGGGGGGAGCTCACGGCGGGGACGGAGGCATCGCCGTATCTGTATGCGATGCAGCTGCGAGGGTGGTGGGGCGGGGAGAGTTCCGCCATCCGGCCAGTTGGCCCCCGCGTGGTGCAGCGATGGATGCGTGACAGCGTGGGCGCACATCCGTGGCAGTCCCGGTTTACGCCGTCAACGCGCGCACTGCAGCTGCTGCGCCCAACGCTCATGGTGGCCTATGTCGGTGGCGACTTTCCTTGGAGCGTCAACGATGGGGCGCTCTGGCAAGGGCTTGGCGTGACCACCGCGGTGAGCATGGGGCTGACCGCCCGACTCGGGCCGGTGTCCCTGCGGTTGCAGCCACTGCTCTTTCGCACGGAGAATCGGGGTTTTGCGTTGGACGGGGACACCACCCGCGGCCGCACCCCATTTGCCGATGCGGCACGGCCCTGCTGCATTGATTTGCCGCAGCGGTTTGGCCGGTCCCCCTATGCCCGGCTGGATCCCGGACAAAGCGAGTTACGGGTGGAGCTGGGGCCGGTGGTGGCTGGCCTCTCCACGAGGAACATCAGCTGGGGCCCTGGGCTCCGGCATTCACTGCTCTTTACCGGGAATGGCCCGGGGGTTCCGCACCTCTTTCTGGGCACCTCTGAAGCGTGGCGGACCCCGTTGGGGCGGCTGAGCGGTCAGCTGTTGTACGGCAAAGCCTCCCCCAGTGGTGTTGAGCCGGCCGTGGCGGTGCGGGACCGGTTGGTGACTGGTCTGGTGGCCAGCTGGCAACCCCCCAGTGGTCGCGGTCTCGAGATTGGCGCGGCTCGGCTGTACCACAAATTCTGGCCCGCCGACGGATTTACCGCACACACGCTGCTGGCCCCCTTTGGCTCGCTGTTCACCGATTTGCAGTACTACTACGGCGGTGACGCCGATAACCAGCTCCTCAGTTTTTTCGCCCGCTGGCGGAGCGAGGCGCAGGGGCTCGAGGTCTACGGGGAATTCGGACGCAATGACCGCAGCATTGACCTGCGCGATGTGGTGGTGGAGCCGGAGCAAAACAGCGCGTGGCTGGTGGGTTTTGCCAAATCCACAGCGCGGTCGGCGCCAGTCTTTTGGCTCTTCCGTGGCGATATCGCGAATGGTCGCATTGGGTCGATATCCCGAACGAATCGGCCGCAAGTATTCTTCTACGAGCATGCACCAATTACTCAAGGGCACACCCAGCGCGGGCAATTGATCGGCACCAGCTTGCTGGAGCGCACCGGTGGCATGGAGCTGGCCGCCGACCGCTATGCACCAAACGGTCGGCTCGGGCTCCTGGTCACCACCCGGGCAATGCCACCGGGCAACGAGGAAGGGGTCCTAAGCACGCAGGCGAGGACACAGTGGGCGCTGGAAGCCAGTGCGGTGCGATTTGTCGGGGCGGGTGATGTCACCCTCCGCCTTGGCTGGGTTGTCGATGTGAACCGCGCACCGGGGCATGATGGCCATGCCGCGTATCTGTCCGTCGGCAGCCGGTGGGGGTTCTAGCCCTCCGGTAACGGCGTCGGGGCCAATGCCGCCTCGGCCTCCGGCATGACGGCGCAGATCGCGGCACGCATGCCGGCATGAAACGCGCTCGTGGCGAATCGTGTCGCCTGGCGACGGCAGTCTTCCGCATTGGGAGCTGGTGCTGCCTCGAAGTGCCGAATGGCCTCGGCAATGGCCTGCGGCGTGGCTTCCGCGAAGAAGTGCCCGGTGCGGGCGGCCCCCTCGCCAATGACCGTCTCCAAGCTCCCCCCTTTCCCCAGAGCGATCACTGGCGTGCCGCACGCCTGTGCTTCCACGGGCACGATGCCAAAGTCTTCCTCGGCGGCAAACAGAAATGCCCGGGCACGCCGCATCTCATGTCGCACCCGCTCGCGCGACTGGTGCCCCAGCCAGGTCACATTGGGGCCGGCGACTGAGAGGAGCCGCTTTCGGTCCGGCCCGTCGCCAATCACCACGAGGTGCCGGTCAGGCAGTTCGGCGAAAGCCTCGGCAATCGCTGGAATTTGCTTGTAGCCGACCAACCGTGACGCGGTGAAGTAATGCGTGCCGCGAGGGACGCTCTGGTCGATGGTGAAGTACTCCGTGTCCACCGGGGGATAGACCACGGTGCTGGGGCGGTCGTACGCGCGGGCAATGCGGTCTGCAATGAACGCCGAGATCGCGACGAAGGCGGTGACCCGATCCGTCGCGGTCAGATCCCAGCGGCGGAGGCGCTCCAGCAGTCCCCGCGCGAGCCAGCCGAGCGGGCCTCGATGGATCCCCGCTTCCTCGAGATACCGCTCTCGCAGATCCCAGGCGTAGCGCACGGGGGAACAGCAGTGACAAAGGTGTACGGCGCCCTCGCGGGGGCGAACCCCCTTCGCCACGGCGTGTGAATTGGAGATGACCAAGTCGTAGGCGGAGAGATCCAGCCGCTCAATCGCGTGCGGCATGAATGGCAGCAGCGCCCGGTAATAGCGATGCACCGCAGGCAGGCGCTGCAGCCAACTGGTGCGCGGATAGCCTACGCCCAGTCTGGTGCGCTCCCCTTGCGGGAGCCGGTCCAGCAGGCAGAACAGGTCGGCGGTGGGCAGCAGCCGAATCAGCTCCTGTAACACCGCTTCCGATCCCCCGACGGTGACCAGCCACTCATGGACAATGGCGATGCGCGGGACCGGCGCACGATGGTCGGCCACGGGGTTCGCCACAGCGTTCGCCGCGGCGCTCGCCACGGCGTCGGCCATGACTGTCACGGGGCGGTTACTGGTGGGGCTCGCTGGTTGCTGAGGCTTCATCATTACCGGTACATTATGACACCGTAATGCCAGTTTGTCCGGAGATGCGATGACGCACCCGGCCAATGTGTCCTGACCGTCCCCTATCCCGCTGTCGTGACGTCTCCCGCGTCCTCATCTCCGGCTTCCGCCGGGCACCCCGTGCCGGGTGCCGCGATTCCCCGTGACGGGGACCAGCGCGCGCCTGCCGGAAGCCGACCGGCCCATGTGACGGTGGTGGTGGGAGAAGCGCACGAGATCCCCTTTGCCCTGCAGCACCCCGTGATGACCACCGGATCGCAGTTCGCGGTGGCCGCCGTGGTGCCCATTGATGGGCGGCACAGTGGTTTCCCGGCTGAGGCGATCCGCGCGCAGGTGAAGGCACATGGGGTGGACACGATTCTGGTGGCGGGTTCGGCGAGTCGGAGCCTGATGCAGCTGTTGGGGGAGTTGGCGATCACGCTCGGGTGCCGGTTGTTGGCCTTGGTCCCCACCGCCATTCCGGCGCATGTCGATCCGGTGATTATCTGGGAAGGGGATTTCCCCTTCATTGAACTGTCGGCATCGCGAGGTGGCGCGCTCAATCGCTCCATGAAACGGGCGCTCGATATGGCCGTGGCTGGCGCGGGGCTGCTGCTGCTGTCGCCGGTGATAGGGTTCCTCGCGGTGCTCATTCGGATGGAGAGTGCGGGCTCGCCGTTTTTCGGACACGAACGGATGGGACGCGGAGGGCGGCGTTTCCGCTGCTGGAAATTGCGCACGATGCGCGCCGATGCGGAGGCGCAGCTCGTGCGCGATGCGGCGCTGCAGGCGCTCTATGAGCAGCATGATTTCAAGCTCCCCAATGATCGGGATCCGCGGGTGACGCGACTGGGGCGGCTCCTGCGTCGCACGAGTCTCGATGAGTTACCGCAGCTCTGGAACGTGCTGGCCGGGGAGATGTCGCTGGTGGGACCGCGGCCGCTGGTACCGGAGGAGCTCCGCCATTACGTGGGGAATGTGCTGACGCTGCTGTCGGTGCGACCCGGAATTACGGGCGCGTGGGCGGTGAGTGGGCGTCACAATTTGCCGTATCCGCGCCGCGCCGAGGTGGAGTTGGCGTATGTGCGGTCGATGTCGGTGCTGACGGATGTGCGGATTTTGCTGCGTACGGTCGCCGCGGTGATTGACTGATGCGCCCGGTGCAAAGCGCATGACGCCGCGTCCCACGTCGACCCTTTGGCTGCGCAATCGGCACTTGGTGCTGCTCGATGCGCTCGCGCTAACGGCCTGTGTTTTTGTGGCGTACACGGCCCGCTTTGAGGGGACCAGCTGGCTGGCGACGGAGCAGGAGCGGGTCTTCCGCTTGTTTGTATTGGCAGCGATTCCTGCGCGCGTCGTGCTCTATTACCTGTTGGGCTTGTACAACCGCGTCTGGGCGGCGGCGAGTGTGCCGGAGCTGGAGCGGGTGCTGGTGGCGGCCGTCGGGGCTGCGGTGCTGTCCTTCACGATCGGGGTGTGGGGACTGCCAGGGGTTGGGCTGGTTGCCACGCGGATGCCGATTGGTGTCGCGCTGCTCGATGCCCTGCTTGCCGGATTGGTCATTGCCGTGCCTCGGCTCGCGTCGCGGTTTATTCAACGCCGGCTCGAGCGGTGGCGGATTCGCGTCACCGGCCAAACGCCGCTGCCGGGCGCGCTGATTATCGGCGCGGGGGCCGCCGGTCAGATGGCAGCCAAGGAGCTTGCAGCCCAGCCGCGGGCCGGGATGCGACCGCTCGGATTTCTTGATGATGATCGCTCCAAGCAAGGGCTGGTGATTGGCGACCTGCCAGTGGTGGGGCGCGTCGCCGATATGGGGCAGGCGGCGATGGCGACGGGGGCGAAGTACGCGGTGATCGCGATTCCGTCGGCGTCGGGTTCGGTGATCCGCGACGTGGTGCAGATGGCGCGCGCGAGTGGGCTGGAAACGCGGATCGTACCGTCGCTGCATGACCAGATCGCCCGCGCCACCGGCGCGATGCCGGTACGGTCGCTCCGCATTGAAGATTTGCTGCAGCGTGAACCGGTCCAGACCGACACCGCTGGCGTGCGCAGTCGGGTCTCCGGAAAATCGGTGATGATCACTGGGGCGGGCGGCTCGATTGGCAGTGAATTGTGCCGGCAGCTCGCGGTGATGCATCCCGCGGAATTGGTACTGGTAGGGCGCGGCGAAAATTCGATTTTCGAAATTCAGCAGGAATTACTGGCGGCGTTTCCGTTCATTCGGCTGGTCCCGGTCATTCTGGATATTCGCGACCGGGACGGCATGGCGCGGGTGATGGACCGGCACCGCCCGGTGGCGGTCTTTCATGCGGCGGCGCACAAGCATGTGCCGCTGATGGAAGCGAATGTGCTGGAAGCGCTCCGCAATAATGTGCTCGGCACGAAGAGCGTCGTCGACGCGGCCGCGGCAGCTGGCGTGCCGCACGTGGTGCTCATCTCCACGGATAAGGCGGTGCGCCCCACCAGTGTCATGGGGGCGACGAAGCGGATCGCTGAACAGGTCGTGCAGCTGGCGGCGGCGGCGACCGGACGCGCGTATGTGTCGGTGCGCTTTGGGAACGTGCTGGGCAGCCGCGGGTCGGTGGTTCCGACCTTTTTGCGGCAAATCCGCGCCGGTGGTCCGGTGCTGGTCACCCACCCCGAGATGCGTCGCTTTTTCATGACGATCCCCGAGGCGGTGCAGCTGGTGCTGCAGGCCTTCGTGCTGGGGACCGGCGGGGAGGTGTTTTGCCTCGATATGGGGGAGGCGGTGCCGATTGTGAATTTGGCCCGCGATCTCATTGCGCTGACGGTCACCGATCCGGAGGCGCAGGTGGAGATCCGGTTCACCGGCGCGCGTCCTGGGGAGAAGCTCTACGAGGAAATGTTTTTTGGCAGTGAGGATGCGTCGCCGACGTCGCACCCGAAGGTGCTCAAGGCGCGCAATGCCGAGGTATCAGACGAGACGCCGCTGGTGCTGCGGCGGCTGGTGGAGACGCTGCAGCAGGAAGCGGCGGAGCCGGTGCTGCGTGGGTATATCGAGTCGCTCGTGGAGGATTTCCAGGTCGAGATGGCCCCCGGGGCGGAAGTTGGGGTGAAGGCGGTGGCGTAAGTGCGCGGGCTGGTCGTGTGGGCTGAGACTCGATGCTCTCCCGAGGCTTGGTCGCATGCGCCGAGCCTCGGGAGAGTTTTTAGGAAGCAGTCACCAACGAGTGGTAGGTGCTCAGGATTCGCTTCCTGCTTTCCTCAGGCCCGTTTTGCGGACCGGGGTGATGGATTCCGCCACTGCATCGTGAGACGACGACCGGTCCCAGCGCATTCCCGCAAGTACATGTTGATGAGGGTCTGATACGGGATGTCCGTTTCGTCGGCCATCGCCTTGAAATAGTCGATGGTGAAGCGGTCCAATCGGATCGTGATGGACTGCTTGAGGGCCGCAGCGTGTGGATTGCGCTCCCCTTTGGAAAAATCGACGGTCCGTTTCATCTACGTTCACGCGCCGCGTATTGTGCGCGTTCTGTTGGGGTGGCCTTCCGCGCCGAAATCAACCGGACCGTCTGCCCACCAGTCAGAAAGCAATGAATGACCACGCGGACCCGAAGGCGGGCGCTCATGGCGTACATACAATATACATACGGGCGTTGGTCACTGCTCCATAACAACTCTCCCGAGGCTCGGCTCATGCGACCAAGCCTCGGGAGAGTGATGAGGGTGCAGTGACTAACGAGTGGTAAGTGAAAAGGTTTACTGCTGCGGCGCCGGGATTCGCGTCTCCTGCAGCGCGGCCGAATCGCCGGCGTGCAGCGCAATCCGCAGTGAACCAGCGAGCAGCGCGCTTCGCTCGGGGGCATTGAGCTGCAGGACACCGGAGCCCCGCGACATGCCGGGGCCCAGGAGCCGCGTCACAACCCGCAGGCTCCCGGCCGGAGCGGCGACGCTCGCCGCCACGGTCCCGGTCGCGGTCCCGCTGATCGCCCCGCCCACCGTTCCGCCCCCCTCGCGCCGCAGCACGAGCGCCGACACCCGACTGGCCCGCGGACCGGACACCGTCGCTGACCAGCGGAGCGCGTTGTGCACCGGGTCCCAGGTGAGCACCGTTGTCGCCGTCACCCCTTCGCTCCGCGTCACCACGGTCTTTACCACGGGAGCCGGCGCGCGACCCGCCACCAGCGCGGGGGTCGTCACCGGAGCCTGCCGCCGAGCCCCGCTCTGCTCGAAGGCGTACGCCATGGCGACGAGCCGCACGTCGGTCATCGCCCGACCCATCAGCTCGAGCCCCACCGGCAGCCCATCGACGGTGAAACCGGCCGGGATGCTGATCGCCGGCAGCCCCGTCTGCGCCGCGAGCGCACAATTACCCCCGAGCTGCACCTCGCCAATCAGCACCGGCTTCTGCTTGATGCTCGGGTACGCGAGCGCATCGAGCGAGAGGCTGTCCATCACCCGCGCCATCCGCGCGCGCAACGCCTCCTGACGCGCGAGCACCCGCCGGTGCGCCGGCGTGTCGGCCGCCGGCATGGTATCAATCGTCCGGAAGCGCGCCTCGAGCTGCTTGTCGAACAGTCCGCGATCGAGGATCTGCCGCAGCGTCTGCACCGGTGCATTCGGGACGGTGCGCAAATAGTCCGCGAGATCGAATTTCGTTTCGAGATTAATCGCGCTCGTCCCCGCGATCAGGGTATCGAATTCCGCCATCGGGAGCTCCACCAGCACCGCCCCCTGCGCCTGCATCGCGCGAAGCGCCGAGCGAACCGTGTCGGCAATTTCGGCATCAGCGTCGACGAAATAGGGGCGGAGGACCCCAATCCGCGCGCCGCGAAGCGCGTCTTTATTGAGCGCCTGCTGGAATTGCGGACGCGGCGCGTCGCGGAGCACCCGCGTGGTGGCGTCGGCGGAGTCGTAGCCCACGGTGACGTCGAGCGCGATCGCGAGATCGGTGGCGGTGCGGGCCAGCGGGCCGCCAATGTCCTGCGTGTGCGAGAGGGGGACGATCCCGGCGCGGCTCACCATCCCCATGGTGGGGCGGAGCCCGAAGAGGCTCGCGTAGGCGCTCGGATAGCGAATCGAGCCGCAGGTATCCGAGCCCCAGCCGACGGCGGCGAAGCTGGCCGCGATCGCGGCGCCGGTTCCGCCGCTCGAGCCCCCGGGGCAGCGGGTGGGATCGTAGGGATTCCGCGTCTGCCCGCCGAGCGAGCTGATGGAGGTGATCCCGGCGGCCAGTTCGTGCAGGTTGGACTTGGCGAGAATGATCGCCCCCGCCTCGCGGAGCCGCTGCACGACAAAGCCGTCGCGTGCCGGCTGACTGGTGGCCAAGGCGAGTGAGCCGGCGCTCGTCGGCATATCACCGGTGTCGTAATTGTCCTTGATGATCACCGGGATCCCGTGCATCGGGCCCCGCACGTTTCCTGCCGTCCGCTCCGCGTCCCGCGCCGCGGCTTCGGCGAGCGCCTTGGGATTGAGCCGGATCAGCGCATTGAGCGCCGGCCCGTTGTGCTCGTAGGCCGCGATCCGGGCCAGGTAGGCCTTCGTGAGCGCGACCGAGGTGGTCCGCCCAGCGGAGAGGTCCGATTGCAGCTCGGCGACGGAGCGCTCGGTGACCTCAACGGGGGCGGCGGGGGGAGTCGCGGATCGCTTCGCTATCGGCTGGGCCGAGAGGAGGGCGGGGAGGAGCAGGAGGGGGAGGAGGCGCATCACAGGAGAGAGGAGGTACTGGTCGGACAGACTCGGGAGAGTGATGAGGAGGCAGTCACGAACGAGTATTAAGTGATAAGGTACAGCTTAGTACTTACTCCTCGTTGGTGACTGCTCCCTAACAACTCTCCCGAGTCTGTCCGACCGGAACCAACTCCGAGGCACTCCGCATGCTCCCGCTCCTCGCTATTGTCCTCGCGGTTCAGCCCCCCGCCGACGCCATTTACCTCCATGCGCGGATCTGGACCGGGGACTCCGCGCATCCGTCGGCCGAGGCGCTCGCGGTCCGCGGTGATCGGCTGCTGGCGGTGGGGAGCGCGGGCGAGATCAGGAAGCTCCGCGGGCCGCGCACCACGGTCATCGACCTGGGCGGTCGTCGCGTCGTCCCGGGCTTCATTGACAGCCACTGGCATCTCCCCGGCACCGCGCGCGCCGACCTCACCGACGCGGGCTCGCCGGCGGTGATCGTGCGCCGGTTGCAGCAGTGGGCGCGGACGCTTCCTGCCGCCGCGTGGATTCTGGGGCGCGGGTGGACGCCCTCGGATTTTCCGAACAATGCCCCGCATCGGCGGGCGCTCGACGCCGCCTTCCCGACTCGTCCGGTGGTGATCACGGACCGCGATGGGCATCAGACGATTGCGAACGCCGAGGCGCTCCGGCGGGCCGGGGTGACGCGGGAGACCACGGATCCGCCGCGTGGCCGGATCGATCGCGACGCGAGCGGAACGCCCACCGGGCTGCTGAAGGAGGGGGCGAGCGGGCTCGTCACCCGTCTTATTCCGCCCCCAAGCGCGGCCGAGATCGCGCAGCGGATCGACGCGGAGTCGCGCGCGGCGGCGCGCTTCGGGCTGACGCTGCTGCAGGAAGCGTCCGGGAATGAGCCGAACGGGGCGGTGATCGCGGCGCTGCGACGCGCCGATTCCACGCAGACGCTGCGGACGCGCTTCCGGGTGTCGATCCCGTTTTCCCCCACGGCGAGCGACAGCGCGCTCCGGCGGTATGCGGCGCTCCGTGACGCGCACGCAGGGCCCTGGCTCCGCTTCGGCATCGCGAAGGGGATGCTGGACGGGACCGTCGACGCGAAGACCGCCGCGATGCTGGCGCCGTACGAAGGGACGCAGGAGACGGGGCTCCCCTTCTGGCCGGACTCCCTCCTGCAGCGTGGCGTGGCGCGCTATGACAGCGCGGGGCTGCAGGTGGAGCTGCATGCGATCGGGGACCGCGCGGTGCGGATGGCGCTGGATGCCTTCGCCGAAGCGGGGCGGCGGAATGGGAGCACGGGGCGCCGGCATCGGGTGGAGCATCTGGAGGTGCCGGACCTGAGCGATCTGCCGCGTTTCGCCGCGCTTGGGGTGATTGCGAGCACGCAGGCGATTTTTGCGTCGCCGGATGAAACGACGCTCCGGAATTACGCGCCGCTGCTGGGTCCTGCGCGCTCGTCCCATGCGAACGCCTTCAAGCTGCTCGACGAGGCCGGGGCGGTGCAGGCCTTCGGCAGCGACTACCCGGTCTTCCCCATGGACGTCCTGCGCGGGATCTACACCGCGGTCACTCGGCAGATGCCGGACGGGAGCCCGGCGGGTGGCTGGTACCCGGCCAATCGGATCACGGTGGAAGCCGCGCTCCGGCACTTCACGCGCGATGCGGCCTATGCGGCGTTCATGGAGCGGGAGCTGGGGAGCCTGGAGCCCGGGAAGCTGGCCGATTTCGTGGTGCTGTCGGAGGACATTTTGTCGCCGGAGGTGGCGGCGGAGCCCAGGCGGATCCTGGGAGCGAGGGTGGTGCGGAGGGTGATTGGGGGGAGGTGAAGGGGGGTGACGGGGGGGTGACAGAGGGGTTCGGGCGGCGAGACTCGGCGAAAGTGATGAGGAAGCAGTGACGAACGAGTGGTAAGTTTTAAGTCTTAGGACTTATTACTCGTCGGTGACTGCTGCCTCATCACTCTCCCGAGTCTTTCCGCCCTGTACCAACCCAGCTCCAGCCCTCCCGCCATGCCACTCTCCCGCCTCACCCCCCTCCTCGCCCTGCTGCTCCTCCCCACGAGCCTCCTCCCCGCCCAGGGTCGTGGTGGCCGAGGCGGTGGGCAGTCCGCGGCCGCCGACACCGGTTATTCGGTGAGCTGGCGCAATATCGGACCCAATCAGGCCGGCCGGATGGTCGCGGTCGCCGGCTCCACCGCGCGCCCCGATGAGTACTACCTCGGCACCACCGGCGGCGGCGTCTTCAAGACCACCGACGGCGGCAAGACCGGCGTCCCGGTCACCGATGCGTACTTCGGCGGCACGATCGGGGCGCTCGCGGTGCAGCAGAGCAATCCGGATGTGGTCTGGGCGGGCGGCGGCGAAACGCCGATCCGCGGCAACGTCTCGCATGGCGAAGGCGTCTGGAAGACGACCGATGGCGGCAAGACGTGGCGCTTGATGGGGCTCAAGGAAACGCAGTACATCTCGCGCATCCGGATTCATCCGGACAATCCGAACATCGTTTACGTCGGCGCGTTCGGGCATGTCTTCGGCCCGAACAAGGAACGCGGCGTCTATCGCACCACTGACGGCGGCGCGACCTGGAAGAACATTCTCTTCCGCAATGATTCCACCGGCGTGGCGGATCTCATCATGGATCCGTCGAATCCGAACATCCTGTATGCGGCGTTTTGGCAGGCCGGGCGGAAGCCGTGGCTGATGGTGAGCGGTGGCATGGGGAGCGCGATCTTCAAGACCACCGATGGCGGCGACACGTGGACGGAGATCACGCGGAATCCGGGGCTCCCGCAGTCGGGGCCGATTGGCGCGATCGGCATCACGGTGTCGCCGGCGAAGCCGAGTCGCGTGTGGGCGATCGTGGAGCATGAGCCGAATGGCGGCGTGTATCGCAGTGATGATGGCGGTGCGACGTGGAGCTTCCTGAGCGGCGATCGCAATCTGCGGCAGCGCGCCTGGTACTACAGCAAGCTGTACGCCGATCCGAAGGACACGAATGTGCTGTACGCGCCGAATGTGAGCCCCATGATCAGCAAGGATGGGGGCAAGACCTTCACGCGCGGCTTCGGTGGCGGTGACAATCATGATATGTGGATCGATCCCACCGATCCGAAGCGCATCGCGGTGGCGCACGATAACGGCGTGATCGTGACGAAGGATGGCGGCACGACGTCGAATCGCGTCGCGGCGGCGACGGGGCAGTACTACCATGTGCATCTCACCAATCACTACCCGTATCACGTTTGCGGCGCGAAGCAGGATGCCGGCTCGAGCTGCGGTCCGGTGCGTGAGGTCGCGCAGGGTGGCCGCGGCGGTGGTGGTGGATTCCCGGGCGCTGGCGGTCCGCCGGCTGCGCCCTCGTCGCCGTTCGCGAATTTCTACAGCGTGGCGGGCGGTGAGTCGGGGTACATCTCGTCGAACCCGAGTGATCCGGACATCATGTACGGCGCGAATTACGGCGGCAGTCTCGATGTGCTGAATCGTCGTACTGGCAAGACGACGGCGCTCGATCCCTGGCCGCTCAATCCGATGGGGCACGATGCGGCGGACTCGAAGTATCGCTTCCAGTGGACCTATCCGATCGTGCATTCGCCGCATGATGCGAACACGATCTACGTGGGGTCGAATGTCGTCTTCAAGACGACGAACGGCGGTACGACGTGGACGCCCATCTCCCCCGATCTGACGCGGCACGATCCGCGCACGCTCGGCGCATCGGGTGGGCCGATCACGAAGGATCAAACGAGCGTCGAGTATTACGGCACCGTGTTCACGCTCGCCGAATCGAAGCTGATGAAGGGGTTGATCTGGACGGGGAGCGATGACGGGCTGTTGTATCTGACGCGCGATGGCGGGAAGACGTGGGCGAATGTGACGCCGAAGGGACTTCCCGAGTGGATGCGCTGGTCGATCATTGAAGCGTCGCCGCATGCGCCGGGGACCGCGTGGGTCGCGGGGAACCGGTATCAGATGGACGACTTCACGCCGTATCTCTATCGCACGACTGATTACGGCAAGACGTGGACGAAGATCACGAACGGTATTCCGGCCGATCAGTTCACGCGCGCGATTCGGGAAGATTTGCACCGTGCGAACATGGTGTATGCGGCGACTGAGCGTGGCGTCTGGGTGTCGTATGATGCCGGCGCGACCTGGAGCTCGTTGCAGAAGAATCTGCCGCCGGTGCCGGTGCATGACATGATGCTCCGCGATGATGATCTCGCGATTGCGACGCATGGGCGTGCGTTCTGGGTGATGGAGAATCTGACGCCGGTGCGGTGGGCGCCGGAGCAGGCGGCGGCCGCGAGTGCGCCGTATCTCTATCAGCCGGTGCCGGTGTTGCGGTTGAACGGGACGGCGGCGCCGACCTTTGTGTATCGTCTGCCGGCCGACTCGCAGGTGGTGACCTTCGAGCTCTTCGATGCGGCGGGGAAGAAGCTCGCGACGTATGCGTCGACCGACAGCGCGCAGGCGCCGCAGGGTGGGCGTGGCGGCTTTGGCTTTGGTGGCGCGGTGCAGGCGAAGCCGGCGAGCCGGAAGGGGGTCAACCGCTTCACCTGGACGATGCGCCATGAGAATGCGAAGACCTTCCGCGGGATGATTACGTGGGCGGGGAGCGGTGCGGGTCCGTCGATGGCGCCGGGGACGTACAAGGTGACGATGACGGTGGGGACGAGCGCCCCGGTGTCGCGGAGCTTTGTGGTGCAGCCCGATCCACGGAGTCCGGCGACGGCAGCAGATCTGGTGGAGCAGGTGCGGTTGGGGCTCCAGGTGCGTGACCGGATCACGGCGGCCAATCAGGGGGTGATTGAGATCCGGAATCTCAAGCGCGACCTGACCGATCGCACTGCGAAGATGACGCAGGTCGCGGCCTTCGGGCCGCTGGCGAAAAGCTTCGCCGACAGTCTGGCGGTGGTCGAGGATTCGCTCTATCAGACCAAGAACCAGAGCGGGCAGGATCCCCTCAATTATCCGATTCGGCTCAACGATCAGTTGGGCGGGCTGATGAGCTTCGTGACGAGCGGCGAACGTCGTCCGCCGAAGCAGGCGTATGACGTGTTCGGCGTGCTGAATCCGAAGCTGGTGGTGCAGGAGCAGCGGCTGGAGCGGATCATCAAGACGCAGCTGCCGAAGGTGAACGCGCTGCTCAAGGCGGCGGGGCAGCCGGAAATTGGGCGGAGCAAGGTGGAACCGCCCGCGGCGCCGGAGAAGGGCGGGTTCGTGCCGTAAAGGCGTGGTGCTGATGCGGTGCTAAGGTGGTGATGGCAGGTCCCGGGGAGCGGCTGCACTGGCAGCGGCTCCCCGGTCTGTTTTTTTCTTACCGACACCCTGCCGCTGGCGTGGCACTCTTCGCCACACTCGGCACCACCACCGCCGAACCACCCGCGGCGGTCAGCGCGTCGTTAAATCGCCGCAGCTCCACCATCAGCAGCTGCTGCCAGGCGCGCGCCACGGTCTGATACGACCGGCACGCGGCGGCATACGCCGCCTTCATTGAGGGCGTCGGCGCCAGATCACCATTGTCCTGCGCCATCAGCAACGCCGCCGCCGTGCTGTTCACTCCGCGGAAGGTCGGCACGGAGGCCCCGCTCCGACTCGGCGCCGTTGCCGCTGCACTCCCCACGGCTTTATCGATCGCGGTATTGAGCGCGACCACGGCCGGCGGGATCGCTGCCGATGGTGGCGCACTCGCCCGCTGCGCCAGCGCGGCCCGCACCGCCGCCACCTGCTCATGCCCCGCCATGCTCGCGCGCAGCAGCGCCGTCAGCTCCGCCATGTGCGCCGACTGCGCGGTCACCTCCGCCACGGTCGCCGGTGACCGCGGATCGTGCCGCACCGTCACGCGCTGTGTTACCGTCGTGCCCTGCGCGGTCAGCCGCAGCGTGTAGACCCCGGCCGCGACGAGCGGACCCTCCGGTGAGGCCGGGGTGAGCCCAGGATTCGCACTGATCTCAAAGCTATGCGAAAACACCGGTGGCGCATCGGCGCGCAGATCCCAGTGCACCCGATGCATCCCCGCCGTCGTCGGCAGCGGCTGCGGCGTCGCGACCCAGAAGTTCGGATGCGGCGGACGCGCCGCCTCGGCCACGGGAGCGATGGGATCGCTGGTGTAGCGTCGCACCACCACGCCACGCGCATCGACCACGTCCAACGATACGCCACCCGATGCCGCGTCACGCAGCCAGTAATCGATGATCGCGCCATCACGCGGATTCTCCGCATGCGGAATCTCAGGCGGCAGTGGCGTGTCGGCATTCACATTCCGACGCACCCGCATCGCCTCCCCCGGCGCAAAGAGATGCACCGGCCGCTCAGCGATCGCCGACGTCACCTGCCGCAGCATCGAGATGTCATCGATCACCCACAGCCCACGGCCATGCGTCGCGATGACGAGATCGTTCCCGGCGATGGTGAGATCACGCACCGGCACATTGGGGAGATTGTTCGCCAACGACTGCCAGTGATCGCCATCGTCAACGGAGACATACACGCTGCTCTCCGTCCCGGCGAAGAGCAGCCCCTTCCGCACGCGATCCGCGCGGATCACCCGCGCAAAGCTCCCGCTCGGCTCATTCGTTGGCAGTCCGGTCGTGATCTTCGTCCACGTCCGGCCGTAATCGCGCGTGCGATAGAGATACGGCGTGTGATCACTGATGCGCAGATACTCGATCGCGGCATAGGCGGTGCCTGGCACCAACGGTGAGGCTTCAATGGCGGAGATGTTCGCGCGAAGTGGCGATGGGATTCCAGCGATGCTCACATTGCGCCAGCTCGTGCCGCCATCGCGCGTGACATGAATGAGCCCGTTGTTGGTCCCGACCCACAGCACCTGCCGATCGATTGCGGAGGCGCCGAGCGATTCGATGGCGCCTCGTCCACCAAGGGTGTTGGCGGCCGTGGTGGAGTCCATCCCTGGAGGAATGCCGAGGTCACCGCTGCGTCGGGTCCAGTGCGCGCCGCCGTCGGTGGTGCTCGCGACGAACTGAAAGGCCGCGAAGAGTTGGCGCGTATCCCACGGTGCGAAGAGGAGCGGCGCGGAGGAGGTGGTGCGCGCTGGCATCGCGGGATCGATCGTTGGCGATACGTTGATCCACTGTTCGCTCGGATAGCTGATGCGCACGACGCCGGTGCCGCTCGCGAAGACCGTGTTCGGGTTTCGCGGATCGGGGACGATCGTCCCCCATTCCCAGCCGTTCACCGGATTCCAGTCGAACATCGTGATCGCGCCCAGATTCCCGCGGAGTCGCGTGCGAATCGCGCCGGCGTCTTGTTGCGTGGCGTAGATCCAGCGGGGGAAGCTGTTGTCGACGGCGAGATGATAGAGCTGCTCGGTGGACTGATTGTACCACGAGCTCCAGGTGGCGCCGCCGTCGAGCGAGACCGTGGCGCCCTGATCGAGTCCGAGGAAGAGGCGATCGCCGTTGGTGGGATCGAGCCACATCTGCTGCGGATCATCACCGCCGGGGGCGCCCTTCATGCCGGTGAAAGTCGCGCCGCCATCAACGGACTTGTACGCCGCGGTGTTGATCGTATAGACGATGTCCGGGTTCTTCGTGTTCACATACACGCCGGCGCTGTAGCCGCCCTGCCCGTTGCGGATCCGGTCATCATCGGCGGCCATCTGCCGCCAGGTGGCGCCGCCATCGTCGGAGCGATAGAGCGCGCTGTTCGAAATCACGAAGACGCGCTGCGCGTTCGTGCCGTTGGCGACGGCGATCGAGAGGCGGCCGGCGAGGCGCGGGAGTCCACCGCCGCGGATTTCCGTCCAGCTTTGTCCACCGTCGCGTGACTTATAGATGGCGGTGCCAGTGGGCCCGGTATCCGGGAGGGCGGTGGTGCTGAACTGCCAGGAGCGGAAGGAGCCCACCGCGTACCCCGGCGGCGTGTAGTGTCGCGCGGTGGTGGCGAAGATGACGTCGGGGACGTCGTAAGCGCGCGCGAGCTTGGTGACGCCGATTTGTTGATCGATAAAGAGGGTGCGGGTCCAGCTTGTGCCGCCGTTGGTGCTGCGAAAAACGCCGCGCTGATCACTGAGGGCGACGTGATCGCCGAGGGCGCCCACGAGGACGATGTCCGGGGAGCGCGGATCGACGAGCAGCGTCTGGATGTGGCGGGTGCCCTCGAGGCCGAGGTGCTGCCAGGTGGCGCCGGCGTCGGTGGATTTGTAGACGCCGTCCCCTTGGTCGAGGGTCCCGCCAGTGATCATGTCCCCGGTGCCGACGTAGACGATGTCGGGGTTGGAGGGGGCGACGTCGACGGCGCCCACGGAGGAGACGGAGCGGATGGCGTCGAAGATGGGGCGCCAGCTTTGGCCGGCGTTGGTGGTTTTCCAGAGGCCGCCGCCGGGGTATCCGGCGTAGTAGACGCCGGGGTGCCCGATGGCGCCGGAGACCGCCCCGACGCGTCCGGCGCGGAAGGGCCCCAGGTTCCGCCAGCTGAGGGCGGCGGTGAGCTGCGGGGCGAGCGGTCCGGCGGCAGGCAGCGCCGCTGGCTGGGCCGCTGGCTTCGCGACGGGCTTCGCAGCGGGCTTCGCGGCAGGCTTCGCGGCAGGCTGCGCGGCGATGGGGGCCGTGGCGGCGAGGGCGGCGGACGCGAGGGCGGCGGCGAGGGAAGGGAGGAGGCGCATGTCGAGAACATACGGCGGACCGGTTGGCTCCGCGAAATATCCGTTGCGGTAAACCCGTAAATACCGTAAACTGTACCCATGAAGACGAGCATCGACCTACCCGACGAGCTGTATCGCCAGGTGAAATCCAAAAGTGCGCTGGAGGGGCGAACCGTGCGTGAGGTGGCTACCACGCTCTTCGAAGGGTGGGTGACGTCCCGAACGCCCAGTGATCTCGCAGCTGCGTCCGGGAGCGATGTCGAGCAGGTCCCCACTGAATCGCCCACCGTGGCGTATCTCCAGCAGCTCGATGCGCTTGGCGCCGCTCTGGAAGCATCGGGAGCAACGGGACTGGTGGCGCAACTCAAGACCGACCGGCGGTGAAGGTCACCTTGGATGCGTCGGTGTGGCTCGCCACCCTGACCGACAGCGAACCGCATCATGCGCAGAGTCAGGCGGCAGTGCGCCGGATTCTCGAGGTGGACGCTCGACTATATCAGCCGGAAATTTTCGCGATAGAAGTCGCTGCGGCGGTCGCCAGACGGTCCGGGAATCGAGCCCGGGCGCTCCAAGCGGCCCGGCTGGCCTTGGCCATTCCTGGAGCGACCTTCGATGGAGGAGGTCCCGAGGCAACGGTGGCGGCGGTTCAGGCGGCGTCGACCTGTGCACTGCGTGCCGGTGATGCACACTACGTGGCCACAGCTCAACGCCACGACGCCGTACTGATCTCCTTGGATGCGGAACTGTGCGAGCGGGGTGGGCGACTGGTTACCGCGATGACGCCAGCGACCTTTTTGGCATCGCTGGGCGCCTGAGGCCGTTATCTTTCCCGGCCTCACCCTTAGCTCCGCATCCCGTGGCCAACATTCTCCAGCGTCTCCCTGTCGGCGAAAAAGTCGGCATTGCCTTCTCCGGTGGTCTCGATACCAGCGCCGCGCTGCATTGGATGCGCGAGAAGGGCGCCGTGCCGTACGCCTACACGGCCAACCTCGGCCAGCCGGACGAATCGGACTACGACGAGATCCCGCGGAAGGCGATGGCCTACGGGGCGGAGCAGGCGCGGCTGATTGAATGCCGCGCGCAGATGGTCGCCGAGGGGCTGGCCGCGCTGCAGTGCGGCGCCTTCCACGTGTCGACCGCGGGACAGACGTACTTCAACACCACGCCGCTCGGGCGCGCGGTGACCGGGACGATGCTCGTCGCGGCGATGCGCGAAGATGGCGTCGATATCTGGGGCGACGGCAGCACGTTCAAGGGCAACGACATTGAACGCTTCTATCGCTACGGCCTCCTCACCAATCCGTCGCTCCGCGTCTACAAGCCATGGCTTGATCAGCAGTTCATCGACGAACTGGGCGGTCGCACGGAGATGGCGGAGTATCTGATCCGCAGCGGCTTCGAATACAAGATGAGCGTCGAGAAGGCATACTCGACGGACTCGAACATTCTGGGTGCGACGCACGAAGCGAAGGATCTGGAGTTCCTGAACAAGGGGATGCACATCGTGCAGCCGATCATGGGCGTCGCGTTCTGGCGTGATGACGTGACGATTGCCAAGGAAACGGTGTCGATCCGCTTCGAAGAAGGGATGCCGGTGGCGATCAACGGCCAGAGCTACGCGAGCGCGCTCGATCTTTTCCTCGATGCCAATGCGATTGGCGGCCGGCATGGCCTCGGGATGTCGGACCAGATCGAAAACCGGATCATTGAAGCGAAGAGCCGCGGCATTTATGAAGCGCCAGGGCTCGCGCTGCTGTACATCGCGTACGAACGCCTCGTGACTGGCATTCACAACGAAGACACGATCGAGCAGTACCGCCTCAACGGCCGCAAGCTCGGCCGACTGTTGTACCAGGGGCGCTGGCTCGACTCGCAGTCGCTGATGCTGCGCGATTCCGCGCAGCGTTGGGTGGCGCGCGCGATCACGGGCGACGTGACGATCGAACTGCGTCGCGGGAACGACTATTCGATCATGGATACGCAGAGCGCGAATCTGACGTACAAGCCCGAGCGGCTCACGATGGAGAAGGGGCAGGAGTTCTTCACGCCGCTTGATCGGATCGGGCAGCTGACGATGCGCAACCTCGATATCATGGACACGCGCGACAAGCTGATGCTGTACGCGGATACGGGGCTGCTGCGGGCTGGTGGCAGCAGCGGGGTGCCGCAACTGCCGAGCGGGGAGTAAGGGCGCGGCAGGGATGGTCGTGCACGGAGAGACTCGGGAGAGTGATGAGGGAGCAGTCACAAACGAGTGGTACGTGGTAAGGCTTACGACTTATCACTCGTTTGTTACTGCTTCCTGAGTACACTGGCGTGTTGTTGCTGTTGTCGCCCTGATTGCCGTGGTTGCTGACAGTCCTGCCGTCCGCGATATTCGCCCCATGACTGATTCTCTACGTATCGCGGTGATCGGGACGGGAGCCGTTGGCGGGGTCTTTGGCGGACGGCTCGCCGCAGCGGGCCATGACGTCACCTTCCTTGCCCGCGGGGCAACACTGGCGGCGCTGCGGACCAACGGCCTCTTCATCGAGAGTGTCGACGGGGATCTGCATCTCTCGGTGGTGCAGGCCACGGATGATCCGGCGACGATCGGGCCGGTGGATGTCATCCTCATGGGGGTGAAGGCGACGCAGATTCAGGCGCTGGCGCCGAGTCTCCGCGTCTTGCTTGCCCCGGACACGGCGGTCGTGCCGTTGCAAAACGGGGTCGAAGCGGGGACGCAGCTTGCCGACGCGCTTGGCGATGCGCACGCGATGGACGGGCTGTGCCGCATTATTGCGGAGCAGTCGGGGCCCGGTCGCATTCGGCATATGGCGGTGACGCCGGATCTGGAGTTTGGGCCGCGCTCTCGCATGCCGGCTGATGCACCGGCGCGTCGGCAGATTGCGCGTTTCGCCGAGGCGCTGCGCGGGGCTGGCATGAAGGCGAGCACCCCGGAGCAGATGGATGCGCCGGTGTGGGAGAAGTTTCTCTTCATTGAGCCGTTCAGCACCGTAGGGGCGGCCTCGCGCTCTCCGATTGGCGTGATGCGCACGGTGCCTGAAACGCGCGCGCTGCTCAACGCCTGCATGCTGGAAGTGCAGGCGGTGGCTGCCGCCGCTGGCGTGGTGCTCTCCGATGAGGTGCTCACGCGCACCTGGGCGCGCTACGATTTTATTCCGCCGGAGAGCACTGCGTCGCTGCAGCGCGATCTGATGGCGGGCCGGCCCTCGGAGTTTGACGCGCAAACCGCGGCGGTGGTCCGGCTCGGACAGCAGCTCGGGGTCGAGACGCCGGTGCATGCGGTGCTGTACGCGGTGCTGAGGCCACAGGCGGTTTGATCACAGGGTGAGGGCTCGGCGTTCGGCAACACTCGGGAGAGTTATGAGGGAGCAGTCACCAACGAGTGGTAAGTGGTAAGGCTTAACACTTAGACCTCGTTGGTTACTGCTTCCTCACCACTTTCCCGAGTCTCTCCGCCCGAGCCCAACTCAGCTGCCACATTTCGCTACCCCCTGCGCGATTCGGATTGCCCTCCGCTCCGAGGCTCTCGTTATCCCTTCGTCATGCAACGCACGACGAATCTGGTCATCTGGCAGCGATCCCTCGATCTGGCTGTCCGGGTCAATCACCTGGCAGCAACGCTGCGGGTCACGCAACTCCCCGGGATCGCCAATCAAATCCGACGCTCGGCGTCGTCGATTCCGGCGAATATCGCCGAAGGAGCCGGGCAGGAGTCCAGCGCCCAATTCGCCCGCTTTCTCAGCATCGCCTTGGCGTCAGCCTTCGAACTGGAAAGTCATTTGGTTCTCATCGAGCGCATCGATCGCTCGCACCACGGAATGCCGGAGCTGCTGGATGAGCTGCAGCAACTCCGGAAGATGCTCTTCGTGTTTCGGAGGAGGGTGCAGGAACGAAGGCAGGGGAATGGCGGGCGGGTGTGAGACACACTGCGATAGTGTGCTCAGGAAGCAGTCACCAACGAGTGATAAGTGGTAAGGCTTAACACTTATTACTCGTCTGTAACTGCTTCCTCACCACTCTCCCGAGTCTGTCTGCCCAAGATCAACCCAGCTGCTAAGTGCTCTCCCGAGTCTCTCCGCCCGATCTAAACCCGGCCCCTATCGCCCCTGCGCGATCTTTATCGCCAGCCCCTGCACCTGCTCGTACCGCCCGCTCTCCGGATTCGCGTCATTGGTCGTGTTGAGCACCAGCAGCACCGCGCGACCGGTTGACGGATTCGCATAGAAGAACGCGCGGAATCCCGCCTGAAAGCCCGTGTGCCCAATCACCCGTTCGGCGCCGGTGCCGCGCACGAAGAACGAAAGCCCCATCGACTGCTCGGCGTTGGCTTCATAGCCAGAAGCCATCGGGACCACCGGGCGCCACATCTCCTCGAGTGAGGCACGCGACAGCACCACGTCGTAGTGCGCCCGCGAGCCATCGGGTGGCACGGTGTTCGTGAGAAAGGCGATCCACCGCGCCAGATCCCCCACCGGGGCATTCCAGCCGCCATTCGGCACCGTGATCCCGGGATCAAACTCCGTGGGATTCTCCACCAGCGTCGCGCGCTGGCTCGCACTATCGCGCACGATCGTGTAATTGTGTGACCGATCCGACGCGAGATAAAACGGCGTGTGGCGGGAGGAACTCGCCGTCATCCCCAGCGGTGCAAAAATATTTTTCTGCACATACGCCTCCCATGGATCACCGGTCAGCTGCTCAATGACCCGCGCGAGATAAATGAACGCCGGATTGGAGTAGCTGTACTGCGAGCCGGGACGGAAGAGCAGCGTCTGGTACGGCATCATCGCCACGAGCTGCTGCCAGGTCGTGGGCTCGAAGGGCTCCCACGGCAGCCCCTGCGCGTAGGGCCAGCTTCCATTCCGAAAGCCCGCGGAGTGCGACAGCAGCATCCGAATGGTGATGCTGTCGATCATGCCATACGGATCGTGAAGCTGCCGCAGTTCGGGGAGGTAGCGCGTGATGCGATCATCGAGCGACAACCGCCCCCGATCCCGGAGCTGCATGATGCTCACTGCGGTGAGCGTCTTCGTGATCGAGCCCCAATGGTAGATCGTCTGTGGCGTCACGGCGCGGTGCGCCGCCCGGTCCTGCTCGCCAATCAACAGCTGACTTGTGATCCGCCCCTGTTCCATGAGGATCGCGGTCGCGCCCACCACGCCATCGCGCTCCGTATAGCTGCGAAGCGATTGACTGAACGCCGCCCACGTCGTCGCCGGCTGTGCGTCCGCAGCACGACAGGGGCCGGAGATCACGAAGGCCAAGAGCAGGAGCAGGAGTCGGGGCATGGGCAGGCCGTATGGGTGAACGAGGGGCTCGGACAGACGATCAGGCTCTCGCGGTGGAGGGGGTTGCTCCATAATTTCGCGGCATGCGCCCTTCGCTGCTGCTCCGTGCGGTCTCGCTGCAGACTGCCCTCGTCCTTGGTCTCCCCCAGCTGCTCCCCGCGCAATCCGGTGCGGGGCGTCCGCTGGGCACCGAACGCCCTGATCTCGTGGCGATCGCCGACCGAGTCTTCGCCCCCTGGAATTCCACGCACGGGCCCGGCTGTGCCGTCGGCATCGCCCGCGGCGGGACTCGGCTGCTGACCCGTGGCTACGGCATGGCCGATATCGCCGGTGAGCGCCCCATCACCCCCGGCACGATCTTGGAGTCCGGTTCGGTGGCGAAGCAGTTCACGGCGATGGCCGTGCTGCTGCTGATGCAGGATGGCAAGCTGCAACTCGACGACGACGCGCGCCGCTATCTGCCGGAGCTCCCCGACTATGGTCGCCCCATCACTATCCGCCATCTGCTGACCCATACGAGTGGGCTCCGCGAGTGGAGCAATCTCGTGGAATGGCAGGGGTGGCCGCGCGGCACCCGCGTCCACACGCAGGCAACCGTCTTCGATCTGATCACGCGGCAGCGCGCGCTCAACTATCCGGTGGGCGACTACTACTCCTATACGAATTCGGGCTTTCTCCTGCTCCGCACGCTCGTGGAACGGGTGAGCGGCGAATCGTTTCCCGCCTTCACGACGCGCCGCATCTTCGTCCCCCTGGGGCTTACCCACACCCGCTGGCGGGCGGATTTCACGACGATCGTCCCCGGGCTCGCGCAGGCGTATGCGCGCCGAGCTGACGGTTGGCATCTCGATATGCCGAACGACAACATCATCGGAGCCGGTGGGCTGCTGACCACCGTCGATGACTGGCTCAGATGGAATGACGCGCTGACGGCCAAGACGCTGGGCGCGGCGGCTGTCGACTCGATGACGCGGCAGATGACGCTCACCAGTGGACAGTCCATTCAATACGCGCTGGGGCTCATGGTCATGCGCTATCGCGGGACCCGCGAAGTCGCGCATTCCGGTTCCACCGCGGGATACAGCACCTACCTCGCACGCTATCCGGAGCTCGGGGATCTTTCGATCGCGGTGCTGTGCAATGCGGCGGGCGCGAACGCCACGGCCTACACGCATGCGCTGGTGGATGCGCTGGTGCCGGGACTCCCCACGCCGGCCGCCCCCGACACGATGGTCGTCGCTCCCGCGGTGCTGGCCGCGCTGCGTGGGATATACCGCGATACCCGGACCAATACGACCATCCACCTCGATACCGTCGCGGGGCAGCTCCGTCGGGATGGCAGCACCGTGCTGCAGCCGTTGCGCGATGGCGGTTATCGGCTGGGGACCACGCGGGTCCGGTTCACGCTCGATGCCAGTGGCCTGCCGCTCCGCATGCATCAGCCGACGGCCGACGGGGACACTGTCGTCTTCCGCTTTGTGGCCGACTCGCGCTGGACCCCGACCACCGCTGAGCTCGCCGCGTTGGCGGGACGGTATGTCAGCGATGAGGTGGAGGCGACCTATACCGTGGCGGTGACCGGGGGGCAGCTGACGCTGAGTCCGCGCGTCGGGGTGGTGGATACGCTGGTGCCGATGACGCGTGACGGCTTCCGGATGTCCGGTGGCGATGCCTGGTTCACCCGCGATCCCAAGGGGCAGGTGACCCAGCTCCACTTCGGGAGCGCCCGTGGCTGGGATTTCGTGCTCCAACGGGTCGCCGACCGGGTCCAGAAGCCGAGCCGGTAGCCGAACCGGTAGCCGAGCCGGTAGCCGAGGGGCGGCGCATTCCCCAAGGCCGCGTTCCCGCGCTATCATCCATTCATGCGAACCGTTCCTCGTCTTTCCGCTTCGCTGCTGCTGATCAGCGCCGTCGCCGGCGTCACCGCCTGCGCGCCGGCCACCAGCGGCGGACCGTCCCGTCAGCCCACCCCCGTCGTCATGGAGACCCCGGTTGAGGTGGGCCCCAGCTCCGCGGAGGCGATCGCCACCGCCCGGGCTGACAGCGTGCGCTATCCGTACACCGCCGCCGATATCCGTTTCATGGCGGGGATGATTGGCCACCATGCGCAAGCGATCGAAATGGCGCGCTGGGCCCCGACGCATGGGGCTAGCGCCACCATCCGGACGCTCGCGGGGCGCATCATCAACGCGCAACAGGATGAGATCACCACGATGCAGCGCTGGCTCCGCGACCGGAATCAGCCGCTCCCGGTGATTGGTCCCACCACCGGCGCGGCCACCACCGGCGCGGCCATGGCTGGCATGGACCACAGCATGCATGACATGGCCGCGATGCCCGGTATGGCGGGGATGGATCATGCGCTGATGCCCGGCATGCTCTCGCCCACACAGATGCAGCAACTGGACGCCGCGCGTGGTCCAGCGTTCGACGAACTGTTTTTGCGCTTCATGATTCAGCATCACGAAGGGGCCACCGCCATGGTGACCACCCTCTTCGCCACCGACGGGGCCGGTCAAGACCTCACGGTGTTCAAGTTCGCGTCTGATGTAAACGTGGATCAGTCCACGGAGATTGCCCGTATGCGCAAGATGCTCTTCGCCCTTCAACTCGAGAAAGCCAAGTAATGTCCATCACGCTTCGTCGTTGGTCGGTGCTCACACCGGCTCTGACGCTCACCGCCCTCGCCCTGTCGGCATGCGTGCGTCCGTCCACGGCCGGGATCTCCAACGGCGCGCCGGTGCCGGATCCCCGCGTCGGGCTCAAGGCCGGCATGAACGATGCGCAGGAAGCGCTCTGGAACATGCGCAAACTTTCCACCTCGCTCCCCACGGCCCAGTTCAAGGGGAGCACGAACTCCGATCTGGCGTTCACGGGGAAGTACGCGATTCAGGGGAACTACAACGGCTGGCAGATCTGGGATATTTCCACGCCATCTGCGCCGACGCTCCGCACCTCGTACTACTGCCCCGCGTCGCAGAGCGATGTCTCGGTCTACAAGAACCTGCTCTTTGTCTCCGGTGAAGGCACGACCGGCCGCATTGACTGCGGTGCCCAGGGCGTGCGCGAAGCGGTGAGCAAGGACCGTCTCCGCGGCCTCCGCATTTTCGATATCACCGATATCGGCAATCCGAAGAACGTCGGCAATGTGCAGACCTGCCGCGGTTCGCACACGCACACGGTGCTCGCCGATCCGAAGGATCCGGACAATGTCTACGTCTACATCTCCGGTTCGGCGGGCGTGCGCAGTGAGCAGGAGCTCCCCGGCTGCGTCAGTGCGACGCCGGACAAGGACCCCAACTCGGCGCTCTTCCGCATCGAAGTCATCAAGGTGCCGGTGAAGAACCCGGCGGCGGCTGCGATCGTGAGCTCGCCGCGCATCTTCAATGATCTGACGGCGCCGAAGCAGCATGGGCAGGCCCCCGATGACAAGAAGGCGTTGAACGACGCGAAGGCGAAGGGGCAGTTCACGGTGAGCATCGAAGGCGACGAGATGCTGCTCCCGCCGCAGTTCACGACGCCGATGCTTGATAGCGTGGCGAAGGCGCGCGGCAATACGGGGAAGGCGACGGCGGCGGACAGCGCGGCGCTCCGCGACGCGCTCCCGACGATCATGGCGAAGCGCTTCGGCATGCCGGCCGGCGCCACGCGCGGCCCGCGCCCGGGCCCGACGCAGTGCCATGACATCACGGTCTATCCGGGCATTGGGCTCGCCGGTGGCGCGTGCGAAGGCTACGGTCTCCTGCTCGACATCAAGGATCCGGCCAACCCGAAGCGCATTGCGGCGGTTGCCGACTCGAACTTCTCCTACTGGCATTCGGCCACGTTTAATAACGATGGCACGAAGGTGCTCTTCTCGGACGAATGGGGCGGCGGCGGTGGGCCGAAGTGCCGCGCGTCGGATCCGAAGGAGTGGGGGGCGGACGCGCTCTTCACGATCGAGAATGGCCAGCTGGTCTTCCAGAGCTACTACAAGATGCCGGCCGCGCAGACATCGTTTGAGAATTGCGTGGCGCACAATGGCTCGCTGATTCCGGTGCCGGGGCGCGACATCATGGTGCAGTCCTGGTATCAGGGCGGGATCTCGATCTTCGATTGGACGGACATCAAGCGCCCGATGGAAATCGCGTTCCATGACCGTGGCCCCTCGGATGCGACGCGGATGGGCCCTGGCGGCACGTGGTCGGTGTACTGGTACAATGGCGTGATCGTGAGCTCCGAAATCTCCCGCGGCCTCGACATCTTCGAACTCGTTCCGTCGGCGCATCTGACGCAGAACGAAATCGATGCGGCGAAGACGGTGAAGCTCGAGTATCTCAACACGCAGGGACAGCCGAAGTTCGTCTGGCCCGCGAGCTTCGCGCTGGCCCGCGCCTACCTTGATCAGGTCGAGCGCGCGAAGGGGATGAGCAGCAGCAAGATCGCGAGCACGCGCACAGCGCTGAGCGCGGCGGAATCGGCCACGGGCGCGGCGCGGACGACGGCGCTGAACGCGTTGGCGTCGACGCTCGCGAGCGAGGCGAAGGCGGGGAAGGTGCGCGAAGCGGTGCAGGCGCTGGCGAAGTAGGACCGCGGAGGTCTCTGCTTCGGCAAGACTCGACGGAGCTATAAGGGGGCAGTCACCAACGAGGTTTAGGTCTTAAGACTTACCACTCGTTGGTGACTGCCCCCTCATCACTTTCGCGAGGATGTCAGCGCGGTACCAACTACTTCATCCGAGCCCGCTCCAGCCGAGTGACCGCTCCATCGTTCCGGCTCATGATCACCACGCCGCCGGGCGCGAAGCCCAGGATCGTGCGCCCCTCGGGGACCTGCACGCGGTCGATGATCTCGCCCTTCGCACTGATCACGTCGTAGACATCGCCGCCCACCGGCTTGGCGCTGATCGTGCGGAGCCAGACGTTGCCATCGGCATCCGCCTTCGCCGACGTGGCGAAGAAGGGCGGGCGATAATCGGGGAGATCGCTCGGTGAGACGTAGGTCATGTTGATCTGCGGTCCACCACCGCCACCGCCGCTCGCGACCACCGTGGGGGCTCCGCCGGCCGGCGCCGCGCCGCCCGGGCCACTCATGCGGACCATCACTTGCGCCCCGCCACCACCACCCGGCGGCGGCCCACCGGCCATGGCGAAGCTGCCACCACCCATCATCGCGCCAAAGGCCTGCGAAATGCTCGTCCCCTGACCCGGGTTCGCCGCCGCCTGCCGTTCGCGGATCGCCTTCACGGAATCAATGAGCGCGACCTTTTCGTCGTCGGTCATCCGCTTCCAATCGAAGGGCATCTTGGGCGACGCGCTCTTCGTGCCATTCGGTGCCATCCAATCCACGTGATAGTCCTTGCCGCGAATGAGCGCGATCTGTCCCGTCGAGGTCACGACCCACTCATCGACCACCGGCAACGGATTGATTTCAATGCTGACCGAAATCTTGCCGTCGTCGCTGCGATTGATGTTCGTGTTGGTCTTCGGAATCTTGAGGAAGCCCGCCGTATCCACCACGCGCGTGGCGAGATTCACCCGGACAATCGGCATGGTATCCGGGACCGCCGGCATCGCCATCTGGCCGTTGGATCCCATGCGCATCTGGATGCCGGGCATCCCGCGATACACCAGATGTCCATCGCTGTAGAACGCCCCCGCGCCCATGCCACCAGCGGCGAGCATCATCGCGTCCTGGGAGCGCGGCACCGACATGATGCGGCCGATCTTCCCCGCCGGATCCACGACGAGCATGGAGAGCGACGCGGCGTCGACGAACAGCGTGGAATCGCCCTTGTAGGCAATCAATGCGCCGCTGCGTGGCCCGTAGGCATTGGCCGTGCTGCTCGTGGAGTCCGCCACCACCGAGACCACCTTGAAGCTGCTGTCCATCAACAGCACGCGGCGGCTCAGCACATCGTTCACCAAGAGATGCCCCGTGGACATCGCCCGGATGTTCGTGATGCCGACGAGCGAATCGGTGCTCGTGGCCTGTACCGGACCAAGCTGGCGGATGGGGGGACGCGGGGCGCTGGCGCCCTGGGCCTGTGCGGCACTTGGCAGCGCGATCAGCGAGAGCGCTGCAATGCGAAGACGTCTGGCAGTCATATGGAGAAGATTGAGAAGTCGGTGTGGTCGTTGAGAATACGGAGGATCACTGGCGCATGATCATGGTGGTGGCACCGCCACCCATCCCGCCGGACATCACCATGGCGCCACCGCCGGGAATCATCATACCACCCCCACCGCCGGCGGTTCCGGAGCGGATGTTGGTGAGGTACCGCTTATCGAGCGCACTCGCGATGTAGTCGGGAAGCTTCCGGATCTGATCCTTGGTGAGGAGCGCCTTGACCCGCGGCGCCGCCACCAGCAACAGATCGATCGAGGCTTCGCGCGCCCGCTGATAGCGCGCGTACACCGCGTCACGATCGTAGCTGTCCGGCAGCGCGGCAAACTGCTTCGCCACCGGCGACCAGATGGAATCGAGTTGGACAATAAAACGCCGGTTGATCGTGGCCAGCGAGTCCGCCTGGGCCGCCGTCAACTTCAGCGTGTCCTGATCGCGCAGCATCGTGGCCATCGGATTCGGCACGCCGCCGGTGCCAAACTGCGCCTTGAGCAGCGGTTCGCCGGCCTTGACGCCCTGTGTGCTGCGCCCACGGTCGAGCGATTGCGTGAGCAGCTGCCGTTCGCGCGTGGGGGCAATGTCATACCGCAGCATGACACTGATCGTCACCGGTGTCCGGAAGCTGTTGAAGGTCGGGTTGGTATTGCCGAAGCGCTGATTCACATCGTACTTGAAGCGCCCGGAAACAGGATCGAAGCCACGCACATAGAGCAGCGTCGGGTCGGGGAAGACCGTCTGTCCCCAGCCGCGCAGCTTGTTCTCGCCATGCAGCAGCAAGTCAGCCGCACCGAGCGGGTTCGAGACATAGAAGGAGAGCGTCGCCCGCTGCGGCATCTTCACCTTCAGCGAATTGATCGAGAAGCTGAGATTCGCCGATGTGATCCACGGCCCCTGACAGCTGTTCCGTCCGGCGATCTGTCCCAGCTGCGATTCGAGACAGGCGCGCGCCGAGGGCGAGCCGCTGCGGAGCAATGTCTGCATCGCCGCCGCGACCGCCGGGTCGGTCGCCGTCGCCGGGTTCACCACGAAGGCGCGATCGTTGGCGAAGCCGTCGCCATTGATATCGCCGCCGACCCCCGGCGTATAGGGCGTGCCCGAGCGGATCGTGCCAAACCAGTTGATGCGCACCACATCCAGCAGATTGTAGCCGAGGTTGTATGTGATCTGATGGCGGGAATCAAAGCTGGAGCGACTCCACCCGATCGTCGTCGGGTCGCCGTCGGTGCTGCTGAAGCCGCGATACTGCTCGCGCACGTTGGAATACGTGTAGCTCGCATTCCACGAAAAGCTGGAGTTGAAGGTCAGCGGCGAGAGGCGCACGCTGATCTGCCGGCTCATCGAGGTCAGATCGGAGCGCTGTTCGCTGACGCGCGCATACTGCGAGACAATGCGCGCATCGCCAGCGGCAATCCCACCGGTCGCTGGTACAATGCTGCTGCGCTGCGCGTACACGGGGCGATTCGCTTCCGACGCGAGCCCGAAACGCGTGATGCCCGCAAAATTCCGGTCCACCTGACTCATCTGGTTCAGGTTGAGCGAATAGGTGCCGTCCACCGTGAGGTACATCCGATTCGCCAGCACCGCCCCACTCCAATTCAGATTGGAGCGGACGCTCTTCGGGGGCATATAGCCCTTCGCGAAATACGTCACATTCGGCGCACCATTCGCGAAGAGACTCCCGGTGCTGCCATCGGCGCAGCGTGACGGAATCAAATCCGGATTGGTGTAGCTCCCCCAGTTCGGCACCGGAGTCGCCGGTCCGACGCACACGAGCTGTTGCACCGCTGTCGGCAGCCCGGTGTTATCAATCGCCCCGCCAATCGTGGACGCCTGTGGCGTGTTCTGGAAGACGCCAATCCCGCCGCGCACCACCGCGCGCGGGCCACGGAAAGCGCCGGCAAAGGCCCCAATCTGTGCCGCCGTCCCATACGACCAGGAGAACCCAACCCGCGGGCTCACAAACAATCCACTCGGCGCATAATTGTTGCGCACGCCAAGCCGCGTTTCCAGGTCCGCATTGTACGCCGGCGTATCAAGGAAGCGCGTGCCGTCGACACGCACGCCGTACTGGATTTGCAGATTATTCGTGCGGCGATAGGAATCACCAAGCGACAGGGCACCAATCACGACGCCGGTTTCCCGCTCACGCGGAATGAGGGCGCGTGTGAACGACAGGGGGATCCCTGCCTGCAAATCGGCGAGCGAGTTGTAGGAGAAGGTCCCCAGCCGGTTGATCGTCTGGTCCTGCGTGTTGTTATCACGACGCAGTTCGGAGGTGAGCTTGAGCCGGTGCTTGTTGTTGCCGCTGAACCACGAAAGCTGGTTCATGGCACTCAGGCTTGACGTCGACCCCGACGTGGCGAGGAACTGATTGCCACCAAAGCTCAGCGTCTGCACGCCCGTGGTGCCGTCGGCAAAATCCGAGTTGACGCGTACGCGCCCCCCAGGCATGAGCAGCGACGGCGTGCCGTCATTGCGCGACGCATTCATGCCGGCCGAGGTCTCGGTGAGAATGCCGATCGAGCCGAGGGTGAGATAGGCGCTGTGCCGACCCTGCAGGCCGGCATTCCAGTTGGTGCGGTCACCGCTGGTGGTGGGCAGTGCCGTTGTGAGCGACGTCGCCGGGTTCTGCTGATTCCAGCTGCCGTTGTAGGTCAGGTTGAAGGCCTGCCCGCTCACCGATGTGGGCGGCGTGATGTCCACGGCGCCGAAGATCGAGCCCTGATCGCCCAAGCGGCTGCTCGGGAGTCCGCTCACCGTGGTGGGCACGTTGGCGCGCTGCAGGAGCGTGACCAAGCGGGTCACGGAATCCGCGGAAATGCCGGAGGCCTGCAACCCAATCGGGTCGGTGTTGAGGAGCGTTTGCAGCGGATTGCTGCGACGTCCCAACTGAAACGCCGTGGTGTAAAACGCCTTGTCGATGACGAGCGGGCCCGAGAACGAACCGCCCAGCGAGACGTTGGTGAACTCTTGCCCCTGTGCGCGCGCGGCCCGATCGGTCCACTGCAGCGATGGCGCATCGAGATTGGCACTCAGATTCCGACTCAGGAAGTTGGAGCCGGAGCGGGTGCGCAGGCTGAACTGGCCGCCGCTGAAGCCACCGCGCGACACATCGTAGGGCGACGTCACCAGCCCGCTGATGACACTGGCATCGCGCGGCAGTCCGGCGCCGCCAAAGTTCATGCCGTTGAGCGTCGTGTTGTTTTGATCGGCGCCGAGCCCCAGCACCGAGAAGCCATTCGCGCCGCCATCCTGCCCGGGGACGAGCTGCACCCCAGGCAGCGTCGCGGCCATGGCGGCGAGATCGCCCATCATGTCCGGGGGAAGCGCGGCGTTCTGTTCGATGCGCTGCTCGGTGCCGCCCACGTCCGCGTTGGCATCATTGCGCGACACCTTCTGGCGCTCGGCGGTCACCTTCATCGCATCGAGGACCGCGCCGACTTTGGAGAGCTTGGCGTCGGCGACCAGGATATCCTCGTCGGCCGCCCGCTTGATCTGAAAGCGTTTGACGGCGTAGCCGAGCGCGGTGATGGTGACCATGTAGTCGCCGTCGCCCCCGGGGAAGGTGACGGTGTACTGTCCCTTCCGGTCGGTGCGCGCGGGGCGATTCACGTTGCCGGAGACCGACGTCACGATGACGGTGACGTTTTCGAGGGGCTCGTTGTCCGGCCCCGTCACTCGGCCGCGGATGACATCAACCTGCTGGGCCAACAGCGGGCGGGCAGCGGGGGTGGCCAGCGGGATCAGACAGGCCAGAACAAACAGCAGTTTGCGCACAGACACAGAATCGGGGTCAGGGTTTCTTCGTCGTGATCTCAATCACCCCGTTGGCCGCCCGGGGATCCTTGTACTTGGTCGTTGCCGCCGGGCCTTTGAGCACACTCACCGAAGCGATGCGATCGGGGCTCAGACTCTTCATGGTGGCGGCATCGGAAACGACGCCGTCAACGAGATACAACCCAGTGAACTCCGCGGACGGGGTTCCGGTGCCATTGGGGGTGATCTTGACCCCCACCACGGTCTTGGGCGCGAGGTTGGCGCCCTTCGCCCCCTTCACCGTGGTCACGCGAATGACGGAGCTGTCGCCGCCGGCCTTGGACACGCGCAGTTCGGCGATGCTGTCGGCGGCAATCGCCTTGGCGACGGTCCCGCTCATCGGCTTTCCGTCCACGATATAGATCACGGCCGTGGTATCGCGGCCGCGCGGATCGATCACCGTGGCGGTGCGCCGTTCCATCCCCTGCACATCCAGGGCCGCCACTTCCGCGGCGGTGGGGAGTTTGGCCTCGCATGCGGCGAGGACCGCGGCGGTGGCGACGAGGGTACCGGCGAGGATCCGGGTCCGGCGGAAGCGTGGACGACGAGCGGTCATGGTGCGGAGTCTCCGTTCAAGGAAGGAACCACGGTGAGCAAACGCGGTGAGGGGGTAGGTCGCTGAGCGATCGCGGTCGGTGCGGGCCGAGAGGTCGATGAGGAGCGCGCCGTAGGTGGCGGTGGCGATCCCGCGGGCGAGGACCCGCTGGTCGCAGTCGGTCTCAATCGCGAGGCGCAGGCGGTTGAGGGCGATCCAGAGCACCGGATTCCAGGGAAAGAGGACGATCGCGGCACAGCCGATGATGAGGAGCCACGGGTCGCCGGCCATGAGATGCTCGCGCTCGTGGGTGATGACCAAGCGCCGCTCATCGACGGACCGCTCCATGAGCCAGGCCGGAATGACAATGCCGGGGCGGAGGAGCCCTACCACGGCCGGTCCCATCCGATCGGCGATGTGGACTGCGGTGCCGAACATCACGCCCATCGGACTGTCCGCCACGAGCCGGCGCATGCGCCGGTAGCTGGTGACGAGGACGGTCAGCGTGAGGAGGGAGGCGAGGGCCCACGCGCCAAGGAAGATCGCTGGAAGCGGGCGGAGGAGCGCCTTGGGGAGCTGCGCGACAGCGGTGGCGACAAGGGCAAACAGCGAGTTCATTGACGCCAGTGACGCGCCATATACTTGCCACCATAGGCTTATTGATGCCGTTTCGCCGAGTTGAGGGAGCGTCGCCGGTGTGCGAAGCATCACGAAGGCGGAGGCTGGGGGCCAGGTGGGGAGTCGGAAGGGGAGCGCCACGCTCACCCCGACGATCGCGACGATGGCCGCGAGCCAGATCCAGCGGGTTGGGCGTGATGCGGCGCGGGCGGCGACCTGCAGCGCCAGGGCGGCGAGCAGCAGCACGACGCCGATTTCCAGACTCGTGCTGATCCAGGCGAGCAGCTGACCCGTCGAGAGCGGTCCCGTGACGGCGCCGGCGATCTTCATGGGGTGGCCAACGACCACCAGGGCTGGAGGCACGCCGCCGGTCATGGGCACCCCGTGGCGTCGTCCTGGCCGAGCCGCTCCGCCAAGAGCGACCGCATCCGCTCCAGCTCCTCTCGGCTCAGCCCTTCATCATTGACCAGCTGCGCGAAGAGGCGTGCCGACGACCCTTGAAAGATCGCCTCCCGGATGCGGGAGAGCGCGCTCGTCCCCGCCCGCTCCGCGTCCACGGTGGGGAGGTATCGGTAGGCGCGCCCTTCGGCCTCATGGCGCACAAACCCTTTCTCTTCAAGGGTTTGCAGCGCCGAGAGTACCGACGTGTACGCCAGTGGCTCGTCGAGCGCGTCTTTGACTTGCGAGACGGTGGCCGAGCCCAGGCGCCAGAGGACGCCCATGACTGCCAGCTCGCGGGGTGGGAAATGCAGATCGTTGGCCATGGTAAGTACGGAAGTTTCCGTAGTATGCCCATGGCTGGCCGGATTGTCAACGGAAAATTCCGTAGACCCCGGTCAGAGGACCCCGGTTCGGGGATCCCGGTTCGGGGATCCCGGTTCGGGGATCCCGTCAGGAGCCCCCGGGCTAGAAGTCGCCGACGAAGCCGATCTCAACTTCGAGGTGGTGCCCGAACCGCTCGGCCACCGCCTGCTGCGTATGCGCGATCAGCGCCCGGACGTCCGCCGCTGTCGCGGCCCCGAGATTCACGAGGATGTTGGCGTGCATATGCGAGATCTGCGCATCGCCGATCCGGAAGCCCTTGAGCCCGCACTCGTCGATCAGCCGTCCCGCCCCCACCCCTTCAATCTTCTTGAAGATCGACCCGGCAGACGGATGGATCGCCAGCCACGGATGCCTCGCCCCCCGCCACGCGAGGTTCTCCTGCAGGACCCGGTGCAGCGCGGCCGGGTCGGCCCGTTCCAGCTGGAACTGGGCGGAGAGCACAATGTCGCGCCGGTGATGAAAGACCGACTCGTCGTAGCCGAACTGGATGTAGTCGGCATCGACCTCGCGGCGCACATCATCCTCCCCCAGGATCTCGCAGCGCCGGAACGGCTCCGCGATAAAGACCGTGCGCTCCCGGGCGGGCGCCGGCGAGAGAAAGTGCAGATTCTGCCAGAGCGCGCCGCCCACCGTGCTGGGGATCCCCACATAGTGCTCCAACCCGGACCAGCCGGCGCGCACTGTCTCCAGGACGAGATCCTGCATGACCGCCCCGCTTTCGCTCCAGAGCACCCCGTCGTCGCCGATGTGATGCGCGGTCGCCCGGTTCCGGATCACGAGCCCGCGCACCCCTCGGTCGCCCACCAGGATGTTGGCCCCAAGCCCGAGGACAAACCACGGGATCCCCGCCGCACGCGCGGCCGACACCGCCGTCGCGAGATCGGTGGCGGAGGTGGCTTCGTAGTACAGATCGGCCGGACCGCCGATCTGAAAGGTGGTGAACGGGGCCAGCGGGACGTCGACCCGGAGACGATCCGGGTCGAGGACGCGGCGCAGTGCGGCGAGCGGGGAGTCGGTCACTTCTTCTTGTTCACGGTGGTGACTTCAATGACGCCGAGTTCATGCCCCGGGCCGTGCATCTGGATCGCGCGGTTCTGATCGAGGAAGCGCATCTCGGTGATCAACGCGGTGCGGACCGTCTTGAGGTCCTCCAGCGACTGTTGCCGGTTCCCGTCGACGTAGACCACGATTTCACTGGCGGTGCTGCTGGTCCCGCTGGTCCCGAGGGGGCCCATCATCGACGACTGCGCATTCCGATTGAGGGGCGGATTCAGCCAGACCGGCCGAGCGGCCTGAATCACCTCAAAGGCCGTCCCGAAATTTCCGGACTGCGCGATCTCCTCCGCGGTGATCCGGTTCCGGTCCCCCTTCTTGACCGTCCCCTGCGCCTGGGCGCGGGGGACGAGCAGGGTGGCACCGACCGCGGTGACGATGAGGAGCGGCGCGATGCGGCGGGCGATCGCGGCAACGCGTGGGACAAGGCGGCGCAGTACCATGACGTCTCCGGCGTGGTGGTGATGGTCAATCGGAGCGAACTGCGGGATGGTGCGAGTGTACACCCCGCCGAGGCGGGGAACCAGTCCCACAGCGGAAGGACGGAGGGTGTGGGTGGCACCCACGTCTCTCCCGTGCCATCCTTCGAGACCCTTTACCCCATGGTGCATGACAGGATCGCTGCGATTCGCTGATTGGTTGGCCGCCCCGGTACGCGCTCTGGCACGCGCCTTGGCAAGCGCCCAGGCACGGGCTCTGCTGGCGGGGCTGTGGCTGGTGGCCCTGCTCCCGGCGCTCAGTGCGGGGCAGTCGCGGGCGGAGCTCGAGAAGGTGCTGCGCCGCCGCGTGCTGCCGAACGGCCTCGAAGTGATCGTGGTGGAAAATCACGGGGTGCCGATCGCCACGTTGGAAATCGATGTCCGCAACGGGGCGTTCACGCAAACGCCGGAGTTCGCGGGGCTCGCGCATATGTACGAGCACATGTTCTTCAAGGCGAACAAAGATTTGCCGCAGCCGGACATGTTCACCGATCGGGCCGCGGAGCTGGGCGCCGTGTTCAACGGCAGCACCCGCGAAGAAGTGGTGAACTATTTCCTCACGCTGCCGGCCGATTCGCTCGCGGGTGGGCTCCGGTTTTTGGCGAGCGCCCTGCGGTCGCCGCTCTTTCGCGAGGATGAACTCGCCCGCGAGAAGGAAGTGGTGCTGGGGGAGTACGATCGCAATGAAGCGGAGCCTGGCTTTGAGCTGATGCAGCAGGCGAACATGCAGCTCTTTCCGGGACAGGCGAGCCGCAAGAATACCATTGGTGATCGCACCGTGATCGCGAAGGTCACGCCGGCGCAGATGCGCGCGATTCAGGCCAAGTATTATGTGCCGAACAACAGCGCGTTGATCGTGACGGGCGATGTTGATGCTGTGGAGGTGTTCCGGCTGGCCGAGCAGCTCTTTGGTGATTGGCCACGCGGGGCGGATCCCTTTGTGGCCGATCCGATCCCGCCCATTCCGCCGCTCACGGCCAACAAGGCGCTGATTGTGGAGTCGCCCATCAATGCCGTGGCGGTCCTGATTCAGTGGCAAGGGCCGAGTGTGGGGAAGGATCCGGCGGCGACCTATGCGGCCGATGTGTTCAGCGATGCGTTGAACACCCCGGGGTCGACCTTTCAGAAGAAGCTGGTGGACAGTGGGCTCTGGCAGGGGATTGGCGTGAACTATTACACGCTCAATCAGGTCGGGCCGATTTCGGTGAGTGGGCAGACGACGCCGGAGAAGTTGCGGCCGGCGCTGGCGGCGCTGGAGCAGGAGCTCGCCCGTTTCACCGACCCCACCTACATCACGCCGCGTGAGCTGGAGGCGGTGAAGGCGCAACGCGCGACCTCGAGCGCCTTCGGCATTGAAAAGGCGTCGGAGATTGCCCACACGATTGGCTTCTGGTGGAGCGTCTCGAGTCTCGACTACTTCATGGGCTACACCGACGCGATGGCGCAACAGAAGATTGCCGACTTGATGCGCTACACGGCGACGTACATCAAAGGGAAGCCTCGGCTCACGAGTGTGCTGTTGTCGCCTGAGGCCCGTCGTGCGCTCAAGCTGACGGAAGCGGAATTGACGACACCCCCAGCGGTCGGAGGCACGCCGTGATGGGCGCCGCCATGGTTCGATCCCTGCTGCTCTGGCCGATGGTGGTGGCCAGTGCGGCGGCACAGACCACCGCGCCGGCACAGCGTCCGGTCAAAACGCCGGTGAAGGCCCCGGCAAAGACCCCGGCAAAGGCCCCGGCAAAGGCCCCGGCAAAGACGCCGGCGGTGACCACTGAGCCGGAGTCGCCTGCGGTGATGGGCGACTCGATGACGATGCGGTTCGAGGTGGCGGGGATCCCGGTGATTTTGCGGCGGGTCACCGCCAACAATGTCGTCGCGGCGAATTTGTATTTGCTGGGCGGTGTGCGGCAGCTCACCCCGGCCACGCAGGGGATTGAGAACTTCCTGCTCGAAGCGACGGAACATGGCACCGCGAAGTATCCGCGGGATGTGCTGCGCGCGAAGATGGCACGTCTGGGGAGCGCTATCGGCGTAAGCCCCGGGGTGGATTGGACCACCGTGGGCGTGCGCTCCACCGTTGCGAACTTCGACTCCACCTGGGCGATTCTGGCCGACCGCCTCATGGCGCCGACGCTGGCCCCTGCCGAGGTCGAGCTGGTGCGCGAACAGTTCGTGACCGGGGTGCGGCAGCGGACTGACAGCCCCGACGCGGTGCTCGATGTGCTCGCCGACAGCATCACCTTCGCCGGGCATCCGTACGCGCTCGATCCCATTGGGACCGAAGCCTCCTTGACCGCGCTCACCGTGGAGGATCTGCGGCGCTATCGGAGTGAGCAGCTCGTGACCTCGCGGATGCGGCTCGTGGTGGTGGGGAATCTCACGCGCGCGCGGGTCGAGCAGTTGGTGCGCCGCACGATTGGGACCTTGCCGCGCGGCAGCTACGTCTGGTCGCTGCCGACGCCGCCAGTGATCGGCGGATCGGCCTACGTCGTCACCAAGCGTGCCCTCCCCACCAACTATCTGCAGGGCTATTTCCTGGGTCCGGTGGCGAGCAGCAAAGATGTCGCTGCGCTGCGCCTCGCCTGCGCGGTGCTCTCCGGACGCCTTTTCGCCGAAGTGCGATCGAAGCGGAATCTCACCTATTCGGTGAATGCGCCGTTTGTGGAGCGCGCGATTGCGATGGGCGGGCTGTACGTCACCACCACCTCGCCTGATGCGGTGCTGGCGATCATGCAGGAGCAGCTCCGCTCGCTCAAAGAAGGGATCATCACCACCGATGGCCTCGAGCGGTTGGTGCAGCAGTTCATTGTCACCTACTTCCTCGACAATGAAACGAACGCCGATCAGGCGAACATGCTGGCCCGGGCTGAGCTCTTTCAGGGCGACTTCCGGCGCGCGACACACTTTGTGGATGATCTGCGCGCGGTGACGCCCATGGATATTCGCAATGCCGCTGCCACCTACATGACGCGCATCCGGTGGGCGTACGTGGGGGATCCGGCACGCGTGACGCCGAACCGGTTGTTGGGGATGTCTGGCGACAGGAGATGAATCGCGCGGTGCGCGGCTGTCTCTCCATCGATCTGGCGCTCGCGGCCTATCGTGACATTGGGGCGGCCATCGTCCGTGCCGATGCCGATGGCCGGCTCTTCGCCACGGTCCTCGACGTGCCGGGCACTGGCCGGCCCACCGTCTCCGCACTCGTCGCGTTCATAGCGTCGGTGAGCACGGCGGAGGGGCTTGGCTGTGTGGCGATTGATGGGCCACTCGGATGGCGGTCGCCCGAGACGGACTCGCCGCATGCCCGGTTGTCGGAGCGCGCACTGCGGGCCCCGGGGAAGACCGGGCTCCCGCCCGATGGGGTCAAGCCGCGGAACTATCTCCCGTTCACGCAGCTCTCGATCGCCCTGTTCGAGGCGCTGACGGCCGACGGCTGGCTGCTCCCTGATGCACCGGGGACGCCGGGAGATCCGCTGCTCCATCGCCCAGCGATGCGTCGCGTGACGGAGAGCTTCCCGACGGCGGCGTGGCGTGGGCTTGGGCTTACGCCGCTGGCGGGGAAGGCCCGCTGCCGTCCTGACGATGTGCGGGCGGCGTGCGCGCGGCTCACGGAGGCGCTGCCCCTCACCATCGCCCCCCATGCCGCTCCGCTGACGCACGATCAGCTGCAAGCGATTGTTGGGGGGATTGCCCCAGCCTGGTGGATGGCCGGGCACACCGGATCGCTGCACTTTGCCGGCGCCCCACCGGTACGCCTCGAGGGGAGCTGGCGCGAAGGGTACATCCTCGCGCCCTCCCGCCCCGGACGGTAGCATAGAGCAGTCCTGACGGTTTCCCCTTACCTGATCTGCCAATGTCTGAACCTGTCACGCGCCGAGAGTTTGTGGCGAGCAGTGCCACGCTTGCGATGGGCGCCATGATCGTGCCACGCGTGGTGCTGGGTGGCCCCGGGTACCGGGCGCCGAGCTCGAAGCTCAACATCGCCATGGTGGGGATTGGCGGGATGGGGATGAGCAACATGTCGCAGGTGCTGAGCGAGAATATCGTCGCCATCTGTGATGTGGACTTTGGCTACGTGGAGCGGGCGCTGAATGCGCGGCTCAAGCCGGCCAAGGGGGAGCCCACGCCGGAGAATGTGCAGATCGGTCAGGCCTACACGAAGGCGACCAAGTATGCCGATTTCCGGAAGATGCTCGAGCAGAAAGACATCGACGCCGTGATGATCGCGACGCCGGATCATATGCATGCCACCATCGCGCTGGCCGCGATGCAGCTGGGCAAGCATGTGTATGTGCAGAAGCCGCTGGCGTCGACGGTGTACGAGACGCGGCTCCTGGCGAAGGCGGCGGCCGCGAATCCGAAGCTGGCCACGCAGATGGGGAATCAGGGGCACTCCGGCGAGGGGACGCACCGGCTGCAGGAGATCATCAACGCCGGCGTGCTCGGGAAGATTCACGAAGTGCATGTCTGGACCGATCGGCCGGTGCGCTACTGGGCGCAGGGGATCCCGCGTCCGCGTCCCGCGAATGCGCCGGCACCGGCGGTGAACAGCCGTCCGCAGTGGAACATGGGGACGGTCGACAACGCGGTGCGTGCCGCGATGGCGGCGAATGACATGACGCCGCCGCCAGGGATGGACTGGGATCTGTATTGCGGGGCCGTGCCGGTCATTCCCTATCATCCGGCCTATCACCCCTTCGCCTGGCGCGGCTGGGTGGACTTTGGCACCGGCTCTATCGGTGATATGGGCGCGCACCTCATGGATCAGCCGTACACGGCGCTTGGCCTCACCTATCCCACGAGCATCACGGCGTCATCGTCGCCCTGGGGTGGTGGGGAGAAGACGCCGGCCTCGTATCCGATGGCCACCACGGTGCAGTACGAGTTCCCGAAAGTGGGGAAGCGCGGCCCGGTGAAGCTCTTCTGGTATGATGGCGGGCTGATGCCGCCGCGTCCGGCGATGCTCCCCGATGAAGAACCGATGGCGAACCCCGGCAGCGATGGCGGCGGCGGCGTGTTCATTGGGGAGAAGGGGATTCTCTTCTACGAGACGTACGGCAACAAGCCGCGCATCTATCCGGAATCGGTGGCGAAGAAGGCAGAGAAGATTCCCGTCACGCTGCCGCGTGTGATGACGTCCCACGAAATGAACTGGGTTGGGGCGGCGAAGGGTGAGAACACCACCAGTTCCCCCTTCTCGCTCGCGGCACCGCTCACGGAAACGATGCTCCTGGGTGTGGCCGCGCTGCGTGCCGGCCAAGGGCGCAAGGTGCGCTACGACGGGGCCTCGATGCAATTCACCAATGCCGTCGAAGCGAACCAGTTCCTCACCCGCCAATACCGGAAGGGATGGGAGCTGTAATTCCTGCCGATGTGCCCGTGCGCCAGCTCATCGGTCCCGATGGCGCACGGGTGCAGGTCGCGCTTGATGGCGCACAGCTCCTCAGCTGGATTCCGGCCGGCGAAACGACCAATCGGTTTTTTCTGAGTGCGCGCTCGCGCTACGGCGCGGGACAGTCGGCCCGCGGTGGCGTCCCCATCTGCTTTCCGCAGTTTGGTTCCTTTGGTGACCTGCCGCAGCATGGCTTTGCGCGTCGCATGCGGTGGCGCGAAGTCGGCAGTGGGCAGCTTCCAGGGATTGCGCGCTTTCATCTCACCCCGGCCGATCTCGACGACGCCACACGCGCGGCCTGGCCACATGCGTTCCATGCGAATCTGCTGGTCGTGGTGGTGGGGAACACCCTCGCGCTCACGCTGGGTGTCGCGAACGTCGGGGAGACGCCCTTCTCGTTCACGGCGGCGCTGCATCCGTACTTCGCGGTGACCGAAGCGATCGGCGCGCGCGTGGAAGGGCTTGGCGGTCTGCGCCTGCGCGATGCGTTGCAGGACGGGGCGATCCGCGAGGCGCCACCCGGTGATCTCACGATCAGCGGCCCGCTCGACCAGATCTACTACGACGCCCCGTCGCGGGTGACGCTGCACGATGGTGCGCACACCATCGCACTCGACACGAAAGGCTTCACCGATGCGGTGGTCTGGAATCCCGGCGCCGCCGGCACGAATTCTCGCGAGGACTTTGTCCCGGGGGAGGAGTCGCAGATGCTGTGCGTTGAGGCCGGGATCATTGGCCAATCCGTGACGCTGGCACCACAGCAGGGATGGCAGGGCACCCTGCAGATGACCGCCGTCGCCTAACGCCCCCCGGCCTCTTACCGCCGCGGGGCACCAACCCGCTCGGCGAGCACGCGGCGCACATCGTTGAGCGACACGCCGGCGGCGCGCAGCGCCACCAGCATATGATAGACGACATCGGCCCCTTCGTCGGCCGCCCGCGGCGCATCATTATCGGCGCAGGCCACCGCTAACTCCACCGCTTCCTCGCCGAGCTTTTTGAGGCGGCGATTCCGATCGGTGAGCAGGGCGGCGGTATAGCTGCCGGGATCGTCGTCGAGTGTCACCTGCCGCGCCGCGATGGTGTGGTCGAGCGCGGAAAGCGCATCGGCCTGCAGCGCCTCGTCGCGGAAACAGGAGATCGTGCCGGTGTGACAGGCGGGTCCAGCCGGCCGCACCCGCGCCAGCACCGCATCACGGTCACAGTCGGTGGTGAGCGAGATCACGCGCTGCACATGGCCGCTCGTACCCCCTTTGTGCCAGAGCCCGCGCGTCCGCGACGTGTAGTGCATCTCCCCGGTGGCGATGGTCTGCTCGAGTGCCTCACGGGTGGCATGGGCCACCATCAGCACCACGCCAGTGTCGGCATCCTGCGCCACCACGGTGACGAAGCCATTGCCTTTGGTGTAGTCGAGCGCTGCGGGATCGAATGACATGCTCAGGAGTCCGAGGGCATGGGACGGGGATCAAACAGCAGCGCGCGAGTGGCCTTCGCGACGCCGGCATTCGTGGCAATCACACTGCCACCAAAGGCCGTGTCGCGACCATCCCAACTCGTGAAGACGCCGCCGGCTTCGGTGATGATCGGATACAACGCGGCACTGTCCCACGGATTCACGATGTCATCGACCATGATCTCCGCGCGTCCCGTGGCGAGGAGCAGATAGCCCGCACAGTCCCCCCAGGTGCGTGACACCGCCACCTGCGATGCCAGCGCCTGCCAGCGCGGTGCGCGATGAGGGCGCTCCAGAAAGCGTTCATCGGTAATGAGCGCGGTGGCGGCCTCCAGCGTCGACACCGTGGACACCTGCGTGCGATGCCCGTTCCACCAGCATCCCTCGCCAGGCGCTGCGGCAATCACTTCATCGAGGGCGGGGAAGCACATCGCCCCGGCGAGCACCGTGTCCCCCTCGCAGCACGCGACCAACGTGCCCCAGAGCGGAACGCCACGCACAAAAGCTTTCGTCCCATCGATCGGATCCAGAATCCATCGGCGGCGGGCGTCAGGGCGATCGAGGCCGAACTCCTCCCCCAGAATGCCATCCTGCGGAAAGCGCGTGGACAGCCACGCACGCGCGGCCTCCTCGGCGCTGCGATCGGCGATCGTGACCGGGGAACCGTCGCCCTTTGTCTCGACGGTAATGCCGCGACGGTACCACTGCATGGCGGTACGGGCCGCGAGCTCCGCGACCTCGGTGGCCGCCTGGAGCAACGTGGCGGGTGCTTCGGTTGATGCGCTCATGCGGCCTCCTGCGAGATGTGATCCGCGCCGCGCACCGGAATACCGGCGGTGTGCAGCGCATGCTTCAGGGCGCGCACCGTGGTGACGCCATCGTGCAGAATGCCGGCCACCAGCACCGCGTCGGCGTGCCCGAAGACCACGGCATCCACGAGATGCGAGGGCTGCCCAGCGCCGCCGCTGGCGATCACCGGCACCGAGACGGCATCGGCGACCGCACGGGTCAAGGTGAGATCATACCCCGACCGCGCACCATCCTGATTGATGGAGGTGAGCAGAATCTCGCCGGCCCCGCGCGCGACGCACTCCTGCGCCCACGCGATGGCGTCGAGTGGCGTCTCCTCGCGACCACCCTTCACCCAGACGCGCCAGACCCCATCGGCCCCGCGCTTGGCATCGATGCTCGCCACCACGCACTGCGCGCCGAAGCGCTCAGAGGCTTCGGTCAACAGCGCGGGACGCGTGACGGCCGCGGAGTTGATCGAGACCTTATCCGCGCCGGCGCGCAACGCCTGGGCGACATCATCAGCGGTGCGCACGCCTCCGCCAATCGTGAGCGGAATGAACAACCGCTCCGCGGTGCGACGCGCGACGTCCAGCAGGGTCGCTCGTTCATCGGCACTCGCCGAAATATCGAGGAAGGTGATTTCGTCGGCGCCTTCCCGCTCGTAGCGCTCCGACAGTTGCACCGGGTCGCCGACATCACGAAGCCCCTCAAACTGGACCCCTTTCACCACGCGGGAGCCCTTCACATCGAGGCAGACAATCAGCCGACGGGTCAGCATGCGCGACGCACCGGCTTACTCGGCCGTAATGTCGAGGCGCACGGCACCCTTGGTGCTGAAGACTGCCCCAGTTTCCGCGAGCGCGTCCCGCAGGGCGAGTCCGAGCGCCTTGAAGGCCGCTTCGATGATGTGATGCCGATCGGTGCCGCGCAGCACGCGCACATGCAGCGTCATGCGGGCGTTGTCCGCGAGCGATCGCATGACATGATCATAGAGCGACGACGGCAGCGGTCCGCGGTAGTAAGGACGGCCGCCGAGGTCGAGCACGACCTGAACCAGCGCATCGTCCATGGGGATGGTGCGATCGCCGTAGCGCGCGCAGCCAGCGGGCGCGAACGAGGCGAGTGCCTGTCCCAGCGTGATCGCCACGTCTTCAATGAGGTGATGCCGGAGGTCGCCCGTGGCCTGCACCTCGAGATCCACGCCGGCGTAGCGCGCAAAGGCGACGAGCATGTGATCGAGGAACGGCTCCGTCGTGGAGACCGCGGCCTGACCAGTGCCGGCCGTGATCGCGATGCGGATCTGCGTTTCCTTCGACTCCCGTGTCACAACGGTCATGCGCCAAACTCCTCAGCGGTGCGACGCGCATCGAGCGCGCCGGTGTAGAGGGCCATCCCCAGCACGGCGCCGGCAAGGCCGCGGTGCTCAAGCGCCCGAAGATCGTCGGCAGAGGTCACGCCGCCGCTGGCCAGCACGGGCCACCCGCTCGCTTCCGCCACATCTTCCATGAGCGGCAGGTCGGTGCCGCGGAGCTGCCCTTCCAGATGCACCGCGGTGACGAGCAGGCCACCGAGTGGGAGGCCATCGAGCGACTGCACAAAGTCCACCACATCATGTGACGAGGTCGCCGCCCAGCCGCGCGTGACCACGGCCCGTTCACGGACGTCTGCGGCAATGATCAGTCGCCCCGGGAAGCGGAGCGCCATCTCTGAGCGCCACCCCTCGTCTTCGACGGCGCGGGTGCCGACCACCACCCACGTCGCGCCATCATCGAGCAGCTGTTCAATCTGCGCTTCATCGCGAATACCACCGCCAACTTGCACCGGGACGGTGGCGTCGCGCAGAATGTCGCGGATGATATCCCGATTGGTGCCACGCCCCGTGGCGGCATCGAGGTCCACGACATGCAGCCGCGAGAAGCCCATGCGCGCCCATTCGCGTGCGACGGCCGCCGGATCTTCCAGTCGCACCCGTTCATCGGCATAGTCGCCGCCCACGAGTTGGACGCAATGTCCACCGCGCAGATCAACGGCAGGGATGACGATCATGTCAGACTCTCCAACGAAAGGAGGCGCGCGCGCGCCGCATCGCAGAAGGCGTGCAGCATCCGGACACCGGGGGCCGACGACTTCTCCGGGTGAAATTGCATCCCGAGCACTAACCCGCGCCGCACCGCGGCCGGAAACCGATCGCCGTCATGCGTACTCCAGGCGACCACCGAGCCGAGTGCCGCTTCTTCCGGACGGCAGGCGAAGCTGTTCGCATAATACGCCTCCTGCAGCTCGGCGTCGCGGAGCAGCGGATCGGTGACGTCGTCCAACCGATTCCAGCCAATCTGCGGGACGCGCTGCGCGGTCAGGCGTGTCACCCGTCCACCAAAAAGACCAAGACCAAGCCCCGGTCCTTCATCACTGCTGTCAAAGAGGAGCTGCATGCCGAGACAGATCCCGAGGAGCGGCAGGCCACCCTGCACGGCGGTCCGAATCGCGTCGCGCCCACTCGCGAGCCGCTCGGCCGCCGGGGCAAAGGCTCCGACGCCGGGGAGCACCAGTGCGTCGCTCTGCAGTACGGCGAGACGCGGATCCGTTTCCACCCGTACCTGCGTGGTGGGCATCTCGAGCGCCTTGATGAGCGAATGCAGATTCCCCGCGCCGTAATCGATCACGGCAATGCGCAGCGTAGGGCCCGCGGTCTCGGCTCCGACCGATGTGCTCATGTCAGGCTCTCGGGTGACGCCGCGCCGTTCACCGCGCGGTAGGCCTCCGGGAGCGCCTCCAGAAAGCGGGTCATGAGTGGCCAGGGCCCCACGCTCACGCGCAGCGCATCACCGATGTGCGGCAGGCCAGGGAACGGACGGGCGGCGACGCCGCGCTCGCGCAGCGCTTGGCCCACGGCCACCACATTCGGCATCGGCACGCAGAGAAAATTCGCCGCTGAGGGCATGGGATCGAAGCCGAGCGCCCGCAGCGCTGCCGCCAACTGCTCACGCACCGCCACCGCCTCCTGCACATGCGCCATCACCCACCCGTGATCTTCGGTCACGGCGGCATGCGCCACCCGCTCGGCGATGCTGGTGAGCTTGTACGGCCCTCGCGACTTCTCGATTTCCCGCACCAGCGACGGCTGACCAATCGCATAGCCCACGCGCAACCCGGCCAGGCCGTACGCCTTGGAGAGCGTCCGCACCACGCACACGCGCTCTGACGTTGTCACCAACTCCATCGAGGAGACCCCGGCAAACTCGGCGTACGCCTCATCGATGATGACGAGGCCATTGGCCTCTGCCACCACCTGGTCGATGCGCGCCCGTTCCGTGAGCGCGCCGGTGGGGTTGTTGGGCGAACAGAGGTAGGTGATCTGCGCGCGCGTCGCGAGCATCGCCTCGACATCGGGCTGCGGCATCGCACCCGGTGCGGCGGCACACTCGGGAATGCCGACGTAGCGCAGCGCGTTCATCTGCGCAAAGATCGGAATCATCGCGAAGGACGGTTCCGGGCTCACCACCCAATCACCGGGCTCCGCAAAGGCTCGCATCGCCGAATCGAGCACATCATCCGATCCGCAGCCGGTCACGATCATCTCCGCGTCGACGCCCGCGAGGGCGGCCAGCGCGGCTTTGAGCTCGGCGGCGTACAACGTGGGATAGCGCGTGAGCGTCGAGACCGCCGCGGTGCGGAGCGTCCGCTCTGCCGCCGGCGGCATCCCCCAGAGATTGGTGTTGTCGGTGAGATCCAGATCCACCGGTGCGCGCTTGGGGTCATACAGCGGCACGGTGGCGTAGGCAGCGCGCCCCAACGTTCGACGATCACTCATACGCGATCCTCCGGGGTCATGGCATCGGCACGCATTGCCTCCGCACTGATCGCATCAGTGCTGATCGCATCCGTGCTGATCGCCTCCGCGCCCCAGGCACGCGCGGCGGCGGCATGCGCTGGCAACGCTTCGGCATCGGCAAAGATCCCCACGTCGTCGGCCATCGCGGCTGCGGCTTCCGGCGAAACCTCCTGCCAGGTCGTCCAACGCACGAAGTCCAACGTGGAGAGGCCGGAGTAGTTCCGGGCCGCGCCAGCGGTGGGGAGCACATGGTTGGCGCCCGTCATGTAATCGCCAAAGGCAACCGAACTGCAGGCGCCGACAAAAATCGTGCCGGCATGCCGCAATGCCGCGAGCGTGTTGTCCCGCACGGTATCGTCGACGATCAACAAGAGATGCTCGGCCGCCCACGCATTCGCGACGGCTACACCGTCGCCAATCGATGGCACCGTCACGATGCCACCACGGGCCGCGAGCGCCGCTTCCACGATCGCCGCGCGCGGTGTCGCCCGGACATAGGCCCAGAGGGCGTACTCCACCGCACTCGCCAGCAGCGGAGCGGTGGGGCCGCAGAGCACGGCGAGCACGGCGGCATCGGGATCATGTTCCGCCTGCGCCACCAGCTCCCGAGCAATGTCACTCGCGTCCGCGCTTTCATCGGCGAGGACCAGCAGTTCACTCGGACCGGCCGGCGCATCAATCGTCACGGACGAGACGAGCTGCAGCTTCGCCTCGGCGACATAGGCGTTTCCGGGGCCCACGACGCGATCGACGCGTGGGACCGACGCGGTGCCGAGGGCCATCGCGGCGATTGCGCCGGCCCCGCCAATCGCAAAGACGCGATCGACGTTGGCGAGCGCTGCGGCGGCGAGCACCACGGGCGACGGCAGCCCATCAGGGCCCGGGGGCGAGCAGACGATGATCTCGCCAACACCCGCGACCCGCGCCGGGATCGCGCCCATGAGGAGCGAGCTCGGATACGCGGCCCGTCCGCCGGGGGCATAGACGCCCACGCGCTGCAACGGATCCGGGCGACGTCCGACGCGCACCCCGGGCTCCGACGTCACCTCCACGGCGACCGGTCGGAAGGCGGCATGCACCGTGGCAATGTTGGTGGCGGCCCGCTCGAGGGCGCGCCGGACCTCGGGGGACAGCGCCTCGAGTGCGGCGTCCCACTGTGCCCGCGGCACTTCCAGCGCGGGGAGCGTCACTCCGTCGAATGCCTGCGCCATCGCCAAGAGCGCGGCATCGCCCTCGGTGCGCACACGGTCAATAATGGCCGTCGTGCGCGTGCGGATTGCCGGGTCGAGCGTCGTCGCGCGATCGGTGATGGCGCGCTGCGTGGCGGCATCCAGCGCCGCGAACGGCCCCCGCGCGCGGAGGCGGGTATCGAGACTCATGGCACCAGCCGCTCAATGCGCGTGACGAGGAGCCCTTCCGCACCGAGGGCGCGAAGTTGGGCGATCGTCCGATAAATCGTCTTGGCCGCAACGACGGCGTGCACGGCCACGAAGCCGCTGTCGTTCGCGATATCAATGACCGTCGGGCCATTCAGTCCCGGGAGGACGGCGCGGACCTCGGCAAGCGCCGCCCGCGGCACATTCGCCATGAGGTACCGCTGCCCGCGCGCCCGGATCACCGAGGCGAGCGCCGTCACCAGTTCATCGAACACCTGCCCCTGTGCCGCATCCCCGCCACGCGGCCCGCCGACGGCCGTAATGAGATGCGCGCTGGAGAGCATGACCGTCTCGATCTCGCGCAATCCATTCACGCGGAGGGTGGAGCCGGTGGAGGTCAGGTCGACGACGATGTCGGCGATGCCGAGGTGCGGCGCGATCTCGGCGGCACCGGAGACCGGGACGACTTCAACCGACCGGCCGCGTTCGGCGAAGAACCGGGCGGTGATGCGCGGGAAGACCGTCGCGACGCGAGCCGGCTTGTCAGGGGTGCCGATCATCTCCACCCCCGTGATCCCGGCATCGTCCCGGGCGGCGACCACGAGGCGGCAGGCCCCGAATCCCAGATCCAGGCGGGAGGTCAGGGGGCGGCCGGACTCCTGCACGAGGTCCCATCCGGTGACCCCGGCGTCGGCGGCGCCATCGGCGACGAACTCCGGGATGTCCTGCGCGCGGACGAAAATCGCCTCGAACTCCCCGCCGAGGGAGGCCGTGAGGGCCCGTTCCCCGGCCGATCGGACTTCGAGCCCCGCATCATTGAAGAGGCCACGGGTGTCGTCGCTGAGTCGGCCTTTGTTAGGTAACGCAATGCGCAGCATGGAGTTCCGTCGTATCGAAGTGCCCGGAGCGGGGTGTCGGGCACCCCGGTCCCAAAGAAAAAGGCCCGTCCATCGGGACGGGCCAGGGATCGCAGGGTGGTGCGGGGTGGCGTTATGTCACGCGCACCGGCACGACCAGCGCCCCCGGCCGAGATGGCCGTGGTGGGCGTGATGGTGGCGGTGGCTGTTCTGCGACATACTCGGAGCGTAGCGGATTCTGGGGGAGGCGTCAAGGCATTTTGCGTCGTGGAGTGATTGCCTTCACGCCTGCTTGTGAATAAGTTCACAAGATCCGCAGGGCCCTGCGGACACGGGCCGATGCGTACGGCAGCGGCCTGTGACTCAGCAACACAATTTCGTAAGGCTTCGGAGGCCTCTCGACATGCGGTTTCTCGGCGTAGCAGTGGTGACGGGCGCGGCGATCGTGCTCGGCGCGTGCGGCGGTGGTGACAAGGCGAAGACGGATTCGGCGGCGGCCCCGGCGGCTGAAGCCGCGGCGGCTCCGGCGGCGGCTCCGGCTGCGGCTGGTGCGATGGCCCCGATCACGGGCACGACGCACGAAGTCAAGATGATCGGCGACGAAAAGGGCTATCGCTTTGAGCCCGCTGAACTGACGATCAAGGCCGGCGACGGCGTGAAGTTCGTGATGGTCACCGGCGGCCCGCACAACGTGGCGTTTGATCCCGCCGCGGTGCCGGCGGCTGGCAAGGCGCAGCTCACGGCCAACATGCCCGAGCAGTCGGGTGAGCTGTCCGGCAAGATGCTGATCACCGCTGGCGAAGCGTACACGATCTCGTTCGGTGGCGTGGCGGCTGGTACGTATGATTTCCATTGCACGCCGCACCTTGCGATGAACATGAAGGGCAAGATCACGGTCCAGTAAGACCGCGGTTGGTTGGTGTCGGCGGGGGGGAGCGCACCGCCCCGGCCCCCCCCCTGGTTTTTTGGGGCCGGGGCGCTACGCTTCCTTTCCTGTGGGGGGACTCTCTGCTCGCGCCCCCACGCGGGCATCCCTTTCGCCCCCCCCCCTCGGGCGGGGCCCGGGGGGCCCCGGGGGGGGGGGGGGAAAGCGCGCAGTCCTCCTCGAAGCTGGGTGCGCGCAGCTGTTTTTCTTTCCTTCTCGGACTGCACTTCCCGCCCGCCCCGAGCGGGTTTGCGCGCGAGCTACCCGCTGCTGAGCTATGAGATTACTTCGGTCTT
>JBAXMW010000007.1:0-88060 GCA_037134115.1 Gemmatimonadaceae bacterium | reverse complement strand
CTGATTGTGATCTCGGTGGCGTCGCTGTCGCGCATCGGGACCGAGTTCATGCCGAAGCTCGACGAAGGGAACATCTTGATCACCACGCGGCGTCTGCCAAGCGTGGATCTCGCCGATGCCAAGCGGCTGTCGACGGCCGCCGAACGGATCATCCGCAAGTTCCCCGAGGTCATCACCGTCGTAACGAAGGGCGGACGCCCCGATCTCGCGACCGAGGCGATGGGGCTCTTCGAAGCCGATATGTACTGCATCCTCAAGCCGCGGGATCAGTGGACCACGGCGAAGGACAACGAGGGGCTGATCGCCGCCTTCGACTCGGCGCTGGCTGGGGTGCCCGGGTTGTCGATCTCGTTCACGCAGCCACTGGCGATGCGGTTGGATGAAGCAGAGAGCGGCATTCGGACCGATCTCGGGATCAAGGTGGTTGGCCCCGACCTGACGCAAAATCAGGCGCTCGCCGAACGGCTGCAGCATGTGGTGGCGTCGGTGCCTGGATCGGCTGATGTGGGGGTGGAGGTCGCGGAGGGGAGCGGGCAAGTCCGCATGCAGATTCGCCGAGAAGCATTGGCACAATACGGCCTGTCGGTGGCGGATGTGCGCGATGCCGTGGATCTCGCGATGGGGACACAAAACGCCGCGGAGTACATCGACGGCTTTCGTCGGGTTGGCATCGCGGTGCGGTTGCCTGATGATGCGCGTCGGGATGCCACGGCGCTCGCGCGCTTGACGCTGCGCGCCCCCGGTGGCGAAGTGGTGCCACTGTCCGTGGTGGCCGATATCACCACCGTCACGGGGCCGGAGCTCATTGGGCACGAGGACGCCCAGCGTCGCTCGCTCGTGCTCAGCAACGTGCGCGGGCGTGATCTGGGGAGCTTTGTCGAAGAGGTGCGGGCCCGGGTGGCCCGCGACATCGTGCTCCCGCCGGGGGTCTTCCTGGAATGGGGCGGTCAGTACGAAAACCAGCAGCGGGCCATGGGGCGGCTCACCCTCGTGGTGCCGGCAGCGCTGCTGCTGATTTTTGGGTTGCTTTACCTCTCGTTCCGGTCGGTGTCGCAGGCGCTGCTCGTGCTCTCCAACGTGCCCTTTGCCCTCGTGGGGGGCATTGCCGCGCTGTGGGTGCGCGGGCTCAATCTCAACCTGTCCGCGAGCATCGGTTTCATCGCGCTGTTCGGGATTGCGGTGCTCAATGGCGTAGTGCTGGTCGAGCATCTCAACCATTTGCGGCACGATCCGCACGAGGGGGAGGATGTGCTCGGGCGGGTGCGGCGCGGGGCCGCAGATCGGCTCCGCCCCGTGCTCATGACCGCGCTGGTGGCGAGCCTCGGGTTCATTCCCATGGCGCTGTCGCACAGCCCCGGGAGTGAGGTCCAGCGCCCGTTGGCCAGTGTCGTCATTGGCGGGCTGCTCACCAGCACCATTCTGACGCTCTTCGTGTTGCCAGTGCTCTACCGGGCGCTGGAGGACCGACGCAACTTACGGGTGTGACCACCGCCGATCCGCTGCTGCGCTTCCGCGAGGAGTTTCCGATCCTCGCGACGTCCACCTATCTCGTCTCGAATTCGCTGGGCGCCATGCCGCGCAGCGTCCCCGACCGACTGCACGAGTACACCACGCAGTGGCAGACGCGGGGCGTCCGGGCGTGGGCCGAAGGGTGGTGGGAGCTGCCGGTCACGATGGGGAACCAGATCGCACCGCTTATCGGCGCGCATCCGGGGGAAGTGGCCATGGTGCCAACGGTCACCCAGGGGATGTGCAGCGTGCTCAGTGCGCTCGATTTCCCGGCGGAGCGCAACGAAGTGATTATGACGGCGCTCGACTTCCCGTCGGTGCGGTATGCCTACGATGGACTGGCGCCGCGCTTGGGGGCGACGGTGACCGTGGTGCCCAGTGATGATGGGTTGTCCATCGATCTTGATCGCCTGCTGGCCTCCATCACGGAGCGCACCCGGCTCGTGGCGATCTCGCATGTCCTCTTCCGCTCGGCGTGCATTCTCGACGCGGCCGCGATTTGCGCCAAGGCGCACGCCGTGGGGGCGCTCGTCGCGCTCGATGCCTACCACAGCGTGGGGGTCATTCCGGTGGACGTGCATGCCATTGGGGCGGATTTTCTCTGCGGCGGCGTCTTGAAGTGGCTCTGCGGTGGGCCCGGTGGCTGCTTCCTCTATGCCGCCCCGACGGCCAGTGCGCAGCTCGCACCGGCACTCACTGGGTGGCAGGGGCACAAGACCCCGTTTGCGTTCGCCGATCGGATGGAGCCAGCGGATGGAATCTGGCGCTGGCTCGGGGGCACGCCGGTGGTCCCTGCGCTCTTCGCCGGGATGGAAGGGCCGCGCCTCATCGCCGAGGCCGGGTTGCCGGCGATTCGCGCCAAGAGTGTGCGTCAGACGTCGTGGCTGATCGACGCCGCCGATGCCCGCGGTTGGCGGGTCAGCGCGCTCCGGGAGTCGGCGCGGCGCGGCGGCACGGTGGCCTTTGATGTCCCGCAGGCGGCCGCGGTGGCGCGTGCGCTGCTGGCTCGCGATGTGGTGATTGATTATCGGCCCAACGCCGGCATTCGCGTGGCGCCGCACTTTTACACCACCGATGACGAACTCGCGGCCTGTGTCGAGGCGATCGACGACATTCTGGCCACCGAGGCGTGGCGCCCCTTCGCGCAGGTGACGTCGACGGTCACCTGAGGGTGCCCGACTGGTTGCGATGCGCGCGGGAGATCCGTACAATCGAGCGTGCCCCATCGTCCCAGTGTTTTGCGTTGTACTGAGCAGGTCGCCGCGGCGCTGACGCGCGGCGGGGCGCTCGTTGCCCTCGAGAGTTCCGTGCTCGCGCAGGGACTGCTGCCGCCGTACAACCGCGAGGCGGCGAGTCGCATGCTTCAGGCGGTTACGACGGCCGGGGCCACACCGGCGGTCACCGCGATCGATCGCGGCGTCCCCGTGCTGGGACTCGAAGCCGAGACCCTCGAGCGGTTCCTCGCCCGCGACGGTGTTCGCAAGGTCTCCGCGCGCGATCTGGGGGTCGCCATGGCGGACGGCGCCGATGGGGCAACCACCGTCGCCGGCACGCTCGCCCTCTGTGCGCTCGCGGGCGTTGAGGTTTTTGCGACCGGCGGGATTGGCGGCGTCCATCGTGACGCGCCCTTCGATGAATCTGCCGATCTCGTCGAGCTCGCACGGACGAGCGCGATCGTGGTCTGTGCCGGCGCCAAGTCCATTCTCGACCTCCCCGCGACCTTGGAGCGGCTCGAAACCTTGGGGGTCCCCGTGGTCGGCTATCAGACGAACACGCTGCCGGGCTTCTTCACCAGCAGTACCGGCCTGCCGGTCCCGGCTCGGCTCGATACGCCGGCGCGGATCGCGACGGCGTGGCGGGCCCATCGGGCGCTCGGGCGCACCGGCGCCATGCTGGTGGTGCAGCCGCCACCGGTAGCGTTTGCGCTGCCGGCCTCGCTGGTGGAAGCGGCCACGGTGGAGGCGCTCCGGGCCGCTACCGCCGCCGGCGTGCGTGGGGCGGCGGTCACACCGTTTTTGCTGGCCGAAGTGCAGCGGCTCACACAGGGGGCGTCGGTACAGGCGAATCTGGCGTTGCTGGAAGCCAATGCGTCGCTGGCCGGTGCGATCGCTGTGGCGCTCGCCTCGGACAATGGCGCGATGGTGGCCCGATGATGGTGGTATTCTGTTGGTAAATAGGGAGCGGCCCGTGCGGCTGCGGCGTCGGGACGGCGGCACCATGCGGGAGGTCGCGCGGTGCGGCGGTCCTGAGTTGAACTTGTGGCGTTGTGTTCGGTACAATCCGGTAACCCGCTCGCTCCGGAGGTTGTCGAGACTATGTCCTCACCGTTTCTGAGTTCCGAGGAGTACGATGAGCGCGCGCACGCCCTGTACAACGAGGGGCGGTACGACGAAGCGCTCGACTTGCTGCGTGACGGGCTGAACCGGTATCCGGAGGCCGTCGAGCTGCACGTGGGTATGGGATATGCCCGCTTGGCGCGCGATGAGTACGCCTGGGCGCGCCAGAGCTTCGCGCAGGCGCTGCTGCTCGACGAGGAACATGAAGACGCGCTCGCCGGGATCGGTGAAGTGCTGCTGATGTTTGGGCGCACCGAGGAGGCGATGGCCGCCTTCGAGCAGACGGTCGCGTTGGGCTACGAAGACGACGTGGACCTCATGCTGCAAATCGGTCGCGCGCTCTTCCGCGAAGGGTTCACCGACACCGCGTTGGCGTACTTCGAGCGTGCCGTCACACAGGCCCCCGATTCCGTGGAGGCGCTCGCCTGCGTCGGTTACGCGCTGCACCGGCTTGGACAGGACAGCCAGGCCATCGCGGCCCTGCGGAAAGCATTGGTCGTCGACCCCAGCTTCACCGAAGCGCGCGTCTATCTCGCCAATGTGCTCTACGACACCGGCGCCCTCGATGCGGCGCTGGTGGAGTTCGACCTGACCGCCCCCGCCGATCACTGGGATGAGTTGGGGGTGTACCGGGTGATGGAGCTCAAGAAGTCCGTCTATCGCCTCCCAGACGACGATCCGGAATTCACCCCCTGGGAAGCACGCCTCGAAGAGCTCGCCGCCGAGCCCGACGCCATTGATGCGCTGCTCAATGAAGTGGAGCAGCAGGTGCTCGAGCAGGAGGAAGATGCAGCGGCCCAGGCGCAGGGGCAGCTCGAAGCCCTCGGTGGCCTGCTGAACGGGCTTGCCCAGCAACATGAGCCGTTGGGCGACAGCCAGGCCGATGAACTGCGCGACACGTGGGAACGCGATGTCATGGCCGCCGATGGGCCGCACCGCGTGATCATGCGCGATGGCAGCGTTTTTGAGGGGACGTGGGAAGAGATTGTGCTCGCGTTGCGCGATGCGCGCGATGCCGGTCGTCCCCTCGACGAATACATGGCACGGGAAGCGCGACGCTTCTACGGCGCGACCGGGGCGCGCATCGCGTCACACGCCCCCGATGTCTTTCTGCGCGACAGTGCCAAAGCCGGCATGCTGCGCATTGAGCGCTGAGGTGCCGCGACGTCTCGCCCGCGTGATGGGCTCCGCATGACCGACCACCCGGGGCGCGAGCTTCTCGCGCTCCACGCGGAGACGTTGCGCATCGTGCTCCCCAACGGGCTGACCATTCTCGTGCGCCGGGATCCCTCGGCGCCCGTGGTCGCTATCGTCACGCATGTCAAAGCGGGCTACTTTGACGAAACGGACGACGAGATCGGCATCGCGCATGTGCTCGAGCACATGTACTTCAAGGGGACGCCGACGCGTGGCGTTGGCGCGATCGCGCGGGACACGAAATCGCATGGCGGGTATCTCAACGCGCATACGATTTACGATCACACGACGTACTACACCGTCTTGCCGGCGGACGCCTTCGTGGCGGGGCTCGAGATTCAGTTCGATGCCTACGCGCATTCGGTGATTGATGCCGGCGAGCTGGGACGGGAACTCGAGGTCATCATTCAGGAGGCGAAGCGCAAGCGCGATACGCCATCGGCGGTGACCATCGAATCGCTCTATGCCCTGCTGCATGATCGGCATCGCATCCGGCGCTGGCGGATTGGCGAGGAAGCCGGGCTGCGCGCGTTCACCCAGGCGGACCTGCTGCGCTTTTATCGCACCTGGTATCAGCCCTCGAATACGATCCTCTCCGTCGTGGGGGACATTGATCCGGAGACCGTCGTGCGGGAGATCACCGCGCGCTACGGCACCCTCTCGGATGCCCCCGTACCCCGCGCCCGCGGTCCGGTGGAACTCGCACCGCCAGGCGTTCGCGTGCGGGATTGGCGTGGCGATGTGGCGCACCACCATCTTGCCTTTGGCTGGCGCGCGCCGTCGCTCGACAGCGCCGATGCGCCGGCGCTGGAGGTCGGGGGCCTAATCCTTGGGACCGGACGTGCGTCGCGCCTCTATCGCGCTGTCCGTGAGGCACAGTTGGCCTCCTCCGTCTCCGCCTGGCACTACACGTCGGCCGATGTCGGGGTCTTCACGGTGCACGCGGAAGGCCCGCCGGAGACTGCATCGGCGGCAGCGGTCCGCATCTGGCGTGAACTGGAGCGCGTGCGACGCGATGGCGTCAGGGCGACTGAAGTGCATCGCGCGCAGCGCATTCTCGAAGCCCGCTGGCTCCGTCGGCTCGAAACGATGGACGGGCAGGCGATGTATCTCGCGTCGTGGGAGGCCGAAGGGGGACTCCCGATGGCCGCCCGCTACTTCGATGAGCTGCAGGCGATCACGCCATCAGCAGTCCAGGAGGCGATGGGGCGGTGCCTCGATCCGGCGCAACTCTCGCTGGTGAGCTACCACCCCGACACCGCGTCCCCGCTCGCGGAGAGTGCCGAGGCGCTGGAAGCGCTTCTCGCCACCGCCGAGCTGGACGTGCCGTCGCCCCCGATGACGGGAGCGGACACGCCGGTGGCTCCGGCAGCACCGATCGCCGCTCCGGCCATCCATACGACGCCGGCGAGCGAGGTCGTGGCGGGGGTGCATGTCCTCCGGCTGCCCAGTGGGATTCCGGTGCTGGTCTGTCCCCGCCCGGGCGCGCCGCTGGTCAGTCTCGGGATCGTGCAGCGAGGCGGGAGCGGGCTCGAACCGGCTGGTGCCGATGGGCTGGCCCGGCTGACGGCGCAGACGATGCTGAAGGGGACCACTTCGCGTTCGGCCGCCGCCATTGCCGAAGCCACGGAGGAGCTTGGTGGCAGCATCGGGGTCTCCGCGGGGCTCGAAAGCCTTGGCTGGTCGCTGTCCGTGCCCGTGCGCCATCTCCCCACGGCGACGGCGCTTCTCGCCGACGTGCTGCAGCATCCGACCTTCCCCGACGACGCCGTCGAGACGGAACGGACGCAGCTGCTGGCGGAGCTCCGCCAACTGCGCGACGACATGTATCGCTGGCCAATGCGGCTCGCGACGTCGGCGGCATACGGCGTCCACCCCTATGGGCGGTCAGTGGGGGGCACCGAGGCCTCGCTCGCGACGCTCACGGCGGACCGGCTGCGGGCCTTTCATGCCGACCGGATCCGGTCGGCGGCCAGTGTGCTGGCGATCGTGGGGGATGTGACGCCGGCGTCGGCATATGCCCTCCTCGCCGACGGGTTCTCGGGGCTTGCCTTCCAGGAGGAATCGGGGCCGCCGCCGGTGGCGTGGCCCGCGCAGGGGCTCACCGTGGAGGAGCAGCGCGAGAAGCAACAGACGGCGATGGCGCTGCTCTTTCCGGGGCCGGGGCGGAGCGATCCAGCCCGCCATGCGGCCCAGCTGCTCTCCGCCATTGCCAGCGGGCTCGGCGGGCGGTTGTTCGAGCAACTCCGGGATCGTCAGTCGCTCGCGTACACCGTGTCCGCGTTTCCGGTGGATCGGCGGGCGGGCGGCCTCTTTGCGGCCTATATCGCGACGGCACCGGCTCGCGAAGCTGAAGCACGTGCGGGGCTGTTCGCGGAGTTTGCCAAGTTCGCCGAGGCGCCGCCGACCGAGGAGGAGCTGACGCGGGCCCAGCGCTACCTCGTGGGAACGCACGCGATCAGCCAGCAGTCGGCTGGCGCCGTGCTGGGAGAGATCGTGGACGCCTGGCTCTTTGGCGACGGGCTGGCGGAGCGGACCATGTGGGACGCGGCGATCCGCGCGGTGACCCCCGGCGAGGTGCAGCAATTGGCGCAGCGGTACTTCGACCCCGCGCGGGTGATTACCGGGCTGGTGCGCGGCATCACGCGCTGACCTTTCCGTCAGCGGTGGCACCGAGGCCCCGCTCTGGCGTAATATGCGGCATGGCTCCCTCGCGTGTCGTCACGCTCCCCAATGTGATTTCCAGCTCCCGCGTTGCCCTCGCGGTGGGCTTCATGGCGGCCGACGCGGTGCCGGTGCGTTTGGCGCTCATCGTGGTCGCGGCGATCACGGATGTGCTCGATGGCTGGTTGGCGCGCCGCTTTCAGGCGGCCTCGCGCTTCGGCGCGCTGATTGACCCGGTCGCTGATCGGCTCTTTGTGCTGGGCGTGGTGATCAGCTACGTGATTGGCGGTGAGCTTCGCCTCTGGCAGGCGGTCGTGCTGCTCTTCCGCGACGTGATGTCCGTGATCGGCTTTTTTGTCGCACGCAGTGTGAGCTGGCTGCGTCCCATTCACTTCAAGGCGCGGCTGCTCGGAAAGGCGGTGACGGTGGCCCAAACGTTCACCTTTCTGGCCGTGCTGCTGGTGCCGGGGTGGGTGACGCCGCTGCTGCTCGTGGTCGCGCTGTTGGGCGTGGCGGCGACGGTGGATTACACGCTGATGCTCTGGCGGGAGCGCGTTCAAGTGCCCCCCGCCACGCCGGTCGGCTAACGCACCGGCATTCCCGCCGTTCGGGCCGCATGCCGGGGGCGGAAAAACCGAACGCCCCACGGAATCGTGGGGCGTTCGAAAGTCGTGCGTCGCGCGACGGTCAGGCGGGCCGGCTGGTTACAGCGCCGCGGGTTCCTGAACCTGCGCTTGGGCTTGCGAACGGGGCGGCTGGGCGAAGCGCTCACCGAGGGTCCGCAACTCGCCGAATTCCGTGCTGGACAGCTCCGGATAGCGACCGGTCAAATACTGCAACGTGTTGTCGAACCACTCCTTCTGGTCGTCCGGGTGACATCCGATAACGCCACACTGCATGATCTGCTGGAACAGCTCATCGCGGCACTCTTGAAAGGCCGAGGGCATCATACTGTCACGACGCGGACGAAGCTTCGGTTTGGCCATGTCCTCTGGGAAGTACGTCGAAAAAACCGTGGCTGGGCGGATTTTCCGCCAGCATGGGTAATCTAACCAGTGTGACATCATTCTTCACCAGTGGCGCACCCCCCGTAGCCAGCCGGGCGCCCGGTTCGTAGCTTGACGGGCGTTTCCCCGGCCGGTGATGGGCCTGCCGGACCCCCAGGACCCCGTCCGGCTCCCGCGCCGGCTGACGATCAGGAGTGCGTGTGGCCAAGGTTACCCCGAACAAGTCTCCGTCGCGCTTTTACGCCCTGTTGCTGCTGGTCGCGCTCTCCGGCGCCGGGGTGCTCTGGTATGTGGTGCAGGGCGCGAAGCCCAAGCCGATTACCCTGAACGCGGCCGCCGCGACCCTCCCGAAGGCGGAGGGGTACCTGCGTGGCAACCCGGACGCCCCGGTCACGATCATCGAATTCGCGGACTTTGAATGCCCCGGCTGTGGCCGCTTTGCGGCGGTCGAGGAGCCGGACATCCGGGCTCGGCTGATCGACGCCGGCCTCGCCAATTTCCGCTTCTTCGATTTCCCGCTCACGCAGGTCCACAAGAACACGCTGGCCGCCTCGCTGGCCGCCTCCTGTGCCGCGGATCAGGGGAAGTTCTGGGAGCTGCATGACGCGATCTTTGCGGCGCAGGATCAGTGGAACACGCAGGCGACCGAGAACCCGCGCAAGGTGCTCGACGGGCTGGCGCAGCAGGTGGGGCTCGACATGGCCGCCTACGCCACCTGCTTCGATTCGCAGAAGAACCTGCCGCGCATCCAGGCGCATCAGCAGGCCGGGATCGAACGCGGCGTCTCGTCCACGCCGACGCTCGTGATCGGCGACCAGATGTACGCCGGTGGCCTCCGCTTCGACGAACTCCGGAAGCTCGTGGACTCGCTCGCCGCTGTCTCCGGCAAGCCGGTGCCGGGTGCGGCCAAGACGGACGCCAAGGCAGACATCAAGGCGCCGGCCGCGAAGTAAGTCGGCCGCTCGCGTCACACAGACCGCCCCGTCGGCACCATGCCGGCGGGGCGGTCGTCGTTCTGGGGCCGCCGCGTGCGCGCCTCAGGACTCCTGCGCTCAGGACTCCTGCGCTTCGTACTGATCTTTCAGCGAGGCCACGACCCCCGGATCGGCGAGCGTGGTGGTATCGCCGAGGGCCCGCCCTTCGGCGATATCGCGTAACAGGCGACGCATGATTTTCCCCGAGCGCGTCTTCGGCAGGTCGGCGCTGAACAAAATGTCATCAGGACGGGCCAGCGCCCCGATCTTCCGTGCGACGTGCTCGCGCAGTTCATCACGCAGGGCAGAGCTGGCGTGCGAGCCAGCCCGCAGCGTCACAAAGGCCGCGATGGCCTGCCCCTTGAGTTCGTGCACCTTGCCCACCACCGCCGCTTCGGCCACCGCGGGGTGGTCGACCAGCGCGCTTTCGACTTCCATCGTGCCGATGCGATGGCCCGCGACATTGAGCACGTCGTCCACGCGCCCGAGAATCCAAAGATTGCCATGCTCGTCGCGCTTCGCCCCGTCGCCGGGGAAGTACACGTCGGGGCGTCCGGGCCACTTGCTGAAGTAGGTGTCCACGTAGCGCTGATCGTCGCCCCAGATCGTGCGAAGCATCGACGGCCACGGCCGCGTGATCGCCAGCAGGCCGCCGCCCACCGTGACCTCGTTGCCGGCGGAGTCGAGCAGGGTGACCTGTGTCCCCGGGAACGGCGTGGTGGCAGAGCCAGGTGTCGTGTGAGTAACCCCTGGGAGCGGCGAAATCATGATCGCGCCCGTCTCCGTTTGCCACCACGTATCCACGATGGGGCAGCGGCCTTTCCCGATCACCTCGTGGTACCACATCCACGCCTCAGGATTGATCGGTTCACCGACCGAGCCGAGGAGTCGCAGCTGGGAGAGATCATGCCCAGTGACGTAGGCGTCCCCCCATTTCATGAACGCGCGAATCGCCGTCGGGGCCGTGTAGAAAATCGTCACACCGTACCGCTCGCAGATGGTCCAGAAGCGGTCCTTCTCCGGCCAGTCTGGCGCGCCCTCATACACCACACAGGTCGCGCCGTTGGCGAGGGGGCCGTAGACCAGATACGAATGCCCGGTGATCCAGCCGATGTCGGCGGTGCACCAGTACACGTCCTCCTCTTTCAAGTCGAAGACGTATTTGGCGGTGGCATACGCCCCGGTGAGATAGCCCCCGGTGGTGTGCACGATCCCCTTCGGCTTCCCGGTCGTCCCGGAGGTGTACAGGATGAACAGCAGATCTTCCGCCGCCATCGGTTCCGGTGCGCAGAGGGCCGGCACCTCATGCTGCAGCCGATGCCACCAGTGATCGCGCCCTTCGCGCATCTCGGCATACATCTCGGCGGTCCCACCGGGTTGCCGCTGGACGACGAGGACGTGCTGGACCGTGGGGCATTCGGCGAGTGCCGCATCGGCGTTGCGCTTGAGCGGCACGATCTGGCCGCGCCGAAAGCCACCGTCGGCGGTGATGAGCACCGTGCAGCCGCAATCGTTGATCCGGTCGCGGAGCGATTCGGGGGAGAAGCCGCCAAAGACCACCGTGTGGACGGCACCGATGCGCGTGCATGCGAGCATCGCGATCACTGCCTCGGGGATCATGGGCAGGTAGATCGCCACCCGGTCGCCTTTCTTGACCCCGAGCTTTTTGAGCATGTTCGCCGCGAGATTCACCTCGCGGTACAGGTCCCAGTAGGTGTAGGTGCGCCGGTCGCCGGGCTCCCCCTCCCAGATCAGCGCCGCCTTGTTGCGACGCGGGCCGTGGATATGCCGGTCGACGCAATTCACGCTGACATTGAGTTCGCCACCGTCAAACCAGCGGGCGTGCGGCGGGGTCCATTCGAGGACCGTATCCCATGGCCGGCTCCAGGTCAGCTCCTGCGCCTCCCGTGCCCAGAAGGCCAGCGGGTCCATGGCGGCATCATCGGCCAGTCGGTTGGTGGCCACCCGGGCGGTGGCCCGGAAGCCTTCCGGCGGGGGGAACCGGCGGTGCTCCTGCAGCAGGACGTCGATATCGCTCATGACACGGACCGAAAGGGGAGGCAAGCGGCCCTGGGGTGGGCCGGTTGGCATCCGTCAAAGGTGCAGTCCGTGAATCCCCCCAGCAACAGGCCACCTACAGGCAGCCGAGGCGCTGCCGTGCTACACTTCGCGCATGTCCGTGCCTGTCGATATGTCGATCGCGACGCCCCGACCTGAGGCGACCGCCCCGGCGGCCCCCGCTCCTGCGGCGCTCATTGCCGATGGGCTGGTCCGCCGCTTTGGCGCGCGCGCGGCCGTCGATGGCGTGTCGCTCGCGTTGGCCCCCGGCGCCTGCCTGGCGCTCTTTGGCCCGAACGGCGCTGGCAAGACGACGCTCCTCCGCATGCTTGGCGGGCTGCTCAAGCCCACCAGTGGCACCGTGACGCTCGCCGGGCACCGCTTGCCGGGGGATGGCGCGGTGCGGCGTCTGATTGGCCTCATCTCGCACCACAGCATGCTCTACGCGGCGCTGACGGCGCGCGAGAACGTGCGCTTCGCGGCCGAATGTCAGGGGCTCGTGGAGGCCGATGCGGCCACGACGGCGGCGCTGGAGCGACTGCAGGTGCTCGATCGGGCGGACACGCCGGTGCGGCTCCTGAGCCGTGGGCTGCAACAGCGCGTCTCGATTGCCCGGGCCTTAGTGCATCAACCGCGGCTCGTGCTGCTCGATGAACCGTACACGGGGCTCGATGACGTGGGCGCCCGGGCGCTGACCGATGCGCTGCGGGCGTTGCGCAACGATGGCGCGACGCTGGTGCTGGTCACGCATCACCTTGGCGAGGGGCTTGCCTTTGCGACCGAGGCGGCGATCATGCTGCGCGGGACGATTGTCGCGACCGAAGCGGTCACCGCGGCGGCCGACGACCGCGTGAGTGCCAACGGCCTCGCCTCGACGCAGGCGTTTGCGGAGCGCTATCGCGACCTCGTGATGGCGGGGGGCGCATGACGATCGCTTCGCGTCCCGCGGTGCGGGTGCCGGGCTTTCTGGCCGACAGCTGGCGCATCGCCCGCAAGGATCTGTTGATCGAATTCCGGACGCGGAGTGCCTTTCTGGCGGCCGCGGTGTTCGCGGTGCTCTCCGTGGCGATTTTCCGCTTCACGTGGGATGCCACCGCAGTGCCGGCGATTGATCTCGCGCCGCCGGTGCTGTGGGTGATCTTCACCTTCTCCGGACTGCTGGGACTCAACCGCTCCTTTGGGGTGGAGCTGGCCGATCGGGCGATGGATGCGATGCTGGCGTCGCCGATGTCGCGGGAGGCGGTCTTTGCGGGGAAGGCATTGGCGAATCTCGTCTTTGTGGCGCTGGTCCAGGCGCTGACGATTCCGGCGATCGCGCTCTTCTTTGATCTCCCCGCTGGCGCATGGTGGTGGAGCGTCGTGGGGGTGGCCGTGCTCGCCATGATTGGGCTCACGGCGGTGGGGACGCTCTTCGCCGCGGTCGCGTCCAATACGCGCCTGGCCGAGATGTTGCTCCCGATGCTCGCGCTCCCTTTCTTTGTGCCGGTGGTGATTCCTGCGGCGCAGGCCACGGCGCTGCTGTTGGCTGGACGTCCGGTGAGCGATGTGGCAAGCTGGATCAAGATGTTGGTAGCGTTCGATCTGGTGTTCGTCGCGGCCTGCACGGTCGCGTTCCCCTATACGCTCGACGAGTAGCACGAGGTTTTCGATGGCGGTTTCGCTTCCGGGGGCAGCGCCTGCGCCGCCCGCTGCGCGCGGTGGAGTGGATGGATTGCTGATCGTGGCGCTCGTGGCCTGCGCTGGGGTGATCGTGCGCGCGCTGGCGTTCACGCCGGTGGATGCCATGCAGGGGCCGGCCCAGAAGATTCTGTATCTCCACGCGCCGGCGGCGATCGTGGGGCTGTACTTCGCTTCGGGGCTCGTCGCGATTTCGAGTTTGATGTATCTCTGGCTCAAGGATCCGCGCCTCGATCGCATCGCGGAGTCGTCCGCCGAGATCGCCGTGGTGTTCCTGTCGATTGTGCTCGCGACCGGGCCGCTCTGGGGGAAGACCGCGTGGGGGACCTGGTGGGTCTGGGATGCCCGCCTCACCAGTACGCTCTTTTTCTGGTTCCTCTTCGTGGCATACCTCGTCTTGCGTGGTGCCATTGAGGAGCCGCAGGCGCGGGCGCGACTCTCCGCGGTGATGGGTGGATTGGCCACGTTGCTCGTGCCGTTTATCCACCTGACCGTCTATCTCTTCCGCACCATGCATCCGACACCGGTGGTGCTCAAGCCCAGCGCGCCCAGCATGTCGGGGCAGATGCTGTCGACTTTCGGCATGTCCACGATGGCGTTCATCCTGCTCTTTGCGGCGTTGCTGCGGCTGCGGGTGCGGTGGGCGACGTTGCGTGACGCGAATCTGGAGCGCCAGAGCGTATGATGACCACCACGGCATCCTCGACCTCGGCAATCACCGCTCTCCAAGACAGTGGGGCCGCCTATGTCACGCGGCCGGGCGGACCGCCAGACAATGGCGCCTATCGCACGGCGGCGTACGCCATCGCGATTGGGATCTACGCGGTGTACCTCGTGATTCTGCTGCGGCGTATGGCCCGCGAACGCGCGCGCGCGGCGGCGCGCTGAGCACACCGGTGGCGCGCGCACTCGACGGGCTGCGCATTGCGGTGACGCGCGCCGATGGGCGGAGCGGTCCGCTCGCCGACGCCCTCGCTGCGGAAGGCGCCGAGGTGGTGGATATCCCGCTGACGCGGATTGAAGCGCTGGATCCCGCACCGCTCGCGGAGGCGGTGGCGCACTGGGAGCAGTACCGGTGGGTGATTCTCACCAGCGTGAATGCGGTCCGCTTCCTCGCCGACGCGCTTCAGGCCCAGGGGCGCTACAGCCTGTCCCCATGCCAGTTGGCGGTGGTGGGACGCGCGACCGCCGACGCCGCGCTCGCGGCCGGATGGACGGTCACCGTTATGCCCGAGCGCTTCGTCGCCGAGGCGGTGCTCGATGCCCTCGCGGCCCGGAGCGATATCGAGGGGGCCCGGGTGCTGTATCCGGCGGCCGCTGGTGCTCGTGATGTCTTGCCGGCCGGGCTCCGGGCCTTGGGCGCGACCGTCGACCTCGTGCCGGTCTACCACAGCGCTCCCGATCATGCGGGGCAGGATCGGCTCCGCGCACTCGCGGTGCGGGGGGGCATTGATCTCGTGACCGTGGCCGCCCCGAGCGCCGTGGACGCGCTGCAGGATGCACTGCCCCCGGAGCATGCTCGGCGAATGCCGGTGGCCTGCATTGGCCCCGTGACGGCCCGTGCGGCCCGTATGGCGGGCTTTCCGGTGGCGGTGGAGGCCGACAGTGCCACACCGGCGGCGCTGGTGCGCAGCATTGTGGCCGTCCGGCGTCGCGGGGGACTGCCCGGCGCGGTAGAATAGGCCATGACCCAACCTGTCGTACGAATCGGCACACGCTCGTCGGAATTGGCGCTGCGTCAGGCACGCTTGGTGGCGGCGATGCTCGCTGACCGGGGCGTTGCCAGTGAACTGGTGACTTACACGACCATCGGGGATCGCATCCTCGACAAGCCGCTCGCCGCCATCGGTGAGAAAGGCCTCTTCACCGCGGAGCTTGAGGCCGATCTTCTGACCGGCCGCACCGATTGCGCGGTCCACTCGCTCAAGGATCTCCCCACCGCCGACCCGGCCGGCCTCATGCTGGTCGCGCTGCTCGAGCGCGAGGATCCGCGCGATGCCTTCGTCACGGGGCCCGGCGTCACCGCCCGGACGCTTGCCGAGTTGCCGCATGGCGCGCGCGTGGGCACGTCGTCGCTCCGCCGTCGGGCGCAGCTGCGGGCGCTCCGGTCGGATCTCGATGTTCAGGAGCTCCGCGGCAACGTCGGCACACGCCTCCGCAAGATTGACGAGGGGGTGGTGGATGCCGCGCTGCTCGCCGCGGCCGGGCTGCGTCGCTTGGGGCTTGGTGACCGGATTGTCTCGTTGCTCGATCCGCCGAACTGGCTGTCGGCACCGGGGCAGGGAGCAATCGCGGTGCAGGCGCGAATCGATGACGCGCCTATGCGGGCCATTCTCGAAGCCCTCGATCATCCGCCAACACGGGTGGCCGTGACGGCCGAACGCGCGCTGCTGGCGGCGCTCGAAGGGGGCTGTCAGGTGCCGATCGGTGCCGTGATGTTGTCGGACCATGGCGCGCATCACTTGCATGGCGTGATCGCGTCGGTGGATGGCACGCGGGTGGTGCGCGGCACGCTGCCGGTCGATCCCGCGCATCCGGTGGCGGCCGGGGAAGCGCTGGCGGCGCAGCTCCATGCGAACGGCGGCGACGCCATTCTCGCGGAGCTCCGCGCATGAGCCACTCGGCAGAATCGGGCGCGTCACACCCGTCGCTGGTCGTGCGCCCCCGTCGGCTCCGGCGCACTGACGCGATCCGTCGCGTGGTGCGGGAGACGCGGCTCGATCCGGCACAGTTCCTTTGGCCGCTCTTTGTGCGGTCGGGGAGCGGCATCCGCGCCCCCATTGGGTCGATGCCCGGGGTCTTTCAGACGTCGGTGGACGAACTGCTGCGTGATGCCGAGCGGGCTGTGGCGGCCCGCATTGGGGGCATTCTGCTCTTCGGGATCCCCGACACCAAGGACGCGATCGGCTCGTCGGCTTGGGATCCGCATGGCCCGGTGGCCAGTGCCGTGCGCGCGGTGAAGCGTGAATTCCCAGAGCTCTTGGTGGTGACCGATGTGTGCATGTGTGAGTACACCGATCACGGGCACTGCGGGCTGCTGACGCCGTCGGGTGAGGTGGACAACGACGCGACGCTGACGTTGTTGTCGCGCGAAGCGGTGGCCCATGCGGAAGCGGGTGCGGACATCGTCGCGCCCAGCGATATGATGGACGGACGCATTGGGCATATGCGGCAGGCGTTGGATGCGGCGGGGTATACGCAGGTGCCGATCATGAGCTACGCCGCCAAGTATGCGTCGGCGTTTTACGGGCCGTTTCGTGAGGCAGCCGAGTCGACGCCGTCGTTTGGCGATCGCCGCAGCTACCAGATGGATCCGGCCAATGCCCGGGAAGCACTGCGCGAGGTGCGGCTCGATGTGGCGGAAGGGGCGGATATCCTGATGGTGAAGCCGGCCGGGGCCTATCTCGACATCATTGCGGCGGTCAAACAGGAAACCGGATTGCCGTTGTGTGCGTATCAGGTGAGTGGCGAGTATTCCATGATCAAGGCGGCAGCGGAACGCGGGTGGATTGACGGCGATCGGGCGATGATGGAATCGCTGGTGGCCATCGCGCGGGCTGGTGCGGATCTGATCATTACGTATTTCGCGCTTGAGGCGGCTGCCGCCCTGCGCACTCCCTGACCGAGGCACCGCGCATGCTCCACAATCCGTGGCACGACATTCCCGCTGGGCCACATCCGCCGGAGCAGGTGACTGCGATCATCGAGATCCCTGGTGGTTCGCGCAACAAGTACGAGCTGGATAAAGTGACCGGGCACCTCAAGCTCGATCGCGTGCTCTATTCGGCGGTGCATTATCCCAGCGACTACGGTTTCATTCCGCAGACGCTGCACGAGGACAATGATCCGCTGGATATCCTCGTGAAGATCAATGAGCCGACCTTCCCGGGGTGTCAGATCACGGCGCGGCCCATTGGCGTCCTGCGGATGCTCGACAAAGGGGAACCGGACGACAAGATCCTCGCCGTGCCGGCCGATGATCCGTACTACCACGACGTTTTCGATATTGCGGATCTCTCGCCGCATTACCTGAAGGAAGTGGAGCACTTCTTCCGGATCTACAAGGATCTCGAAGGGAAGCGCGTCGAGATCCAGGGCTGGGAAAAGAGCGAGTTTGCCATGGCCATCGTGCAGCGCAGCATGCAGCGCTATCGCGAGGCGTACCCCGGCTGATTAGCCGCGGGTGAGCTGGGCGTAGCCGCTGCGGAAGTAGAGCAGCGGCGCGCCTTCGTGAGCGGCGGCCTGTTCCACGGCGCCCAGCACAATGACATGATCCCCGGCAGGGATCCGCTGCACGATGCGGCACTCGAGGGTGGCAAGTGCGCCATCCAGCAGCGCAGTGCCATGCGCCCCGTGTGTGCAGGCCACTTCGGCGAAGCGGTCGTCAATCCGCGAGGCAAAGCGCTGGCTCAGTGCAGTCTGCTCCTCGCTCAGGATGTTCACGGCGAAGGTCGTCGCCTGATCCATGACCGGCGCCATCGTGGCGTCGTTGTCAATGCACACCAGCACGATCGGCGGATCGAGGCTGACGGAGGAGAACGCGCTGACGGTCATGCCATGGTCGCGCCCGGCGGCATCGACGACGGTGATCACGGTGATACCGGAGGCGAAGCGCCCCAGCACGGTGCGGAAGAGTTTGGGATCGATCGACATGTCCCTTCCAACGCAACGCGTGGGCAAAGGGATCCCACGCGCGCGCCCTCATGCTCGCCCACTTGATCGACGCGCGGCGCTACGCCGTCAGGAGGACCGCCGAGAGGACGACCGCGGTCAGGGCGCCGACCGCCCCACAGAGCAAATTGACGAGATCGTTATCGAGCCACTGCAGCCCGCGCGCATGGGTCGTGGCGGTGCCGCAGCGATGCACGGGGCGCTCGGTTGCGGTCTTGCAGGCCGGGCACCACCGGTCAGCTTGCCACCACGCCCCAATGAGCGTGTCGGCCAATGTGCCGGCCACGCCTCCCAGCGCCACCGGCAGGAACGCGGTCTGCGGAATCAACCGGACGGCGAGCGCCGCCCCCGCGAGGACGAGGGCGCCCGCCACGCCCCCCACGGATCCCGCCACCGTCACCGCCCCGGAGCTCCCTGGGGGCACGCGGCCGCCGGTGCGAAAGGACCACGGCGTGCCACCGAGCCAGGTGCCGATTTCCGTGGACCAGGTGTCGGCGCCGGTCGCTGCCAGCGCGGCAGCGCCGGCCACGGCCAGAATGTCCGGCGGCAACGGCGGGTTCGGCAGCCACAGGGCACTCGCGCAGAGGGCGAACAGACCGCCATTCGCGAGGACCTGCCAGAGATCGCGCCGATCATCTTTGGCCACCACGGCGGCGAGGCGTGACGCCTTGGTGCGTCGGCCCAGCCGCGAGACGAGCGTGGCCAGCGCGAACCAGAGGATCAGATAGAGCCCCCAGCCCCAACCGGTGCGGAGCGCGAGCGCCCCGAGCCCGGCGGCCGTGAACGCGCCGTTCCGTTGCAGGCTGCCGCGACGCCACCCCCACGCGGCGATCGCGCTGGCCAACAGGCCGGCCAGCCACCAGCTCGGGGGCGTGGTGATGATCACGGAAAAGGAGGACAGGACACGGCAGAACCGTGTGGGAGGAGGCGCATCGGCGCAAGGCTGTTCGCGCGCGGCGGCATCCGTTAGCTTCGCCCGCGTGTCCTACGAGAACGACGGAACTGCGACGCGGGCCCCAGGGACCGGCGAATCTTTGCTGCCTCTGCAGGGGCTTCCAGTGGAAGCGAGCCTGCCACTGGCCTTGCTGGAGGCCGTCAAGGCCATCGACACGCCGGAGGCGGAGCTCGATGCCGAGCTGGTGCACGAACTGCGGAACAAGCGGCTGGGGTTGAGCGAAACCGTGCTCCTGCAGATTCGTCGCTATCAGGAGGCGGCGCGTCGCCAGCAGCGCGCGCCGTTTGACGAAGTGCTCGCCCTGTCGCGGCTCATTGGCCGTCGCCCCGATGCCGATCTGGCCTTTCGGGAGGCGGGACGTCGGCTCGCCCGCGCCGCCGTGGGGAGCATTGGCGCCACGCGCCGCCGCGCGGCGCAGTCGCTGCCGTCGATGATTGGGCGCCCGATTGCCCTCGGGGCGCTCAAGCGCATCGCGTCGCGCTTCCTGAATGGCTCACTCGACCGTCGCGGGAGCTCGCTCATTCTCGAGGTGGCCGCACCCGTCTCGGCCGACGCGGCACCGCGCGGTGCTGGGTGCGGATTGTACGAAGCCGCGTTTCGTGAGGCGTTGCATGTGCTGGCCGACATGGACGGGTCCGTGGACCACGTGCAATGTCGGACGCGCGGTGATGCCCGTTGCCAATGGCGCGCCGATTGGCGCCGCCGCTAGTCCGCCCCGTCGTTCCCCGGGAGTCTCTATGCTGACGCCAGAGCTGTTGCCCCGCCTGCAGCAGTTGCTCGCCGCCGCCGACTTGGATGGCTGGTTGCTGTACGATTTCCGCGGTACCAATGCGATCGCGCATGGGTTGCTCGGCTTCGACGGGCTCGTCTCGCGACGCGTCTTTGCCTTCATCCCGCGTGAGGGGACACCGGTCGGGATTCAGCATGCGATTGAGCCGGGACCGTGGGCCCAGTGGCCCGCCGCGTGGCCGCTGACGATCTACAGTGGCTGGCGCGAGCTCGAAGCGCAGGTGCAGCCGCTGATCGCCGGCAAGCGCATTGCCATGGAGTATTCGGCGGGCGATGCGATCCCGTATCTCGATCGCGTGCCGGCCGGGGTGCTGGAGATGATTCGTGGCATGGGCGCCACCGTCGTGTCGTCGGCCGATCTGGTCTCGCATGTGTATGCAACGTGGACGGCCCCGCAGCGGGCCTCGCACGAGCGGGCGGCGGAGCAGATCCGCGCGATTGCGCTTGACGCGATCGCGCACGCTGGGGCCATGATTGCCGCGGGGACCCCCGTCGCGGAGCATGTGCTGCAGGCGCGCATTCTGTCGGCCTTTGACCGGGCAGGACTCGAGACGGATCACGGGCCGGATGTGGCGGCTTCAGAGAACGCGGCGAATCCGCACTATGCGCCATCGGCCGCAGCCCCACGCGTGATTCAGCAGGGCGATGTCCTGCTGATTGATCTCTGGGCGCGCGAACGGTCGGGCGGCGTGTATGCGGACCAGACGTGGATGGCGTCGATGGGCGCGCCGTCGTCGCGTGTGGTGACGATCTGGGAGGCGGTTCGCGACGCGCGGGATGCCGCGTTGACGCTGTTGTCCTCGCGGATTGCTGCCGGTGTCCCGGTTCGTGGTGCCGAAGCGGACGACGCGGCCCGCGCTGTCATCACCGACCGCGGCTTCGGTGCGCAGTTCTGGCATCGGACCGGGCATAGCATTGATGCCCGCGAGCTCCATGGTTCCGGGCCGCAGATCGATCACCTCGAGTCGCGCGACGATCGCGTGCTGATTCCGGGTGTGGGCTTCTCGATCGAGCCTGGGATTTATCTCCCCGGCGAGCTCGGGGTGCGCAGCGAAGTGAATTGCTTCGTGGGCGATGACGCGCTGCTCATCACGCCGGGCGACATCCAGCGGGATTTGATTGTCGTCTAAGCCGCAGCGGGAACGCGCGCGATCGGTGAACAGACCGCCGGCGGTGCGACGGCAGGGCGTTGTGTCACACTGGTTGCCGCTGTTGGGGATGCTCGCGGCCTGCGGAGGGTCGACGTCGTCCTCCCAAACGGGCGCGACGGCGGCCGCCGCGGACTCGGTCGTCCCCGCGGCGATGGTCACGGTGGATCATGCGCGCAGTCGCCCGATGAGCGATGGGGCGTCCGCCGCTTTGGCGCGGCTGCGGGGCACCGATGCGACGGGGGCCCCCGTGCGGTACCGGGTGGAGCGCGGGGCGGTGGTGGGTGGGGGACAGTTGGTCGGGCAGGTGACGCAACGCACCGCGGTCGCCGGCGACAGCGCCATTGTTCCATCGCATGATGTCGGCGTCTGTCACCCCTTCACAGATTCCTGGTTGCCGTCGCGCGATGGTGGCGTAGGCAATGCCGTGGTGTGGCTCGTGGGCGTCACGCATGGACCGCCGCCCGAAGCGCCGCGCCGCGCGTTTCTGACGCTCGACGGCTGTCAGCTCACGCCGCGCGTCGTGATGGTCGCCGCCGGGGGAACACTGCTGGTGACGTCCCGCGATGCGATGACCTCGCGGCTTCGGTTCACCCAGGCCGACGGCGCGGACTCCGCGCGGGCCACGGTGTCGTTCACGGATGCGGGGCAGGTGGTGCCGACCAGCACGGTGGCGACGACCCCCGGGATTCTCGAGGTGCGCGACGACTGGCATCCGTGGGTGCGCGGTGCCGTCGTCGTCGTGCCGCATCCGTTCGTGATGGTGACCGCGCCGACGGGCGCGTTCGCCTTCGACGGGGTGCCACCGGGGCGCTACACCCTGCTCACGTGGCACGAGCGCTTGGGCGTGCGCACCGTACCCGTGGTCATCACCGGCGGCGTGGAGACGCGGGTAAACGTCGCTTACTGACGCCCCGTGACGGCGGTATCGACCGCCATCGCCACAAACAGCAGCGCGAGATAGAGCAGGGAGTACTTGTAGACCCACCAGGCCGGTGCCACCCACGAGACGCCGGCGCGGGCGGCGCGCAGAATCTTGAGCACGCCACCCATGAGCAGCCCGCCGAGAATCAGTGCGGAGACGAGGTAGATCAGGCCGAAGGTGCCGAAGAGCACCGGCAGGATCGTTAGCGCGAGGAGGATCACGGTGTACCAGACCATCTGGTGCATCGTCTCGCGTTCCCCCCAGACGAGTGGCGCCATCGGCACGCGCGCGCGGCCGTAGTCCACCTGCTTCAGGAGCGCGAGCGCCCAGAAGTGCGGCGGCGTCCAGTAGAACACGATCAGGAAGAGGCAGAGCGCCGATACATCGAGGCGATTCGTGACGGCCGCCCATCCGACGAGCGGCGGAAAGGCGCCGGCGGCACCGCCGATCACGATGTTCTGCGGCGACGTGCGCTTGAGCCAGCGGGTGTAGATGAAGACGTAGAAGTAAAAGCCGGCGAGCGCGAGCCCGGCGGTCAGCACGTTCACGAACTGCGCCAGCATCCACGTGGCGAAGGTCGCGCAGGCCACGCCGAAGGCGAGCACCTGCGTGGGGGACATGCGTCCGCTGGGAATCGGCCGCAACCGCGTGCGCGCCATGACATCATCAATGTCGCGGTCGAGATACATGTTGACCGCATTGGCACCACCCGCCATCAGGTATCCACCGATCGTGACCAGCACGACGGTGAGCCACGAGGGCGACCCGGCGGCGTACATCGGCGCGATGGTGGTGACGAGCAGCAGCGAGATGATGCGCGGCTTGGTCAGCGTCACCAGATCCCGCGACAGCGTCGGCGCCGGTGGGGCCGGCGGTGTCGGTGTCGGGGTCGGATCGATGGGCACGCTGGTCATCAGGAGGTGGCTGCCGCCGAGCGATCGGCGGCGAGGACGGTGCGACCGCTGGCGATGCGTGCCAGATACAGCATGGTGAAGCTGGTGACCCAAATCAGAATGCCAGTGGCCTGATGCAGCGAGCGCACGACGCCGGGGAATCCACCGGTCACCATCCACCCAGCCCAGACAACCTGCAGCAGGCCGAGGGCCATGCCGAGCCATGCGGCGCGCTGCATCGGCGCCGGCTCTTGCCGCTTGCGGAAGAGGAAGGGGAGCGACGTAAGGTGCAGCACCAACAGGTAGGCGAGGACGCGATGCGTGAGCTGAATGTGCTGCGGTCCACCGCCCAAGGAGCCAGGGCCGCAGAGCGGGAAGCCCACGCAGGCGACGGCGGCGCCGGTCACCTTGGCGGTGAGGCCGCCCAGCAGCACCACGAGGAGCGCCATGACGGCGGCCCCCATCGCGCCACCCACGGCTTTGCGCGTCCCCGTCAGCCCACGAATGGCGGTGCCACCAAGTCCGCCGGCGCGGATGGTGCCGGCCACCAGCACCGCGAGCAGGGAGGCAGCGAGCAGCTTATGCACGACCGTCGCCCAGTACTCGTTCTTCGTGTGCACGGTCACGGCGCCAAAGATCGCCGGGGCGAACCAGAGGGCGACGGCCACGCGCGCGGCATGCCACGCGCCGCCCTTCCCGCCAACGGCGGGGTGCTGCCGATGCCGGAACGCCGTGACGGCGAAAGTGACGATCGCCGCAAACAGCACGATGGCCAGGTAGCGGTGCACCAGTTCAATGGCGAGATCCGGCCGCGTGGTGAAGGGCGGGATCCAGTAGCCGAGGCAGGTGGGCCAATCGACACCGCAGCCCATGCCGGAGCCGGAGATACGGACGATGGCGCCGAAAATGATATGCAGCAGCGCGACCGTCGCAGCGGCCAGCGCGGCGCGGCGAATGGACGCGGGAGGGAGCACAGAAATCGGGGCAGCGGACATAATCAGGGCACTCGGGCTCAGGCGCGGACGGCGGGCGTCTCGGGGAGCGGAGAGGGAATTGGCGAAGACGATGGTGTCGGGTGCATCTGCCGCCAGGCGCCCACAAAGAGCAGCGCCATCAGGAGGGCGGGGAGCAGCGCCCACGCCATCTCTTGGGCTCGGCGCGGCGCAGGCACCTGGGCGTCAGCGCCATCCGGTGCCGGCACCGGCGGCAGCACGCGCCAGACGGCCCGCACAATGAAGAGTTGCGCGAGGGCGCAGGCGACAACGGCCGCCCAGAAGAGCATGTCGGCCACAGGGCCGGGGAGAAACAGGGTGGTCATGGCGACGGAAACCTAGACGGTGCACCTCGCCAAGTGACCCCCCACCCGGCGTTGGGGTGTCGATCGGTGGTGGCCGGTCGGCGGCCCCGGGCGTAGGATTGCGCATGCCTTCGACTCAGTCTCCCGCCCCGGGACGTCCCGCACCGGCCGTCCCCACCGAATTACCCCGTCGCCTTGGGCTCTGGAGTGCGATTGCCGTGGTGATCGGGACGACGATCGGCTCCGGGATCTTCCGGTCGCCGGCCGGGATTGCCGCCAAGCTCCCAGGGCCGCTGCCGATGCTCGCCGTCTGGACGATTGGTGGCGTCTTCGCCTTGTGTGGCGCCCTGACGTTGGCCGAGATCGCGGGAGCGCTGCCGAAGACGGGTGGGTATTTCGTCTTCGTGCGGGAAGGGTGGGGGCGGTTGCCGGCCTTTCTGTACGGGTGGACCGAACTGATCCTGATCCGGGCGGCGGCGCTCGGGGGGATTTCGCTCACCTTCGCCGAGTATCTGCTGCGGGCGCTGGGATATGATCCGGCGCTCGCGCCCTACGATGCCTACGCCCACTGGACGGCGGCGCTGGCCCTCGGGCTGATGGCCACGGTGAACGTGGTGGGGCTGCGGTGGGGGGCGCTCGTGCAGAATGTGACCACGCTCGCCAAGTACGGCGGGCTGCTCTTTATCGTGCTGTTGGCGTTGGCGCTGGGGTTGCCGCAGACGGGTGGGCATTTCACGCCAGCGACCCCGCCCGGAAGCTTTTCGGTGAGCGCCTTTGGGCTCGCGCTGGTGTCGGTGCTCTGGGCGTACGACGGCTGGGGCGATCTGACGAAGGTGGGGGGCGAAGTGGCCGATCCCCGGCGGACGATCCCGAAGGCGATCATCATTGGCACGTTGGCGATCATCGCCATTTACGTGCTGGCGAACGTGGCCTATCTGTCGGTGCTGTCGGTGGAGGAGATCCGCGGGGCGCGCTTGGTGGCGGCCGATGTGGCGGAGCGGCTGATCGGACCGATCGGCGTGACGCTGGTCTCGATTACGGTGCTGCTGTCGACCTTTGGCTCGGTGAACGGGTCGCTGCTGACGGGGCCGCGCATTTTCTTTGCCATGGCCGACGACGGGCTCTTTTTCCGCGGCGTGGCCAAGGTGCATCCCCGGTTCCAGACGCCGTATGTCGCGATCGCGATGACCGCGTCGATCGGGATTGCCTTCGTGCTGCTGCGCTCCTTCGAGCAGTTGGCGGACATCTTTGTGACGGCGTCGCTGGTGTTCTACATCTTGAGCGTCGGGGCGATTTTCCGGCTCCGGCAGCGGCCCGACTGGGATCCCCCCATGCGGGTGCCGGGGTATCCGGTTGTGCCCGCGGTTTTTTGCCTGGCGACGCTGTTCCTGTTGGTGAATGCGTTGATGGATCCGGGGCAGCGGTGGGGGACGGTCGGCGTGCTCGGGATCGTGGCCTTGGGGATCCCGGTCTACTTCCTGACGGTGGGGCGACGCGTCACGTGATCATCACGCTCCGCCCCTTTCCGTCCATCGCGCGTCCTGTCGCGCGCGGTGGCGGGTGGTAACGGAAGCGAAACGATTGCCAACCCAACTGTTCTGACTTCTCAGGCCGTGCACATTCCGTCGAGGTAGGTGCGAGTCTCGCCCCCATCCCTCGAATTGGAGAGTGACATGCGGCACGTGAGTCGGATTGCAGTTGCAGTGCTAACGATGATGCTATCCCTGACGGGCGCCCGGACGGCGTTCGCGCAGGTGACGACGGGTGCCATGACGGGCACGGTGTCCACGGAGCGCGGAGCGCTGGCTGGCGCGCGCGTGATGGCCGTGCATGAGCCCTCCGGTACGACCTATCAGGCCACGAGCCGAGCCGATGGCCGATTTACGATCCCCGGCATGCGTGTCGGTGGGCCGTACACGGTCTCAGCGCTCGCGCTGGGCTATGAAAAGACCACGCAGCGGGGTCTGGAAGTGACGCTGGGTGCGACGACCGATGTGACGTTCTCGCTCAAGGTGACGGCGGTGACGCTGACCGGCGTGCAGGTCACGGCGTCCGGTGGATCGCTGAGCTCGAATGTGACGGGTGCCGCCACCACGATCACGAAGGAAGCGCTGCAGGCGTTGCCGACGATCGGTCGGACCATCACCGACTTCACGCGGTTGACGCCGCAGTCGGCGGGATCGTCCTTCGCCGGTCAGGACAATCGTCTGAACAACTTCACGCTGGACGGTTCGGCCTTCAACAACTCCTTCGGCCTTGGCTCGCAGCCGGGCGCGCGTACGGGTGTGTCGCCGATCCCGATCGATGCCATCGAACAGCTGCAGGTCAACGTGGCCCCGTTCGACGTGCGGCAGGGCAGCTTCACGGGCGCCGGCGTGAATGCCGTCACCAAGTCCGGCACCAACGAGTTCAAGAGCTCGGTCTACTACACGCTGCGCAATCAGGGGCTGCAGGGTGACAGCACGGCCGGCCTGTTCTTCAACAAGGGCACGTATAAGTTCGCCCAGCCGGGCGGGTGGGTCAGCGGGCCGATCATCCGGAACAAGCTCTTCTTCTTCGTGAACTACGACGAAGACGCGTTGAACCTGCCGGCGACGACTTACACGGCCAACACCGGGACGCAGCCGATCACTGGCAACGTGACGCGAGTGCTGCAGTCGGATCTCGACCAGCTGAGCAAGTACCTCAAGGACAACTTTGGGTACGAGACGGGCCCCTATCAGGGCTACAATTTTCAGATTCCGTCGCAGCGCTTCATCGGCAAGATCGACTACAACATCAATGAGCGGAACAAATTCAGTCTCCGCTACTCGATGCTGAACTCCCAGTCCGACCAGCCCGTCTCCAACTCGGGCTCCTTTGGTAACTCGGCGGGCGGTCGCATCAACAATGCCAATTCCATGAGCTTCAGCGCGTCGAACTACGCGATCATGGAAAACATTCGCTCCACGATCGGTGAGTTGAATTCGCAGATCGGCTCGAACATGTCGAACCAGATCATTGCCGGTGTCACCAGCAATGATGAAAGCCGGAAGTACAAGGGCTCGTTCTTCCCGCTGGTGGATATTTTGAACAACGGCAGCAACTACGTGTCGTTCGGCTTCGAGCCGTTCACGCCGAGCAACATCCTGACGTACAAGACGTTGCAGTTCCAGGACAACTTCACGATCTATGCTGATAAGCACGAGTTTGCCTTTGGCATCTCGGCGCAGAAGTACAACTCGGAGAACGGCTTTGCGCCGGGGCTCCAGTCGGGCTATGTGTATAATTCCCTCGCGGACTTCTACACCGACGCGAACGACTATCTGGCTAACAAGGGGCGGACAGCCTCGCCTGTTACCCTCCGGCGATTCCAGGTCCGGTACGCCAACATTCCGGGACAGACGACGCCGTTGCAGCCGCTCGAGGTGTACACCTATGGCGGCTACGCGCAGGACGATTGGCGCGTGACGAAGAATCTCAAGGTCACGTATGGCCTGCGCTTCGATCTGCCGTCGTTCAGCAACACCGCGTTTGCCAATCCGCAGGCGGATGCCCTGAGCTTCCGCGACCAAGCGGGAAAGACGGTCAGCTACAGCTCTGGGAAGCTGCCGAATGCAAACCTGCTGATTTCGCCGCGGGTCGGGATCAATTGGGATGCGAAGGGTGACCGCTCCTTCGTGGTGCGCGGCGGAACCGGCATTTTCTCCGGCGTGCCGCCGTACGTGTGGGTGTCGAACCAGCTGGGGAACACGGGCGTGCTCACTGGTCTGATCGATCAGTCCAACACCAAGGCGTACCCGTTCAACCCGGATCCAGCCAAGTACAAGCCGGCCACGGTCACGGGTGCCCCGGCCGCGGCCTACGAGCTCGACGTCGCCGATCCCAAGTACACGTTCTCGCAGGTGTGGCGTACGGACATCGCGGTGGACCACAAGCTGCCGTTCGGATTTGTCGGGACGTTGGAAGCGTTGTACAACCGCGAGATGAACGGGGCGTACTACATCAACGCCAACCTGCCGGCGCCGGTTGGGAACTTCACGGGTGCGGACCAGCGCATGCGCTGGAACACGGCGAACAATGCCAACCGCATCAATCCGAACATTTCGGCGGCCTTCGTCCTGAGTAACGCCAACACGGGGTATTCATACAACCTCGCGGCGTCGCTGGAACGGCAGTTCCGGGACGGCCTGTTCGTCAAGGCGGCGTACTCGTACGGGGTGTCGAAGAACTCGTTTGATCCGGGCTCGACGGCGTCGTCGAACTGGGGGGCGAATGCCACCGCGAATGACCCGAACAATCCTGGGGTGCAGTTCTCCCAGTATTCCCCGGGGCATCGCGCGTTCCTCGCGCTCTCGTATCGCCACGAGTACTTCAAGTTCGGCGCCACGTCGATCTCCCTGTTCACGCAGGGTTTCACGCAGGGCAACACGAGCTACACGTTCAGTGCCGACGCGAACGGTGACGGCGCGACGAACGATCTGATTTACATCCCGCGCAATGCGTCGGAGATGAACTTCCAGCAGTATGCCGTGACCACCAACGGGGTGACCCGGACCTTCACGGTGGCCGAACAGCAGGCGGTGTGGGAGTCGTACATTCAGCAGGACAAGTACCTGAACAGCCGCCGCGGCCAGTACGCCGTGCGGAATGCGGTGTTTCTGCCGGTCATGTTCCGGAGTGACCTCGGGATCACCCAGGAACTCTTCCAGAATCTGGGTGGCAAGCGCAACACGTTGTCGCTGCGTCTCGATATCCTGAACCTCGACAACCTCATCAACAAGAAGTGGGGTGCCGGGACGCGGCTTGTGTCGAGCCAGCCGCTGCTTCCGCAGGGCCCGGACGCCAATGGCGCGCTGCTGTACCGGCTGCGCAACATCGGCACGGACCTGCTCAGCACGTCGTATCAGCACACGGCGAATTCGGCCGATGTATGGCGGATGCAGTTGGGGCTGCGCTACACGTTCAACTAAAGGATGTCTGCCCATCGGGGCGGTGAATCCTGACAGGGCATGTCGGACGGTGGGGGTGGGGCCTGCTACGGCTCCACCCCCACGGTGCGTTAGGGGGCCACGGCATTCCTCCCGCCCACCATCGGGGCCCATTGCGGGCGAATAAATCGCACAAAGTCTCTTAGTTCTAAGGAATATTCTTGAAACCGGTACGGGTCCAGTCTATTTTGAAGGGCTGACAACCCCACAGGTCCGTAATCGGTCCAGGGTCGTCAGCGTATTCTCCTCCACACTGACCCATTTTCTCATGCGCATTCAGCGTTGGCTCGGCCTCGCTGCCACTCTGCTGGCCCTGACGTTCGGGGTGTCCAGCCAGGCGGCGGCTCAGGGCCTCACCACCGGCGCCATTGGCGGCACGGTCACGAAGACCGGTGGCGCGCCCATCGAAAACGCCCAGATCGAAATTGTGAACGTCTCGACCGGGTACCGGGCGGGCGTGATCACGCGGAGCAATGGCCGCTACTTCGTGCAGGGCCTCGAAGTCGGCACCTATCGCGTGACGGCGAAGCTGATTGGCTACGCGCCGCAGACCAAGCCGTCCGTCCTGGTGCAGCTCAACCTGACGACGCCGATCAACTTCACCATGACCGAAGCGGCCACGCAGCTGCAGGCGGTCGCGGTGACGGCGGCGGCCGCCGCGGCGGAGTTCTCGCCGACCCGTCAGGGTGTGGCGACGATCGTCACGGACACGATCATCCGTCGCGTTCCGACGCTGCAGCGTGACTTCACGGAAATGGTGAAGCTGACGCCGCAGGTGTCGAAGGACGGCACGAGCGGCGCGAGCGCCGGTGGCGCCTACAACCGTCTGAACAACTTCACCGTCGACGGTGCCAACCAGAACGACCTGTTCAACCTCGGCTCCTCGGGCGGACAGCCCGGTGGCGCGACGGGCGGCCGCCTGTTGTCGGTCGACGCCGTCAAGGAATTCCAGGTCCTCATGAGCCCGACCGACGTCCGCTACGGCAACTTCGGCGGCATGCTCGTGAACGCGGTCACGCGGAACGGCACCAACACGTGGACCGGTGGCGTGACGAACACGTACCGGAATCCGCGCATGGCCGCCAACGTGGACCAGATCCGCGCCAGCGACTTCAAGTACAACAACATCGGCTTTACCCTCGGTGGCCCGATCATCAAGGACAAGCTGCACTTCTTCATCGCCCCGGAATTCCAGCAGCGCACGGACCCGACCTCGGGCCCCGTGATCAACACGATCACGAACTCGATCGGCGGCGTGTCGCGCGACTCCATTGCGGCGATCCGCAGCATCCTCGGCAGCAAGTTTGATGTGGGCACCGAAGACGCCCTCCGGCGCGGCAATCCGCTGACGAACCTCTTCGGCCGCCTCGACTGGAGCATCAACGACGCAAACCGCTTCGCCATCCGTGTCCTCGACAACACCGCCGAGCAGGTGGAGTTCTCGCGCAACACGACGGCGCTGAATGCGAACGGCGCGAGCAACCAGAGCTCGGGCATCCGCCTGACCTCCAACTCGTTCACGCGTCGCAATCAGAACCGCTCGATCGTTTCGCAGCTGTTCACGAACTTCAACAACGGCGCGGCGAACGAATTGCTCGTGGGCTACAACACGATCCGCGACTACCGGATCGTGCCGGTCACGGCCCCGGAAATCTCGCTGGCCGTGCAGGGCGTGGCCGTGACGGTGGGCTCCGAGCGCTTCTCGCCGAACAATGACCTGAAGCAGCGGATCCTCGAAATCTCGGACAACCTCTCCATCCCGCTCGGCGCGCACAACGTGACGGTGGGTGGCCGGTTCGAGAAGATGTACATCTACAACTACTTCCTCAGCGGCGCGGCGTACGGGGCGTACTACTTCCCGAACATCGCCGCGCTGAACGCCGGGACGCCGTCGAGCTACGCGTTCTCGTACGCGAACAGCGGCCCGATCGCGGCCGAGTTCAACGCGTCGCAGCTGTCGGCGTATGCGCAGGATCTGTGGAACGTGTCGCGCAACTTCTCGATCACCGCCGGTGTGCGCGTCGATCGCCCGGAGTTCGCCGATGCGCCGAAGCAGAATCCGTTGATCACGGAGAAGGCGGCCAACATCCGGACCGACTGGGCGCCCAAGGCCACGTGGCTCTTCTCGCCGCGTATCGGCTTTAACTGGGACGTGAACGGCAATCAGTCGACGCAGGTGCGCGGCAACATCGGCCTCTACACCGCCCGCACGCCGTTCATCCTGATCGGTAACGCCTACGGCAACACGGGCCTCGGTGGCGTAACGGTGCAGTGCACCGGCACGGCGACGCCCGGGTTCACGACGGATATCAACGCGCTGCCGAAGTCGTGCGCCGGCCTGGCTGCGCCGACGCCGGGCGCTGCCGGCACCGTCGGTGTCAACGTGACCGACCCGGACTTCAAGTACCCGCAGAACCTCACCATGTCGTTCGGCATGGACCAGAAGCTGCCGTGGGGGCTCGTGGCGACCTTTGAAGCGATGTACCGCAAGGACATCCAGGGGCTCTACATCCGCGACCTGAACCTCAAGGGCCCGCGCGTGGTGAATGGCGTCCCGTACACGGACGTCAACGGCCGTATCCTGTACGCCGATACGATCAGCAGCACGGGCGCCGTGACCAACGCCGGCCAGAAGTACATCACGTCGGTTGGTACGCCGTTGGTGAACTTCACCGAAGGCGCGATCATGGTGACGAACTCGAAGGCCGGCTACAACTACACGCTGAGCGGCCAGCTGAAGAAGCGCTTCAGCCGCGCCTTCCAGGCGACGGCGGCGTACACGTACACGCAGTCGAAGGACGTGCAGTCGCTGACGTCGGATCGCGCGATCTCCAACTGGCGGAACGGCCGGCAGTACGCCGGGCTCGAAAACGATCCGTCGGACATCGCGTCGTCGGTGTGGGAGCGCCCGCACCGCGTGCTCTTCTACGGCACCTACACGGCGCCCTGGAAGGAAAACCAGACGGACGTGACCTTCTACTATGAAGGCATCTCCGGCGTGCCGTACATGTACACGGCGAATGCCGACCTCAACGGCGATGGCTTCGCGGGCAATGACCCAGTGTACATCCCGAAGAACGCGCTGGATCCGAACGAAGTGCGCGTCGGCCTCGGCAGCGGCACCGCCTGGCAGTACAACTACGGTGAAGCCAATCTGCTCGACGAGTTCATCAAGTCCCAGTCGTGCCTCGAGAAGCAGCGCGGCCAGATCATGAAGCGCAACAGCTGCTACGGTCCGTTCCAGCAGCGCATGGACGTGTCCGTGCGTCAGACGCTCCCGGGCGTCAAGAACAACCGCCTCACGGTGCAGCTGGATGTTTTCAACTTCCTCAACCTCATGAACAAGAACTGGGGTCGGGTGAAGTATCCGGTGCAGTCGACGTTCCCGCAGCAGCAGCTGTACAACCTCTCGGGCCGCACGGCGGGCCCGCTGAACACGTCGCTGTCGAACTTCACGCTGAACTCGTCGATCCGGAACGCGATGCTGAACACCGGCTCGCCCTTCTCGGTGAACCCGAACTCGGCGTCGAACAACTACCAGCTGCAGCTTACCCTGCGCTACAGCTTCTAATCGGGTCGCTCTGACCCCCACGGCCGCAATGGTCGTGGGGGACGGACGCTCGGGAAGGATCGCCAGGAGTCGATACAGCAAAACCGCGGTGGGGGAGTGATCCCCTGCCGCGGTTTTCTGTTATCGGTCAATTGTCGTCCCAGCGCCCGTACTGGTTCCGGTGTCGGAGCCGATGCCCGTATTAAAAGATCTTCAGGTTGATGTACTTCTTCGGGTTGGCCTTGAAGTCCGCCGTCAGCGAATCCACCCGCGCAATGAGTCCGTCGAGTCGGGTGTAGAGGCTCCCATCATTGAGCAGCTTCGCCGCGGTGCCGTTCCCGCTGGTGACCTTCGTCAGGACGCCCTGGACCTGCGTGTTGGTGGTCTTGAGCTCGCGGGAGAGTGCTTCCAACGAGGCCGAGGTGGCCCGAATGTTCCGTAGTGTGGAGTCGACCTTGACCGAATCGATGGAAGCGATCGCGCGACGGAGCGTCTCCTGCGTACGCGTCAGCTGCGCCGACTGTTCGGCCGTGACCGCGCTCAGCTGCGCGACCAATTTCGTCAAATCACGGACGGCGAGGCGTACATCCTGCATGCCGCCGCCTTCCACCAGCTCCCGGCGCGTCGATGCCGTGATGGCGCGGAGGTCCGTCGCGATCGAATCCCCTTTCCCGAGCAATTCGGCCGTGCCTGGCGAGTTCTTCCCAACGGGGATCGAGTCGTCCGGGGCCAGATACGTCTTTACGCCGAGGACCGGACGGACCGCGATCAATTGATCGCCAAAGATGCCGTTGGCTTCCACGGTGGCGGTCGAACCCTGTGGTATGCGGTACTGCTGCTGAATCTTCATCCGCACCAGCACGGTGCCGTTGGGGTCCAGACTGACCTGTTCGACAAAGCCGATCTGCACCCCGGCGAGGAGCACTTGCTGCCCCTGCTTCAGACCAACGCCCCAGGGAAAACGGCTGTACATGGGGTAGGTCCGTTTGAGTCCGCCGCGCACAATCCAGATGGTCCCCGCCAGCGTGGAGACCACCGAAATGAGCAACACCAGTCCCACCAGCACTTCGTCACGTTTCTTCATGGGTCAGGAAAGCAGGCCGACACCCGGGGTGCCTGGCTCAAGTCTGAATAAATGGCGCGAAGATGGCGGCCACGACGGCGTCGAGCACCAAGATCGAGACCGACGCGATGACCACCGCGAGGGCCGTTGAGCGTCCCACCCCCTCGGCACCCGATTCCGTCACATACCCTTCGTACGAGCAGACAAAGGCGATCGCGGCGCCAAAGGAGACGGCCTTGATCAGCGAGTAGACCACCTGGAATTCGTTGAAGGCGAGCCGCATGCCGTCCATGAAGTCGGCCACCCGGACATCCGTCGCCATCACCAACGTCAGGAAGGCGCAACCGATCGCCACCACATTGGCGATCAGCGTGAGCGCCGGGACCATGATGATCCCCGCAATCAGACGCGGGAGGGCCAGGAAGGCCACGGGGTCGAAGGCGAGCGTTTCCAGCGCATCGATCTGTTCGGTCACCCGCATGGTGCCGATTTCGGCGGTCATGCGTGCGCCCACCCGGCCGGCCAGCACCAGCGCCGTCAGCAAGGGGCCCAGTTCCAGCACGATGCTCTGCCGGGCGATGAACCCCACCACGGAGAGCTGAATGCCGGGGAAGAGCTGATAGCGCGTCTGGAACGCCGTCACGCCACCGAGAAAGGCGGCGACGATCACGGCGAGCGGCACCGACTCGACGCCAATGATCTTCATCTGGCGGATCGTTTCCGGGATCCAGGTCTCCGGATCGCGCAGGCCGCGCAGGATATCCCGCGCGAAGTACACCCGACGGCCAATGGCCGTGAGGATAGCTTCAATGCGGTGCCGGCCGAGCCGGACCAACTGGGCGGCGGGCATCAGGTACGCACGCGGCGAAGGAGGATGAGTGCCACGCACCCCACCAACACATTGGGGAGCCAGGCCGCGGGTTCCGCCGGCATCAGCCCTTTGCCGCCGATCGCTTTCGTGAGTTGAATCAGCACGAGGAACAATACCGTCGTCGCGAGGCTGATCGCGATCCCATAGGCGGCCCCACCACGCTGGGAGCTGGTGGCCAGCGGGGCACCAAAGAGTGCGATGATCACGCAGGTGACCGGAATCGCCAGCTTCAGCATGCGTTCCACCTTGAGCTGATTGACATCAGCCCCGGAGCGCTCCAGCGCCCGAATGAAGCGCGTCAGCTCGCCGAAGCGCATCTCACTGGGTTCGCGGTCCCGCGCACTCAGATCCTGCGGCGTTTCCTTGAGACGCCGGTCGATCAGCGAATCAAAGCCGAACGCATGATCGATCGAGTCGTTGGGGACGACATGCAGCTGGGCGCTCTGGAGGCGCCAGCCGCGACGCGCGGTCCAGTCGCCGCTGTCGGCCGCGATGATCAGCCCTGGGCGCTTGGTGGAGCCCCGCTCCTCGACTTCGATCTTTTGCAGCCGTCGCTTGTCGACATCGAGGGTGTAAATGCGATAGGAGCGGCCCAGATCGGTGGCGACGGCAAAGTTGTAGCGCATCGTTTCCCGCACGGTGCCTTTGCCCGCGAGCAGACGGAGCCGCTTGGCATTGGCTGGCGGGGCGACTTCACTGAACACGAGCCCCAGCCCCATGGCGAAGATCGCCATCATCAGGATCGGCGCAATGAAACGGTAGAAGCTGATCCCCGACGCCTTGGCGGCCGTGATCTCGGCGTATCGCGTAAACGTGCCAATGGAAAAGACGGTCGCGAAGAGCACGGCGGCCGGCAACACCATGAAGAGCGTGTCCGGAATCCAGTAGAAGTAGCTGAGCGCCACCGCTTCAAAGGTGAGCTTCCGCTCCGTGTACTTCCGTAGGTTGTCCACGAGATCGATCACGAACACCAGCACGGGGAAGCCCGCGATGGTCACGAGAAAGATCCGGAGGAACTCGGACGCGACATACCAGTCGAGTGGACTGAGCCACCGGGCCCGGCCGCGCGGCGCCTTCGCGCTCACGAGCGCACCGCCGACGCCGTGATGGCTTTCGCGGCTTTGGCGGCCTTCCGCGCGGCCCACCAATCGGCGAGCCCGCCGCCACGGCTGGTGTCCGTGGTGCTCTCAACGCGCCACACCAGGATGAGACCGGCCAGCGCGAAGATGACGTTCGCGATCCACATCGCGACGGAGGCGGGGAGCATCCCCTTATCCGCGAGGGCTTCGCCGCCCATGAGGCAGATGTAATAGAGCCCGAAGACGACGATGCTCACGCCCAAGGTGACGCCCACACCACCCCGCGGGAATCGAAGCGCGATCGGCGGGCCAAAGAGGACGAAGACCAGGCAGGCGAAGGAGAGCGCGAACTTCTTTTGGATTTCGACGGCCACCCCGTCCACCGTATCGCGCGCTTCCGACAGCCGAGCCGTCGCGGCCAGCAGTTCACCACGCGACGCTTCCAGCTGTTCCTCGGCGGATGGCGAGACCACCGTCGGGACGGGCGCGGCGACCGGTGGGGCTGCTGGCACGGTGGTGGACGTGACCGGTGGGGCTGGCGGGACGGTCACCGATGGGACAGTCACGGCACCCGTCGTGGCCGCACCTCCGGTCGTGGCACCGGTGTCTTTTTTCGGGGGAACGGCTGGTTGGACCGTGCCGGTCGTGCCCCGGGTCGTGTCTTGCCCACGCGTCGTTGGCGCCGCCGCGGCCCGCGCGGAGGCCGGGAGGAAGATCCCCGGGAGCGTGGTGCAATAAAAGTCGGCCAACGCATCCCGGAGCGGACGGGGACGCGGGACCGTGATCGTCTTCGTGCCCTTCGCCACGACCCGGCTGGCGTACATGATGTACTCTTGCCGCGCGCGGGCGTATTCCCGGGCGGAGACGGCGTATTTCCGCTGCATTTCGCAGACGGTCATTTCGCGGTCGCCTTTGTAGTTATCGGCGCGCGACGCTTCGAAGCCCTGCGTGATGCCACGGACTTGCACCGTCTGTTCCTGAAAGAAGTCGCGCTGGAACCGGCGCGGATCGCCCTTCACAAACGCCTGCGAATGGCCGTGGAACAGGCGCAGCTGCAGATCTTTTCCGTTGGGGGCGACGAGAAACAGCCCACTGTCAGCGTAGACGGTTTTGCGTTCTGGTCCCCTCGACAGGTCGTAGATCACGACGTCCCACATCCGGTTCGACTCTGCATCGCTGCGAGCCACGCGGATGTAGAACTGCTCCGTGAGGGCGTTGAGGACCTGATCGCGCAAGGCGAGCGTGGGCTTCGTGCGCGAGATATCCTGCTGGAGAATGCGCAGGCGATGATTGGCGCGGGCGAGGATCTGATCGTTGAACCCGACCATCGCCAGCGACAACAGGAACGCGCACCCCATCACGGGCAGCATGAGCGTCCGCACCCGGATCCCGCTGGCCTTGAAGGCGGTGATCTCATGTTCGGCCGCCATCCGCCCGAAGGCATACAACGTGGCGACCAGCACGGCCATTGGGAGCGTCATCGCCACCGTGAACGGCAACGAGAGCACGAAAAACTGCACGATCGCGCGCCAGGGCAGCCCCTTTCCGGCCAGATTGGCCAGCTGCCGTGCCACATACTGCAGCATGAGCAGGGAGGTCAGCGCGCTGAGCGCGAACAGGAGCGGGCCGACGTGCTCACGCACGACGTAGCGGGTCAGGAGCTTCACGACGTAAATTCCGCCGTCACGCGCCGCATTTTCAAGGGCATCAGGGTAAACAATTGATGATCGGTGAGTGATCTGGCTGTGATCGGGCAGGACCGCGGCTCCGCATGAGCGTTTTCCCCGGCAGGTGTGGACTCCGCCTGCTCCCCGCCGCTGCGTGCGCGGCGCTGCTCTGGCTGACCCTTCTGACCCCGCGTCAGGCCGCGGCACAGGGGAGTACGCCACCGGCTGGCCCTGTCCTTACCCCCAAACGGGTGCCACCGGCGGACAGTGCCCGGTTGCTGGGCACCGGGACCCCCACGGACAATCCGCTGGCCGGACTTGGGATGGCGCTCAATGCCCGTCTGGAGTCGAAGCTGGCCCGCACCCGGAACCTCCGGTGCACCGCAGCCCAGTTGACCCTGCTCAGCAACAGCTGCGCCGGGGCCTTCCAACCCGCCTTTGACTTTCAGTTTTCGCTCCGGACGGCGGGGGTGGTGGCTGAGCGGCTGCATCTGAACGTGGACTACGACTCGCAGCGCGAGTTCGACGCCTCCAATGCGATCTCGGTCTTCTACCAAGGGAAGGCTGGAGAGGTCCTGCAAAAGCTCGAAGTCGGCAATGTGAACTTTCCGGCCCCGGTCTCCCGGTTTCTCACGGCGGGGATCCCGGCCGGGAACTACGGGATCCAGGCCACCGGACAGTTTGGCGCCCTGCGCGTCACTTCCATGCTCGCGCAACAGAAGGGGAATGTCTCCCGCGATAACGTCTTCGTGGTCGGCGATCGGACGCAGCAGGCCACCGAACGGGCCATTGAGGACATCCAGATCGAGACGCGACGCTTCTTCTTCACGATCGACCCGCGCCTCCTCCCCGGTTTCCCAAATATCGACCTGCTGAACCGCAGCCAGCTCCTGCAGGCTGCCGCCGCCCTGCCGGATACGATTCGCCCAACCCGCATCGTGCTCTATCGGCAGCTGGTGGGCGCGGCGAACCCGAATCCCCGGGGGCCGCGTCTTGCCGTGCGTGGCGCCCGGAATCCCGCGCCGCAAGTCTACGAAGTGCTCCGCGAGAACATCGACTATGTCCTCGATCCCTCGGGGCTCTGGCTCGCGCTGGTGCGGCCATTACAGGCCAATGGCGAGCGGCTTGCCATCGCCTACGAAGTGACGGTCAACGGGACGCCGCAGCGGTATCTCGCCACGGGGGGCACCCCCGACATCGAGGCCACCGACGCGCCCCAAGTCGCGAATCTGCTCTGGGAGCCCGAGCTGCAACCGTCCTCCCCCGCGTACTTTCTCCGCGAAATCAAATCTGTCTATCGGCTTGGCGGCGATGATCTGCAGCGCGAATCGCTCGCGCTCCGCGTGGTGACCGGCCTGGGGGGCGATCAGGAGAAGCCCGTCGACCCCTCGCGCGGGGGGACCTATCTGCAGCTGTTCGGCCTCGCACAGGCCACCAATCCGAGCGCGCTGGATATTGAAAATCGCGTCTGGCCCCGGCGCTCTGATGCGAATGTGAGCGCGTTGAGTGGCGGTCGCGATCCCCTGCTGCGCGATGCCTTTCTCTTCTTCCCGTCCGTGCAGCCGTTTGCGCGGGCCGGGCTCGCGCAGCCGGCGGGAAATCCCGCCAACGACACCCTCTATCGGTTTCCGAACGAATACCTCTACTCCACGCAGCGCCCGCAGGCGGTCTTTCGGCTGATGCTGCAGTATCAGTCGTCGGGTGGCGATGCGCCGTACACCATCCAGTTGATGAGTCAGCAGATCCGGCCGAATTCTGAGCGGCTCACCCTCGAGGGACAGCCGCTGCTGCGCGATCGTGATTACCGAATTGAGTACGAACTTGGCACGATCACCTTTGTGCGCGGCGACACGCTCTTCCCGCGCCCGCGCCCGGTGACGGTGCGCTACGAAGAGAATCCGCTCTTTGCCACGATTCCCACCACGATGCTGGGGATCACGTCGGCGCTGCCCATTCCGCATGGCGAGTTGACCTTCACCGCCATCTCGCAGACGCAGCGCTCAGGGTACAACCGCCCCATGCTCGGCTTCGAATCGGCGGGGTCGATCGTAGCAGGGATGACTGGTGCGCTCGCTTGGGACGCTCCGCTGCTCAATCGGCTCACCTCCCAGCTGACGGTCACGCCCAGCGCCCGGCCGTCGCGGTTGTCGCTCCAGGGCGAGTTCGCGGTGAGTCGCCCGCAGCCAAATGCGGCGGGGCAAGCGTATCTCGAGAGCTTCGAGGGGAACGCGGGGCTCGGGGTCGCCTTGGGTGATGCGGCCTGGTATGTCAGCTCGCGACCGGCCATCGGCGGCGCGCTCACCGGCCTCGTGGGCAGTGGCACGTTCGCGCTGAATCGTGCGACGGCACTCGCCTACCAGAACTACGGCCTCGATGCGAATGGGGCGTTCGTGCAGTATCGCATTGACCAAATCGACCCCGCGGTACGCACGGCCGGGTCTGGGCTGCAGGGCGCCGAACCCCTCCTCTGGCTGTCGCTCTATCCGCTGCGCGCGGGTGGCCTCATGGGCCGCGATCCGGCGACGGGCACACGTCGCGCGGCGTGGACGGTGGGCGGCACGTCGGCGATGGGGGCGACGCCAACGGGGCGTCGCTGGCGCTCATTGCGGACCGTGCTCAATCCCACCGGTGCCGATCTCTCGCGTATTGAAACGCTGGAGTTTTTCGCGCTCGTGCAGGTGGAGCCCGCCAAACTCCGACGGAATCCCACCCTCGTCTTTGACGTCGGGGAGATCAGCGAAAACAGTGTGGCGTTCGCTCCCGAAACGCTGACGGTGGCACCGCCGCTGCGTGCCGGTCTTGCGCCGGATTCGACGTGGCGCGGCAAGCGACTGGTCGGCTACGACCGTCTCGATTCCGAACGCGATCCCTTCTCGCGGGCCTTCAATGCTGCGATCAACGATACGGGGTTGCCGGGCGATCTGCTCGATTCGCTGACGGTCGTTGACCGCACGGGAGGCGCCCCTGTCACGCGTACCGCGACCGGGGTCCCCCTCTGTTCGCAGGCGATTGGCACGGTGCAATCGCTCGGAGATACGCGCGCGAATTGCACGGTGCGGAACAGTCGCCTCGACGAGGAAGATCTCGACCAGGATGGACAGCTCAACGTCCCGTCGGCGCTCGCGGAGTCGGAGCAGATCCGACGCTATGCCGTGGATCTGTCCGATCGTCGCAGTTGGACGCGCGTGGGAGGATGCTTCCGGCAGGCCGATTCCAGTGGCACCACCGTCGTCTCGGATTCCGTCTGCTGGGTGCAGGTGCGCCTCAACTGGCGCACACCGCTCGAGCAGCTGAATGCCCCGAACGAACGGCGCATGCGCACGCTCCGCCTCACGATGGTTTCAAACGGACAGGCGGCCGATGAGGATCTGGTACAAACCGCCATCGCCCGCCTCAATCTCGTGGGCGCCCCATGGGTCAAGCGGTCGGAGATGCCGCTCAGTGGAGCGGCCGGCGATTCGGCCGCGGTGACGGGCGGGTATGTCGTGGCCAGTCTGATTGGCACCATGGACTCCACGGCTGCGCTGCCGTATACGCCGCCGCCCGGTGTGGTCGAATCGCCCGAGAACAAGCAGACGGGCTACGAAAATGTGCGCGTGCAGGTCAACGAGCGGGCGTTGCGCCTGCAGACCGGCATTCCCGGCCGCGTCTTCCGGCCCTTCGATCGCGCCGAAGCCTACTTTCGCTTCCCGGAAGGGACGAAGTCGTTCATGGGCTATCGCACGCTCCGGATGTGGATGCGCGGTCGTGGCAACGGTTGGGGCCCCAGTGGGGAACTGAATGGCTTCATCAAGATCGGTCGCGACGAACACAATTTCTACATGTACCGGACCCCCGTGAATGCGGGGCCCACGCAAAGTGCCTGGGATCCGGAAGTCCGGGTGGATCTCACGCGTTTCCAAGCGTTGCGCGCACAGCTCGAAACGAATGTGCTGACCGCAAGTCCCGATTCGTTGGCGTGCACCGGCGTCGATCTGGAGCTGCTCCGTCGATCGGGACTGCCGAGGCAGCAGCTCGGGCGTCGATATGCCGTCTGTCGGGACGGGTATATCGTCTACAGCGCGGATCCGTTGGTCACGCCGCCGAATCTGGCCGGCGTGCAGGAACTTGCGGTGGGCCTTGTGCGCGTCGACAGTGTCGCGCGTGGTGGCACGGCCATCATGGCGAATGACACACTGGAGCTGTGGGTCAACGATATCCGCCTGTCGGACGTGGTTGCCGACATGGGGATGGCCGGTGAACTCGGTCTGTCGGTGAATGCGGGTGATTTGGCCGATCTGCGCATGGCGGTCAGCCGTCGCGATCCCAACTTCCGCCAGCTCGGGGAAACACCGGGGTTCCTGACCACGAGTGGGGTGACGGTGGGCACAACGGTCCATCTGGAGCGGCTCTTGCCTGAGCGGCTCGGGGTGGTCATGCCGTTGACGGTGGACTACACGGGGCAAGCGGTGGACCCGTTCTTTGTCGCGCGCACCGACATCCGGGCCAGTGGGGTCCCTGGGGTGCGGACGCCGCATGATCGTCGATTGAGTTATGCACTGGCGATGCGTCGGGCCACACCACTGACCTCGGGGTGGTATGCCCCCGTGGTGAATGGACTCTCGCTCACCGGAGCCTGGTCGAGCGGGCAGTCGCAGAGCGCGTTCCAGCGCGGTACGGCGACGAACTATCTGCTCGGCTCATCACTCGACTTGCGCACCGAGGCTGCCGGCACCATGCCGTGGGCGTTGCGCGCGTTGCTCGATCGGTTGCCGACATGGATGCGCGAGAGCGAGATGGCGCGGGCCATCGTCGCGGAGGGGGTGCGTGCCCGGCCAACGGCCTTCCGTCTCAGCAGCACGGTCTCCCGCTCGGCGATCGACAATACGAGCTATGGTACGCTCGTCGCCTCGCTCCGCGATTCCGGACAAACGGTGCGTGGGCTCACGCACGCGTGGGTCAATGCGGCGCGGCTCGAGTTCCGACCGCTGGCCGGACTCACTGGCACGATCGATGCACGACAGGTGCTCGATTTGCGTGATGTCGCCGCAGTAACGCATGGCGTGGACAGCACGGCGCGTCGTGCCGCGGCGGCACTCGATCGGCTGCAGCTCCTCGGCACCTCGTTGGGACTGGAACAGGATCGTTTGCTGAGCAGTGGCCTGCGCTTTCAGCCCGTGACGACCGCATGGCTGCAACCCCGGTTCGATTGGCGGTCCACCTTCCGACTCGGCAAGGACCTCAACGCGCGGACGCTGCTGCGCGACGCGGACAGTCTCGGAGCCTTCCGATTACCGCAGCGGGCTGGCGCGACCAACAGTCTGGCCACCGGCGCGCAGCTGCAGCTCGGGCGCGTGCTGACGGCGCTGGCGTCCGATCACGCGTGGGTGCGCACGCTGGCCGGGATGCTGGCTCCCGCCGATGTGAACTGGCAGCAGGACCTCACCTCCGGCTACGACAACGCCGTGCTTGATCCAGGCATTGGCTATCAGTTTGGGTTGGGCGGTGTGGAGGCCTTCCGCGGAACCCGGTCCGGTCGTTGGGCGACCGCCGCCGGCCGCGTACAGACGGTCACCACCAGCGGTGCGCTCGCGCTGCCCTTGTCACTCACGCTGCAAACGCGCTTTGAGCGGGGCACCACCGAGACCTGGACGCGGCGCTTCGGCTCGGACGCCCAAACGTTGATCAGTGGCGATCGCCGCACCTATCCGGATCTGTCGCTTCGGTGGGGATGGCGTCCCACCGGTCGGGCGCAGTCGCTCATCAGCCTCATCTCGATCAACGGGCGCTACGCGCTCACGGAGCAGCACACGATCATGCCGAGTGGGTTGGAGGGGATCGCAGACCGGAGCGCGCAGCGGGCGCGCAGCCAGCCGCTCTCTGGGGCGATTACGTGGGCGGGCTTCGGGAATCTCGTGACCGGTGGCTCCATCGATCACATCCACCGCGAGGATGTGCGACCGGGCTCACTCACCGCCGGGGACACGCGTCGCTTTTCGGTGGACGTTGTGCGGTCGCTGCCGCTGCCGGCGCAGTGGAAGACGCGGACCGGGCTCCTCCGCACCCGCCTGTCGTATCAGTCGGAAGCCACCCTGGCGACCGTGACGGCGGCCCGTGATGGCGTGCCGGTGCCCGCGGCGGTGGGGATGCCCAGTGTGTCGGTGCTGACCGATAACGGCCGCCAAGCGTTCAACGTCAACGCTGATACCGATGTGTCGGAGACGCTGACCTTCAGCCTCACCGGCTCCCACATCCTGAATTTTGACCGGAATCTGAACCGTCGTCTTGCCACGACGGTCTTCAGCGTGATCTTCCAGATGCGCTTTTTCGCCGGCGAGCTGCCATAGGCGGAGCTGCCGTAGGCCGAACCGCCGTAGACCGACCTCCTGCTCGACGAGCATGGGTCGGCAGCAGGGCGCGTTCCCGTGATGGGCGGTGCGGGAAAAGGGTGATGGTCCACCGCAGGGGGCGTGCTACCCTCTGGCATGCCCACCACCGCCGAACGTCACGCCCTCCTCTTTCTCGCCGCCCTCGCGGTCACCGGCGCCGGCGTGCGCTTCCAGCAGAGCCGGACGCTCGATCGAGTGGTCGCCGACGCGTTCCCCGAAGCCCCCCTGCGCCCCCTCGCGGATCGCGCCGTCGCCGCCCAGCTCGCCGCCGTGGATTCGGCACGGGCCACCACTCGGCGGCGGGGCAAAAACACGAAAGCGCCACGGACGGCACCGGATACCGCCCGCGCGGCTCGCACACCAACCCGACCCCAGGGACCGGTACCGGTCAATCGGGCGACCGCCCAGGAACTGGAGCGCCTCCCAGGGATCGGCCCCGCCTTGGCACAGCGCCTCGTGGCCTACCGCGAACGCCACGGTCCCTTCCGCAGTCTGGATGACCTCCTCGGTGTCCCCGGCATCGGGAAGGCCACGGCCGCCAAACTGGCCCCATCGGTGACGTTTTGAAGCGGGCACAGTCTTTCTTGTTGCGAGGGGCCCGGTACCGGGGTGCCCGCGCCATCCCCCGTTTCTCAGGCTCTGCATTCCGCATGGCAGCACCCGTGGTGCCCTTTCCCATTCGTACGAATGAACGGCTCGGCGACCTGCTGGTCCGAGACGGGCTGATTACGCGTGAGCAATTGGGGAAAGCGCTTCAGGAGCAGAAGGTCAATCCGGGCCAACGGCTCGGGCTGACCCTCGTCCGCATGGGGGTCATTCCGGAGACCGAGGTGGTCCGGATGCTGGCCCGGCAGCATGGAATGCACGCAGTGGATCTCGCCAAGTTCGAGGTCGACACCCGCCTGCTCAAGCTGGTTCCCGCCGAATTAGCGTCGAAGCACATCGTCCTGCCCCTCAAGCGCGACGGACGCAAGCTCACGGTCGCGATCGCCGATCCCACCGACCTCGGCGTGGTTGACGATCTCAAGTTCATCACGCGCTATGATATCGTCCCGGTGTTGGCGGGCGAGTATTCCATGCGCGCGGCGATCGAGAAGCACTACGAAGCCACCGAAGTGCACATGCAGTCCGTGCTGCATGACATCACGGCGGCCGACGACGTCGAAATCCTGGAAAGCCAGGAGGACACGCTCGATCCGTCCCCCCTCGGGATGCAGATCGACGAAGCGCCCGTCGTCAAGCTGATCAACGCCATCATGGTGGACGCCGTCCAGAAGGGCGCGTCGGATATCCACTTCGAGTGCTTCGAGCAGGAACTCCGGGTCCGCTACCGCCTCGATGGGGCGCTGGTTGAAGTCATGAAGCCCCCGTTCAAAATGCGGGCGGCGCTGATTTCGCGCTTCAAGATCATGGCGTCGCTCAACATTGCCGAACGCCGAGTCCCGCAGGACGGGCGCGTGAAGCTCAAGGTCGGGCAGAAGGTAATCGACTTCCGGGTGAGTTCACTGCCGACGCTCTTCGGTGAGAAAATCGTCCTGCGTATTCTGGACCGGAACAACCTGAACTTCGATCTCGAGAAGTTCGGGCTGGAGCCCCGGCCAGAACGCGAACTCACCGAAGCGATCGGGAATCCCTACGGTATGGTGCTCGTCACCGGCCCCACGGGTTCCGGCAAGACGACGACGCTGTATTCCGCGCTCGCCCGCATCAACAACGGCGACCTGAATATCATGACCGCTGAAGATCCGGTGGAGTACAATCTCTACGGGATCAATCAGGTGCAGGTGCGCCCGGAAATCGGGATGACCTTCGCGGCCGCGCTTCGGGCCTTCCTGCGACAGGACCCGAATGTCATCATGGTCGGCGAAATGCGTGACTTGGAGACCGGCGGCATCGCCATCAAGGCGGCGCTCACGGGCCATCTTGTGCTCAGCACCCTGCACACGAATTCCGCGCCGGAAACGATCGTGCGCTTGCTCGACATGGGGCTGGAACCGTTCAATGTCGCATCGGCGCTCAACATGATTCTGGCGCAGCGCTTGGTTCGTCGCATTTGCAGCAAGTGCCGAGTGCGCTATACCCCGGATCAGGCGGAACTCGCTGGCGCCAAGGTCACGCCCGATACCACGCTGCGTGAACTGCGCTTCAACGAGAGCGCCTTGGCGGATGCCAAGGCTAAGGCGGAACCCGATGCGGCGCCGTTCCTCGCCAACCTGTCACTCGATACGCGCATTGGGGAGCTGCCGTTCTTCAAGGGGCACGGCTGCAGCGCCTGTAACAACACCGGGCTGCGTGGTCGTCAGGGGCTCTTTGAGGCGATGAACATCTCGGCGGAGCTCAAGAAGCTCATTATGAAGAACGCTGACGTGCAGACGCTCCGGGAAGCCGCGATCCAGGCCGGGATGCTGACCCTCCGCATGGACGGTTGGCTCAAGGTCATGAAGGGGCTCACCTCGCTTGATCAGGTGATCCGCGAGACCTCCACCTGATGAGCCTCCTTACGACGGATGGGCTCACGCTGGAGACGCTTCTGGCGGAGATGATCGCCCGGGAGGCGTCAGATCTCCATCTCTCGGTCGGAGATCGTCCGCGTCTTCGGATCGACGGCGGCATGGTGGCGTCTCTGACGGATGTCATCCTCACCGCGGAACAGACGCAGCGGCTCGCCTATTCGGTCCTCACCGAGACCCAGCAGGCACGCTTCGAGGCGGATGACGAGCTCGATTTCTCCTTTGGGGTCCCTGCGCTCTCGCGCTTCCGCGGGAATGTCTTCCGGCAACGGGGCAGTGTCAGCCTCGCGATCCGGCAGATTCCCTTGGTCGTCAAAACCTTTGAGCAGCTCCAGCTCCCACCAGTCGTGGCGACCTTCGCCGAACGGCCGCGGGGGCTCGTGCTGGTGACAGGGCCAACCGGCTCCGGGAAGAGCACCACGCTGGCCGCAATGATCGACAAGATCAACGTGGAGCGTCGGGCGCACATTCTGACGATTGAAGATCCGATCGAGTTTGTGCACACGCACCGGAACTGCCTGGTGAATCAGCGCGAAGTGGGCACCGATACGCGCAGCTTCGCCACGGCGCTCAAGTATGCGCTGCGGGAAGATCCGGATGTCATTCTCGTAGGGGAAATGCGTGACCTCGAGACAGTCCAAGCCGCGCTCACGATCGCGGAGACCGGCCATCTCGTGCTCGCGACTTTGCACACCAAGAGCGCGGCGGAGGCGATCAACCGGATCATTGATGTCTTCCCCAGTCAGCAGCAGGGGCAGATTCGGGCGCAGCTCGCTTTTGTTCTCGAAGGAATCGTCACACAGATCCTCCTGCCAAAGCGGTCCGGCCGGGGGCGCGCAATGGCGGCAGAGGTGCTCGTGGTGACCCCGGCCATCCGGGCGCTGATCCGTGACGATAAGACACATCAGATCTATTCGGCGATGCAGGCAGGGAAAAAGTTCGGCATGCAAACGCTGAACGATGCGCTCACGGAGCTGCATCTGTCGGGCACCGTATCGGCTGATGAGTGCCTGCGGGCGACCAACGATCCCGCTGAATTTCAGCGGATGGCGGGGCTCCCCTCAGGCGATGCGCTGAGCAGTGCGTTGATGGGCGGGGCGGGTCGGCCGTCGGACCGGCCGATGCCTGGCGCACTGCGCCGGTAGTCGTCGCCGATGCCAACGTTTTCGTACACGGCGCGCACACCGAACGGGGAGCTGCGAAACGCGGCCGTCGATGCCCCAAGCCGAGATGATGCCGTGGCGATGCTGCGGCGTCAGCGGCTGACCGTTCTGAAGATGGATGAGACCCGTGCCGTGGCGCGTGTCTCGCGCGGTCGCGTGAAGACGCGGGACGTGGTGGTGTTTACGCGGCAGTTCGCGACAATGATCAACGCCGGCCTGCCATTGGTTCAGGTGTTGGACGTACTCTCCAATCAATCGGAGAATCCGTCGCTGGGGGCGATCGCCCGTGAAGTCATGTTCGATGTGCAATCAGGGAAGACCGTGGCGGACGCCCTGCGCCGCCATCCCAAGGTGTTCTCCGATCTGTATGTGAACATGGTGGCGGCGGGCGAGTCCGCCGGGATGATGGACGTCATGCTGAGCCGGCTGGCGGTCTTCCTGGAGAAGAGCGACCTGCTGGCCCGAAAGGTGCGCGGCGCGATGGTATATCCGGCCGTCATCATGAGCGTGGCCGCCATTTGCGTGATCATTTTGCTTTGGAAGGTCATCCCGATTTTTGCGGGGATGTTCGCCAGCTCTGGGGTGGAGCTCCCCGGGCCGACGCAGTTTGTCGTGGGATTGTCGCATCTGCTTACCGCGTACTGGTGGCTCATGCTGCTGGTCGGGGCAGTGCTGGCGGTCGGGGGAAAGCAGGCCTACGCGACGCCTGAGGGTCAGTTGGTGATTGATCGGGCGTTGTTGCGCGTGCCGGTGCTGGGAGATCTGATTCGGAAGTCGGCAGTGAGCCGCTTCACCCGAACGCTTGGCACCCTGATTGGCTCCGGCGTCAGCATTCTCGAAGGGCTCGAAATCACGGCGCGCACCGCGGGCAACCGCGTGATGCATGATGCCATCATGCGCAGCCGGAGCAGCATTGCCGGTGGCGATACCATTGCGGCGCCCTTGCAGCGGAGCGGGGTCTTTCCGCCCATGGTGACGAGCATGATTGCCGTGGGGGAGCAAACGGGCGGACTCGATGATATGCTCGCCAAGGTGGCCGACTTTTACGACGCCGAAGTCGACGTGTCAGTGAGCACGTTGCTCAGCCTGCTCGAGCCGGTCATGATCGTGCTGCTCGGCGTCGTCGTCGGCGGCATGCTGATCGCGATGTATCTGCCGATCTTCGACATGGTGAACGCGGTCCGGTAAGAGGGGGGCGGCCTCGCCGCCTTCGAGGCTGCTAAGTCACCGCGTTAGCGCGTGAGCTCCACCCGCCAGAGTCCCGTCGGTACGCCGCGCACTGATCCGCCACGCCCCACCAGCGTCATCGGCACTGCCGCCTGAAATTCGGCGTCGCGCGTCGACGGCAACAGCACATACTCCGGACGCAACCGACGCACATCGGCGGGCATCACCTTCGCAAACAGGGTGATCACGCGGTGCCGGTACCCGGGCCCCATCGCCTGATAGCCCGCCGGCTCTTCCACGGCGTTCAGAATCACGGTCGACGGCAGCGAGTCAATGACCGCCGGTGCAAGACGTGGCATGGCCAGCTGTCGCTCGAAATACGCGATACCGCCCACCAATTCATGCCCCACTGACAGCCAGGTGCTCAACAACGCCACGGCGGTGGCCACACCCAAGAGCACTGATCCGTCCCGGCGCCACAGCACCCCAATCGCCACACACGAGAGCAGCAACGGATAGAGCCCATACCGCGGCACCAGCACACCGCTTTGCCACCACACCAGCAGGGCACCTAGGACTATCACCCGCCACAGCCGCAACGACGCCTCCTCGCGCGACATGAGCGTCGGCACCATACAGAGCGCAGGGACCAGCACCGCCGCGACGATGGGACCCAATCCGGTCTCAAAGCCCGCGAGATAGTGCGACTCCACCCAAGGATAGCTGAGTCGCTCCCAGAGCGTCACGGGACCCGGTGCCCCCGCCAACAATCGGTCGAGTGGAATCCCCGGCAGTCCCACCACCGACAGGGGATAGAGCGGATTCCCCAACTCCACGGCATTCCGGACATACCAGTACCCCATGGTGAGCAGCACCCCCACACTCACCGCGACCACCTGCCGCCCCATGCGCGACTCGGCCTTCCACGCCGACCAGAGCCACACCATCCCCAGCATCACCGCTGGTGGCCCCGCGGAATACTTCGCCCCCAGCGCCATCCCCAGCGCGAGCCCGAAGCCTGTCGACAGGAGCACACTCTGTGCGCCCTCACGCACCCACACAAGCAACAGCCAGGTCGCGAGCAACAAACAGAGCGCGGTATAGCTGTCGCTGTAGACCACCACGCTCTGATACGCGAGCACCTGCATGGAGGCCGCCGACAGCGCAGACAGCTGCGCCAGCACCTTCGACAGCCCGACCACGCGCGCGATGCGATACACCATCCACACCGCTGCGACGGCGCTGCCCATCGACAGCAGAAACGCCAGCCGGTCCGTCCCCAGCGACAGCGTCCAGCGCACCAACAACTCAAAGTTGCCAGGATAAAAGCGCACCGCCTCGGCGGCATCGCCACGCTCGAGCGATTGCGTCGCGAGCCACCGCGCCGGCACCGCGAGATGATCGCTGAACGAGTCAAAGCCCTGCACCCCGGACAACCCGTTCAGCAGGACGACCGCGCCGTAAAGCCCCACCAGCACGAACGCCACGCGCATCCACCATGGTGTGCGCTCCGGTGCGAGCACCGGAGGCACAGCGCGTGGGGGCGTCGTGTGCATGCTGCGACTCCAGCGCCACACCCCGAGGACCAGCAACAGCTGCTGCAGCACGATCCCCGCATTGGTGATCCGCCCGTGGCCATCGGGCCAGCCCACTGCGGCCAGCAACAGCGTCGGGACGACGGTGGCGGCCATCCCAAACGCCCAACCCACGGGCGCGGCGCTTTCATGGCCATGCAGTCGCCGCGCCACGAGCCATCCGACGGCGACAGACGATCCCAACCAGAGTAGGGTCGTGATCACCGCGTCGGGTGAAGGGGATAGCGCAGGCGGCAGCACGGTCAGGCGCCCGGCCCCGATCGTCTCACGCAGGATGACGTCAAGATACGACCACTGCCGCTGTAGCGAGGCGACGGCCTCGCTCGACCGCAGATAGAGGAGCAGGCTACACCAGGAGGCCAGCCCCACGAGCAGGGCGCGACGGGTGCCGCCGAGCACCGGCCGCAACAGCGGCGGCACGGGCATGCTTAGAACTCGACGAAGGTCGACAGTCCCAACGCGTGGCGATGGTAGACGTCGATCTTCCGCTCGAAGTCGTAGCGGAGTCCCACGCCCGTCCGCGCCGTGACCCATTTGGTCCAAAAGGCCGAGGCGGACCAGCTGCGGAAGCGGGCATCAAAGGGCGTGGCACTCAGCACCTGATAGGCTTCATTGCCGGCGCCGGCCCCCACGCCAAACCACGACGCGCCCTGCGCGCCCCACTGCGCCCCGGCTTGCCACGAGCTGGACTTCGCTCCGCTGGCGCGGTCGGTGTTCAAGCGCACGGTCCCCGTGTAGATGCCCCGCCCGCGGTAGTACATCGAGCCCACCGACAGGATCTGTCCCCCCGACCGTGGATCGGTGTAGCGCAGATCGGTGATTCCGGCCGACAGGAGGAGGCCTTCTACGCCAGGCACGGCCGCGTGCAGGCTCGCGTCGGCGCGCATCTTCGGGAAGAGCACCGTTCCCCGGTCCGGCGCGGCGCCATACCCCACGATCGAGTACAGCCACTTCGTCAGCACGATGTACGACCCCACCCCGACGATCTGCTGCTGCCCTTCCGGGCGGCGCTGCATGCCAACACTGGCGAAGGGGCTGAATTGGGTGCCGTTATAAAGCAGCCGCACGTCACCACCCTGCCAGACCCCAAAGCCCTGATCGGCCGAGCTCGTGTAGCCGCTCAGCTGCAGATTCCAGGGGGTGCGACGCGGGGTGGGGGTGGCCCCGGGGGCCGGAACGCCAGCACCCCCAGCGGGGAGCGCTTGGGCACCCAGCGCGGATACCGGGCCCAACATCGCCCACACACCACAGGCGGAGAGGGCATGGCGCAGCGCGCGGCGTCGCGGCGATGGGCGGGAAGCGAACAAGTCGGGCATATCTAAGGGAATATCGGCAGCAGGACGGTCTCCCTGCAGACGCTGGGGAGCGCGACGCGTCACGCGTCTGCGGGGCGCCCCGGACAGCCAGCGCGCCCAGAGCGGCCCGCGGCCTCGCGCCACCCGCCGCTCAGGGGACGATCGTCGGGGGCCCTGCCAGTGCCTTGACCATCGCTTCCCAGAAGGCGACGCCGTCGTGGAAGGCCTTGACCCCTACGCGCTCCTCCTGCCCATGCTCGCGGCTCGGCTCTCCCTGCTCGAAGAAGATCGACGACACGGCGTAGGTCGGGATCCCGGCATTCCGGGTAAACAGCCCATCGGTCGCCCCCGCAGACATCTCCGGCACCACCACGGCCCCGGGGAAGCGCGCCGTCGTGAGCCGCTCCACCACGCCCATCACATCGGCCCGTAGCGGTGAGGCCGGGCTCGGCGTCACCACCCCCTCCTGGGCGACGGTCACGCCGGCGCCCAGTGCCGACCGCAGCACCGTGAGCACGGAATCGGCGGGGTCGGCGGGGAGCATCCGGCAGTTGATGAGCGCCGAGGCGCGCTGCGGCAGGGCGTTTTCCGCGTGGCCGCCATCCAGCAGCGTGGCCACGCAGGTCGTCCGCATGATCGAATTCCAGTACGGATTCCGCGCCGCTAATTGCTCCGTCGCCGCGAGGTCGGTGGGCTGCGCCGCGGCCGCACGCATCAAGGCGGCCACCTCCGGTGTTTGGGTCGCCGCGCTTTGTGCGAAGTAGCCGCGCACGACGTCGTTCACGCGAATCGGGAAGCGATGGGCGCGAAAGCGCGAGAGCGCATCCGCCAGATCGTAAATCGCATGATCGGCGCGCGGCACGGAGCTGTGCCCGCCCGGATTCGTCGCCACGACGCGGAAGTTGGCAAAGACTTTTTCCGCGGCCTGTACCGCATTGGAGACCGGCTTGCCGTGATCGAGGGCGCCGCCCCCCGCGTCGGTGTTGAGCGCATACTCCGCCTCCCGCAGCGTCGGCACATGGGCGAGCAGCCAGGCCATTGAGGCGCCGTTGGTTTCTTCGTCAGCGGTGAGGACGGTGATCACATCCCGGTCGGGGACCCACCGCTCCCGCTTCCATCGTACGAGATTGGTGACGAGCGTGGCGACCCCGGCCTTGTTGTCCGAGGTGCCGCGCCCGTAATACCACCCGTCGCGTTCCAGCATGACGAACGGATCAAAGGGCCAGTCGCTCCGCCGCGCGGCCACGACATCCATGTGGGCCATGAGCAGAATCGGCTTCCGCCCCGACGCGCGACCCCGCAGCCGGACCACCACCGCCGTGAGTTCCGGCGAGGGCCCCAGCAGCTGCACATCACCAGCGGCATACCCAGCGGCACGCAGTCGGGCCGCCACGCGTGTGGCGAGGTGATACACCCCCTTCGTGCCGCTCGTGGAGTTGATGTTGATCACCTCCCGCAGGATCTCGCGAGCCTCCCGGAGGGAGTCCCGCGGCGCGGGCTGAGCGTGTGCGGCCGTCGCGAACAGGGCCACGGCCAGCGTCGCAGCCAGCGTCGCAGCCAGCGTCGCGCTTCGCGTGATACGCATCGGAGAGTGGGCCATCAGACGGCGGGCTTGGTCGCGCGCACAAACGCCGCCATGAACTTCCCTTCCATGGCCTCGAGATGCGCGGAGACATCGAGCCCCGCCTCCTGCAGAAACTGGCGGGCATCGTCGCTGCGATAGACGCGCGTGGGCTCAATGTCGATATCGACAAAGCCCGCTTCAGCGAGCAATCGCCGGAACTCCGATTCCTCGAGGGCGCCGGCCACGCATCCCACCCACAGCTCCACGTTGCGCTTCACCTCCGCGGGGACCTCGCCGCGCACCACGACATCACTCACCGCAAAGCGACCGCCCGGTGCCAGAACGCGAAAGGCCTCCTGGATCACGCGCCGCTTGTCCCCCGACAGATTGATCACGCAGTTCGAGATGATCACGGTCACCGACGCGTCGGGGAGCGGGATCGCCTCAATCTGCCCCTTCGAAAACTCCACGTTCGTCACACCGGCCTCGGAGGCGTTGCGCCGCGCGAGTGCCAGCATGTCATCGGTCATATCGAGCCCAATCGCGCGGCCGGTGGGGCCGACACGGCGCGCGGAGAGCAACACATCAATGCCCCCGCCTGAGCCCAGATCGAGCACCACATCGCCCGCGTGCAGGGCGGCCAGCGCCGTGGGGTTCCCGCATCCCAGTGAGGCCAGCACCGCCGCAGAAGGCAGCACGTCCGTTTCGCCGCTGACGTAGAGGTTGCTGGTGATCGGATCGACACTGCCATTGAATTCGGCGCCGCCACAGCAGGAACTCGCCGGGGAGCAGCCGCCCGCACTGCCTGGGACGTCGACCTGCGTCAGGACGCGCCGAGCGGCGGCGCCGTACTTCTCGCGGACCACGTCGGTGACGGAGCCGCTGGACGACTCGGCAAGCGTGGCTGGTGGCGCGAGGGGGAGCGGGGTCGACATCGGGACAGCCTCCGACAGAGAGGGGCAGGTGGCCTGACGCCCAACATCGGGCGGTCCGCCGTCCGTGAACAAAGCATGTGGGCCGGGGACCATGTCAACCGGAATGGGTCAACCGGAACGGGTCCACCGGAATGGGTCAACCGGAACGGCGCGGCGATGCCATATTCCCTAGGTCCCGTGGCAGTCCGACCTCATCGACCACGTCCCTGATTGTGCCATGACCCATTCGCATCACGCTGCTGTTCGCCTCACCCATCGTGCCCTGATCGCTGTGGTGGCCCTCGGGGTGGCCAGCGCCGTGCCGACCTCGGCACTCGCCGCGCAGGGTTCGGGCATCCTCCCCCGCGCGATCCGTCGCGACATCCCGCTCACCAATGCCATTCGCAAAGCGATGGCGGCCGGGACCCGCGACTCGACGGGGCGCCCGGGGCGTGCCTACTGGCAGCTCCGCACGGACTATCGCATCAACGTGTCGCTGGACCCGGCCACGCAGCGCCTGACCGGCTCCGCGCATATCACCATCCACAACACGAGCCCCGATCCACTCTCCGTGATCGCCCTGCGGCTCGATCCCAATCACTTCTTGGGCAATGCCCCACATGCCGCGCCGTGGGTGCCAGCGGAAGTGACCGATGGCATGGTGATCAGCCGGCTCGCGGTGAACGGCAAGGCCGCCAATCTCGCCGCCACCGGACCGTTGGGTGATGGCAGCACAGGGGCGCGCGCGGCGACAGCTGCCGCCGCCGCCGCGGCGAACGCGTCCAGTGGTGCGGAACCGGTGCTGCAGAACCGCACCTCCACGTCGGCGCGTGTGCGACTGCCGTCACCGATCGCCGCGAACAGCACCGCCGAGCTCGACATCGATTGGTCGCACAAGCTCCCCGGTGGGCCGGGCTCCGGACATCGCATGGTGCAGCGGTGGGCCGATACGCTCTTCCAGCCAACGCAGTGGTATCCGCGCGTGGCGGTGTACGATGACCTCCGCGGCTGGGATTCCGAGCTCTACGTTGGTCCGTCGGAGTTTTACAACAACTTCGGTAGCTGGGATGTGAGCATTGATGTCCCGGCTGGCTGGATCGTGAGCGGGACTGGCGTGCTGCAAAATCCGAAGGAGGTGCTCACCACCACGGCGCAGCAGCGCCTTGCGACGGTGCTGGAGAGCAACGCGACCACCACCATTGTCGGTCCGGACGAGATCGGTCCGGGGCAAGCGACGGCCGCGGGGAACGCCAATGGTCGGCTCGTTTGGCGCTTTCATGCGGACACGGTGAACGACTTCGCCTGGGCCACGGCGAAGAAGTTTGTTTGGCAGGCGACGCGCGCGACGATCCCCGGTAAGGGGGCTATTCCTGTGCACATGGTCTATCTGCCTGGTCGCGCCAATCTTTACGCCCGCGCCGGCGAGATCGCGCGCCACGCGCTCGAGTTCTATTCGGCGCTCTGGTTCCCGTACCAGTTCCCGCAATTCACCATGCAGGACGGTCCCAGCGCCGGCATGGAATACCCCATGGTCATCAACTCCAACCAAGGGGCGGCGGACCACGAGACCGGACATCAGTGGTGGCCGATGACGGTGAGCAACAACGAAACGTGGTACGGCTGGATGGATGAAGGCTTCAATCAGTACATGAACATCCTGTCGGATGCCGATGCCAAGAAGGCCGCGCCCGTGCTGACGGGCCTTGGCCAATCCTATGGCCGCACCAGTGGGAACGAAGCGGAGCCGCCGATGATGTGGAACGCGAACTACGCGGGCCCAGGCTTCTACGGCTTCACGACCTATCAGAAGACGCCGCTGATGCTCGCCATGCTCGGCGGCATTGTGGGCGACAGCGCCGTGCAGCGCGCGCATCGGGAGTGGGCGACGGCGTGGATGTTCAAGCATCCGTCACCGTGGGACTACATGTTCTTCATGAACCGCGCGCTCGGGCGAGATCTGAGCTGGTTCTGGAATGCGTGGCTCTTCACGACGGAAAGCGTCGATGGGCGCATTGCGGGCGTGAAGACCGCTGCTGGGCGTACGACGGTCACCGTCGCACAGGACGGGCAGATGCCGTCGCCGATCGTGCTCGAAGTGACCTTTGCGCCGACCGGTGCACCGATCAAGCCGATGAAGAACGCCGTGATGCGGAACGCGACCACCGCGATCGTGACGTGGCCGGTGGATGTCTGGTTCAACGGGGCCCGGAGCATCGCGGCCGACCTGACCTTCGGCGGGCGGGCGATTGAACGGATCACCCTCGATCCCGAGGGGCGGTTCCCCGATCGGAATCCTGCCGACAATGTGTGGCGCGCCAAGCCCTGACGCGCTGACCTGATGCGACGGAGGTGCGACCCGTCGGGGTCCGCTTAGAGCGGATACCCGACGGCGTCGTAATCCAGGTTCCCGCTGCCGGCACCGGCGGCCGGCAGGGAGCCCCGCCCTCGACCAGAGGTCTCTGGTGCCCCCGCGTCGGTGGCATCCGGTGGCAGCACCGGTGCCGCCACACTGTCGTGCTCCTCAAGCGGCCCCTCCGAAGCCGGGGTGGGCCGCTCGGCCACGACCGCCTCACGTCGACTCACGAAGAGCGACGCCACCCGAATCGGATGCGTGCGCGCAAGCGCCTCGATCCGAACCGGCATGTCTACAGACCAGGTGGCTTCAGCTCGCAGTCGACCAGCCGCCCGCAGCTGCCGCTCGCCGCCGCGGTCATCGACATAGTCCACGTCCCAGACGGGGAGCAGGGTGGCCGTGCCGGTGGCATGCAATCGGCGGAGCAGCGGGTAGAAATCCCCATCCCCCGCGATCAGGACCAACACATCGATCTCTGCGCGGCGGGCCAGGTCATAGGCGTCCAGCGCCAGGGCGACGTCGATCCCTTTCTCTTCCAGTCGCCCACCAGAGCCCACGAGCAATGGCTGATAATGTGGCTCGATCCCGGCATACATGAGCGACTCATCCCATGAGCGTTCCCCCACGACCACGTCACGTTCGGTCGCCATGCGGGTGGGGAGTCGTCCGCGGTAATAGTGCGCCTCAACCACGCGGGTGCGCGCCGGATCCGTGTCCATCCGTACCGCCGTCTCTTCACGCAGGAAATCGTGGAGGCCGGTAAAGGACAGTCGACTGCGCCGAGGATGATGGTGCAGGTAGTAATCGCTGATGCGTTGAAAAAACGCGCCGTCGTAAAACAGGCCCAGCCGGAGAATCGAGGATTCAGACATTGCATTTCACGTACGGGGACATGGGCGTTGCCCACCGGGCACCCTGCTGTTACCCAATGTATACTTAAGGCGTCGTTCAGTGTACCCGGCCTCTGGGGGGCCCGTGATGGAATCCGATGCGGTAGTTGAACGCCGTGTGGGCGAACGTGCTGAACGGCTGGCGGCCGTAAGCCAGCTGACTGGTGGCATCGCCCACGAATTCAACAACGTCCTGACGGTCATTCTCGCGAGCGCCGAACAGTTGCTGGCCTCGGGTGGCGAGCGCCTGTCGTCCGATGAACATGCCTCGATCATCGAGATCCTGCGGGCGGCGACGCGCGGCTCCGACTCGGTCCGCAAACTGATGGCCTTTGCGCGGCAGGATCCGCTGCGCATTGAACCGATGGCGATCGATCGGCAGATGCGGGACCTCTGTCGCATGGTGTCGCGCCTGTTTCCCGCCACGGTGGTCGTGGAGGATCACATCGCCGAAGGGTTGCCGCTGGTGATGGCGGACACGCGCGCCCTCCAGCAGATCGTGCGCCAGCTCGCCACGAATGCCCGGGATGCCATGCACGATGACGGGACGCTCACCGTGATTGTGGAAGCGCGCGTGGGGAGCGCCATCCTCGAGGACGACACATCGGATGACCGCCCGCGTACACCGACCAGTCACGCGATCCGGCATGTCGCGGTCGTGATCGCCGACACCGGCAGTGGCATGAACCCGGCCACGCTGGCGCACGCCTTCGAGCCGTTTTTCACCACCAAGGCGGACAAGGACGGGACGGGCCTCGGCCTGGCGATGGTGCACGGCCTCATGCATCAGATGGGCGGCAGTGTCGCGATCAGCAGCACGGTGAATGTCGGGACCACCGTCACGTTGCGCTTCCCCGTCGCGGAAGTTGGGGTCCCCCCGCAGCGCACCGCGGAGACGATGCCGCTGCGCCCGTCGCGACAGGAGCGCGTGCTCGTCATCGAGGATGATCCGGCGATCCGTGCCCTGACCGCCCGGACGCTCCGCTCCAACGGATTCCTTGTGATCGAAGCGGGCGATGGCGAGGAAGCGGCCGCCAGTCTGGCGCTGGCCCGGCAAAATGGTTCGCCCTTTGACCTCGTCATCTCGGACGTCGTGATGCCACGCGGCGGTGGCGCCCGGGTCCTCTCAGCCGTCGCGTCGATGGCTCCCGACGCACGCATCCTCTGGATCACCGGCTTTTCGTCGCGCGGCAGCGGAAGCGACGGGATCGGGCCGCCGTCGGATGACCCGGTGCTGCAGAAGCCGTGGACGCTCGGGGACCTGCTGAACGCGGTCCGTGCCGCCATGGACGGTCCACCGGTGGGCCGAAAGCCCTAAGCCGGCCCCCCGGATCGCGGCAGCGGTGTATCGGGGCGTGGTAGATTGGGGGATGCGCCCACTCCTCCGAATCCCACGCCCCGCCACTTCGCGCCTCCACCGCGGTGTGGCCCTGCCGGTCGCCCTGCTGTTGCCGCTGGCCGCCGCACTGGCGGCGCCCTTCGCGGCCCCGCTCGCCGCGCAGCAACCCGCCGCGTCGACGGCGCGTCCCTCGGCGCGCGCGGCGCGTTTCGCGGTCGAAGAAGCCACCATTGCCTCCGTGCATGCGGCCTTCGCGGCGCGGACGCTCACCTGCCATGCGCTCGTCCAGCAGTATCTCGATCGCATTGCGGCCTACGACCAACGGGGCCCGGTCATCAATGCGCTGGTGACGATCAATCCCAAGGCCCTCCAGATCGCAGATTCCCTCGATGCACGATATCGCGCGTCGGGCCCCGTGGGCCCGCTGCACTGCATTCCGATGATCGTGAAAGACAACTTCGAGACCGCTGACCTGCAGACCACGGCCGGATCGCTCGCCCTCGAAGGCTGGGTGCCGCCGCAAGATGCGACGATGGTGCGGAAGATTCGCGCGGCCGGTGCGATCGTACTCGCCAAGGCCAACCTCGCGGAATGGGCCTTCACGCCCTATGAAACCGTCAGCTCCATTCTGCCCGGGTACACGCGCAATCCCTACGCGCTCGATCGCGTGACCGCCGGTTCCAGCGGCGGGACCGCCGCTGCGGTGGCTGCGAGTTTCGGCACCGTGGGGCTTGGCACCGATACCGGCAACTCCATTCGCGGACCCTCGGCGCATCAGGCGCTCGTAGGAATTCGCTCAACCATGGGACTCACATCGCGCGCGGGTGTCGTACCGTTGAATGCCGTCGCGGATGTGGCCGGGCCGATGGCACGCACGGTCGCGGATGCCGCCGCCGTCTTCAACGTCGTCGTCGGCAGCGATCCTGCCGATACTGTAACCGCGCCCGCCGACAGCAAGCGGGAGTCGGACTACCGCGCGATGCTGACGCGTGGGGCGCTCAAGGGGGCCCGCATTGGTATTCTGCGGCAGGCCTATGAACGCCCCACGCTCGACGCCGAGGTGAATGCCACCTTCCTGCGCGCAGTGGCTGCCCTGCGTGCGCAGGGGGCGACGATCATCGACACGGCCCGCGTCGATTCCCTTGATGCGATCCAACGGCGTCAGCAAGGGAGCTGCAACCGGTTCCGCGCCGACCTCGAGCGCTACTTTGCCGAGCGAGCGCCGAACGCGCCGGTGAAGACCATCGACGCGATCCTGCGGAGCCGCAAGTTCCATCCGACCGTTGAGCAGCGGTTGCGTGACGCCGCGCCGATCACGGAGATGCCGGAGCAAAGCGCGGGCTGCCAGAGCCGCGAGCGTGTGCGCGCGGCGCTGCGTGTGGCCGTCGTGCAACTGATGGACTCGCTCAAGCTTGATGCGCTCATCTATCCCACGTGGAGCAATCCGCCGCGGCGGATTGGCGATCTCAACACGCCGCACGGCGACAATAGCCAACTCTTCTCCCCCACCACCGGCTTCCCGGCCATCACGGTCCCCATGGGGTATACCCGTGACAACCAGTTGCCGGCGGGGATGACCTTCTTTGGGCGAGCGTGGAGCGAAGGACGGCTGCTTGCCCTTGCCTACGACTTCGAACAGGCCACGCACCATCGCCGCGCGCCGGCGAGTACGCCGGCCGTGCGTCAGACCGCCATGGTCCGCGCCCCGCGCTGACCGTCGTCACGATCCGTTCCGTCTTTCACCTGAGTCTCGCTATGTCACATGTTGCCGTGTTGGGAATGGGCCTGCTGGGGAGTGGGTTCGCCGAAGGTCTGCTCACCCGTGGTGGGACCACCGTCACCGTCTGGAACCGCACGCGCGCCCGCGCTGAGGCGATGACCGCCTTCGGCGCCACCGTGGCCGATGCACCGGCTGACGCCGTGCGCGGCGCCTCGCGGGTGCATCTCGTATTACTCGATGATGACACGGTGGATGCCGTGATCGCGGAGCTGCGCCCCGGGTTGGCCCCGGATGCCGTGATCGTGGATCACACCACGACGCAGCCGGCGCGCACGGCGGCGCGGGCCGCGGCGCTGGCCGCCGACGGCATTGCCTATCTCCACGCCCCGGTCATGATGGGGCCGCCTGCCGCGCGGAAGGCGATGGGGATGATGCTCCTGGCCGGCCCGCAATCGCATGTGGATCGCGTGCGCGACGGGCTGACGGCGATGACCGGTGAACTGTGGTATGTCGGTGAACGTCCCGATCTGGCCGCGGCGTACAAGCTGGTGGGCAACGGCATGCTGCTGGGATTGGTGGGGCTCGCCGCCGATGTCATGCACATGATGGACGCCGCTGGTGTGCCCCGGAGTGGCGCGCTCGATATGATCGGGAAAATCAATTTCAACGGCGGCATGGGACTGCGCGGCACGATGATGCGGGATCGCGAGTTCCACACGAACTTCGCGCTCACCGTGGCCCGCAAAGATCTCCGCCTCATGATGGAGACCGCGGGCGATGCACCGACGCCGATGCTCCATGCCCTCGCCGCGCACATGGATGCGGCCCTCGAGCTTGGACTCGGCGACGAAGATTTTGCAATTCTGGGGCGCTGATGAGCGCCCCAGCGGGTCAGCTGCTGTAGTAGGCGGCGTTCTCGTCGACATAGCCTTTGGTGAGGTCACAGCCAAAGGCATGCGCCGAGGCCCAGCCCACACCAAGGTCCACCTCGAGATCGACCACTTCGTGCGAGAGTGTTTCGCGCACCACGTTGTCGTCGAAGGTGAGCCGTTCGCCGCCCCCCACCACCGGCACGCCATTGATCCACGCCGAGGTGGTGGACGGCTCGATCGTGCAGTCGAAGCACTTCCCAACCGCCATCAGCAGCCGTCCCACGTTGGGATCGGCGCCATGCACCATCGTCTTCACGAGCGGTGAATTCACGATGGACTTCGCGACGGTGTGCGCGTCGTTTTCCGACGCCGCCCCACGGACGTGCACGCGGATGAGATGCATGGCCCCCTCGCCATCGCGCGCGAGAATTTCGGTCATGCGCTCACAGCCGGCACGCAGCACCTCCAGGAACGCCGCCTCGTCCACTGGGCCGGCGAGGCCATTGGCCAGGATCGCGCAGGTGTCGGAGGTGCTGGTGTCGGTGTCCACCGAGAGGGCGTTGAAGGAGCCCGCCACCGCGGCCCGCAGCAACCGGTCCAACGTCGGGGCGTCGAAGGCCGCGTCGGTGAAGATGTAGGCCAGCATGGTGGCCATATTGGGTTCAATCATCCCCGATCCCTTTGCCACCCACGTGATCGTGGCGTCACCCACCGATGCCGAGAGGGCCTTCGGGTGGGTATCGGTGGTCATGATCCCTTCGGCGCCGACCATCGGGTTGTCCTGCAGCTCCGCCGCCATCCCCACGACGCCGCGCTCGATCTTCTCGATCGGCAGCGGCGCGCCAATCACCCCGGTCGAGCTGACCAGCACCCGATCCGGCGTCGTCCCCAACTCGGCGGCCGCGGCGGCCGCCATGCGGCGGGCATTGTCCACACCCGCAGCCCCCGTCGCCACGTTGCTGACCTTGCTGTTGGCGATGATCGCCTGCAGCCGGCCGGCCTGAATGGTTTCGCGCCCGAGAATGATGGGGGCGCCCGGGAAATGATTCCGCGTGAACACGGCCGCGGCCGCCGCCTCCACCTCGCTGGTGAAGAGCGTCAGGTCGCGGGCGGTCGGCTTCAGGCCAACGTTACGGCTCGCGCAACGGAAGCCGCGCGGGAACACCGGCACGGCATGGAAGAGAGACGAATCAACGGTCATTCCGGAAAGGTGCAGAGTGCTCCGAGGCTACGCCAGCGCTCGGCACGAGCGACGCGCCATCCGGACCCGTTAATTTCCCCAGATGACCACTCCTTTCGAACGGCTTGCACGCCGAGCGCAGACCCTGACCGCCGCCGCCCTGCGCAGCGCGCTGGTGTTGTTGGCGCCGCTGGCCACACTGTCGGCCCAGACGCCCGCCCGTCCACCCGTGCCGATGCAGGCGGTGACCGATACCTCGATTTTCGCGCCGCTCACCCTGCCGACCGCGAACGAGCAACGCGCCGGCAGTGGCGCCCCCGGGGCCCGCTACTGGCAGAACCGCGCCGACTATGCGCTGGCGGCGACGCTTGACACCGGGACCCGGACGGTGCGGGGCGAGATGACGCTCCGTTATAGCAACCGCTCCCCCGACACGCTGCGCTACCTCTGGATGCATGTGGAGCAGAATGCGTTTCGGGATAAGTCGCTCAACAGCTACATCTTTGCCCAGAACTCGCGCTTCGGCGCGCGTGGCTTCAATGGAGGGTACACCTTCACGCGGCTGCAGCAGCGGCTCACGCCGCCCGGTGGTGCCGCGCGGACGACGCCGCTCACGTCGCGGGTGAATGAAACGGTGATGAAGGTGGAGCTGGCCGAACCGCTGGCGCCGGGACGCACCGCGGTGGTCGAAGCGGCATGGAGCTTCCCGGTGCCAGAGCATGGCGCCGATCGCATGGGCTGGGATGGGGCGCTGTACGAAATCGCCCAGTGGTTCCCGCGGGTGGCGGTCTACGACGATGTCCGGGGCTGGAACATCGAGCCCTATCTCGGCCAGGGCGAGTTTTATCTCGACTACGGCGACTACACGCTCTCCGTGACGGTACCGGCCGGCTACATCGTCGCGGCCACCGGGGCGCTGCAGAACCCCCGGGACGTGCTCACCCCGACACAGATCGCGCGCCACGCCGCGGCGGCGCGTGCGGACACCGTGGTGCGCCTGATCACCGCCGAGGAATTGGCCAACGGCACAGCTCGTCCCTCCAAGACGGGGATGCGCACCTGGAAGTTCGCCGCGAAAAACGTCCGGGACGCCGTTTTTGCCGCGTCCCCGGAGTTCCAGTGGGATGCGTCGAGCTACAAGGGAATCATGGCGTACGCATACTATCGCCCGTCGGCCGCTGCCACCTGGAAGGACGCCGCGGATCAGTCGCGTATGTCGATTCAGGAATATTCTGAGCGGTGGTTTCCGTATCCCTGGCCGCACATCTCCGCCGTTGAGGGGCCCATCAGCGGCATGGAGTATCCCATGATCGCGATGGAGACGAAGGGCGACGAGGTCTACGACCTGTACAACGTCATCACGCATGAAATCGGCCACATGTGGTTCCCGATGATCGTCGGGAGCAACGAGCGGGTGTACATGTGGCAGGATGAAGGCTTTAACACCTTCATCAACACATTTTCCGAGGGGCGTCGGTATCCGGAAAAGGGGGATCAGATGGCGCGCGCGGCCGAGGAGCGCCGGCTCGTTGAGCAATACATGGCCATGGGCGCGGATAAGCCGGTCAATATGAATCCGGATCGGATCGATCCGCGCTTGCTCGGTGAAGCCGCGTATGTGAAGCCCAGTGTCGGGCTGCAGCTGTTGCGGCAGGAGATTCTGGGGGCCGAGGCATTTGACGATGCCTTCCGGACCTATGTGAAGCGCTGGGCATATAAGCACCCCACCCCATCGGATTTCTTCCGCACCATGGAAGAGGTGGGCGGGCGCCGTCTGGATTGGTTTTGGCGGGGCTGGTTCCTCGAGAACGCCCGCTATGATCAGAGTGTCGACTCCGTCGCGACGCGCACGATTGGCGATACTACGAAGGCGGTGGTCCTCTTTGGCAATCGCGAGCGCGGGGTGTTGCCCATGCGGGTGCGCTTCACCTTCGCCGATGGCTCTGCGGAGGATCTCGTCTATCCCGCCGAAGTTTGGAGCACGAACTCGCGGCACTATGTCCGCCAGTACAGCTGGGCGAAGAAGGCGCTGGTCCGCGTAGAGATCGATCCCGAGCACCGGCTCGCCGATATCGATCGCCGCAACAACAGCTGGGGCACACCGCCCACGCGCCCCTAAGGGTTTCGCTGACTGACAAAACGAGCGGAGGCTGATTAGCCTCCGCTCGAACGAGTGAATGGGGGGGGGACCGAATGGCGGTCCACCCCGCTCAGGCCGACCAACGTCCCGAGACAATGATGGCGATGCCGATGGGTGCGCAGTCCCACGATGAAACGTCTGAATCGGTGGCAAACGGTTCAGGCGCGAGTGCCGTGGCCATCACGTCACCGGCGCTCGGTGCGTGGCGTACCGATGAAGTGGCGATGCTGCGGGCGAGCCTTGATCGCTTTGCGGATGGTCTGCTCATTTTGGATCCGGAGCTGACCGGCGATGGGCTCCCGCCTATTCGCTATGTGAACGAAGGCTTCGAGCGGCGAACGGGATGGACGCGCGACCTGTTGCAGGGTCGGTCGCTCTCCTTGCTGCTCTCGGCCGAAACGTCACCGGCGGTCTGGCAACGCATTCGGGAAGCGGTACAGCTCCAGACTCCGATTCGGTCAGAGTTGGCGCAGGCCACGCGGAATGGGCACGCTATCTGGGTCGATCTCGATCTCATGCCGATCCTCGATGCGAACGATCGCTTGCATCACTGGATTGTGATCACCCGCGATTTGAGTGACCATCGACGGCTGTCGGAGCAGCTCGTGCATGCGCGCAAGATGTGCACCATCGGACGGCTCTCGACCGAGCTGACGCAGGAACTGGATACATCGGTGAGGCAGATTCAATCGTTGGCCGAGATGCTCTGTGCTGGTCTCCCCACCGGCTCCACCGAGTTCGCCGCCGCCCAGCGCATTGTTGAGACGGCCACGCGCGCCGGTACAGCGGTGCATCAGGTGTCGGCTTTCAGTCGCCGCCAGCAAACCGTGGCCACCGAGATCGACCTGAACGCGGTCGTGTTGGAATTGGCGCCGTTGATCCGCCGCGGGGCGGGGCATGGCGTCCTGGTGCGTACGGCCCTCGAAGAGCCGTTGCCCGCGGTGCATGCCGATCCGGCGCTGCTCGAGCAGGCGCTGATCAGTCTGGTGGTCACCGCCGGTGATGCGCTGCAGCACCGCGGGGTGCTCACCATCGAAACGGCGTTCGTGCATGTGCGTGAAGGCGAGGCCTCGTGGCGCGGTGGGGTCGTGCCGGGGGCACAGGTCCACCTGCGGCTCATGGCCTCCAGCGATCTCTCCAATCGCCGAGTCAACGATGCCGACGTCCCCGCAGCGACAGAGGCCAGTCTCTCCGAACACGATCTGGGAATGTCTCTGGCCACGGTGCGGGAGATTGTTCGACAGAGTGGTGGCACCATGTTGCTCGGGCGAAGCGTCGGGCAGGCGGTGGTCTACACGCTGAGCTTCCCGGCGATGCAGGGATGGCCGGCTGTCGTGGTGCCGTCAGAACCCGCAGCGATCGTCGATGGTTCGGAAACCATTCTGCTGATCGAAGACAATGCGGCCGTCCGGGAAGTGGCGCGTGCCATGCTGCGGCGACGGGGCTATCAGGTCCTCGAGGCGCAGGATGGCGCGCAGGCCGCGCAGATCGCCGAGACGCACGAGGGACCAATCGATCTGGTGCTGGCCGATGTCCTCTTGCCCGGTGGCAGTGGCTACGTGGCGGCGACCGCCCTGCGGGATCGGCATCCCGCGCTCCGCATTCTCCTCATGAGCGGCGCACCAGATCGCAGCGTCCTCGGGCTCCCTGAAACCACCGAACCACTGCTCTGGCTCGAGAAGCCCTTTACGGAATCCACGCTGGCCGCGCATGTTCGCGCGGCGCTGAATACGGCACCAGCCCCAGCGCCCCAGTCGCCCTGACGAGGCGCCCGCCACGGCGCCCGAACGGGCGCCCTCAGTGCGATCCCAGCGCTATCGTTGCGCCGCCCGCCAGGCGACGTAGCCGCCAGCCAGCGAGGTCACGTCGGCACGCCCGAGTCGGGCCAGCAGGCTCGCGGCGATCGCAGACCGCGCCCCCGACTGGCACTGCACCACAATCGGGCCGGTTGGCAGCGTGACGACGGCATCGGCCAGCGCGCCGAGTGGGATGTGCTGGGCCTGGGGCAGATGGCCCGCCGCCCACTCGCTGGCGCCGCGGACATCAATCACCGTGACGGCCTCGGCGGCCATCGAGGCGAGCGCACCGACGCTGACGGTCTGAATCGGCTGCAGCGTCGCGCCCTGCGTCTGCCAGTGTGCCGCCGCTGCCTCCACATCTATCCAGCCGACGACGCGGTCCATGCCAATCAGGCTAAGCGCGTGCTGCGCCTGGCGCACCACGCTGGGGACCGTTCCAACTGCCGTCGCCCCAGCTTCTCCCGCGCCAAGCGGCGCGAGGAGCAGCACATCCACATCGTAGGGCACCAGCGTCCCCACATAGGTGGAGAACGCCTTGGAAAAGGGGATCGACAGCGCCCCCGGCAGCAGCCCCAACCCGGCCTCCGCCACAGGACGCAGATCGATCATCCAGCAGGCGGCGGCTCGCCGATAGGCGTCGACTGGTGACACGGCCGGGAGGGGGGCGAGCTGGCCCAGCACCGGCGGACCATCCCGGTTGATCCGCTTCATCTCGGCGAAGTAGCGTGGCGGCTCCGGCTGCCCCTCCAGTACACTCGCCACAAAACGCGCGGCGTCGGTCTCGGCGACCCCCCAGTTGCTGAGCTTTTCGTAGCCCACCGTGCTGGAGGGGACGGCGCCCAGCGCTTTTCCGCAGGCCGAGCCGGCGCCATGGCCAGGCCACACCTGCAGGTGGTCGGGCAGGGCGCGGAAGCGCGACAGCGAATGGAACAGCGTCCGGGCGCCGGCCTCCATCGTGTTCGCCACGCCAGCAGCCCGTTCGAGGAGGTCCGGCCGGCCAACATCGCCGACGAAGACGAAATCCCCGGTCAGGATCCCCATCGGACCCGCCGCTCGCGGGGTGTCGGTAACGACAAACGCGAGATGCTCCGGAGTGTGGCCGGGGGTGTGCATCACGTCGAGGCGGATGTTCCCAACCACGATGGTGTCCCCATCGTGCAGCAGCGTCGCCCCGTCCGCGGCGGCATACCGGTACTGCCAGTCGTCACCGCCCTCGGCGGACAGGAGCAGTGTGGCGCCGGTGGCGGCAGCGAGCTCCCGGGCGCCGGAGACGAAATCCGCATGAATGTGCGTCTCCGTCACCTGGGTGATCCGCAGCCCTTCCGCGGCGGCCGCCTCGAGATAGGGGGCGCAATCCCGGAGGGGGTCGACCACGATCGCCTCGCCGGTCGCTTGGCAGCCAATCAGGTAACTGGCCTGAGCCAGCCCTTGGTCATAAAATTGACGAAAGAACATGATGGTAATCTAAAGGGTACCCGTGACGTTGCCGACCGTGGCGCGTCTTTCCCGTGGCCCGGACGCTGGACCCCACTGCTCTATATTTCATTGATCATGGCGCCACGCAAACCGACGGCGAATTCATCCAACCGGGAAGCCCTTGAGCGCCGGCTGGTCGTCACCATTGTGGCGGTCTTCATGGTGGCGGCCGGCGTCCTGTTGACGATCACGACACGGGCCTCGTCGGCGGCCGCAGCCTCACAGGTCGCCATGACCAAGGCGTTCGGACAGGTCCACGAGCAGCAGGGGCAGTTTCGTGCGCTGAATGGTCGGTTTGCCTCCTGGCCGGAGCTTGAGGGCCGAGGGGCCCGCCTGCCACGGAATCAAGTCGCACGAGCTTGGACCGCCGATGCATCCCATTGGTTCCTCTCCATTCGCGATACCAATACGGGTGTGGTGTGCGATCGGACCGGCGAGCTCTTCGATGAAGATCCCGAAGAGCGCAAGCCAACCTGCCGCGATAAGAAGAACAAACTGAAGAATTAAGGTGGCCGCGGGGCACGTCTGGCCCCCACGGCGTTCCGGTGCTCTCGACAACACGCGTGCGGGTCGCCAGTCTGCACGCGTGCAGAACCTCCACGCTTCCGTCGTCGCGGCCCGTCGTGGCCCCAAGGCTCTCCCCGAGCCATCCCCAAGATCCGTGGTGCTCGCCGCCGCGCTGCTGGCCACCCTGGCCATGCCGGTCCGCCCGCTCCACGCCCAAGCGGCCGCCGGCACCCCGCCACGGGATTCGACGAAGACGCCGCCCGTCCGGACGACACTGCCGCCCATCACGGTGACGCGCGATGCCGCCCGTTCACCGCTGGAGCTGCCCTTCGTCACCGCGCGGGTCACCCCGGACACCGTCCGGCCGGCCCAGCGTCGGGTCTCCCTGGGGGATCTGCTCTTGGGCGTGCCTGGCGTGCTGGTGCAGGAGCGCGCGAACCCGTCGCAGGATCCACGTCTCGTCATGCGCGGCTTTGGCGCCCGGTCAGCCTTTGGGGTGCGTGGCGTCCGGCTCCTGCGCGATGGGATTCCGCTGTCGCTCCCCGATGGTCAGACCCCCGTGGATTGGCTTGAGCTCGAAAGCGTCGGTCGGCTTGAGGTCATCCGTGGTACCGCCGCCGCGCTCTATGGCAATGCCGCCGGTGGCGTGGTGGAGGTCAGGTCCCGGGAGCCCGAGACGACGCCCCTCGCCGCCGATGGCCGCTGGTGGTCCGGTGGTGGACTGACGCGCACCACCGCCACGGTCTCCGGGACACTCCCGGGTGCCATCCCTGGTGGAATCTCTGGTGCGAGCCCATCGGCCACGTCAATGCCGCGTCCGGCAGCGCTGCTGACCGTCACGCGCACCGTGGGCGACGGTCCGCGCCAATGGGCTCGGCTCGACGCGACCAACGCCTTCGCCCGGGTGCTGGGCACTCTGGGGGGGACGCGGTTGGAGCTGCAAGGGACGCGCTATGAGGCCCCCCGCGCCGAGAATACCGGGGCGTTGACGGCCGCTGAGCTGTCGCGCGATCCACGACTGCCGGACTCACTCAACATCACGAAGCGGTCGCGGAAGGCCGTCACCCATCAGCAAATCGCGCTGCTGGCGTCGCGCGGGTCAGAGGGGGCATCGGTGGATGCGAGTCTCTTCGCGTCGACGCGCACGCTCGACAATCCGCTCCCCTTCGCCATCGTGGCAGTCGACCGGGCGGTAGCAGGTGGATCGCTGCGCGGCACGGTCCGCACGACGCGCTTTCGGTGGCCGCTGCGATTCACCGCCGGGGTGGACGCCCAACGGCAGGACGACGCCCGCCGCAACTTCGAGAATTGCGCGGATGCCACCGGCGCTGCGACCACCAAGTGCCCCACCAGTGGCGCGGAGCGCGGGGCGGTGCGTCTCGACCAACGCGAGTTGGTGCGCGGCCTTGGCGCCTTCGTGCGCGCCGAAGGGGAGTTCCCGCATGCGCTCTTTGTGAGCGTGGCGGCGCGACGCGATCAGATTGCGTTTCGCGTGACCGATGCGTTCATCACCAGCACCAATCTCGATGATTCCGGTGAGCGCACGCTGGCCGCCACGACCCCCATGCTAGGGCTCGTGTGGCGGGGCGGTCGGAGCTGGTCGTTCTTCGCGAATTGGACGTCGGCCTTCGAGACGCCAACCATCACCGAACTCACCAATCAGGAGGACGGCAGCGCCGGCCTCAATCGGCGACTCGCACCTCAGTTCACCCGCACGGTTGAGACCGGCGTGCAGGGGATTCTCGCCAGTCGCGTGCGTGTTGATCTCGCGGCGTTTCGGGCCATTGTGCACGATGAGCTCGTGCCCTTTGATGTCCCGAATGCGCCCGGACGGAAGGCGTACCGCAATGCGGGCCAGACGTCACGCACGGGGGTGGAAGCGAGTGCACGGGCCGTCTGGTCCTCGGTGGATGCCGGGGTGTCGTACAGCTACGCCCACTACCGCTTCGATCGGTACAGCGTGGGGACGGTGAACTATGCCGGACAGCCAATTCCTGGGATTCCCACGCAGACGGCGCAGGCATGGGCCACGGTGCGACGCGGCGGGTGGTTCGGGACGCTGGAGACGAGTCTCACGGGACGCATGACCGCTGATGATGCCGGGCAGGTCATCGCCGCCGGCGCGAGCGTCTGGGGGGCACGCACCGGGGTCACCGCGCCGCTGCTGGTGGGGCATATGACGCTTGAACCCTCTGCCGGGGTCGATAACCTCTTCGATCGCCGGTATGCCGCGAGCGTCGTGATCAATGCGACCCGGGGTCGTTTCTACGAGCCGGGGCTCCCGCGTCGTCTCTGGCTGGCGGTCCGCGTCACCGGGCACTGATCCGGGGCTGGGGGAGCGCTGGGAACCGGGGAGGCCGCTGCCGCGCTCATCTCGCGGTGCATCACCGCTGGCGGTGGGCCCGTCCTGTGGGTTCCGGTTTCCCCTCTGCTTCGGAGTGACGCGTGACGGACATTGATGCGATCCTGCTGGATTCCTTCACCACATCGGACGGCGTGCTGGGGCTGATCGGCATTGACGATGACCGGCCGATGGCCGCGTGGAGCGCGCCGCATCACGAGCGCGCCCTGTTGATGCAGGGGATCGCTCAGGCTCGGGTAGAGGCCGCCACGTGGCGGCTGGCCGACGTGCAGGGGCGTCAGGGCACGGCGGAGATGGTCGCGGGCGCGCAGGCGTCACTGGCCGATGCGGAGGCGCAGGTGAGCGCGTGGACGGCGCAGCGCGAACGGCTCGAAGCGGCACGCGCCGCCTTGTAACTATCGCTCGTCGCGCGCCAGTCTCGGCGGGTAGGCAACGCACACGGGGGATCGCCACAACTGGCGATCCCCCGCGTCGTTGACGGGTCGAGCGGTTACCGAATCCTCAGCACGAACGGCATCCGCGCATAGACGCCGCGTGGGTCATCGCCTTGCAGCACGGCGCTCGTCTGCCGCAGGATGGCCCGCGCCAGCTCCTGCGCTGGCCCGTGTCCGGTCAGCGAGGCGGCCAATTGGGCGACCGGTGCCGGCTTCCGCTCGAGCGTCTCAATCAGGCGTTCCGCCGTGGTGCGGGCACGCGGATACTCCTTGATGTCGTAATCGCCGGTGAGCTTGGCGTACGTCGCCGCGCTCGCCACGGCGGCATCGAGCCCACCCAAGGAGTCCACGAGACCGATACGCTTGGCGTCGAGCCCCGACCAGACGCGCCCTTCCGCAATCACCCGCACCGAATCCGGTGAGAGCTTCCGGGCGGTCGCGACGCGGTTGATGAACGCCCCATAGACGGCGTCGGTCCCCCGTTGGATCACCGCGAGCTCCTCTGCCGACCGTGGGCGTGAGAGCGTCGCAAGATCCGCGAAGCGGCCGGTTTTCACGGTGTCAAAAGTCACGCCATTCTTCGTGGCGAGTTCTTTGAAGTTGGGGAGCAGTCCGAAGACCCCAATCGATCCGGTGATCGTGTTCGGTTCCGCGAACACCTGCCGTGCGGCCGTCGTGATCCAGTAGCCACCGCTTGCCGCGACAGACCCCATCGAGACCACCACCGGCATCGTCCGCGCAATGAGCGCGAGTTCGCGCTGAATTTTCTCGGAGGCAATCGCGCTCCCACCCGGGCTGTTCACGCGCAGCACCACCGCCTTGATCCCGCTGCTGTTGCGCACGCGGCGGAGCTCACGCGCCAAGGCGTCGCCGCCGATGTTCGTGGCATCGCCGTCGCCGTCCACGATCTCCCCCTGCGCATAAACAATCGCAACACTCTGCTTCGCGCCAATCGCCCGCGCCCGACCAATCGCAATCGGCGCGTAGTCTTCCAGCGTGACCTGTGGGAGCGTTGGGCTCCCCAAGGCCGCGGCCAGCTCTTCGGTTTGGCTCGTCCCCGATGCGCTACTGTCGCGACGTGACGCACCAGCGGTCTTGACCCCCGCCGCGATCTCCAGATCGCTCAGCACTTCATCGAAATACGCGACGCGGTCGACCAGCTTCGCCGTGCGCGCCGCCTCGGGGAGCAGCAGCCCCTGCGCATCGGCGATCTGCTGTACGGCCACGGTGTCGAGCCCGCGGCTCTCGGCGATCCCCACTTTGACTTCATGCCACAAGTCCCCGAGATAGCGCTGCGTCTGAATCCGGCTCTCGGGACTCATGTTGCTGCGCGTGAACGGTTCGACCGCCGACTTGAAGCGGCCCACGCGACTCACCTGCACGCCAATGCCGAACTTTTCGAGGAGCCCCGCAAAAAAGACCGGCTCGGCGGCGAGGCCGGGGAGCATCAGCGCGCCGAAGGGATCGAGCGTCACCGTGGTCGCCGCCGAGGCGACGTAGTAGTCGCGCACCTCGGGGTTCACGAGATAGGCATGCACCGGCTTCTTGGACTTTCGGAAATCCGCGATCGCCGCGCGGAGTTCCCGGAGCGCGGCATATCCGGAGCCGTCGCCGCCGCCGACAATGCTGCCGCGGATGAGCACGGCGCTGATGTCTGAATCGATGGCTGCGCCCCGCAGCGCCATGATCGCCGAGCGGAGGGGGAGGGTGTTCTGGCCGCCGGTGACGAGCAGGTCGTCCACGACCGAGTGGTGCTCCACCGTGGTCGGGGCATCCACGAGGGCTTGATCGAGATCGATCACCAGCACGGAGCCCTTCTTCACCACGACGGTCTCCTTCCCACCGGCTGCGGCGGCGATACCGATCACCAACAGGATGCCGCCCACGACGCACAGCGCGATGGTGACCAAATTGGCCGCCAGGGCCGTCAGAAACGCCTTCATGCCTCACTCCAGACAACAGGTCGGTCATTGGGGGCACGCGCCCCGGGGATGCAGAACCCTACGGAATACCCCGCTGCAAGGATTCTAGCACCGGGGCTTCCGTCAGGAAGGTGGGAAAACATGACGCTTCCGTCGCATTCCCCCTTGCTCTCTGGCAGGGCAGTCCGCAGCTTCCAACCAGCAGAGCATTCTGCCAAAGCATTCCGCCAGAGCTTTCCGCCACGGTTCGCCAGCCCCCGAGGACGCTGTTTATGCCTACCTACAAGGCCCCGCTCGACGACATCCGGTTTCTCCTGCACGATGTGCACAACGTGGCGCAGTTGGCAGAACTCCCGGGCTTCGAGGAGGCCACGCCGGATCTGGTGGACGCGGTGCTGGCCGAGGGGGCGGTGCTGTGTGAGACGGTCCTCTTCCCCTTGAACCAGTCGGGCGACGCGGAAGGGGTGGTGCTGGATCAGGGGACGGTGCGAACGCCAGCGGGCTTCAAGGAGGCGTACGCGCAGTACGCCGCTGGGGGGTGGACCGGGATCGCCGCCGATCCCGCCTACGGTGGGCAAGGGCTCCCGGAAGCGGTCCGCTTCGTCATGGAGGAGCTCCTCTGCTCCGCAAATCTCTCTTTCAGCATGTATCCCGGGCTCGCGCATGGTGCGTACAGTGCGCTCATGAGCCATGGGTCCGAGGAGCTGCGGCAGCGCTTTCTCCCCAAGCTGGTCGACGGCTCCTGGGGCGGGACAATGTGCCTGACGGAAGCGCATGCGGGGACCGATCTCGGGATCATTCACACGAAGGCGGTGCCCACCGGCGATGGGGCCTATCGCATCACGGGCTCCAAGATCTTCATCTCGGCCGGTGAGCACGACCTGACGGACAACATTGTGCACCTGGTGCTGGCGAAGCTCCCCGATGCCCCCGCAGGGACCAAGGGGATCTCCATGTTCGTGGTCCCCAAGTATCGCGTCGAAGCGGACGGGAGCACTGGAGCGGCGAATGGCGTGAGCTGCGGCGCCATCGAACACAAGATGGGGATCAAAGCGTCGGCGACCTGCGTCCTCAACTTCGACAACGCGCTGGGCTGGATGGTCGGGGAACCACACAAGGGCATGCGCGGCATGTTCACGATGATGAACGGCGCGCGGCTGGCGGTGGGGCTGCAGGGGCTGGGGCTCGCTGAGGTCGCGTATCAGAACGCCCTCGCGTATGCGAAGGAACGGCTGCAGGGGCGCGCACTCACCGGCCCCCAGAATCCCGCCGGGCCGGCGGATCCCATTCTCGTGCACCCGGACGTGCGGAAGGGGCTGTTGCGCATCAAGGCCTTCAACGAAGGGATGCGGTCCCTCGCCTACTGGATCGGGATCCGCATTGATCTCGAGCACCGGCATCCGGATCCGGTCGTGCGCCAGGCGGCCAGCGACATCGTGGCGCTGATGACGCCGGTCCTGAAGGCGTTTCTGACCGACAAGGGCTTCGATAACACGAACATCGCGCTGCAGACGCTGGGTGGTCACGGCTACATCAAGGAGTACGGGCTCGAGCAGTATGTGCGCGATGCCCGGATCGCGCAGATCTATGAGGGGACCAATGCCGTGCAGGCGCTCGATCTCGTGGGGCGGAAGCTCCCCATGGAGGGTGGCCGGCTCGTGCGCGACTTCTTCAGCCTGGTGAAGGCGGATGTGGACGCGGCGGCGGCGGATCCGGCGCGTGAGGAGTTTGCGAAGCCCGTCGGGGCGGCCCTCTACCAGCTGCAAAAGGCCACCATGACGCTGGCCGAGCGCGGCTTTGCCGATCCCAATGAAGCGGGAGCGGCGGCGACCGAGTATCTCCATCTGATGGGGTACGTCGCCGTGGGGTGGCAGTGGCTCCGCATGGTTACGGTCGCCTCGGCGCAGCTCGCGGCCGGCACCGGGGACCCCCGGTTCCTGGCGGCCAAGATCAAGACGGCCCGCTTTTACATGGCGCGGTTGCTGCCGGAGGCCACTACCCTGCTGGCGGCGATCCAATCCGGGGCCGGTTCCATCATGGCCGTTGCGCCCGAGGAGTTCTGATCGTCTGGAGGGGGTCAACCCTTTTGATCCTATCCTGCGATGCTCTTTAAAACGCTCTCCGCGGAATTTCGCGCGGCGACTAATCGCCGCAGCACCGACACGCCGACGACGGCGCCGTCCCAGTCTGGGGAAGGTGCCGGCATTCCGACGGCCAGTCCGGTCGATCCCAGTGGTGTGGTTGGTCTGGGGCTCGTCTTGGATGCCATGGGTGAACTGCTCGCCGCGTTGGCCCGGTATCCGTTGGACCGGGCCCAGGTGCCGGCCACGGAGTCGGCGCTTGAGTTGATGCGCTGGCGCCAGCACGCGACCCTTGGCGTTCCGCTGACCCCCGATGCCGAAACGTCGGCGCTTCATGTCGTGGACCGCGACTGGGACGGGCTGGTCCGCTCCGTGGCAGAGCTGCGGAAGGACGAGCACCAGCACAACACGAATACCGTGACCGAGCTGCGCAACGCGCTCTGGTCTTGTGTGGAAACGGTGCACCACGCCGTTCGTATCGATCAGCGCTCCGAGCTGGAAACGCAGAGCCACATGGACAAGGCGCGCACCGCGATGAAGCGGCTCCAGACCGGTTCGATCAAGCAGGAGGTCTCCGCGGCGATCACCGCAATCGAATCGGCCATTCAGGAGCGGCGCACGCAACAGGCCGATCAGTTCCAGACGCTCGCCTCCCGGCTCGAGACGCTGGGGCAGCAGCTGGAGGAAGCGCGCCGCGAGAGTACGACCGATGCGCTGACCGGCGTCGGCAACCGCAAGCTCTTCGACACGATGATTGTGCGCTCCGTGCACATGTACTCGCTGTCGCGCCAGCCGGTGGTCCTGCTCATGATGGATATGGACCGGCTAAAGATGGTCAACGACATGTATGGCCACATGGCCGGCGACGCGGCGATCGCGACGCTGGGCACTGCCCTCAAGCAGGTGTTCCTGCGGAAGTCCGACGCCATCTGCCGCTACGGCGGTGATGAATTCGCCGTGCTGCTGAACAACACCGAGTGGTCGCAAGCCCAAGCGCTCGCGATGCGGTTGCAGGAGGCGCTCTCGGCGCTGCCGACGCCGCATCCGGCGATGGAGTTCAGCGTGGGCGTGTCCGTCGGTGTCGCGCAGCTGCAGCCGCTCGAAGATGCGGAGACGTGGAAGTCGCGTGCCGACGCCGCGCTCTACAAGGCCAAGCACAACGGCTTCGAGCGCGTCGTCGTCGCGGATCCACAGCCCCGACCACAAGCGGCCTGACGCTGTGATTCGGCAGCTGTCGCAGTGACGCCGCGACAGCGCTGACAATTCCCTGACATTCGCTGCGCCCCCTGTCGGCACCTCGCCCGACAGGGGGCGTCGTCGTCCTCAGCCGCGAAGGCGAGGTAACCCGTCTGGCCATCAACGGTTACGCGCGGCGGCGGGACCGCCTGACAGCGTGGCCCCCCGGCGGCACTCCGCTTGCCCTCTCTCCTCTGCGCGACGCTGCGCGATGGCTCTATGGCAATTTCACGTGGATGGTGCCGATGCGGAAACTTTCAACTTGGATCGCGCTGGCCGCGATCAGCCTGCCGGCGACCCTGTCGGCCCAACTCTCCGGCTCTGGGTGCTTCATGGGCGCGTATGCGACCTGTGCCAACTGGTCACTGGTGAATACCAGCGGGAACCTCTGGACGCTGGGGATCACGAACACCTCCACCACGCCCACGCAGAAGTTCGGGGAACTCTACCTGTACTTTGGGAGTGGGACGCCCGTGGTCTCGGGGGTGTCCTCGACGCCAACCGGTTGGCTCGCCAGCGGCGCGCAGAATCCCAGCAGCAGTTCGTGGTTTAACGGGGTGCTGGGCGTCATGGGCGATAACGTCCAGTTCGTGCGGGGGCCGGATATTCAGATCGGACAATCCGCACTGGTGAATTTCACCCTGACAGGCGCCACACCCATTGGCGTGGGCGTCCACTCGCAGCCTGATGGTGAGCAATATGATTCCCAGCGCATCCGCTTCGGCGAAACATCCGTGGTGCCGGAACCGTCCACCTATGCCTTGATGGCGGCGGGATTGCTGGGGCTCGTGGTTGTGATGCGGCGCCGTGGCATCACCGCTCATCAAAGCTGGCACGCAGCGCATTAAGGATCACCGCCACGTCGATCGCCTCCTGGGTCAGTGCCCCGGCGATCGGCGTGATCTGGCCGAAGGCCGCGGCGACCATTCCCAGCAGGCTCAGGCCGAGCCCCACGCCAATACTTTGTTGTGCAATGCGCATCGACCGGCGGCCAATCCGAATGGCCGCCGTGACGCGTGCCGGTTCATCCACCAGCAGCACCACATCGGCGGCTTCCGTCACCACACCGCCGCCATGCCCGGCGAGTGCCACGCCGACGCTCGCTGCAGTCAGTGCCGGCGCGTCGTTGGTGCCATCCCCCACCATGAGCACGCGATAGCCCTGCTGCTGCAGCGCGTGGACGCGGACGGCTTTGTCCTCCGGTGACAGGCCGCCGGCAAAGGTGGTGATCCCCACTTGGGCGGCAATCTGCGCGACATTGGCCGGTCGATCTCCCGAGAGCAAGCTGACCTCACGGACGCCAAGTGCGGACAGATCCTGCAGGAAGGTGTCGAGGTCGCTGCGGAGTGCATCGGCAAACTCAATCCGCCCCACGAGCCCATCGCTGCTCCCCACGTACGCGTGCAGTCCGTCGGCGCCCACCGCCATCGCCTCGATGCGCGCCGCGAGCGCCGGGAGCTGTGCCGCCACCAAGTCTGGCGCGCCGACCGCCACGGTGCGCCCGCCGACCTCGCCATGCACGCCGCGCCCCGGTGTCTCCACCGTCGCGCTCGCGATCGTGGTGACGAGCCCGCGGGCTTCCGCCTCGGCCACCACCACGCGGGCCAGCAAATGCCCAGAGCCGTGCTCGAGGCTGGCGGCGAGGGCGAGGAGCTGATCGGCCGAGCCGTCGCCGTCGGTCACGATGCGATGTATGCGGGGACGGCCCACCGTGAGCGTGCCGGTCTTATCGAAGACGGCCGCGGTAATGTGCGCGAGCCCTTCGAGCGCACTGCCGTTGCGTACGATGATCCCACGGCGGGCGGCCCGGTTGATCCCGCCGATGATGGCGACGGGTGCCGCGAGAATGAGTGGACAGGGGGTGGCAATGACCAAGACCGCGAGTATGCGACTCACATCGTGGGACATCCACCAGGCCGCCGCACACACCACGAGCGTGAGTGGCGTGAACCAGACGGCGAAGCGATCGGCGGTGCGCTGGAGCGGGCTCTTGCTCGCCTGCGCCGTGCGGACCAAATCCACGATCCGCGCATACTGACTGTCCCGCGAGGCGCGGAGCGCCCGCAGCGTCAGCACCCCTTCCTGATTCACACTCCCCGAAAGTAAGGGCGTGCCTGCCATGGCCTTCACCGGGATCGGCTCACCGGTGAGCCGCGAGGTGTCCACATGCGAGACACCATCAGTGACCGTCGCATCACAGGGGACCATCTCCCCCGGGCGCACCAGGAGCATGTCATTCGGGACGATGGCGACCGCGTCAATATCCGTCACCACGCCATCCTGCACGCGATGCGCTCGGCGCGGCGCGTCCGCTTCAAGCGTCGCCACGGCACTCGAGGCCCGTGCCACGGCGTACGTCTCAAGCGCCTCGCCGCCCGTCTGCATGAGCACCACCACCAGGCCGGCCAGCGGCTCCTGCAAGCCCACGGCGCCGACAATGGCGAGCATCGCCACCACATCGCTCGCAAACTGCCCGCGGAGCATGCCGCGGATCGTCTGCCAAGCGAGTGGTGCGCCCAGGATGACCAGCCCAGTCAGCCAGAGCCGATCTCGCCAGGGTGCTCCATTGGGGAGCAGCGGGCAGGCAGCGCCTGCCGCGAGGACGGCCAGCGTCCAGAGCGGACGACGGGGAATGGGGAACGGACGCATGGCAGACGCTCGAAGCGGAAGGATCCGACGACTAGCTTACACGCGGGGCCCGCGCATCTCGAAAGATATGCCACCGGGCGTGCCAACCTAAATGGCCTGTCGTCACGGAGTTCGGAGTGTCCACGTCTCCTTTGCAATCGCACGCCGCGCTCGCCGCCATTATCGACATCGCGGCCGACGCCATTATCGCGCTGGACGCCGAGTTTCGCATCATCCGCTACAATCGCGGCGCGGAACAGATTTTCGGATGGACAGAGGCCGAGATGCTGGGGCAGCCGCTGGATCGATTGCTGCCGATGGCGGCCCGATCGGTGCACCGCAGCCATCTGCGTGGCTTCGCCGACGGCGCCACCGATGCGCGGCCGATGGGGGAGCGTCGACTGATTTCCGGACTGCGTCGGTCGGGCGAATCGTTCCCCGCCGAAGCGTCGATTGCCCGGGTGGTGATGGACGGGGCGCTGACTGTCATGGTGGTGTTGCGCGACGCCAGCGAGCGACGGCAGCGCGAGGAACGACAGCGGCTGCTGGGCACGGCCGGGTGGGTGCTCGCCTCGTCGCTCGATGTCGAGTCCACGATGGCGACGATCACGGAGTTGCCGGTCCCCCTGCTGGCGGACTGGTGTCTGCTTGATCTGGTGACGCCGGAGGGGCAGTGGCGACGGATGGCGGCGACGCATCGTGATCCCGGCCAGCAGGACACGGCGATTGGGTTGGTCGCGCGTCACACCCCCTTCGTCGCGAACGATCAGGCCGTCTGGGGCGTCGCGCGCCTCGTGCATGAACCGCAGGCGCTCGCGGTGAGTGATGTCGCCGCGTGGCGTGCCGCGAACTTCCCTGACGCCGCGCATCAGGCCCGCGTGCAGGCCCTTGGTGATGGCGCCGTGCTCGTCGTGCCGCTCCGCGCGGGTGGACGCGCCCTCGGCGTCCTCCACCTCGTACGCGGGACAGAGGCCCCGCGCTTCCAGTCGGACGAAGTGCAGGTCGCCGATCAGTATGGCAGTCTCGCGGCGCTCGCGCTGGAAAATGCGCGCCTCTATCAAGAAGCCCGCCAAGCGGTGCGGGAGCGCGATGAGATGCTGGCGATTGTGTCGCACGACCTGCGCAATCCGGTGAATGCCATTGTGCTCCTGACGGGCGCAGCGCTCGAGCGCGCCGGCCACGCGCCGACGTTACTCGACCGCACCGAAGTCGAGCATGTGCGTGCCGCGGCGCGGCAGGCCAATGGTCTGATTCAGGATTTGCAGGACGTCACGCGGATTTCCGCTGGGCGCCTGCGCATCGATCAACGACCGGTCCTTCTCGACGAATTGATCGACGAGATGGCGCATCTGTTTGGCCCCACGATGGAAGAGGCCGGGCTGCACTTCACCTGCACGGTGGATCGCGAAGTACCGCCGCTGCCACTCGATCGGGTGCGCATGGGGCAGGTGCTGTCGAATCTGCTCGCCAATGCCGTGCGGTTTACGCCGGAGGGTGGTCGTGTGGAGTGCGCCCTCATGGCCCACGCGACATCGGTCGCCATCACGGTTCGCGATACGGGGCCAGGGATCTCCGCCGAGGATCTCCCGCGGCTCTTTGAGCGCTACTGGCAGGCGCCGCGATTGCTACGGTCTGGCTCGGGGCTGGGCCTGTATATCGTCAAAGGCATCGTCGACGCGCACGGCGGGACGGTCTCGGTGGAGAGTATGGTTGGCGTTGGCAGCGCCTTCACGGTCACCTTGCCACTGCCGGAATAGCACCGGCGTTCGCCGGGGACATGTCGCCGGTCAGCCGAACAGGCGGGTGCGGGCGGCTTCGGTGAGGGCGACCACGGCGGGATGCATCAACTGGCGCTCCACGCTGATAGCATAGAACCGCTCCTTCACCTCCGGCAGACGTCCCACCACACGGACGCCATATTGCCGGCGGATTTGCGCCTCCACGACTGTCGGTGCCGCAAAGAGGCCCATCCCTTCCTGCCCGAAGACCTGCAGGAGCGCCACATCTTCCACTTCCGCCACAATGTGCGGAGCGATCTCCTGCGCGATGCACCAGGCATCGAGCGAGCGGCGCATCGCCGTGTTGCCGGTGGGCATCAGAAACGGCGCCCCATCGAGGGCGTGCGGAAACCGGCGGCGATACCGGCGGGCGAGCGCGTCGGTGCCGAAGATGGTGAGGCCGCATTCCCCCAAGAGGTGATTGAAGGTGCGGACGGCGAGGGAAGGCGGCGCCGGTGTATCGGCGAGCACGAGGTCCAGCGCATGCACGGCGAGATCGGCGACCAGTCGCTCGGTCTTGTCGATGCGGCAGATGAGCTTTGCCCGCGGAATCGTATCGAGCGCCGGTTGCAGCAGCCGCCACGTGGACAGCTTCGGCAGCGCATCGGAGATCCCCACGACGAGACGCGTCGGTGCCGCCGTCCCTCCGTGCGCGAGGGCCTCGGTGAGTTCGCGTCCCGTGCGGAACATATCGTCGGCGTACCGGAAGACCAGCTGGCCGGTATCCGTCAGCACCAGCGCCCGACCGCTCCGGGTGAAGAGCGGTGCACCCAGACTGCGGGCGAGCGCCTGCAATTGCGTACTGATGGTGGGCTGCGTGAGATGCAGCACGGCCGTGGCGCGGGCGATACTGCCTTCCCGCGCGACGACCCAGAAGTACAGCAGATGCTGATAATTGAGCGTGTTCAGTGACAGCGCCATGGCACGGAAAGTAGGAGGCACGTCAGCGGAGGGCCAGCCGTGACGTCACGCCACCGCCGCGTCATGGCGCAGTGTCGTATTTCGCGCCACGCACCACCGCGATGTCGCTGGTGTAGGCGACCACGGCGTAATCGGTGAAGTAGTGTTGCGCGAGATGGTCCACGATACGATCGGCAACGGCGATGGAGACGATCGTTTCGAGGCGCACGTTGTCACCGGGGATCGTGGTCGCGTGGAGTCCGCGGGAACCGGCCCCGCGGCCATCCACCACGCTGAAGCCCGTGGCGCCCAACTGCTTGAGATCATGCGCGAGACGCGGCTCCAGGACCGGCTCGGCGATGATCGTGACTAGTTTCATCGGATGCGTATGCATGATCAGACCTGGGCCGTCGCCACCGCTTGCGCGATGCGGTAGTAGAGGGGGATACCGAAGAGGATGTTGAAGGGGAAGGTGATCGCCAGCGACGCCGTCAGCGAGTAGGTCGGATTGGCGTCGGGGAGCGTGAGGCGCACCGCCGGCGGCGCGGCGATGTAGCTGGCACTGGCGGCCATCGTCGCCAAGACGGTGGCGCCCCCCACGGAGAGCCCTGCCCAGGTCGCGAGCGTCGCGCCGATCGCCCCGTGGACGATCGGAAGGAGAACGCCCAGCCCCAGGAGGAACGGCCCCACGGTCCGCAGATCCCCGAGCCGGGACCCGGCGACGATCCCCATCTCGAGCAGGAAGAGCATCAGTGCCCCCTTGAAGCCGCTATCGAAGAAGGGGGAGACGGCCTTCCAGCCACTTTCACCCATGAGATAGCCCACGAACAGGCCGCCCACGAGCAGGACCATGGTGCGGCCCGTGAACACCTCGTGCAGCACCGCCCAGGTGGAGCCGGTGCTGTGTGGGGCATCACCGTGCTGGCGTGTGGGTCCGCGGTTCAGCGCGCCGATCGCGAGCGCAATGTGAATCCCGGGGCTTTCCAGCAGGGTGAGCAGCGTGGGCATGAACCCTTCGGCGGGGGCGCCCACGCGCTGGGTGAACTGCTGCGCGGCAATGAAGGTGACGGCGCTCACCGAGCCGTAGTGCGCCGCCATGCCGGCGGCATCGCTCGTGGAGAAGCGGCCGAGCCAGCGCATCGCGCCATAGGTCGTCAGCGGCGTCAGCACGCCCAAGGCGAGCGTGGCCGCAGCGGGCCAGGCGATGCTCGCGACGCTCGCGTGCGAGAGCTCGTAGCCCCCTTTGAGCCCCAGCGCGAGGAGCAGGTAGATGGAGAGCGACGCGTAGAGATCCTTGGGGAGCGCGAACTCGCTTTTCATGAGGCGCGCGAGCACCCCGAGCGCGAAGGCGAGCGGAATCGGCGAGAGCAGGTTGGCCTGCAGCGTGTCGAGTAATGGCATGCTATACAGTCACCAACGTCGATCCTATTCACAAATTGAAATACATGGCAGCATTCATTCAAAAAATCTATGGATATCACCAGGCGAAAAAATGCTGCGTGACCGTGGATCACGCAGCGGGTCGAACCGTGCGAACCGCGCGAACCGGACGCGAGCCGGGCGGGTGCCGGCTCGTCGTCTGGGCGCCGTCTTAGTGCTTCGCCTCGGCGGGCTCCGCCTTCTCGGCCTTGGCGGCGCCTTCCGCGTGCTCGCCACCTTCCGCCTTCGCCGCGCCGTGCTCGCCACCTTCCGCCTTCGCCATGTCGCGCTCGTGGTACACCTGCACGTTCATCGGATCACGGGGATGCCGGTACGTGTTGTTGTGGATCGTGTAGGCGGTGAGCCCGAGTGCCGCCGTCAGCACGCAGGTGATGATCGCCGCGCCCCACCCCAACTTGTTCGGATCGTATCCAGCACTCATGAGATGACTCCGTCAGGATTGCCGCCCCCGGGACCAACGCCCGATGGCGCGCATCAATGGCCACACCGCACGGTCCCCGATCGACGGGAACCCAACCGGGCGGAAGTTAAGCGTCCCGGGGCGTGCCCGGTAGCGGCGGGGGATCGGCCACGGGGCCGCGCACCAACCGTGCGGGAAGAATCGCCGCGGACCCGAATCGGTTCCGGATCCGGTCCACCGCCTGCGTCAGCGCCCGGTCCCGGACCCCCTCCACGGGCTCCGGGCCCGACACCCCCGCCTGCGCCGTCAGAGCGCCCTCGGCCTCGAAGAGCCCCAGTTGGGCCGCCGCGGGCGGCGGACCCTCAAAGTGTGACAGCGAGATCCCCAGCAGCCGCACTTTTCCGCCGCGCCGCTCCCGCAGCGCCGCGAGCAGCTGCGACGCCACTCTGGCGACCGAGCGTTCCGACGTGATCGGGTGCCGCAGCGTCCGTCGTGCCGTGCGGGTCTCGAAGCGGCTGTCCCGGAGCTTCACCGTGACTGTCCGGGCGGTCAGCCCCTGCCGCCGCAGATCCGCCGAGACGTGGACCGCCAGCGCCAACAGCTCCCGGCCGATCTGACTGTCCGTTGTGAGATCCTCCGCAAACGTCCGTTCACGACTCACCTGCTTTTGCTGATCCCCCGGCCAGACCACGCTCGGGTCCACCCCGCGCACCCGGGCGTCGAGCCAACGGCCGGTGCGCTCCCCCAACCGGCGCACCAGGGTTTCCGTCGACCACGCCTGCGCCTCGGCGACCGTCGTCAGCCCCACCCGCGCGAGCGTCTCGGCGAGACGCGGTCCGACCATCGGCAGGTCGGCGAGTCGGAAGGGGGCGAGGAAGGCCACTTCGTCGCCTGGCGCGACGATGTGCACCCCGGTCGCCCCGGTCCCCGGCTTGGGCTTGGCACGCTCAACGGCCATCTTCGCCAGCAGCCGCGACGTGCCGCCGCCAATCGACACGTGGAGCCCCGTCGCCTCCCACACCGCCTCCCGGATGCGTTGCGCGGTGGTGGCGAGCGGTTCGTGAGCATACAGCGCTTCGGTGCCGGCGAGATCGCCGTACCACTCGTCGATGCTCGACGCCTGGACGACGGGAATGAACCGGCGCAGCACCGCCTGAATGTCGCGGCTGCGCGCCCCGCAGGCCTGCCGAGGCACCGGGACGCAGAGCGCGTCGGGGCAGAGTTGGAGCGCTCGCGCGATCGGCATCGCGCTCCGGACGCCGAAGGCGCGACACTCGTAGGACGCACTGCACACGACCCCACGTGAACCGGCCGGTCCGCCGACAATGAGCAAACGAGCACGGCCGGCGCCCTCCGGATCCTCCTGACGCGCGACGGCTACGAAAAAGGCGTCGGCGTCGATCAGCAGAATGCGGCGGGCCGCGCCTGGCGTGACAACGGCCCCGCGCGCGGTCATGCGGGACGCCACTCGGTGATCAACGGCGCCACGCCGGCAGCATCACACGGCCCGCGGACCACGCTGGGCTGGTGCCGGCTCATCGAAGGTCGTGCCACGCCCACGCGCCTCGACCGGCCAGCGGGTTTCCACCGCCTGCCCCCGCACGCCCACGATCTCATCGAAGAGATGCACCACGATACAGACATGATTCGGCACGATGCGGACCTGTTCGCCAAGCCGCGGACGCCAGTCGGTCTTCGACAGATCGAGGATGCCATGCTCCTCAGACATGCGGGAGACGATCACCTCCGGGTGGTGCAGCAGCGCACCGTAGCCGTCCCCCTCGGCGCGCAGCGGTTCGCGCCCCAAGGCCTTCGTCCCCGCGTCCACGACCGCCTGTCCCGGCACGGCCGTGCTCACCACCGTCGCGAGTACCGTGAGCGCGCAATCTTCCCAGTCACAGGCGCCGATCATCGCGGTGGTGCGATCGTTGTAGACGTAGGTGCCGGGGCGTACCTCGGTGACGCCGGGCACTTCGTGCATGCGCCATGCGGCCGGCGTGGAGCCGCCACTCACCACGGCCGGCGGCAGGCCGGCGTCGGTGAGTGCGCCCGTGAACGTCGCGATCTGCGCCCCCAAGGCGGTCAGCGCCGCGCCTTGCTCCTGGACGGCCTGCCGAATGTGCCCAGGGTAGAAGAGCAGCCCCTGATAGTGCAGCCCCGGCAAGTCCGCCGCCGCCCGTGCGACCGCCACGGCACGCTCCGGCGTCACCACGCCCACCCGATGCATGCCAAGATCCGCCTCGACGTACACATCAAAGGTACGCCCTCCCATGCGGGCGGCCATCGCGAGCGCGGGGAGCACCTGCGGATCATCGACCGCCACGGCCACCCGGACCTCTGGCCGAATGCGCGCGAGACGCTCGAGGCGCGCGGCACCCACCGGTGGATACGCGACCAGCAGATCACTGCACACCTCGCTCATGACCTCCGCCTCCCGCAAGGTGGCACAGGTCAACCCGGTGGCGCCCATGCGGAGCTGCTCGGCGGCGATCCGTGGCGATTTATGGGTTTTGACATGGGGACGTAACCGCAGCCCGTGCAGGGTGGCGTACGCGGCCATTCGGTCCAGATTGGTGGTCATCCGGTCGAGGTCCACGACCGGCACCGGCGTTTCAAGATGTTCGAGGAACGTCGCCATGCCGCCTCCGCCAAAGAGTCCTACCCGAGAGCTGCCCGCATGACAACAATCGATCGTCACTGGACGCCTGTCCACCTTTCGGACGTCCCGCCGCCTGTGGGAGCCTACTCCCCCGGGGTGCGTGCCGGCAACCTGCTCTTTGTTTCCGGGCAGGTGCCGCGGGATCCCGCCACGGGGGCGCTCGTCGGGGAGACCATCGAAACACAGACCCAGGCCGTGCTCGCCAATCTCGAGCGGGTGCTCATCGCCGGTGGGGCCACGTTGACCGATGTCGTCAGCGTCACGGTCTACCTCGCCGATGAGCAGCTCTGGGGGCGTTTCAACGACGTCTACAAGACGGTGTTCACGGCGCCGTATCCCACGCGCGCGGTGGTGGGAGCGTCGCTGCGGGGCATTCTCGTGGAAGTCTCCGCGATCGCGGCGCTCCGGTGACGGAGGCCGCCGAGGCGCCCGGTCGGCCGGCGATCCTGCTGCACGGGGGATCGCCTGACCGACGCGCCGACGTGGCGGCCGCGCTGCTGGGCCGTTGGGGCGACGGGCTGCGCGTCCATCGGTCGTCGCGGGCGGCGGAGGCGGCCAAGTGGCTCGTGGATCCGGCGGTGGTGGGGGTGGTGCTCATCGACGCGCCCCCCGATGCGGCGGCGGTCCGGTTGGCGGCGGCGCAGCGAGCGGATCGCTGGGTGAACGCGGTCGACGCGCCGTGGACGGCGGAGATGGTGCTGGACGCCGTCAGTGATCGCCTTTGAGGCGACGGAGCTCCCGGCGATCGCGCTTCCCCGGTTTCCCCTCGCCGTACGCGAACGCCGTCGGCATGGCCTGCAGGTTGGCACGGACTGCCTCGCGCCGCGCGATGCTCTCCGGGGCTTCCGAGTAGAGTTGCTGCGCGATCTGCGCTGAGCCGCGGCGAGAGGCAATGTCCTGCACGGTGATCTGCCATTCGAACGCGCCCTGTCGCAAGCGCAGCTGATCCGCGCACTGCAGCAGTTTCGAGCGTTTGGCCCGTTCGCCATTCACATCAATTTTCCCGCCGTCAATCGCCTCGGCGGCCAGTGCCCGCGTCTTGAAGAACCGCGCGGCCCAGAGCCATTTGTCGAGACGCACTTTGCCCGGGGGCGCGTCGTCGCCGTCGTCGGCGACCGGCGGTGGTGCATGCCGTTTGCTCATGCGTCCTGGTCGTCGTCGTCGCCGTCGTCGAGGTCGTGATCGTCGCTGTCGTGCGCGCCTTCCTGCGCGACGTGGCGCGCCACGGTGTCACGCACTTCTCGAATGCGTGTCGCCGCGCCGAGGTAGACGGCACGCACCGGGGCACTGGCCCCGCGGGCCGTGGCACAGTGGCCGGCGGCATCCACCGCGGAGGCCCGCTGCTCTAACATCGGCAGCAACTCAACCAGCGCGGCGACCGCATCGTGTTCGTCGTCATGCGGTGGGCTCGCCAGCAGCATGGCCACGACGTCCTCGCACGCTTCCGCCATCCGGTCAGAGGTCGCGGCGTCGGGTCCCGGTTGCGGTGGGCCCGCGCGCAAGGCCGTGGCCCGCGCGCGCAGCACGGCGGCATCGGTTTCGAACCGTTCCAGCAGATAAGCGCGCGGATTCATGGATGGGAAGCCTGAGGACACATCACGGCGTGATGCTCTTGAGTTCATCTTTCACGGCACGCCATGCGAAATGCCACGTGCCGCTCACGACTTGCGGTGTGATGTTGAGGGCCTCACAGCGCACGGCGAGATCGGCCCACCATCCGTATTCGAACGCGTCGACGAGGTCGAGCAACTCGCCGAGGGGGAGCGCCCGATCACCGAGGGCGTCGCGCAGCGGGCGGGGCAGGTCGAGCGCATCGGCGAGCTGGTCCATGGGCCGCCCGAGCGCCGACTGGGCGACTGCCAGCAAGCCCGCCACCACGCGCATCCGCGGATGCATCGGTGCGGTCAGCGCCGTCGCCAGTCGGTCCACGGTGCGTGCACACCGGAGTGCGGCAAACGCCACCTCTGGATCCTGCGCGAATTCGCCGAGCAATTGGGCGGTCACGGGGACCAGCAGCCCGAGGACCGTTTCCCGGCCGAGGATCTGCAGCGAGAGCGGCAACGTCTTC